>CAJULV010000001.1:0-83141 GCA_910587555.1 uncultured Acetatifactor sp.
CGCTCCCGGGCCGGGGGCTGGGGCTGGTAGGAGGGCGGGGGAGAGGGCGGGCTGCACGGTATTGCAGGCCATGTGGTGAAGGCTTTTACCGGGTATGATTCCGTTTTTTATCATTGGGGGCTTGGGCTGTTGGCTGCGGCGGATTTGGGGCTGCTGCTGTGGTTCCTGAAGGGGTCCGGAAGGAAAGGGAGAAAAAACGGGGGTGTGGTCCTGTTTTTTTACGGGGCGCTGCTGACCACGTCTTTTCTCATGTCCGTGCTTCTGGGGGGGACGCCGGCCATGCGTTCCCAACTGGCGCTTCCGGCGCTGACAGGCTTCCTGGGCTGGCTTGGGATAAAGCTTGTCCTTTTGCAGAAGGGCCGTGTCCGGAGGGAAGGCATATTCCGGGCGGCATTGCTCTGTATTGGGGCGGTTTCCCTGGTATGCGGTGCGGAGCAGGCGAAGGTGACATGGAAGCTGTATTATACGGACAGATGCCGTTATGAGCAGGATGCCGCTTTGGGAAGGGCGGTGATCTCACAAATCGAGGCGGAGACCGCAGGGGAAGAGGCGGAGCTGCCGGTGTTCTTTGTGGGCAGCCGGGAATTTACGGGAAACCATGCCTGTGTCAAGGGGGAAATTATCGGAATTTCTTTTTTTGAGCATGACAGAAGGGTGGAGCCGGAATTTTACTGGAGTACCAGGCGGATTCTGGGGTTTCTGCACACACTGGGCGCGGATTATATCCAGATCCCGGAGGAATGGATGGGAGACGCCCTGGCGCGCAGCGCGGAGATGCCGTCCTGGCCGGCGGAGGGCAGTGTCCGGGCAGTGGACGGCATGGTTATTGTAAAGTTGAGTGCCGAGTAGGGTCTGACTCGGGGAAAGGACGGAGAGAGATGGGCGAGGTGTACGAAAAACTGTTAAGGTGTTATGAAAATGTCAGACAGAAGACGGAGTTTGTGCCCAGGGTGGCGTTGGTATTGGGGTCCGGCCTGGGGGATTTCGCGGAGACGGTTGGTGTGGAGTATGAGCTGCCCTATGGGGACATAGAGCAGTTTCCCGTTTCCACTGTGCCGGGACATGCGGGAAAGTTTATTTTCGGCTATGTGGGAGACGTGCCCGTGGCCTGTATGAAGGGCAGGGTGCATTATTATGAGGGATATCCCATCAGCGATGTGGTGCTTCCCATCCGGCTGCTGAAGCTTATGGGGGCGGAGACGCTGTTTCTCACCAATGCGGCGGGAGGCGTGAATACCTCTTTCCAGGCAGGGGATCTGATGATGATCAAGGATCATATCGCGGCATTTGCCCCCAATCCGCTCATCGGACCCAATATAGACCAACTGGGAACCCGGTTTCCTGATATGAGTGAGGTCTATGACAGGGATCTGCAGAAGCTGATTCGGAGAAAGGCCAGGGAAAACCGGATTTTCCTTCAGGAAGGGGTCTATGTGCAGCTGACCGGGCCTTCCTATGAATCCCCGGCGGATATCCGCATGCTCCGGATGCTGGGCTGTGACGCGGTGGGAATGAGCACGGTGGCGGAGGCTATTGCGGCCAATCACATGGGCATGAAGATATGCGGTATTTCGTGCATCAGCAATCTGGCGGCCGGAATGACGGCAAATCCCCTAAGCCATAAGGAAGTTCAGGAGGCGGCTGACCTGGCGGCGCCCCAGTTCAAAAAACTGGTGACGGAAGTGGTGAAGGAACTGGCATAGCAGGCCGGACAGGGCGGAACCGTTTCCTTCGGAATCAGGAAGGGACAGCGTTTTTGGGAATCATACGGGAAAGAAGCCGGGTGAGTCCGGAGAGAGGTGAAAATATGGGCGGAGAAGAGAAGAAAAGGGCCGGGCATCCCCGGGATGAGGAACTGGTGAAGGCTGCGTTGGAGGCAAGGGCCATGGCGTATGTCCCTTATTCCCATTATGCGGTGGGGGCTGCGCTGCTGACGGAAGAGGGGGAGATTTTCCAGGGGGGCAATATTGAGAATGCCTCCTACGGCGCCACCAACTGCGCGGAGCGGACTGCCATCTTCAGGGCGGTGAGCCAGGGCAGGCGTAAATTCAGCGCCATTGCCGTCGCAGGGGGCATGGAGGGCTGCGCGCCGGAGGAGTACGCTTATCCCTGCGGTATCTGCAGGCAGGTGATGCAGGAGTTTGCCGGGAAGGGATTCCGGGTATTGGTGGCGAGAAGCGTTTCCGATTATAAGGCATATGAATTTCAGGAGCTGCTTCCTTTCGGATTTGGAGGTGAGTCGATCAGGTGAGGACCAGACTGTACAATGCCCGTATTCTGACAGGGGAAGAGGGCGTGTTTTGGGGAGAAGTGTGGGTGAGGGACGAGAGGATTGTCTATGTGACGGAGGACAGGCCGGATGTGGGGGAAAGGGCCTCGGAGATACCCTGGGCCTCGGAGATTCCCTGGGATTTGGAACTGGACTGCAGGGGCGATCTGCTGATGCCGGGTTTTAAAAATGCCCACACCCATTCGGCAATGACATTTCTGCGTTCCTATGCAGACGATGTGCCGCTGCAGCAGTGGCTTCAGGAGAAGGTGTTTCCCATGGAAGCCAGGCTGTCCGGGGAGGATATGTATCATCTGGTGAGACTGGCGGTTCTGGAGTATTTAACATCAGGGATTACCGCCATATTTGACATGTACCTGCAGCCGGAGGCCACGGCCAGGGCCTGTGTGGATATGGGGATGCGGTGTGTGCTCACAAGCGGCCTGAACGATTTTACCTCCTCCCTGGAGCAGCAGGAGCAGGAATATCTGAAATGGAATGACGGGAATCCGCTGATCAGCTACAGGTTTGGTTTTCACTCGGAATACACCTGTTCTGCCCAGCTGCTGAAGGGGGTGGCGGGCCTTGCCCGTAAATACAGGCAGCCGGTATTTACCCATCTGGCGGAGACAAAGGCGGAGGTGGAGGGATGCAGGCAGCGTTACGGGATGACGCCTGCGGTATTTCTGGACAGCCTTGGGATGTTCGAATACGGCGGGGGCGGTTACCATTGTGTCCACATGACGGAAGAAGATATGGATGTCTTCGAACGGCGCGGATTGTATGTGGTGACAAATCCGGCCTCCAATGTAAAACTGGCCAGTGGAATCGCGCCCATTGCGGCGTATGTGGACAGGGGTATTCCCGTGGCTGTGGGCACGGACGGGCCTGCCAGTAATAACTGTCTGGATATGTTCCGGGAAATGTTCCTGGTATCTGGCTTGAGCAAGATCAGGGAGGGCGATGCGGCCAGTCTGGATGCGGCGGAGGTGCTGCGCATGGCCACGGCGGGAGGCGCAGGCGCCATGGGGCTTGAGGAGGCGGACCGACTGGCTGCGGGAAAACTGGCGGATCTGATTCTCGTTGACCTGCATCAGCCCAATATGCAGCCCATTCACAATATACCCAAGAATCTGGTGTACAGCGGGAGCAAGTCCAATATCCGCATGACCATGGTAAACGGCAGGATTCTGTACCTTGACGGTGAATTTCATGTAGGGGAAAGCCGGGAGGATATTTACGCCAGGTGTGAGAGGATTGTAAACCGTATATTACACACGTAGCAGGCTTTTCCGGCAGGGTCCGGGTGTGGGATATGCGTTTTATGATATGTTGCTGATTGTTATATCAAACTACACAGGAGGAAAAAACATGTTGGAGAAGTTTTTCAAACTGAAGGAAAACGGCACGAATGTGAAGACAGAGGTTATGGCGGGTATCACTACCTTTATGACCATGGCGTATATTCTTGCCGTGAATCCCAGTATCCTTTCCGCTTCGGGAATGGATGCGAATGCAGTGCTGCTGGCAACGGCGCTGGCATCTTTTTTGGGCACTGTATTGATGGCGCTGCTTGCCAATTACCCCTTTGCACTGGCTCCCGGAATGGGCCTCAACGCCTATTTCGCCTATACGGTGGTCATCACTTACGGGTATTCCTGGCAGATTGCCCTGTTGGCTGTATTTGCGGAAGGCCTGATCTTCATTGTGCTGTCGGTGACCAATGTCAGGGAGGCCATCTTTAATGCCATCCCCATGACGCTGAAATCCGCGGTGAGCGCAGGCATCGGTCTGTTCATTGCCTTTATCGGCCTGCAGAATGCAAAGATTGTGGTAAACAATGATTCCACACTGGTGAGCTACCAGAACTTCAAGGCGGATTTCAGTTCCGTGGGCATGGGTGCGCTTCTGGCGCTTGTGGGCGTGCTGATCACCGGATTCCTTTTGGTGAAGAAGGTGAAGGGAGGCATTCTCTTCGGTATCCTGCTGACCTGGGTTCTGGGCATTGTCTGCGAACTTGCGGGGCTGTATCAGCCCAATCCGGAACTGGGCATGTATTCCGTAATCCCGACGGCATTTGTCTCCTTTGATTTTTCTTCTCTGGGAAAAACCTTCGGGCAGGTATTCAAGGCGGATTTCGGGGCGCTGAAAAATGTGACGGAATTCATTGTAGTCATTTTTGCGTTTTTATTTGTAGATATTTTCGATACCCTTGGCACGCTGATCGGTGTGTCCTCCAAGGCCAATATGTTGGATAAGGACGGCAAACTGCCCAGGATCAAGGGCGCACTTCTGGCGGATGCCATTGCCACCAGTGCCGGAGCGGTATTGGGTACTTCTACCACCACCACTTTTGTGGAGAGCGCGTCAGGCGTTACGGAAGGCGGAAGAACCGGACTGACCGCAGTGACTACGGGACTGCTGTTCCTGCTGTCCGTGATTTTCTCTCCCCTGTTTCTCACCATTCCTTCCTTTGCAACGGCTCCGGCCCTGATCATCGTGGGATTTTATATGATCGCCTCCGTTGCCAAGATTAACTGGGAGAACATGGTGGAAGCCATTCCCGCATTTCTGTGCATTCTTTCCATGCCGCTGATGTACAGTATTTCCGAGGGTATCGCCATGGGCGTGATTTCCTGGACGATTCTGCATCTGTGCACGGGAAAGGCCAAGGGCAAAGTGAGCATCCTGATGTATGTGCTGACGGTGCTGTTTATTCTCAAGTATATTTTCCTGTAGGCGGGAAAAGGGCCGGCGCGCTTTTGCCGGTCCTTCTCTTTTGACGGGGTGCCCGGAAAAGCCGGACACCGCCTGCCGGTGGATAAAGTAAGTAATCTTGATCAGTGGAGCAGGCAGTCATGCAGACTGTAACACTATGCAGGCCGTAATATCAAGTGAATTCAGCTGTATGGTGAAATAAGGAGAAAAATAAGGAGAAAATTTACTTTTAAGAGAACAAAGGCAGACCACGGGCCGCCGTCGCATTGGCGTGACGGGGCAGCAGCGGGGATGGGAATGGTTCAGCGTACGGTCTGAACGGTATCTTTAGTTCGATATATTTTATAGTATATTTTATATGGAAGAAACGGGAGGATAGGGGTATATGGAATACCTGGTTTTCATGGCTGCCATGTTGGTTTTTGTGGCGGTGATTTTTGGGATGGAGGCCGTAAGGTCCCGGAAGGAAGAGCAGAGGTTTATCGCCAGGCTGCGGGAAGATTTCTGCAGTTTAAACGAAAAAGAGTATGCCCTGGAACGGTTTGCCAGGATGGACAGCTATTTCCGCAGACATGAGACGGGAGGACAGCTGGACGATATCACCTGGAATGACCTGGGGATGGATGAAATTTTCAAACGAATGAATTATACCCTTTCCGCTTCCGGGGAGGAGTATTTATATTATACACTGCGGACGCTGCGGCAGAGCGGGGAGGAACCGGCGCATCTGGAGGAGACCATATGTTTCTTCATGGAGCATCCGGATCAGCGGGTGAAGGTGCAGCTTGCAGCCAGGAAACTGGGTTACACGGGAAAGTATTCCCTCTATGATTACCTTGACAATCTGGACCTTCTGGGAGAGCGGTCAAGCAGAAAGCATATTCTCTGCGATGTTTTGTTTTTGCCCCTGATCGGTTTGCTGTGGGTGAATTTTTCCACTGCAATCCTGGGAATAGCGGTTTTGGTTATTTACAATATCGTGTCGTATTTTAAGGAAAAAGGGGAGATCGATCCCTATATCACCAGTTTTTCCTATATTATGCGCCTGATGCAAAGCTGCGGGGACCTGGAAAAAGTTCATGCGCCTGTGTGCAGCCGGGAATGGGAGCGGATTAGGAAGGCCAGGGCGGGACTTCAGGGAATGAAACGCAATTCCGGCTGGGTTATGTCGCCCTACCGTGGAAATGCCTCCGGGGATATTCTGGCTATTTTCATGGACTATGTCCGTATGGTTTTCCATGTGGATCTGATCAAGTTTAACGGTATGCTGAAGGTGCTGCGAGGGCATCAGGAGGATGTGGATACGCTGATTCAGGTGATGGGATATGTGGAGACATCCATTGCCGTAGGTATTTTCCGGATCTCCCTGGAGGCATCCGGGGCGGAGGGAGAAAAGCGGAATCCGGTGCCGGGAGAAGCCGTATCCCGTCAGAGCGGGGCAAAGAGGAATCCGGAGTCAGGGGAAGGCGTATCCCGTCAGGGCGGTACAGAGGGGAATGGGGAGTTAGGGGAAGCCGCATCCCGTCAAGACGGTACAGAGGGGAATGGGGAGCCAGTGGAAAGCGCATTCCGTCAGGGCAGACCGGACAGGACGGAAGCCGGTAGAGAATGGTGTGTGCCGGAATTTACCGGGGAGGAAGAGATAGTGTTGGAAGCGGGATATCATCCCCTGCTGAACAACCCGGTGAAGAACGGGATTGCGGCAGGGAGGGGCGTGCTGCTCACCGGCTCCAACGCTTCCGGCAAGTCGACTTTCCTGAAAATGGTTGCCCTGAATGCCATTCTGGCCCAGACTGTTCACACCTGCGCTGCGGCGCGCTACAGGGCGCCTTTTTTCCAGGTGTATTCCTCCATGGCTCTGCGGGATGACATGGGTTCCGGGGAGAGCTATTATATCGTAGAGATAAAAGCACTGAAACGTATACTGGATGCGGCGGCCCAGAGGAAGGGGCGGATTCTCTGCTTTGTGGACGAGGTACTCCGGGGAACCAATACGGTGGAACGCATCGCGGCTTCCACGCAGATTCTGAAGTCCCTGGGCAGTTCCGGAATCCTCTGCTTTGCGGCCACCCATGACATTGAGCTGACGGAACTGCTGCAGAAGGATTTTGACAATTATCACTTCGAGGAAGAGGTGCGGGAAGGGGATATTTTCTTCAATTACAGGCTGAAGGAGGGGAAGGCCACCACCAGGAACGCCATCAGGCTGTTGGAGCTGATGGGGTATGACCAGGCGGTGATTCAGAGGGCTTCGGCCCAGGCGGAGCATTTTGTGGCTTCCGGGGTGTGGAGAGAATGATTGAAAAGAAAAGGCATGCGTTGCGTTAGGATGCAGCAGAGGCGGCTGTCTTGCAGGGCAGCTGCCTTTTGTTTGGTTCAAAACTTGAAATTTCAAAACTTGAAATTTATTCCGCTTTGCTTCAAGACAGCATTCGCAGTATGCCGTGACTTGATTTTTGTATCAACAGTGACATGCCGCCCTGACAGCGGACTGTACCAGATATCATGGTCACCTTCCCCATGTCTGACGAAGGTACATCCATTCTGTGAGAGGATATTGCGTACCTGTTTTTCATATTCAGCCATTTCCTACCATCCTTTCGTGACGCTCTGACCTGAAAGTCAGGGAAAGGGGTTGGGCGGAAACGGCATTCAGCTCCAGAAGTTCAGGTACTGCAAACCTTGTACGTTCCAGAAGTGCATCAAATGATCCTGATTCCAGGACAAGGCCAGGGATATCGTTGCTGGTGGCAATCCATACACCAGATTCATTGTCCCATGTGAAATTGATAACATATTCCATAGTAAATACCTCCTTCAAAGATTTAAACGCTCTAAGTTTAACCACAACGAACAAGATTCATGCTTCATCCAGGCCTGGTTACCCGATCGCCTTGCGTCATTGTGTATTTCACTATCCTTCCACCATCAAGGATACCACGGGAAATTCTGCACGTCAATAAAAAGCAGCAAGCAGAGGCGGCCTGAACTGTTGCCTTTTGTCTTTTTGAGATGAGGTAGTGGAAGAGGTATTTTGCAGCAAAATATTGCAACAGAACAGGCATTTGTGATATACTGATAAAAAGATATCAGGGTCTAAAGGTCCTGTATGACATGCCTGCATGCGGATACAGGACTTTGGGACCTGCAAAAACACTTTTTGCCCCCAACATCGTAAAAGAAAAGAAAATACGTATGGAGGTAAGTCAAATGGATGTCAGAATGGGAACGGATGAAGAAAAAGAACTGATTTTAACAAAATATCCCTATACTTCCCAGGTAATGCGCTCTGGAGGCAGTTTGGTCATTGCCCTTGAAAACAGTGAAATAGAGGGTTTTTGCTGGTCCTTCAGAAGAGAAATCCCGGTTCCTGTGGGTAAGACAGAGGAGTTTGTCAACGTAGTGGAAGTCTTTCGGGAGGAGAACAGGCGCAGAGGGATAGGCAGTCTGATGATTAAAAAGTGCATGGAGACTGCAAGGGAACAGGGTAGCTATCAGGTCAGGGCGTATTGTGATATGAACAATCTGCCGTCCCACATGCTCTGGGTGAAAAACGGATTTACCATATCACCTGTAAAAATGGAGGACGGACAGATTGTAGGTTCCTATGTGGCATACAGACTTTGACCTCAACATCATAAAAATGCCACATCTGGAAAACAGGGCGGAAGCCTTGTTTTTTGTGGTGTTTTATTGGGGGGATATCTATGAAGAATAAACGGGAAAGGAGAAATAAAAAGATGAAAAACGGATAGTGCGGACAGGAGCCGGGCCGGAGAGGGAGTTTCCGGCAAAGTGTTTTAGAGCCATGAACGGCAAAACCCCGGGGATATCCGTGCGGAAGCGCGGAAAACCTTTCGGAATCCGGGGCGGAGAAAGGCAGCGGGTTCCGGGGATTCAATTATAATTAGACGGAGAGTGTAGAGATGGACGAGAATCATTCTAAATCGGTACGGAAAGGCAAACGAATCGGCCGTAAGGTGGGGAACCTGGTGGCGCTGATGCTTGGAGTGAGCATAATCGTAGTGGTGATGCTCTGTGTATTGATGTTTTACCGGCTTACCATGTCCATGATGCAGGATGTATGTGTAAGCGGAACCAATGTACTGGCCTATGAACTGGAGAATTATACAGGGCCGGAGGACAAGACGGAGCTTCTGGATGCCCTCAGCAGCCAGATGGGATGTGAATTTACCATATTCCACGGAGACGAGAGGGCCTATACCACAATCCAACAGGACGGACAGCGGGCCGTGGGCACCAGGCTTTCCGATGAGCTGTCCAGGGTGGTATTGGAGCAGGGGCAGGCATATGTGGGCCAGGCGTCTATTCTGGGTGAAAATCATTTATGTTCCTATGTGCCCACAAGGGACGGGGAAGGCAGGATAAACGGGCTGATCTTCGCCGGGATTTCCATGGCGGATGTGGCCAGGCAGATCAATCTCACGATATTTTTGTCCTTCCTCGTGGGCATGGCGCTGATTATTGCGGGAATTCTTGTGGTAGGCGCTTACCTGAAGAAGACGGTTTCCAGGCCGCTTTACCGCCTGACCGTATTGGCGGAATCATTGGAGCAGGGAAATCTGGGACTTGAGATGAACCGGGATATGCAGGCAGGCGTTTATTCCAATGATGAGATCGGCGTTCTGGCGAAGAGCTTTGACCAGACCATCAGCCGTCTGCGCAGCTACATAGGAGAGATTTCCCAAATGTTGGAGGCCATAGCGGAGGGAGATCTGACGGTTCAGAGCAATCAGGAATATGTGGGGGATTTTGCTGCCATCCGTACTTCCCTGAACGACATTCTCGGGAAGCTTGACAAAACCATAAGCCAGATTGTGATCAGCTCCGAGTGCGTTTCCGGCGGGGCGGCCCAGATGTCCGCAGCGGCCCAGGGATTGAGCCAGGGGTCCGTGGCCCAGACAGGCGCGGTGGAAGGGCTGGAGAGCGCCATGGAGGAAGTCGCGGGCCGGATCAGGCAGACGGCGGACAATGCGGGCCAGGCGCAGCAGCAGGCCGGGGAAATGGGCAGGCAGCTGACGGAGAGCAATCAGAAAATGCAGGAAATGATGGCTGCCATGGAGAAGATAAACAACAGTTCAAGCGAAATCGGGAAAATCATTAAGGCCATAGAGGATATCGCATTTCAGACCAATATTCTGGCGCTGAATGCTTCCGTGGAGGCTGCCCGGGCAGGAGAGGCAGGCAAGGGCTTTGCGGTGGTGTCCGGGGAGGTCAGAAACCTGGCGGGCAAGACGGCGGAAGCTTCCCGCTCTACGGCGGTTCTTATCGAGCGTTCCATCGCCGCTGTGGGAGAGGGAGCGCTGATTGCGGACGCAACGGCCAGGCAGTTGGAGGGCGCGGTTACCCAGGCCCAGGGAATCGTGGGAACCATCAACGATATCGCCGTGGATGCCAGGACCCAGGCGGAGGCCATGGAACAGGTCCAGAGCCAGATCAGCCAGATCGCAAGCGTTGCCCAGACGAATTCCGCCACGGCCCAGGAAAGCTCGGCTACCAGTGAAGAACTCAGCGGCCAGGCCGGTCTGCTCAGGCAGCTGGTGAAAACATTCCGCCTGCGCTAGGGGATTACAGAGGTGGACGGTTCTAAGCAAGGGGCCGTCCGGAATTTGCATTGCATCAGCTGTAACCGTTTTATAAATATAGGAATAACCAGTGCCGTCTTCTTTCCAAAGCGGCCTTATCCTGCATGGTTGGCATTAAGCAGCTGCATAAGTCCATCCTGGAGAACCTGGGAGCAGTTTACCCCACGCTTTTCTGCCAGGGCGGCCATCCATGCAGGAAGTGAGACATTTTTACGGACTGCTCTGGTGTCGGTTGCCGCCCGGTATGCGAATGTATCAATGCGGATAATGGAACAGATGGCATTTTCTGGAATATCAAGTTTATACTGGGGAGTGGGAGCCGGGATTTCGTTCCCCTCATCCTCTGCCACAACGAGCCATCCGCTGGCGGCATCGGTAATCATTTCAATGGCATCATCAATACTGCTGCCGGTTGTAATGCATCCGGGAAGATCAGGCACTCTGCAGTAATATTTGGTTCCGTCTTCATTTGGTACGAATGTTGCGGTATAGATATATTTCATTGTTCAGCCTCCTTTGCTGGCGGCAGGGAGAATTTACCTCCCGCCCTGTTTGATTTCTTTGCGTATGTATCGGAGATCATCTTCATCGAAGTGGCCGCGCTTCAGGGGAATGGAATATTTTGTTTGCGGATTGTAGTAGATATCGTGGTTTCCTCCGCTCCGTTTAAACTGATAGCCGCTGTTGTTTAGGTCTTTGATCGCTGTGTTCCGTGGGTTCATTGACGTCCTCCTTATAAGAATATTATACACAACAATACACAATGCGTCAAGAACAATACACAACGATACACAAATATTTTGAGCAAAAGAGGATGAAACTATACATCTGCTACCGGGTGTTTTCAAGCGCAGTATTTACTGCTGATACTTGCTGTCAATTGACAGCGGATTGTTCTCCTGCTTTCCGTGTACCGCTGCGTTTTGTCCTAAGCGAGATCAGGAATGACGGCCGGCTGAATGCTAAGCCGTGAACGCCGGGAACAGTAATCTTAAGCAGTAACAGTTCAGACAGGGCACTGAACTGTTACGAGAATGCACACAAAACGCGAAAAGAATGCGTTTTGGCGCCCGCAAGTCTCGCAAAATTGCATAGAGCGCAATTTTGACTTCGCGAGAGGGGCTGTCTGAACTGTTACCTAAAACATGAGTTTACCTTAGGAGGGGTGAAAACCTGACTTGACGCAGCCCTGCCGTATCTGGTATACTAAAGGCGGAGAAAAGCCATATCAATCCAAAAAGATTCTGACGGAAGAAGGGAAAGAATATGTTAGTAAGTTTTCTGAATTCATTTATGTCCTACCTGATGGTGCTGATCGTCATTGCCGTAGTAGCAGGGGCAGCCACCACAATCGGGATTACCATGGCGAAGAAAAAAGGGGCTGAAGCTGCGGGCAGCGAGTCCAAATGAGCAGATTTACCACGATTCTGTGGGATGTGGACGATACACTCCTGGATTTCTCTTATTCCCAGAGGCAGGCGCTTACCGCATGTTTCCGCTCTCTGGGAAGAGAGATCACGGAGGAGGAGCTTTGTCTTTACGGGCAGATTAACAATGACTACTGGAGGCGACTGGAACTGGGCCTGGTGACCAGGGAGCAGCTGCGCACCGGCCGTTTTACGGTATTTTTCCGGCAGCTGGGGCTGACCGGGATAGACGTGGAGGCATTCTGCCGGGAGTATCAGGACGGACTCGCTCATACTTTTCGGTTTAACGATGATGCACTGACGATTTGCCGGACTCTGCAAAAGGCGGTAAAGCAGTATGCGGTCACCAACGGCATCACTTATACCCAGAGAAGAAAACTGGAGCTGTCCGGACTGGCGGAGGTGTTGGACGGTGTTTTCATTTCCGAGGAAGTGGGCAGCCCGAAACCCCACCGCAGTTTTTTTGATCACTGTCTGGCGCAGATCGGGGAAAAGGACAAATCCAGGATTCTGATTGTGGGCGACTCCATGAGCAGCGACATAAAAGGTGGCATGGAGGCGGGGATTGCCACCTGCTGGTACCGGACAGGGGAGAAGAGCGGGGCGGAAAATCAGGCGGATTTCGTCATTGACGATCTGCATCAGATATATGATCTTGTGGGGATGGATTTTCCTTCCCCGTAAACAAGCGCACTGGAGGTTTTCTGGGAATGGCAAAATCATCTGGACAGAAGCTGAAGCTGCTGTATATTATAAAATTCCTGTCGGAAAATACGGACGAACACCATCCGGCCAGTACGGCTGACATTATTGCCTATCTGGAGGCCAACGACATTCATTCTCAACGGAAAAGCGTTTATGATGATGTGGAAAAACTGTGTGATTTCGGCTATGATATCATTCAGGTTCACAGCAGGCAGGGCGGCGGCTACTATATGGCAGGCAGGGAATTCGAACTGGCGGAGCTGAAGCTTCTGGTGGACGCGGTGCAGTCATCCCGCTTCCTGACCATGAAGAAATCCAGGAGCCTGATCCGGAAACTGGAGCAGATGGCGGGAAAGCATGATGCCGGAAAGCTGCAGCGTCAGGTGTATGTGGCGGGGCGGATCAAAACGGAAAACGAGAGCATCTATTACAGCATCGATACCATTCACCGGGCCATACAGGAGAATCGGCAGATTACCTTTCAGTATCTGGACTGGAATCTGAAGAAAGAGCTTGTGCCCAGGGTGAACAGCGAAAAGCGGGTCAGCCCCTGGGCCATGATCTGGCAGGACGAGAATTATTACCTTGCCGCCTATGATGATGTGGACGGGGTCATGAAGCATTACCGTGTGGACAAAATGGGCGGCGTGGAGGTGCGCAGGGAAGCCAGGACAGGCATGGAGCAGTTTCAGAAGGTGGATCTGGCTGCCTATACCAATCAGATCTTCGGAATGTACGGAGGCCGGGAGGAGATTGTAACCATACAGTTTCCGGACCGGCTTATTGGGGTTGTACTGGACCGCTTCGGAAGGGACGCGGATATCCGGCAGATGGGGGAAGGGCTGTTCCGAATTCGGGCCAAGGTCATGGTCAGCGGGCAGTTTTACGGTTGGCTGACAGGAATCGGACGGGATGCCGTTATTATCAGCCCTGCCTCCGTCCGGGAACAGTACCGGCAGTGGCTGTCGGAAATCCTGGCTTCCCAGGAACCGCAGGAAACCGGAAAGCAGGAGCCGAAAGCGGAAAAAGAGGAATCGAACAGCCCGGATTTTTCGGGGTGACGGCAGGGAAGCGGAAAAAGACTGCATTGACAAACAGGCGTTTCTTTTTTATACTGGTAAGTACCCTCCACAATATATGGAACTACAAGGGAGAAGTACACTATATTTAGTATGTTTTCCCTGATATAGGCGGAGAAAAACACAAGTTTCGTTCCAGGCTGCCGGAAGGCTGTCTGGACAGTGATTCTGTTTCGGAAGGGAATGAGATATATGAGCAGTAATTTTGATCAGGCAGCCAGGGAAGAAGTGAATTACGGGGAGTATTTCAGACCTGTAAGAGAAGTACGGGTGATAAAGAAGGACGGAAGCAGGGAGAACTTCAATGTACAGAAGGTGATCAATGCGGTGGCCAAGAGCGCCTACAGGGCTTTGACAAAGTTTACTGCGGAGGACGAGCGCCGTATCTGCCAGGATGTCATTGATAAGGTCAATGAGATGGAGCAGGACGAGATTCCCATTCCCATGATGCATAATATCGTGGAGAGCGCTCTGGAGCAGGTAAAGCCCGTGGTGGCAAAGAGTTATCGGGACTACCGCAATTATAAGCAGGACTTTGTGCGGATGCTGGACGATGTGTACAAGAAGAGCCAGTCCATCATGTATATCGGGGACAAGGAGAACGCCAATACGGACTCTGCGCTTGTGGCCACCAAGAGGAGCCTGGTGTTCAATCAGCTGAACAAGGAACTGTATCAGAAATTTTTCATGACCACGGAGGAGATTCAGGCCTGCCGGGACGGGTATATCTATGTCCACGATATGTCCGCCAGAAGGGATACCATGAACTGCTGTCTTTTTGACGTGCAGAATGTGTTGAGCGGCGGCTTTGAGATGGGGAATGTGTGGTATAACGAGCCAAAGTCCCTGGACGTGGCCTTTGACGTTATCGGGGATATTGTGCTAAGCGCGGCCAGTCAGCAGTACGGCGGCTTTACGGTGCCCAGTGTGGACTTGATTCTGGAGCCTTACGCGGAGAAATCCTACCGGTATTATATTGAAAAATACAAAAAGCTTGGCATCGCGCCGGAAAGGGCGGAGGAAGAAGCTTACAGCGATGTGGTAAGGGAGTACAGGCAGGGCTTTCAGGGATGGGAGTATAAATTCAATACCGTGGGAAGCAGCCGGGGGGACTATCCCTTTATCACCGTGACGGCAGGCACCGGAACGGGGCGGTTTGCAAGACTGGCCACCATTACCATGCTGCAGGTCCGCAGGGGAGGCCAGGGCAAGAAGGAGCATAAGAAGCCTGTGCTGTTTCCCAAGATTGTCTTTTTGTATGACGAGAATCTTCACGGCCCGGGAAAGCCCCTGGAGGATGTGTTTGAGGAAGGGGTGCGCTGCTCTGCCAAGACCATGTATCCGGACTGGTTGAGTCTTACCGGCAAGGGCTATGTGGCAAGTATGTACAGGCAGTACGGGCGCATTGTGTCCCCTATGGGCTGCAGGGCCTTTCTCTCTCCCTGGTATGAGCAGGGCGGCATGCATCCTGCGGATGAACAGGACAAGCCTGTGTTTGTGGGGCGGTTCAATATCGGCGCCGTATCCCTGCATCTTCCCATGATTCTGGCAAAGGCCAGGAAGGAGAGCCGGGATTTTTATGAGGTACTGGATTATTACCTGAATCTGATCCGCCAGCTCCATATCCGCACCTATGCCTATCTGGGGGAGATGCGGGCGTCCACCAATCCCCTGGCCTACTGTGAGGGCGGTTTCCTGGGCGGGCATCTGAAGCTGACGGACAAGATCAAGCCCCTGCTGAAGTCCGCTACCGCCAGTTTCGGCATCACGGCCCTGAATGAGCTTCAGGAGCTGTACAACGGGAAATCTTTGGTGGAGGACGGTCAGTTTGCCCTGGAAGTGATGGAGTTCATCAATAAGCGCATCAGCGAGTTCAAGGAGGCGGACGGCAATCTCTACGCCATCTACGGCACGCCTGCGGAGAATCTCTGCGGCCTGCAGGTGAAGCAGTTCCGGGAGAAGTACGGCATTATTGAGGGCGTTTCCGACAGGGAATATGTGAGCAACAGCTTTCACTGTCATGTGACGGAGGACATTACGCCCATCCGGAAGCAGGACCTGGAAGACCGTTTCTGGGATTTGAGCAACGGCGGAAAGATTCAGTATGTGAAGTATCCTATTGACTACAATATCACCGCCATCCGGACGCTGATCCGGCGGGCCATGGACCTGGGGTTCTATGAAGGGGTGAATCTGTCCCTGGCTTACTGCGACGACTGCGGACACCAGGAACTGGAGATGGACGTGTGCCCCAAGTGCGGGAGCCGGAATCTGACCAAGATCGACAGGATGAACGGATACCTGTCCTATTCCCGGGTTCACGGGGATACCAGGCTCAATGACGCAAAGATGGCGGAGATTGCGGAACGGAAGAGTATGTGAGGCGAAAAAACGGACCGGGGAGAGACGGCAGAATGAAAACAGGCAGGAGGCGGATGCCATGCGATATCACAATATAACCTCTGACGATATGCTCAACGGAGACGGACTCCGGGTGGTGCTCTGGGTGGCAGGATGCAGCCATTGCTGCAGGGGCTGTCACAATCCCGTCACCTGGGACCCGGACGGAGGGTTGCTTTTTGACGGCAGGGCGAAGGCGGAGCTGTTTGCGGAACTGGAGAAAGATTACATCTCCGGCATTACTTTTTCCGGGGGAGATCCCTTGCATCCCGCCAACAGAATGGATGTAAGGGAGCTGATGGCGGAGATCCGGAAGAAGTATCCCGAGAAGACCATCTGGTGTTATACGGGAGACAGCTGGGAGGATATCTATCATTATCCGGTTATGCAGTATATCGATGTATTGGTGGACGGAGAATTTCATGAGGAAGAGAAGGAGATAAAGCTGCAGTGGAAGGGCAGCGCCAATCAGCGGGTCATTGACGTGCAGAAATCACTGGGACAGGAGGACCCTTCCGTACCGGTGCTGCATTGCGGAAATTACGCACAGGAATATACGGTGACAGAGAAACCGGGCAATATCTGCGGGTGCTGTGACTGAATCAGGTGTGTGGGGGAGGGCACCAGTACACCAATGCATTAATTCCCGAGTATGCAGCGAGTGCTGATTGCTAAATAATGTATTGGTGTATTAGTACGCTCAAAATCAGAAATTGGAAGCTGTGGAGGACAGATTGATGCAGTGGATAGACGGCAGCGATATAGATATTCATCAGTACACCGGCGAAACAATTTGTGAAAAGCTTTCCCTGGAGATGTGGGGCTGCTGCAAAATGGAACAGTGGTCCAGTTGGGTAGATTTTATTCAGGTTGCTTATTTTATAATCGCCTTTGATACAGAGTTGAATATGGAAGGAATTTTTACATTTTTGGAAAATTCTATCGGACATTATGCACCCCAAATTATTCAGGCGTTTCGGGCGATCTCCGATGATAATGATGCAGATATTCTGGAAGAAATCTGTGCATTGTGCCCGCCGGATATCATGAGGGGTGAATTTCTGGAGAATGGTCACCAGGAATACGAGATCAACTGTTTCGACGATGACCATGAATTAAAAGAGGAACTCCCTTTTGGGAATTGTGTACCTGTTAAAAACGAGACTACAAATATGTGTTATAAAAACCAGAAATTTATTTTTTGTAAAATATTTAAATCGAAATGTTCAAATGTTAACTTTATTAAAACTAAGTGAGAATAAGAAGATGGCAGAACGAAACAGACTGATTTTATGGGGATGGTTCAGTTTGGAAATTATTAAAAATAAACTAATACCAGATATGGAAAAAAATGTTTTGCAATTTGGAGTGAGCTCTCCTATTGCCTATCAAAAATTTCAAAATAATAAATATGCCCCGAATAGTTTATATTTTCATCATTCCTATGCGGAGAGCGACATACCGATAGGACAGAAATACACAAAAATAGCATTGATGGATAACTATAAAATATTGCAAAATTCAATTCAAACTTGCTATTCAGAGGTTATATGCTTTTTTACTTGCAATCCTAAGATGCAGCCTTCTGAACAAGCAATGCGAGGACATCATGAGAGTAGCTTAATACAATTTAAACAAGGAATTCCACAAATGATTTATAATGAATTATTTGAGATAACAGAATTACCTTTTAGTCCAGCTAAAAAACAAATATGCCTTTATTAGTAATGAAATTGCAAAAGTTGAGAAGCATATTGTGGAACAAATTTCATGATAATAAGCAGTGGGAACACTTTTCCGAAAAGGGAGAAGAGGAAATAATTGAGAGGATTGAGGAGCTGGAAAGAAGCTTATATCTGAATACAAATTTTGATATATGGAAGCTGTTGTTTGGCTTTGTAGACAAAAAAATATCTGCGCTGTAACCTCTGGTTTCCGTAACCCCATTTTTCCGAAAAGGGAGAAAGAGAACACGGAGCTGCTGCAGAGGCAGGCGGGAGAAGAGAAAGGACGCGGGGGCATACATGAAGAGAGTGGCGCAGTTTTTTAAGGTGGGCTTTGCGAATTTTGCGGAGGCGGTAAAAGGGGATTTCCCCGGGTTTTCGGATGCAGACATAGAGGAAATGTATGAAGAAATCAGGCTTCCCAGGCGGGCTACCAGGGGCAGCGCCGGGTATGATTTCTTTGCGCCTTTTTCTTTTACCCTGAAACCGGGGGAAACCATCAAGATCCCAACGGGAATCCGTGTTAAGATAGACGAAGAATGGGTATTGAAGATTTACCCCAGAAGCGGTCTGGGCTTCAAATACCGTCTGCAGATGAACAATACGGTGGGAATCATTGACAGCGATTATTTCAATTCCGACAATGAAGGGCATATTTTCATCAAAATGACCAATGACACCAATGAGGGAAGGACCGTGAAAATCGCCCGGGGCACAGGCTTTGCCCAGGGGATTTTTATCGAGTACGGAATCACGGTGGACGATGAGGCGGAAGGCGTGCGCAACGGCGGACTGGGCAGTACCACAAGGCAGATGGAAGGCCGCCCGTGATGCAGAGGCTGACATTCTGCAATGGCTTTATAAAAGATACTGCCTGGCGGGAAAAGTCATTTCCGGCGGGAACTGACTGCAAAAAGATATATTCTACCGGCATAAAAATGCCGCTTTTGGCCATGATAAACAGGAGACGCTGCCTGGCATGGCTGAAAAGGAGTATATCGGACAATGGAAAAAGAGAAGGACTGGATTTGGGAAGAAAATAAGGCAATCCGGGATGGGGAGAGGGTGTTGGGGGAAGAGAAGCAGCCCGTGGATCGGATTACCGGCACTCTGGAGACGGATATGACCCATCTGAACCGGATATTGGATGTGGAGAAAAACTTCGATATTATCTACCGGGTCATCCGGATCGGCGGGAAGGAAGCCTGCATGTACCTTGTTGACGGTTTCTGCAAGGATGATCTGGTGCAGAAGCTGCTGCAGTATTTCATGGATTTGACTCCGGAGAAGCTGCCAAAGGATATGCACGAGCTGTCAAAGCAGTGCACCCCCTATGTGGAAGTGAGCATAGATGACAGTTGTAATACTTTAATTCAGTCTCTGCTTTCAGGGATGTTTGTGCTGCTCATTGACGGTTACGAGAAGGCTTTGGTAATCGACGCCAGAACCTATCCCTCCAGGGGAGTGGAGGAACCGGAGAAGGACAAGACCCTGCGGGGTTCCAAGGATGGTTTTGTGGAGACTCTGGTGTCCAACACGGCTTTGATCCGCCGCAGAATCCGCAGCGCAGACCTGCATATGGAGATGCTTACCGCAGGGGAGAGTTCTCATACGGACATTGCCCTCTGCTATATGAAAGGCCGTGCGGATGAAGCCTTTCTGGAGGAAATCCGCGGGAAAATCAAAAGTATCAGGGCGGACTCCCTGACCATGAACCAGGAATCCCTGGCGGAATGTCTGTACCGCAGGAAGTGGTACAATTTTTTCCCGAAATTCAAATACACGGAGCGTCCGGACGCGGCAGCCGCCCAGGTACTGGAAGGAAATATCGTGATACTGGTGGACAATTCTCCCTCTGCCATGATTCTGCCAACCACGATTTTCGATGTACTGGAGGAGGCGGACGATTACTATTTTCCGCCCATCACGGGGACCTATCTGCGGATTACCCGTTTTCTGATTTCCCTGCTGACGTATCTGGTGACGCCTACATTTCTGCTGCTGATGAACAATCCCCAGTGGATTCCGGAGCAGTTTTCTTTTATTATGCTGCAGGAGGAGCCGAACCTTCCCCTGATCTGGCAGTTCCTGGTATTGGAACTGGCCATAGACGGGCTGAAACTGGCGGCCATCAATACGCCGAATATGTTGAGCACCCCTTTGAGCGTCATGGCGGCTCTGGTACTGGGGGAATTTTCGGTGAACAGCGGCTGGTTCTCCAGTGAGGTTATGCTGTATATGGCGTTTGTAGCCATTGCCAACTATACCCAGTCCAATTACGAACTGGGCTATGCGCTGAAATTTCTGCGGATGATTACGCTGCTGCTGACCCAGTGGTTCCGGGTTTGGGGCTATGTGGGAGGAATTCTGCTTTCTGTACTGGCGGTGTGCTGCAACCGGACGGTATCCCACCGCAGCTTTATCTATCCCCTGATTCCCTTTGACTGGAAGAAACTCAAGAGCAGGCTTATCCGCACCAGGCTTCCCGGGGCAAAATAAATTTGTTTGCTTTTTGCAGTATTTTATAATAGAATGAAAAGGTAACCGGTGCCGGTGCGTCGGTTACCTGTTTGTTTATGGAACCGGCATGTATGAAGCGCTTCTGTGGTGGCAGGAAGCAGAGTCCTGTTACCAGAAAGAAAAGAACATTAAGGGAGGGATCACAGGTGTATCAGATTTTAACGGACAGCACTGCGGATTTACCGATAGAATATTTGAAGGAACACGATATAGGATGCATTCCCATCAGTTATATTCTGGACGATGTCACCTACGGAGGGGACAGGGAGTTGGACTGGAAGGAATTTTACGCCATGATGCGCAATGAGGGCAAGATGCCCACCACCTCCCAGATCAACCCGGAAGAAGCCAGGGCATATTTTGAACAATACATAGGTTCCAACAGGGAAATTCTGTATCTTGCCTTTTCTTCCGGTTTAAGCGGCACCTGCGGCAATCTCCGCATGGCCGCAGAGGAGATCATGGAGGAACATCCGGAGGTGAAGATTCGGGTGGTGGACAGCCTGGCCGCCTCCATGGGGGAGGGACTTTTTGTCCATAAGGCCGTGAGGATGCGTGATCAGGGAAAATCCATGGAGGAGACTGCGGAGTGGCTGGAAGAGCATGCGCGGAATGTGGTTCATGTATTTACGGTAGATGATTTGTTTCATCTGTACAGGGGCGGACGGGTCAGCAGGACGGCTGCGGTTCTGGGCACGCTTGCCTCCATCAAGCCAAAGCTCCACGTAGACGATGAAGGGCACCTGATTCTCATCGGCAAGGTGCGGGGCAGGAAGAAATCCTTAAGCGCTTTGGTGGACTATATGGAAGAGAAGATGGGCTCCTGGGCGGATGAAAATAAGGAAGACTGTGTGTTTATCAGCCATGGGGACGCTTTGGAGGACGCGGCGTATGTGCGGGATCTGATCAAAGAGAGATTCGGTTTTCAGAATTTCCTTATCAGCCATATCGGCCCTACCATCGGCGCCCATTCCGGGCCGGGCACCATAGCCCTGTTCTTTATGGGGGAGTCCCGTTAGAGAGCAGATAAGGCGGACAGTTTCTATATTCTATAGGAGAACATAGCTGTGGAATCGGCGGCAGCACAAAATAGGGAAATGTTTAGGTGATAATGATGTATCGAATTGCCGTATGTGATGACAATCCGGCGGACAGAGCCTATGTGGCTGCCCTGATTGAGAGATGGGGCAGGGCCGCAGGAATGGGCGTGACAGTAGAGAGATATCCTTCAGCGGAGTCCTTTCTCTTTGCCTATGAGGAGGACCCTTCCTTCGACGTACTGTGTCTGGATATTGAGATGGGGGAAATCAGCGGGGTGGAACTGGCGAAGAAGCTGCGCCGGCTTGGGGCAGGGCTGCAGATTGTGTTTGTCACGGGATATATGGAGTATATAGCGGAAGGGTATGATGTGGAAGCGCTCCACTACCTGGTGAAGCCCGTGACGGAAGAGAAAATGAGCGCCGTGCTGAACCGGGCGGCAGAGCGGCTGAAAACCCGGGAACATACCCTGCTTCTGACCCTTCCGGACGGCGCGGTAAGGCTTCCTCTGTATGAGATCAGGTATCTGGATGTGCTGAAAAATTATGTCACAATCCACGGGGAGGAAGATTACAGCGTAAAAAGGACCCTGAATGATCTGGCCGGGGAACTGGACGACAGTTTTTATCGGATCCACCGTTCCTATATTGTCAATTTAAGGTTTATCAGAAAAATATCCAAAACGGAAGTGACGTTAAAGGACGGCACGGCGCTGCCTCTTTCCAGAAAAATGTACGAGGGACTGAACCAGGCTTTGATCCATTACTTTTGAGTGTGGGCTAAGGAAAAAGTCCGGTGTCGGACAGTCCCGGAATGGGCAAAAAAGACCGGGGGCTGATCTGTTGTGGCGCACCGTTGGCAGGGCCGGAGGGAGGAAAGATGCGCCTGTTGGAAAAAATCATCGATAAAAGAATCGCCGCATACCAGAGCGATCTTCTGGCCACCCATTACGCGGAAGTGGAAAATATGTACCGCCAGATCCGGGGATGGCGGCATGATTACCGCAATCACATCCAGGTATTGGACAGCTATGCGGAGATGGGGGATCTGAATGCCCTGCGCTCCTATCTGAAGGAGTTAAGCATAGACCTGAATACCGTGGATGTTGCGCTGCGGACGGGAAATAAGATGACGGACATTATTTTGAACAGCAAAATTTCCCTGGCAAAATCAAGGAACATCACCGTCATGGCAGACGCCCATGTGCCGGTATCGCTGACCACCTCGGAGATTGACCTGTGCATTATCCTGGGCAATCTGCTGGACAATGCCATAGAGGCCTGTATGCAGCTGCCGGAGGAGAAAAGGCTGATCCGCATCTATATGGACATGAAGAATACCCAGTTATACATGTCCTTTACCAATTCCACGGCGCAGGGAAAGCAGAAGAAGGTAGACGGGAAATTCCGCACTACCAAAGGCCGGGAACACGGCTATGGTCTGGTACGGGTGGATACCATTGTGGAGCGGAACCAGGGCTATCTCAATCGAAACAGCGAAGAAGGGGCGTTTACGACGGAAATTCTGCTGCCCCAGTAGTCCGGGCTGTTTCGATGTGTCTACAGTGATAGAAAGTATCCCAAAAATAAGTGAAAATCCCTTTCCTTTTCAGGGAAGAATACGGGAAAAGTCTTAATTGTTTATCAATTGGGCTTAAATATTACCGGTATTGGGTTTCTCATCAGAGGATTAACGCAGGTATGGGGGACAGAGTTGAGCACTGCAGCGGACGCATCGATTTCCGGAATTTCAGGAATCGGCCATATTTTGTTGGGAACCGGTCTCGTTCTTCTGCTGCTGCAAATCAGAAAAAAAGCCCTCTGAAGGAATTAATTGAAATTTTCTCACACATTTTCTTCTTTCTCATATCATAAACCAAATGAAAGTATATTGCGGAAAGGGATCGATATGCACGAGCATTTTAAGGATAACGACTGCGATAAATTTCCCGTAGCCATGGCTTATGTACCCTGGCAGGAATTTAACGGGATGTATGACGATCTGGAAAAGGCGTACTGTGCGGGAACCATATTCCCCGAACTGGATAAGCCTTTCACGGGAAGGAGATGTGTATCATGAGAGAGA
Organism: uncultured Acetatifactor sp.; assembly: GCA_910587555.1. Lineage (GTDB taxonomy): Bacteria > Bacillota > Clostridia > Lachnospirales > Lachnospiraceae > Acetatifactor. The sequence goes on from CAJULV010000001.1 coordinate 23,572, forward strand.
GGGAACAGCTGTTGAGAGATATCGGGATGGCGGATTTTGTGCTGACAGAGCTGGCGCTTTTTCTGGATACCCATCCCCATGACCACAGGGCCATGGAATATTTCAACCATTACAATCGGATAAAAAATCAGATGGAAAAGGAATTTTCCCAGAAATATTTCCCTTTGAATTTGAGGCTCACTGACTGCAGTAAGGAATGGAGATGGGGAGAGGCTCCTCTGCCCTGGGAAGGAGAGTGCGCGTAAATGTGGAGTTATGAGAAAAGACTGGAATTCCCCGTGAACATCAAGGAGCCAAACGCCATGCTGGCACAGGCTGTCATCTCCCAGTACGGAGGACCGGACGGCGAGATGGGGGCCAGTATGCGCTACCTGTCCCAGAGATATTCCATGCCCTACCGGGAGGTGGCGGGACTTTTGACGGATATCGGTACGGAAGAGCTGGCCCACCTGGAAATCGTGGCGGCCATCGTGCATCAGCTGACCAGGAACCTGTCCATGGAAGAGATTGAAAAGTGCGGTTTTGCGAATTATTATGTAGATCATACCGTTGGCGTGTGGCCCCAGGCGGCTTCCGGATTCCCTTTCACTGCTGCGCAGTTTCAGGTGACAGGAGACCCCATTGCGGATTTGATGGAGGACATGGCGGCAGAGCAGAAGGCCCGCATCACCTACGACAATATTCTGCGCCTGGTGAAGGACCCGGATGTGTGCGAACCCATCAAGTTCCTGCGCATGCGTGAGATTGTGCATTTCCAGAGGTTCGGTGAGGCCCTGCGCATTGTTCAGGATCGACTGGACAGCAGGAATTTCTATGCCTTCAATCCGGCTTTTGACAAATGCGAGGACTGCGGCTGCGACTGATGCGCAGCGGAGGCAGAAGAAAAATTGCTGTTGTAGATGCAGATAAGAGTATACAGGCAGTTCCCTGTTTTAGAGAGGGGGACTGCCTGTTTTCTATATCTGTTCTTTGGGAAGGCCATCGTTCCAAGAGATGTTTATTATCTTGAGTTTTGCATGATATACAGATAGAGGCTCGGAAGTAGAAGCAGCTGGTTTTGTTTTTTGGAACCGGATGCCCAAAGGGAGATTGTATTTTGGGCAGATGCATATTATAATGAGAGAAAGGCTGAACGATGAAAGGCGGCAGCACTCCATAGAACAAAGGCAGGAGGCCCGGCTTAACAGAGAGGAATGGTTGTCATGAGAAGCGAGGATATTTTAACGACGGAAAATCTGACAAAAAAGTATCATAAAGATCTGGCAGTGGACCGGGTTTCCCTGTCGATTAAACGCGGAGATATCTACGGTTTTATCGGGGAGAACGGGGCGGGCAAGACCACATTTATGCGGATGATATGCGGACTGGCCAGACCGTCGGAGGGAGAACTGGAGCTTTATGGCGTTTCAGGGAAAAAAGAACTGCAGAAAGCCAGGAAGAATCTGGGCGCACTCATCGAAAATCCGGCAGTTTATCCCAATATGACAGCTATGGAAAATCTGGAGGTGCAGAGGCGGTATCTGGGAATCGGAAGAAGAGATTCCGAAAAGATGCTGTGGGAGCTGTTGGAACTGGTGGGGTTGGCGGATGCCGGTAAGAAGAAGGCCCGGGATTTTTCCCTGGGGATGAAACAGCGTCTGGGACTTGCCATTGCCCTGACAGGGACCCCCGGATTTCTTATTTTGGACGAACCAACCATAGGCCTTGACCCGGTGGGCAAGGCGGAGCTTAGAAATCTTCTGTTAAAGCTGAACCAGGAAAAGGGGCTGACGATTTTCTTCAGCAGCCATGACCTGTCCGAGATGCAGCGGCTGGCTACCAGGTATGGCTTTCTGCATAGGGGAAGACTGGTAAAAGAGCTTTCGGCACAGGAACTGGAACAGGAATGCAGTGTCCAGGGGATTGATGTAGAGCAATATTTCCTGAACCTTATTTTGAAAGCAGGAGGTGTGGGGGAAAATGAGACTTTTTGTCAATGAACTGTGTAAAATCAAAGCTTCGAAATCCGTAAAGGGAGTTGCTGTTATCTTTATCTTCTTTGCCATACTGGCAGGAACAGTATGGGGAAAGTCGGACATGCCCGCTGCATTATATGGTTTTGGCGCACCGTTTATGTGGATTGTCGCCAATGGCGCCTCCGGCTTTTTTCTGTATGCCTTGATAGTGGCCAGCCTGTTTGCCGGGGAATTTGAATTGGGCGTTATCCATAATATATTGGGATGCGGTGTGAAGAGAAGCAGTTATTTTATTGCAAAGGTAATGGCTGTGTTCAGCGTCACCGTTTTGCTTTATCTGGGTGGTATCTGCGCCCTGCTTTTGTTTAAATGTCTGCTTGTAGGTTTTGGACCTTCAGCCCTGATTTTTGCCGATTATGGTTTCAAGGTTCTGGTCTTTAACGGATGGGCAGTCTGTTCCCTGTTGTCCTATGTGGCTGTCTATATTTTGATTGCCTGCCTGTTCAGAGAAGCCGTTCCTACCTTCATTGCATCCCTTGTAATCACGCTGTGTGAGCTTTTTAATCTGTTCAGAGGGCCTGTCAGAATTACAACGGATGCGATCGGTTTTATAGAAAGCGATAGAATTTTATCTTCTGATTTCGGCAGATTATTTACTCCCTGTATTTTTATTTTGGTTATTGCGTTGGCGGCGGCATATATACTCTTTTTAGTACAGGATGTGGACTGAATGGATGCAGGCTTTTTCCCATAGAGAATGTGAAGCGGGAGAATACGGTATGCGGCAGGATGGAACAGGAGGTTACAGTGAACAGAGTATTCCGTGCAGAGAGTTACATATTAAGGCATGACCGGCTGCTGTGGCTTGTACCGGTATTGTATTGCGCAGTCGGGGTTTATGCAGGATTTTATGACCATGCAGTCATGGATATTTACGAAGGGTTGGAACTGTTTAGTCTGCCCGAAATTATGAATATATTTTTTCCCTTTTCTGCGGCTGCGGTGACAGGTTATGTGATTGGAGGCGATTTCAGCAGGCGTACCATCCAGAATGTGCTGTCCGTGGGAACCGATAAGAAGCACTATTTTTATTCCAGGCTGTTGGTACAGGGGGTGGTGACAGGGGCGCTGTTTACCGTGACAGGGCTGATTCATGTGATATGCCATTGGTTCTGGCCTCAGGGAAATTCGGATATCCGGATAGAGTTCCTGTGGCAGAAGCTGCTTGTCTATATGACGGTGGCATTGCTTCAGCTGCTGGCATCTGTATCTGTCATCAACGCAGTGTGCTATTTTGTAAAAAATCAGCTGGTTGCCATTGGATTCGGAATAGGGCTGGTGTATTTGGAACTGATTATTTACCAGGCTGCGGAAATAAACGGAATGGGAGCTGTTCAGGCGTTGGCTGATTTCTTTCCCACAAATGTCCTCAGGAATATTTTTGCCTATGCGGTGTATGACAGAGTTTTTACAGGTGAATTCTTCCAATATGGACTTTCGGCGATTCTTGTGATTGCAGTGAGCAGCGCGGCAGGATATGTGCGGTTTTGTTATGACAGGGATTGAGCATTTCGGTTATGCGGGAGTTTGTGCATTTCCAGAGGTTCGCTGAAGCGGATAGCGTCGCAATGGCGCTTGAACGGGCACATACAGAGGCAGCATCCATACTGATGTACAATGACGAAAAATCCCTTGCCTGTGCTGATTTCCTGTCTTGGCGTGCAGTTTTATGCAGCGGCGATTATTCAATTTTTAGCTGGCTGCAATTCTACAAATCAGAATTTACTGTTACGGGTTAATCGCTTTCTGGGGTCTCGCAGGTTTCCAAATATTCCGACAACAGAGCCGAAGATGGATTCAATCGCAATGCCCGGTGGTATTCTGCACCATCGCCATCAGGCGGAGCCTGTTCTACATTGATGACCACGCATTCCCGCTCTTTACTGGTTCCAAACAAACCGGAAGCATCGAGTCTTTTCATAGCCTCCTCCATAAGTTCAATCCGCACTTTCCACTCAGTCTCATATAGATCATCATCGGATAATTTACTTGTCCTTTGAGCCAGCAACACATCCACTTCACCAAAAAACTCATCGTAACCATAAACAGCATATGGAGAGTCTGCGCTATCCCATTTCCACCAACTCTTGTCCTCATCAGTTATCTGCTGTTCCTTTACGGATTTTTCCAAGGCTTCGTAAGACCATGCTGAAATATAAGGGTGCATCCCCTCATCAAATACAAATACATAAAAATAAAAATGTTCTTTGGTTGTTTCTTTCAGAGACAGGAACGCCGCTCTGGCAGCGGTTACAAGAGCTTCCACTAATTCCTCATTATCTTTTTCAGTACACATATCCATCTTGTCCTTTCTTTTTATAAATCCTGATTTATCCTTGCTTATTATATATCCATTTTCCCAAACATGAAAGCAGCTTTTCACACTTTCTGTACATCAAAGCGGAATTTGAACAAGGCAGCGACAAGCCGCTGGTTTTATGCTGTCCTCGGTTATCCCTACCAATTTTTCCTTTATTATTACGCACAGGTTGGGGATCTGCAAATTTGTTGACAGGATACTGGTGCTTGAAAACGGTAAAACCATTGAAGACGGGACCCATGCGGAATTGATGATGAGAGAGGGAAAGTATTATCGGATGTTCCGAAATCAGGCGGAGTTATACAGTATGTAGTGCAGAAGGCCATTCCCAAAGCGCTCCGCGTTACCCAAGACAGGCTGGACAGCCGGAATTTCCATGCCTTCAACCCTGCCTTCAACCCTGCCTTCGACAGGTATGAAGACTGCGGCTGCAACAAATAAAGCGGTTGGATATGGGCAGAAGATAAAGTTGAATATGGGGCTGGCGCATCAAGGTTACCTGCCAGGTGTATCTATATCTGGTCTCTGTGACCTTTCAGGCGGCAGCCCCTTCAGACTCAGATGGAATCCCTGCCGGCCTGTTTTTCTTTTTTTGTCTGTGCCTTTTTACGCAGAAGAGGCGCTTCCCTTTTATCTGCAATCAGGGACAGGTTGCCGTAGTGTACTACCATCATGTAGGCGGCATGGAGGAAGGGGACAAGGGAACCCAAAGTATTGAGTTTGTATACTTTTGTATCCCCGTTTTCCGTATCCAGTTCCAGTGCACTGACCAGCTGAAGTTTTTCGAATTCCGACAGAAGTGCCCGGGCTTCCTCCGGACCGGTTCCCAGACGCTGCGCTATGATACTTGATGTACAATATTTGGGAGGCCTTTGGCATAAAAGCCTCAGCAATTCAAGTGCATTGGGCTTTGAAAGTGCTGTGAACAGTCTGCGGTAGGTGTCGTTGTCGGTAAAAAGCGAATCGTAGCCGTCCTCAGGCTCCGGGAACAGGGAGATAAAAGTCGTTTTTTCCGAGTCGACGCCCAAAAGAATGCCTTCATCCGTAGCATAATAAATGTTGCAATTTCGAGAAATATTGTCCGAAACAGATGTCAGTCCGGAACTTTCCGTTTTCACGGCTGCCCACATAAGGCGGCAGATTTCTTTCAGGTGCCTTGCTTCCGGCAGTGACGCGATATAATGGGGCAGAACTTCCTGTATATTCGACTCCGTGATGTCTTCCCTTCCAAACAAATGATTGATGGTGATGCCGAGCCGGTCTGCTATGGAGGGGATGAGGGAAATATCCGGTGTCCCTCCTGTCTCCCATTGAGAGACTGCCGAGCTGCTGACGCCCAGCGCTTCTCCCAGTTCTTTCTGGGTAAGCTTTGCTTCCTTCCTGTATTTCTGAATCTGTTCTCCGATAATTGAGTAGTTCATAGATACCTCCCTTCAGTGTTATCAGTATCATACATCAGAAAATGGCGGGTTTCAATATGTATATCAAGTATTGCTTATATTTTTCAAAAAATGCTTAAAGTGCCGATATGCTGTGCCGGTCCTGCCGGCGATAGCGATCACTTGGGGAGGGTATACAATGAAGCGAACAGTGCGACTTAAGGCGTGCTTAATTGTATGCAAATGTACACCCATTGATATTTTGTATCAGGCTTTTTATAATAAAAGGGAACAGAATTCAGTATTTGAACAGGGAAGGAGTATTTTTCATGCAGTTATGCATCAGAAACCTTTATAAGCATTTTGACAAAAAGATTGTCCTGAATCACACAGGCTTTGTATTTCAGGAAGGTTCTATTTACAGCGTCCTCGGGCGGAACGGTGCGGGGAAGACTACGCTGTTTGGCTGTATCAGCGGCGATTTGTTTTTTGAGGACGGCGAGGTGTTTTTGGAGGAAAACGGCGTTTCACGCCCGCTTACTTTTGAAGACGTCGGCGTGGTCAGTGCCTCGCCGGTATTGCCGGACTTTCTCACGGGTTACGAATTTATCCATTTTTTCGTGAAGCTGAACAGGGAAAATCCTCAGGCGGAAAGCATTGACTCTTTTTTTGACCTGGTGCGCCTGGATGAGGAGGATCGGCACAAGCTGATCAAGAATTATTCCTATGGAATGAAAAACAAGCTGCAGCTCTTATGCTGTCTGATCCGGGACCCGAAAGTGATTCTGCTTGACGAGCCGCTGTCATCATTTGATATCATTGTGTCCCACGATATCAAGGAAATGCTGTTGGGCATGAAGGAAAACCACATTATTATCATGGCAACTCATATCATGCAGCTGGCGCAGGATATGAGCGATGAGATTGTGCTGCTGCGAGAGGGGTTGCTGGAAGGGGTGAAAGAGTCTGTTCCGGGGGATGCGGATTTTGAGGATTACATTATACGGGCGCTGCAGGAGAAGCCGCAGGGGACAGCAGGAAGCGGCCGGGAGAAAGAACCTGGAAGCGTGCGGGGGAAAGTATCCGGGGATGCCTGGAACAAAGGATCTGAAGGCATGCGGACTCAAAACACAGGGACGGATTTTCCGGAAAAACAGGAAAAAGGCTCCCTGAAGGGAGGGCATCGCAAATGAGCGGGGAGAAAAATATGCGGACTGCCGAAACGCTTTCCGGCCGGATTATGGTTTACGCGGAGATCTATCTGACCATTCAGATCAACGCGTTTCTGTATTATCTGAACAGGCTGCCCGTATTTGGAAAAATCGTACATAATTCCTGGCACAGCCGCTACAGGCTGAAAAAAATATGGAGTTTGTTCAGCCTTGCATTTGGCCTTGTCAGGTCGGCGCTGGCAAATAATATCGGGACCTGGATCCTGCTCTATATGATTCCCCATCTGTTCCTGGAGGAAGCGGAGGTGGTTTCAGGCGTTTTCCTTATGCTCTTTATCCTGGTGAAATGTGTGGCAGGAGCGATGATGGAGTGCGGGCTGTTCAAATCATCTGCGGAAGATTACACATTTTTAACACATTTTATGGTGAATCCGGTTTCCTACTACCGCTACAAGGCAGCAAAAAATGCGTTTTTCTCCAGCTTTATGCTCTTTCCGGTGCTGTATTTTCTGTTTCGGGACTGGGGGCTGGTGGGGGCGCTTGTGCTGATGAAACTGTTGTGCATTTTGGGCGGCAATGTGGCGTACTTAAGCATCTATAAGAGGCTGGGGAGGCTGCCGGATAAAAGAGTCCGCCGGGTGACGGCATACCTTCTGATTCTGCTGGCCTATGGGGGCGCTTATTTTGGCGTATATGGGAATCTGGCGATTCCGCCGGCGGGGCAGATTGCCGTGGGAACCCTGTGCGCGATTCTGGCCGCAGCCTGCTGGCGTTACCATATGGCATATTCCGACTACAAGAAAATTGCGGTAAGATTTGCAAACCAGAGCGCGGTGAGCTTTCGAGTTACGGTGAGAAGCAGTTCGGCAGGTGAAGAGGAGAACGGGCTGCTGGAATCCGGATGGGAAGAAAACAGGGAATTTTTCAGGGCGCATGGGGAGGAAACACCGGAAAGATATCTGGAACTGGCGTTTATCAGGCGTTTCGGCAGGGCGATCCGCCGAGAAAGGCGTGACAGGATTGTGTCCATGTTTTTTATCGGCGCTGTCCTGGGGCTTGGCATTCGCTTTGGCTGGCTGCCGGTGACTTCGGACACGGTGCTGGATTATACGCCGGTGCTGATTGCCTTTGCCGTATCCATGACGTTTGCCAATCGGCTGATGCAGATGTATTTCCGCAATATCGATCTGCATATGCTGTATCACCATATGGCGTCTCCCGTATTTATCCGCAGAAGTATGCTGCAGCGGTACCTGTATCTGTTAAGAGGGGATTTGGTTTCCGCTGCCGTCATTGTTCTGCACATTTTGTTCCTGCTGTTTCTGTCCGGCCTGCAGGTTCCCGGGAGTACGGTGGTAAAGCTGGCAGGGGTCTGTATCCTGTTTCTGGTTTTGTGGGAGACCTATGAGTGCATTGTCTATTATGCCATACAGCCATATTCCGCGGACATGACGGCGAAGAGTCCGGTTTTTAAGATTCTGGGGTATCTGGAAGGGCTTTTTCAGCTGTTGGTTTTGTTTGTGCGCAGGGATCTGACGGCTGCACTGCCCTGGATGTGTGTTGTCTGTGCCTGTGCTGTGGCAGTATTTTTTCTCACCAGGAAATTTGCGCCAAAAACGTTTCGGCTGAGGTGAGCCGTCCCATGCACGCCGTATTTTATGCGAAGTCCGGGGAAGGAAAGAGATTGTATTTTCCGAAAAAGCATATTATAATGGGAAAAGGTTCGAAGAAGGATCCTTTAGTGCTGTCGCGCAGCGATTTAAATTAGGAGGAATAAGGATGGATACGGAAGAGAAAGATACAGCGGCAATGATATTTACCAATAAAGATCTGAAAAGGCTGATTATCCCGCTGATTATGGAGCAGGCCCTTGCCATCACGGTGGGCATGGCGGATACCATGATGATTTCCTCCGTGGGCGAGGCTGCGGTTTCCGGGGTCTCCCTGGTGGATATGTTTAATAACTTTATCATCAGCATGCTGGCGGCCCTGGCTACCGGAGGGGCGGTGGTTACCAGCCAGTTTATCGGGGCATCCAAACGTGAGGAAGCCTGCCGTTCTGCAAAGCAGCTTCTCTGGGTCAATTCCCTTATCACGATAGGGATCTCCTTTCTGGTCATTTTGGGGCACCGGCTGATTTTGAATTTGTTCTTCGGAAAAATAGAAGCGGACGTGATGCAAAATGCCGTCATCTATCTGATCATATCTGCGATATCCTTTCCGTTTCTGGCCGTTTACAATGCCTGTGCGGCGCTGTTCCGTTCCATGGGGAATTCGCAGATTACGCTGAAGGTATCCGTTATCATGAACCTTATCAATGTGGGCGGCAATGCAGTCTGCCTGTTCGGCCTGAAAATGGGGGTGGCGGGGGTGGCGGTGCCGTCTCTGATTTCCAGGGCGGTGGCGGCATTTTTTCTCTACATGCTGCTGCGGAATCCCGACAATCTGATCTATCTGAACAGAGAGCGCTTTCGGTTTGAATGGAAGGTTGCCAGAAAGATTCTGTACATCGGGATACCCAGCGGCATTGAGAACGGTATTTTCCAGCTTGGGCGGGTGGTTGTGGTGAGCATCATTGCGGGTTTCGGCACGGCGCAGATTGCCGCAAACGGTGTAGCTAACAGCCTGGACAGCATGGGATGCATTGTGGGCCAGGGCATGAGCCTTGCCATGATTACCGTAATCGGGCAGTGCGTGGGTGCGGGAGATCTGTCCCAGGTGCGGTATTATACGAAAAAACTCCTGCTGATTACCTATGCTGCCACGGCGGTGATAAACTGCTTTATTTTGCTGTTTCTGCATCCGATTCTGGGTCTTTACGGCCTGGGGGACGAGGCTACAGGGCTGGCATATACTTTGGTGATGATTCATAACGGCACGGCAATGCTGCTCTGGCCAGCGTCCTTTGTGCTGCCCAATATGCTCCGCGCCTGCAATGATGTAAAATATACCATGGTGACAGCTATTTTTTCCATGGTCACATTCCGTATCGGTTTCAGCCTTGTATTCGGCGTTTTTATGGGAATGGGGGCTGTAGGAGTATGGGTGGCTATGGTGGTTGACTGGTTTTTCAGGGTCTGCTGTTTTGTGGGGCGGTATTTCCGGGGGACGTGGAGGCGGCATTGTAATCTTGCCGGTACCTGACAATATACAGCCGCCGCCTGGGCGGGGACAGAAGGATTGTGTCTGCCTATACATGTCCCCCGCGCAGGGTAAATACTTCGTCATAGGATTCCGCTTTTTTCAAATGATGGGTAATGGTAAGCAAGGTAAGCCCCTCCATTCCCAAAAGCTCTCCCTCAATTTCCAGAGCCGTAGTTTCGTCCAGGGCGGAGGTGCCCTCGTCCAGTATGAGAAAGCCCGTGTTCCGTATCAAGGCCCTGGCAATGGCAATCCGCTGTTTCTGGCCGCCGGAAAGCCGTTCCCCGTTTTCTCCTACCCTGTAGGACGTGCCTTCCGGGAAGGTTTCGGTAAACTTCCGGACGCCGCTTGCCCGGATAGCCCATTCAAAGCGTTTTTCGTCAAATTCCTCAAAGAGGCAGATATTATTGCGTATGGTGTCGTCAAAAAGAAATACGTCCTGATGGATACATACCGCCACCCGGCTGAACCTGTCGCGCCGCAGTTTCTGCAATTCCGTCCCGTCATAGAAAATTTCACCATCGTAATCCGGATAATCGCCAAGTAAAAGATGAATCAACGTGCTTTTTCCGCTGCCGCTCTCTCCTGTAAGGGCATATTTTCCGCCGCGCCGAAGGCTCATGGACAGATGCTCCAATACCGGCGCGCCTTCTTCATAGCCAAAACATACATTCTTTAAGTTGAGGGAATTTTGAAAAACGGGTTCTATGTCTCCCTGTGTTTCGGTTCTGGTATAGTCCGCGTATGCGTTCAGCCGGTCAATGATCGGCCTGGTAGCTTTTAACATGGGCATTATACGCAGGAAGGAGTCCAGGCCGGAGCAGAAGGAGCCGTTGAGTCCTTCAAATACCACAAGCGTACCCAGAGACATCCGCCCGGTAAAGACCATCCAGCAGGAGAGCGCCAGGATTCCGACCTGGGCAAGCTGGCTTAGCAGCTGGGCAAGGCTGTCCGAAAGTGCGCGCAGCCTCTGGGTATGGAATTCACAGTTCCGAAGGGTTTGGCTGCATTCCTGGAAGCCGCGTCGGATATGCCCCTGGATTCCGAAGGTGGTGATGGTCTCGAAACCGCGGAAACATTCCGAGAGCATGGCGGTCAGGGCAGCCAGGCGTTCCGAGCGCAGCTTTTCCCACTTGCCTGCCGTCCGCCCCAGGGCAGAGGGAATCATGCCTACGGCAAGGGCGCTGAGAATGGTGCATACCGCCACCAGGGGCTGATAATAAAACATAAGCACAGCGGAAAAGAACATTACCGCTACTGCGATTACATCCATAAACAACATTGTCAGAAACTGCACCTGAATGGTGTTCAAATCATTGGTCAGGGCTGAAATATAATCTGCGGAGTGTTTTTGGGCGAAGTCTCCGGGGCTGCGCCGTATGATACCTTCAAAAACCGAAAGCCTGATATCATTTATGACAGCTGTCTTAAAGATGTTCTGGCATATGCTGCCACATACATAGAGGGAAGTGGCAAACAGGGAATATCCAAGGGCAATCTTAATATACAGTTTTGTGCCGGACAGATCCTGTCCTACCACCGCGTCGATGAGATACCGCATGATAATGCTGTTGCCTCTTAAGGCCGCCATGGATATGGCCAGCAGCGCCAGCACGCCGACAAACTGCCCGGAACGGGCTTTTAAGTATCTGCTCATAGTGCCTGCCCTCCTTTGTATAATGTATTTAGGTTGTTCAAGGGATACCTATAAACCATCAGACCTGCTACCTGGGATTTCCCCGGCTTTTTCCGGGCAGGTCCGGCTTCTTTTCCGTACTTTTGCGTCTGTACGCCAACGATTGTGTCGTTCACAGCACACCTCCATTAAGCTTTTCTTATATTATATAACGATAGATGCTTAAATTCAATGGGCACAAAATTGCATAAAATCAAGCATCTCTTATATTTTCGGGAGATTGCATATTGACTGGGGAAACCGTGCAGGTCGGATAAGCCCCTCTTTCACACAACAAACCGAAAGCAAAATTGCGATTGACAGGAGGAATTTTCTGTGTTATGCTGACGAAAACAGGTAAAGAGAGGTATGCGTCATGTTAATTTTCGCATGTGGAAGAATGCGTCGGTAAGATTGTATACAGGCAGGGATATGGTTTTACTGTATACTAATCAGGCAGCCAGACAGCAGATATCTAATGTCAGTTCATACAGCCGGATAACGGATATCTGACATCCGAGGCGGTTGGGGATAGACCCGGCTGCTGCGGATTTCTTTCATTGCGTACATGACGATACCTTTGTTTATGCTGAGGATTTTCTCACAATAACCGAAGGTGTCTTTATACTCCCTGGTAATCACTTTCACTGCCTTGCTTTCGTGCAGGGCAGTGGGGGATATACTGCAGACAGGCCGGGAAATGCCGCGGAAGCGTGGCTGTACCGCCAGTAAGCCGGAGGAGAGGGGTTCCGCGCCGTGCCGCAGAAGAACAAAAGTTTGATTATTGATTGTGAGGAAACGAAAAATGAAACAAAATCTAAAGTCTATAGCAGGTAATTTTCGTTATCTGTTTCGTGAATTGTATTTATTCAGGCGGGGAAGTGTTTTCCTGCCTGTCCTGGGAAGTGTTTCCCAAATTTTCCTGTCACTGACCGCGGTATGGCTTCCAAAGCTGGTTTTGGATTTGGTTGAAAGCAGGGCGGAACCGGGGGTGCTTCTGCTGCGGGTTACTTCCGGCAGCGCCGTGCTGTTTGCGGTATCCGCCGTGAATGCAGTGGTTCATAACCGGATTGACAGCTGCGCGCAGGTTTTTCTTTACACCAGGCTGAAGCCTATGTGGGAGGAGAAAATGATGGTTCTGGATTACGAGGCATTTTCTTCCCCGGAGGGGAAAGTCAGGGCAGAGAGGGCAAGAAATGCCATAGACAGCCCTAATTTCGGCGCAGTCACCTATCTGCGCAGCGTTACGGAGCTGACGGAAGGCCTGGGAGGGCTTTTTGCCCTGGGCGCCCTGGTCTGCATGCTCCATCCGCTGGTTCTGGCGGCGCTGTTTGTATTGTTTTCCGTGGAGCTGTTTTACGGTGTCCGCTCGGAGCGGAGGAAGCATTTTCTGCAGGAAGAAAGGGCCAGGGCGAATCGGAAGCTGAATTATATGGCCTACCATACCAGAGGCTTCAGGGAAGGGAAGGATATTCGGGTTTATTCCATGACAGGCTGGCTGCGGAAGGCTGCCGGAGAAGCCGTGGCGGACAAAGATATGGTGGAGAAGAAGGCTGCCCGGCAGAATTACGGAAAGATGGTTTTAAACGGGCTGCTGCTTTTCCTGAGGAACGGCTGTGCCTATATTTATCTGCTCTGGCGTTTTTTTCAGGGGCATATGACCATCGGCGATTTCAGCCTTGCATTTTCCGCCGTGAACGGGGTGGGAGGCTTCCTGGCCAGAGTGGTCCAAGGGTATTCCGGCTTTATGGAGAGTGATAATTATGTGACGGATTTTTGTCTGTTTATGGAATGGAATATGCGTGAGGGAAAGAAGAATCCGGTAAGGAAGGCACAGGCTGTCCAAATCGCTGAAAAACCGGTATCTTTTACCTGGGAAAACGTCTCTTTTTCCTATGGCGGGAGTGATCACTATGTGTTGAAAAATGTGAATCTCACCATAAAGGCAGGAGAGAAACTGGCCATTGTCGGAGCCAACGGCGCCGGGAAGACTACTTTTGTAAAACTGCTGTGCGGAATGATCAGGCCAAAGGAGGGCAGGATTCTGGCAGCGGGCGTGGACGCGGCGGACTTTGACGAAGAGGAGTACCGGAACCTGTTTTCTGCGGTTTTCCAGAAGTCAGGCGTGCTGCCGGTGAGCATCCGTGACAATATCGTGTCTGAGGTGCGGCAATGCGAAGTACGCCTGGGCGGAGGAACGGTTTCTGATAAAAGGGAAGCCGAGGCGCAGCGGTTGGGCGGAAAGGACAGGAAATCCGGGCAGCTGTCCGGAAGCAGGCCGGAGAATATTGCCCGGGAAAAACGGTTGGACGGTGCGGAGACAATGCCCGGGGATGAGGCTGTATGGAGGTGCCTCCGTCTGGCAAATCTGGAAGAAAAGGTGCGCTCCCTGCCGGAAGGCCTGGACACCTGCCTGGGCAAAGGCATTGCGGAACACGGAACGGAACTTTCCGGGGGCCAGCTGCAGCGCCTGCTTCTGGCCAGGGCTTTGTACAGGGATGCATCCGTGCTTGTCCTGGACGAGCCTACGGCAGCGCTGGACCCCATAGCCGAAAGTGAAATCTATGAGTCCTATAACAGGCTGACAGAGGGGAAGACTTCCGTTTTCATTTCCCACAGGCTGGCCTCCACCAGGTTCTGCGACCGCATCCTTGTGATGGAGAACGGGGAGATTGTAGAGTCCGGAACCCACGATGAGCTTATGATGCGTGGGGGAAGGTACGCGGAAATGTACCATGTGCAGAGCAGATACTATACCGAGGAAACCCTCTGATTGTTCCCGATATTCGGGACGCGTTGCCACCGCTGCCGGATATGGTTCCCGGCAGCGGAGAAATATGAGACAGAAACGGGATTATATTATATAGAAAGGATATTTTGATGAAAAAGAGCGAAAGGACGATACAGGAAGATTTTCGGCTGATGAAAAGGGGTATCCGGGAATTTCGGAAAATACTGCCCGGCCAGATGGGATTGCTGGCCTGGAAAAGCGTAATTACGGCAGTTACCCCTTATATTGCCGTCGTAATGTCCGCCATGATTCTGAATGAACTGGCGGGGGACGGGGACAGGTTCAGGCTGTCGGCCTATATTTTGATTTCCACAGGAGCCACTTTGCTGATATCCATGATAGGATATCGGCTGGAGGCGAAGCTTGCGGTGGGCTATGACAGGCTGTTTTCCACCCATGAACTTATCCTGACAGATAAGGCTTACCGGGTTCCCTATCATTTTCTGGAGGACGAAACTGTCCGCAGCCTGCGGGAACAGGTGTCCGGAAGCATCAGCCTGACAGGCGGCGGGATGGCCAGCCTTTACTGGGATATGGAAGTGGTGGTAAAGAATCTGTGTTCAGGGGGGATTGCGCTTATATTGGGGCAGCAGTTCCTGTGGCAGGTGACAGCCGGGGTGAAAGGCGGCATGGTCAGCGGAAGGGAGGCGGCGGGAATGGTGCTTTTGCTGGCGGCGCTGACTGTTGTCTGCGCCTATGTGACCTGCAGGGTTTCCGCCGGGCGATTTCGGGTGGCTTTTGATGTGTTTGCCCAGGGAGCAAAGTATAACCGTTATGGGGATTTTTACGATTTGAGATATCTGCCGGACGAAGACATGGCTATGGACATCCGGATTTTCCGGCAGAAGGAACTGATTCTGCGGGAAAGCCTGGAGAAATGCCACCGTGTACTGGCGGAAGGAAAAGTGCGGGAAATGCGGGCGGTGAGCAGGCTTGATGTGGCGAAGCTTCTATGCACCGGCATCTGCGGAGCGGCAGTTTACGGGCTGGCGGGTTTTCTGGCGGTTCGGGGAGTCATCGGGCCGGGCAGCGTCCTTCTGGTTTCTGCATCGGTCACAATGCTGATTAACGCGTTGAGTGAACTGGCACAGATTTTCACCGATTTGCGGAATAATAATGTGCATTTGCTCAGCTATTTCCAATATATGGATTTGGAAGAGGAGGGCAACGCGGAGAGGCGGACAAGGCAGAAGGAACAGGGAGGCGAAACAGGAACTGCGGAGAGGAAAGGGATGGAAATCCGGTTTGAAGGGGTGAGCTTCTGTTATCCGGGCAGCAATACAAAGGTACTGCAGGATATAAGCCTGCGGATTCAGCCCGGGGAGAAACTGGCCATAGTGGGGGAGAACGGTTCCGGCAAGACCACTCTTATCAAGCTGCTCTGCCGCCTGTACCGCCCTGCGGAGGGCAGGATTCTGCTAAACGGTGTGGATATCCGGGACTGGCCTTATGAGGAATATATGGGTATGCTCGCAACGGTATTCCAGGATTTTGCCCTGTTTGCTTTTTCCGTGGCGGAAAATGTGGCAGCATCCGGGGACTATAACGGCGAGAGAGTATATGAAGCCCTGTATCGGGCAGGCCTTTGGGACAAAGTGGGTGGGCTGCCCAAGGGAGTCTGGCAGGCAGTCACCGCGGAATATGAGGAGGATGGTATGTCCCTGTCCGGCGGTGAAGCCCAGAAACTTGCCATTGCCAGGGCAATTTACAAGGCGGCTCCGGCGGTGATTCTGGACGAACCCACTGCCGCGCTGGATCCATACGCAGAAAAAGAAATATATGAACAGTTTTTCAGAAATCTGAAGGGGGAAACCATGATCTCCATCAGCCACAGATTGTCTTCCTGCCGGTCCTGCGACAGGATTATCGTGCTGGAAGGCGGGCGCCTGGTACAGCAGGGGAGCCATGAAGAGCTGGTTTCGGTAAAGGACGGCGCATATGCCCGACTGTGGGAGTCCCAGGCCGGGTATTATTGCTTTATGCGCAGGCCCGAGGGCCAGGAAACTAATAATTGCAGGAAGGGGGTGGGCGTGTTATAATAGGAGCGTGCTGCAGGGGACAGGGCGTGCAGCGGCTGAAGGGCTGTTGGAAAAGAGTTCGGTACAGCGTTCGGCGAAAAGGGAAAACCGGGAAAGGTAACATACATTATGAAGGAAGCGGAGAAAGAACCGGGAAAGGCACAGACAAAAATAGCATGGAAAAGCAGTCTGCTGCTCTTTCTGGCAGCATTTATCTGGGGGACTGCCTTTGTGGCGCAGAGCGTGGGCATGGATTATCTGGGGCCTTTGAGCTTCAACGGTGCCAGGTTCCTGATGGGAAGCGCGGTGCTTCTGCCGGTGATTGGCAGCAACAGGGTGAAGAGGAAAAGGGAAGGAAGGAAACCGGCGGATTTTAAGGCTGCGGTTAAGGGTGGTATATGCTGCGGCCTGGTGCTGTGCGGAGCGTCCCTGTTACAGCAGTACGGCATCCTGTATACCACGGTGGGAAAGGCTGGCTTTATCACGGCATTATATATCATCCTGGTCCCCGTATTCGGGATCTTTTTAAAAAAGAAGATAGCGCGGAAGGTCTGGGCAGGCGCGGTGATTGCGGCAATCGGCATGTACCTGCTGTGCATGAGTGAGAGCCTTTTCCTCGGCAGGGGAGACAGCCTTGTCTTTCTCTGTGCCGTTCTCTTTTCCGTACACATTTTGGTGATTGATTATTTTTCACCCAAAGCGGACGGAATAGAGCTTTCCTGCATCCAGTTTCTGACTGCGGGCGTAATGGCAGGCATTCCCGCATTTTTTATCGAGAAACCCGGTATGCAGGATTTCGTGAACGGTTTCCTTCCACTGGCGTATGCAGGGATTTTTTCGTGCGGTATTGCATATACGCTCCAGGTGCTGGGGCAGAAGGGGACGGACCCGGCCATAGCGTCTCTGATCCTGAGTCTTGAATCCACGGTCTCGGTGCTGGCAGGCTGGGTGATTCTGCAGCAGGCCCTGACAGGCAGGGAACTGGCAGGCTGCGCATTGGTTTTCTGCGCGGTGATACTGGTTCAGCTTCCGGAAAAAGCGAACGGAAGGAAGCTTTCCCAGGGGTGAAGGGATTTTGTTGACGGAAGAAGTGTATCATGTTATATTTGCGATATACCAATGAAAATGAGGAGATGTACAAAAATGTTTCATTTATTCGGAAAAAAAGGAGCAGCTTTGGAGGCTGACCTGGCAGAGTATCAGCGGAAACGGAACTGGGCAGGGCTGGCGAAGGCTTATTACCGTCTGGGGACGGAGGCTATGGATAACGGAAATCCAAATCGTGCCGTGTTGTGGCTTAGCCGGGCAGACACCATCTACAGTGCCGATGATGCGGTGTATACTGCGGTAGGTGAGAAATTGATAAACGACTGCTCCGAGCGTATTGCCAGGCTGGAATGTGAGCCGCTGCTGTACAATACCGTCCCGGCCAAGGTGGAAGAAATGGCGGAAGCTTTGGGGGATGTGAAGATTCGTGTATGGGGGCTGCTGTCGCTGGCCCGATTTGTGAAACTGGGAAAGAGAGTGGCAGGCCTGCCCGGATGTGAGGTTTTCGGGAGACTGGGCTGGGCTGTGGACACGGTGCAGAAATCGCTGCAGGAGCCGCCCACCGAGGAGGAATTTAACGGATTGCGGGATATGTGCGGTGAACTCTATGAACTGGGAGACAGCCCGGAATTCTGGGGGGTTGGAAGTGAGATTAATGTCCCGGGCGGCGCGGCTTTCCAGGTTTTTGACTTTAACGGAATGCAGGGGATCCATCTGGAGATTGACGCCTATCTGGACACGCATCTGAAGACGATATGTGCCCTGGGGCAGGGAGAGGAGCTTCCGTCTCCGGAGACCGGCATTATCACCGCGGCGCTGCTGCCGGATTATTATGTGCGGACAGGTGCGGGAAATCCGGAGGAGATTCCGCAGGTCAAGGATGAACTGGAGCGGATTTGGCATGATTATGAGTTTGTATGTGCTGACATTACATGGGAGCTGATCAGGCAGAGAATTGAGGCTTATAAGGAAATAGACATTTTATAACGGTCAGGCCATCAGGGCGTATAGGCAGCCGGGATGGCGGGAAGGCGCAGGTTGATGAAGAAAGGGATTCTGGCAGTCGTATGGATTTGCCTGGTGATATTTTGCTGCGGATGCGGCGGTAAAGCGGGGGAAAACCTGAAGGATTACAAAATTTATCGTGTGGAGGGGGAAGATCCTGCAGGACTGACCCGGTTTTTGATTGATCTGGCAAAAGAGGAAGCGGGAGCACGTCTGAAAAATACGGCGGACAGTCAGGCTGCCGGAATCAATCTGCTTCTTTCGGAGGCGTCGGCTAACGAATACGGATATACCATAACGGGTATGATGCCCAAGGGGTTTGCAGTTTGCCGTCAGGAAAATCGGATTTTACTGCTGTCACCCACGGAGGAAGGTATCAGGCGGGCATGCAGATATTTTCTCGGCAGCCTGGTGGCGGAGGACGGCAGCCTGCTTCTGGGTCCTGGGGAGCGGTACACGGATACGGGGCGGGAATTGCGGGAAGCGGTTTATATAGGAGACACTGCCATCGGGGAATATGTCATAGAGTATGGAGGGAAAGAAGCGCTGCCCGTATGCGAGGAGCTGCAGTCCTATATCTGGAGGACGTCGGGAGAATTGCTTTCGGTGGAAGCTGCAGGTGAGCAGAAAAACGCGGCAATCCGTCTGGAAGTAGACGGAGACGGCGGGAAGGGCATTGTGATAGAGGACGGCCAGGTCACGATTACGGGGACGGATGTGTCCGGCCTTTTCCGGGAAATGTATCTGTTTTTAAATCTTTATCTGGGCTGGATGGATGCAGGGAAACCGGATGCCCATATCAGCAGTGTTTCCCGGAAGATTTATGTGCCGTCCAATGTGGCGCCCCGGGAATCGTGGATAGAGGAGAGAGAGGCAATCGTTACCCTCTGGAATGTGGAATTTACCAGAGGGGTATATAAGAATGAGGCTGTGAGCCTGAAAAACAACATTCTGGATTATACCGGGGATCAGCTTTACGAGTATGTGAAAATGCTGCATTTCTGCGGTTTTACGGGGATTCAGGCCACGGATATGTGTTCTGCATGGGCAGGGGCTGACAGCTATCAGGCAGTACATGAGAAGCTCCGCATGCTGGCGGACGCGGCACATTCCCTCGACATGAAATTCACGCTCTGGGTGTGGGGCGCAAAGTTTTCCGGCTTCAGCTGGACGGACCCCACCGTGTCCTATGCGGCGGGGGAAAGCGGAAGGGCCTGCGACAATCCGCAGACATACGCCACATTCGAAAAGTATTATTCCATTTACGCCGAACTGGCGGACTGCTGCGACAGGGTCATCGGCCACTATTACGACCCGGGCGAGCTGGAATCTGCGGATGACATTGCTTTTTTCGCCCGGATGCTTCGGGATAAGTTTCTGGCGGTCAACCCGGATATTGACTTCGGGGTGAGCTGCTGGGTGGACAAGTACGATAAAAAGAAATTCGTCAATGCGCTGGGGAGCGATATCACCCTGTACGAGGGGACATTTGAGGATGTGCAGGAATATGCGGACTTCCGGCAGGAAATCGTGTCTCTTGGGACCAGGTTGGGCACATGGGCATGGAATACCTGCGAGATGGAAATTGACCAGATGGCACAGATGAATTTTAATATGGATATTATCAGGGAGAAGTACCAAATTGCCAGAAAGTCTGACGAGATATGCAAGCCATCTTACTGGAGCGAGATGGACAGCTATCATGTGCTGAACGCTTTCTCACTGTACTGTGCGGGGCAGCTGCTGATTGACCCGGATACGGACGCGGAGAAGCTGTACCGGCAGCTGTCCGAGGCCGCCGTGGGTCGGGAGTACGCGGAGGCCTTCACGCAGATGCTTATGCTGATTCAGGACGCCCGCTCGGGAAATACCTGGAGCCGGTATTGGTGGAACAGCGATGACTATATTTTAAAAAGCGAGGCATACCCGGCGCAGAGCATTCTGGAGAGGTGCAATCGTTTTATACCGGTGCTGCAGGAGATGATAGATGCCGGCATAGAAAGCGGTGGATTTCCATTTCCCATCCCCCTGAAAGAAGTGCTGCAGATGATGCTGCCCCATTTGGAGCAGATCAGGGCATACGCACAGTTTAGAATCGGATTGGCGGAGCTGACGGAAAAATGGCGGCAGGGAATGTCAGGGGAAGAGGTAAGCGCCGCGCTTCGGGAAATCGCCCGCCCCATACCGGACTACAATAGTGTAATCGGACTTTGGGGACAAGTAGAAGCCAGGGCGCAGCGGGAAATGGTACTTGACTTTTGCCGGGAGGCTTCACTGGAGGTTCCGGTGTATCCTGCCTGGGACAGACAGCGCAAAAATTACATCTGCGCCCAGATTGCGGCAGACCAGAAGGGAATGGATACTCCTTTGAAGGTGTATGCCCCCTATTATCAGTATGGGATTGCGTTCGGTGAGACGGAGCGGCTGGTTCAGGAATTGGTGGAGGAGGGGCTTCTTGTCCGGGAAGGGGACGGAAGCGTGTTTTTGGCGGATTGGGAGAAGTACCGCTATCATTTTGACTGATCGGAATGAGCGTCCGGTCCGAAAATTTGTCAGAAAACACCAATTCTTGAATTGACTAAATCCAAAAAGTTGTTTATCATAGACATAGACAACTGCTTTAGGGTGGGACGGAGTCTATTTTGAGGAGGTATGTAAATGCGTTACGGACATTTTGACAATGAAAAGAGGGAATATGTGATTGACAGGGTCGATATTCCCACATCCTGGACCAATTATCTCGGGGTGGAGGATACCTGTGCGGTGGTAAACCACACCGCCGGCGGATATTTGTTTTATAAGACGCCGGAATATCACAGAATTACCCGCTTCCACGGAAACAGTATCCCGATGGACAGGCCTGGGCACTATGTGTACATCCGGGATGACGAGAGCCGGGATTATTGGAGCGTTTCCTGGCAGCCGGTAGGCAAACCGCTGGAAGAGGCAGATTACAAATGTATTCATGGCATGTCTTATTCCAGGTATATGTGTGACTACAATAAAATCAAGGCGGAACAGACACTGGTAATCCCGCTGGGGGATGCCGTGGAATTGTGGGATGTGAAGATTAAAAATGAGGATGACAGGCCCAGGGCGCTGAGCGTCTATTCCTATTGTGAGTTTTCCTTCCACCACATCGCGTTTGACAATCAGAACTTTCAGATGAGCATGTACTGCTCCGGTTCCACTTACGAAGACGGAATCATTGAGTATGACCTGTTCTATGAACAGTTCGGATTCCAGTATTTTACCGCAAACTTTGAGCCGGACGGATTTGACTGCCTGCGCGACAGGTTCATCGGGGCGTACCGGAGCGAAAACAATCCCATAGCCGTGGAACAGGGGGCGTGCAGCGGAAGCTTTGAGAAGGGGAATAATCACTGCGGCTCCCTTCAAAAGAAAGTGGTGCTGCAGCCGGGCGAAGAAATCCGCCTGGTGTTCATGCTCGGCGAGGGCGGCAGGGAAGTCGGAAGAAAGATGCGGGACAAATACGCATGTCCGGAAACCGTTGACCGGGTATATGCGGATTTGCGGAATTTCTGGGAGACAAAGTGCCGGAAGCTTCAGATTCAGACACCGAATGAGAACATGAATACGCTTCTGAATACATGGACGCTTTATCAATCGGAAATTAACGTCATGTTCTCCAGGTTTGCGTCCTTTATCGAAGTCGGCGGGAGAGTGGGCCTCGGCTACAGGGATACGGCACAGGATGCAATGACAATCCCGCATTCGAATCCGAAAAAGTGCAAACAGCGTATTGTGGAGCTGCTCCGCGGGCTGGTGTCTTCAGGATATGGGCTGCATCTGTTCCAGCCGGAATGGTTTGACCCGGAGGATAAGGGGGAAGAGCCTTTCAAGTCGCCCACCGTTATACCCAAGGCGGATAAAAATTCTATCATCCACGGGCTGGAGGATACTTGCTCGGACGACGCGCTGTGGCTGGTGCCCTCTATTGTAGAGTACATCAAGGAGACGGGAGAGTTCCAGTTCCTGGACGAGGTGATTACCTACGCCGATAAGGGGGAGGGAACGGTTTATGAGCATATGGTGAAGATTCTGGATTTCTCCGCGGAGCAAATCGGCGCCCATGGTGTGTGCAAGGGACTTCGTGCGGACTGGAATGACTGCCTGAACCTGGGAGGCGGCGAGAGCGCCATGGTTTCTTTCCTGCATTATTGGGCAATACGGAACTTTATTGAAGTCGCCGAATACAAGAACCGCCGGGAGGATGTGGAAAAATACACGGCCATCATGGAAAAGATTGCGAAGACCGCTGAGGACGAGCTTTGGGACGGTGCATGGTATATCCGCGGGATTACGAAGAACGGCAAGAAAATAGGGACATCCGGGGACAGGGAAGGAAAAGTGCATTTGGAATCCAATTCCTGGGCAGTTGTTTCCGGTGCGGCTCCCTATGATAAGGCAGTCAGGGCCATGGATTCCGTGGACGAGTATCTCTATACGCCATATGGCCTGATGCTGAACGCACCGTCCTATACCGTGCCGGATGACGACATCGGTTTTGTGACGAGGGTGTATCCGGGCGTGAAGGAAAACGGAGCTGTATTCAGCCATCCGAATCCCTGGGCGTGGGTTGCCGAATGTATGTTGGGCCGTGGTGACAGGGCAATGAAGTTCTATGACGCTTTGTGCCCCAGCCGCCAGAATGACATGATTGAAATCCGGGAAGCAGAGCCTTATTCCTACTGCCAGTTTATTATGGGAAAGGACCATACAGCACACGGGCGGGCAAGACACCCGTTTATGACGGGAAGCGGCGGCTGGTCTTACTTTGCGGCTACCAGGTACATTCTCGGCATTCGTCCGCAGTTTGACCATCTTGAAATAGACCCCTGTATTCCGGCAGACTGGAAAGCTTTCGAGGCCACGAGGGAGTGGCGCGGCGTAGAATACCGCATTCAGGTGGAGAATCCGGAAGGCGTCATGAAAGGGGTAAAGGAATACTGGATGGACGGCGTGAAGGTAGACCGGATCCCGCTTGCGGAAAGCGGCAGAGTACATGAAATAAAGGTAGTTATGGGGCATTCCTGACGTCGCTGATGCCGAAGCCGGCATAACAGGAAGTATGGAAAATAGTTGGAATAAGGAGAGAGGGACACCATATGATTCAGTTTGGAACCGGCGGCTGGAGAGCCGTCATAGGAGAAGAATTCACCAAGGCGAATATACAGATTCTTGCCAAGGCAATGGCGTGGAAAATGAAGGCAGAGGGTGTGGCGGATAAGGGGATTGTGATTGGATATGACCGCCGGTTTCTGTCCAAGGAGACCATTTACTGGTCCTGTGAAGTGTGGGCGAAGGAAGGAATCAAAACCTGGTTCGTCAACCGTTCCGTACCTACGCCGCTGATCATGTTCTACGTGATGAAGCATGATTTTCCATATGGGATGATGGTTACGGCAAGCCATAACCCGTCGCTTTACAACGGCATTAAAGTGTTTACCGCAGGCGGGCGCGATGCAAATGAAGAAGTGACGAAGGACATTGAGCGTTACATTGAGAAGGTGGAGGAAGCCTGCCGCAACGAACCCATAGAAACCATTCGCTATGAAGAAGCACTGGCGGCGGGGATGGTGGTGGAGTTCTGCCCGCTGAACGAATATCTGGATAACATTATCGGAAATATTAATATGCAGGCAATCCGGGACGCGGCGCTTCATGTGGTTCTGGATCCCATGTACGGTGTAAGCCAGACCTCCCTGAAAACGATTCTTGTGACGGCGCGGTGCGATTTGGATATCATCAATGAGAGACACGACACCTTATTCGGAGGTAAGCTCCCGGCGCCTACAAATACAACTCTGCGTGCGCTGCAGACATATGTAATCGACTATAACTGCGACATAGGCCTTGCGACTGACGGAGATGCGGACAGGATTGGCGTGGTTGACGATACAGGAAGATTCCTGCATCCCAACGATATTCTGGTTCTGCTGTATTATTACCTGCTGAAGTATAAGGGATGGAAAGGACCCGTCGTGCGGAATATCGGTACCACCCATGTGCTTGATAAGGTGGCGGAGAGCTTCGGCGAAAAATGCTATGAGGTTCCCGTGGGATTTAAGCATATTTCGGCGAAAATGCAGGAGACAAACGCATTGCTTGGAGGGGAATCCTCCGGGGGACTCACGGTACGCGGCCATATAAACGGAAAGGACGGCGTCTATGCCGCTGCGCTTCTTGTGGAAATGCTTGCGGTGACAGGAGAAAAGATGTCTGAAATCGCCGAGAACATCAGAAAGGAATACGGTTCCATTTTTATGGAGGAGCGTTCCTACAAGTTCACGGAGGAGAAGAAGGCGGAAATTTACCACATCCTGCAGGAGGAAAGGAGAGTACCCGAACTGCCCTTCGAGGTGGACAAGGTATCCTATATGGATGGCAGCAAGGTATATTTCAAAAACGGCGGCTGGGTATTGGCCCGTTTCTCCGGAACGGAACCGCTGCTGCGTATTTTCTGTGAGATGCCTACTGACGAAGCGGCTAAGACAGTAAGTAATTTGTATGAGGAATTTCTCAATCTGCCGGCTAAGTCTCATTGATGTACCGGGTGTGATATCCTGCCATCAGGGGTGAGAATAGGCTGAATCTGCCGGGGGGATGCATGTGGCCGCGTGAGGCCCGCATCCCTTCCGGACTGCAGAGAAGTCCTACATAATGGTTTGAATAAGATTTCCGGCTGCGGGTAGATACCGCAGTTTTTTTGTGCAGGCCCGTGCGGCGGAAGTTTGCCGGTATATCTGCCGGTACCTGCGGAACGCCTTTGCCGTGGAAAACCGATGGGGGCTTTACAGGTAAAAATTAGTGGTAAGTACTTCTTGCTATTTCGTTAGGGGATTGCTATAATGAGGCAGTGGAGCAGGTAATTGTATCCCGAATATGAAAAGGAGAAGGAGAGAAACGTATGAATGTATGGAAAAGCAGAATCAAGCGGACTCTGGCGTTGGCGCTGGCGCTGGCTCTGGTCTGCAGCGGGACAAACCATATGATGCTGTACGCAGCGGAAGACGGTGAGGAATACTGCGCAGAGAATGCCGCTGAAGGCCGAACATCAGAGGACAGCGTTTCGGACGACAGTATTTCCGACGGAGATTACTCCCGGGAAGAGGCTTTGGAGGACGGTATTTCAGATGAAGCGCTTTTGCAGGAGCCGTCATCGGATGAGAGTGTTCCCGGTGGGGAAACATCCGGGATAGCGGGAGAGGAAGACACCGTTTCCGGCGGAGATGCATTTGAAAATGAAGTACTCGGGGGGGCAGATCAGCCCGGGAAGGAGCCGGAAAACGAAATTAAGCCGGAATTAATTGAAGAAACGCTGGATCTGAGCGACTGGGTTTTCCAGGAAGGCGGAATGCGCGTTTGGCCGGACGAATCCGCGTCGGTGTTTTCACTGGATGGGGAATCGGCTGCACAGGCAGGAGCGGATCTGGAAGGTGCAATGCAGGCGGTCGTAGCGGCACTGCAGAACTGGCAGGCCCAAATTGACATTAGCAGTTATAACATCAGTAGAAGCGAGATAGCTGCTTTTGGTATAGCGGTGGCTAACCGGAATCCGGACCTGTTTTATATTACCGGAGCTATAAAATATTCTTATAATCCGTCAAATAATATGGTATCGGAGGTTACGTTTACCATTGACAGCCAATATACCGCAGAGCATGCCCGGATATACCAGGAAGCGGTGAGCAGGGCTTACAGTGAGGCAATTCCAAATGAAGCCGGCATGACACAGGCTCAGAAGGCAAGAGCGCTTCATGATTATCTTGCGCAGCACATGTATTATGATGGTACGCTTAAGAAACATAATGCCTACAATGCCCTGGTTGAAGGAACGGCAGTTTGCCAGGGATACAGTCTGGCATACGCAGCGTTGCTGAAAAGAGCCGGTATTGCGTTTGATTATTGCACAAGCGATCCCATGAACCATATGTGGAATTATGTGTACATTGACGGCGCATGGTATCATGTGGATGTGACATGGGATGATCCCGTTCCGGATCGGGTTGGGTATGTTAGCCATAATTATTTCCTGTGCAGTGATGACCAGATGAATGAAGGGGAAGATGGGCATTATGACTGGGTAAGCGGACGCAGCTGTACAAGCACGGCCTATGACAATGCATATTGGAAGGACTTGGGAGGTAATGATCCGCTTTCAGCGATCTTTTACGTTGACGGCAGTGAATATTATCTTCGTGCGGAGGGTGAATATCCCAACCGTACGCTTTCGGTTATGAAACGCAGCGGCACAGCAGAGGAGAAGGCTTGCACCGTATCCGGCGTATGGATGACATCAGATGGGGGTTATAATAATAGCGGGCTTTTTTCCAGGCTTTCGTTTTATAACGGATTTTTCTATTTTAATAATGCCAAGAATATATACAGATGGCAGCCCGGCAGTACTCAGCCGGCAGTGATTTACACTTATGACGGAAGCGGCTCAATCTATGGTTCGTTCGTATGTAACGACCAGATTACCATGGAAACGGCAGACAGCGCTAGCGAGGAGCAGAAAACAATAACAACGATGCCTTTGCCTAAAAAAGAAACGGGCATCATTACAAATAAAGCAAACGGTGGTTATGTGACAGCGTATGAGTACAGCAAGGCGGCAATTGCCGAACCGCAGGCCGCCCAATTTGAGACGAACGCGGGTACTATCACATTTGAATGGTACAAAGAAAGCGTGGCAGCGGGTAACAGGCTGAATTCCGCACCTTCTGATGCGGGAAGCTATGTTTTGCGCGCCGCGGCAGCAGAGACAGCCGATTATACGGCAGCCGTGCTTGATTTAAAAGTAACGATCGTTCCCAGGAAAGTGGCGATTACCGTTAGTGCAGAGGATAAGGTGTATGACGGTACGGACAAAGCGAAGGTAACTGCTGCCATAGCAGGAGGCGTACTCAGCGGGGACAATGTCAGTATCGCAAATCCGGAAGGGACTTTTTCGGATAAGAATGTGGGAGAAAAGAAAACCGTAAATCTCACGGGCGGAAAACTGGAAGGAACGGCCGCGGCGAATTATACCATGGACATGCCTACCACTACGACGGCAAGCATCAAGGCCAGGCCGATTACTGTTCAGGCGGAAGACAAGTCAATGATTTACGGCGAAGCAGAACCGGCACTTACCTATATAATCGCTTCAGATACACCGTTGGTTACCGGTGACAGGCTGACAGGCGAATTACAAAGAGACGCGGGCGGAAATGCAGGCACTTACAATATTACCCAGGGCACCCTTACAAATAATAACAATTCGAATTACAGTATTACGTTTATAAAGGGTACATTTACTGTTCATCCTGCAGAATATGAAGTACTGGCAAAAACGCCCCAGAGTATTTTTGAGGGTACAGGTTCTTTTGAGGAACCCGTTGCCAGAGTGAAGAACAGTCATGCGCAGGTACCCGGAAATTTTGCTTACACATATGCCGGAAAGCCCTACACATATGAAGAACTGACAGCTGAACTGAAGAAGCTGCCGGCAGATGAAAGCGTGGAGGTCTCTTATCAATTTACGCCTGCCGACAGTAGGAACTACAAGGTAAGCGGATCGAATACAGGTATTGTCAGCATTGATGTGAGAGATATTCAATTTGTTGTGGGGGGAGCGGCAGGACCGTCAGCCACTTCTGAAAACGCGGTAATTCTCAAGGAATTTCCTGTTTATGGAGATACATGGGAGGAAATCGTACAGCTGAAGAACCTGACGGCAAATGCCGGAGCGCAGACAGACAGCAATCAGGATCATTTTAAACTGAATGTAAGCGGTCTGCCTGATGCAGGAAGACAGACCTATCAGGTTCTGTATAACGGCACGCTGAACGGTAAGCAGTATACGAATAAGTTAGTTTTCTCTGACGTTGTGGAAGTTGGTAAGAAAGAAATCACGGTATCGGCCGGCAGCTATAAGGTGAGTAAAGTCTACGACGGCGGCACCGGTGCCGGGAAGGGCGTGGGAACCCTGGCGGTTTCGGGAATTGTGGCTTCCGATACCGGGGTGAACGTGTCGGTAAGCCTGATAGAAGATTACGGAAACGCAAATGTAGGAGGCCAGGGTTCCGTGAATGTTTCTCTGGTTTTAAACGGCGATGCGAAGGGAAATTATATTCTGAAAACCACAGAACTGGAGGTTCCCTGTGAAATTATTCCGAAGACGGTAGTACCCGTACTGGAAGTGACAGGTGCTTATACGTATTCCGGAACTGCCATTATTCCGGAATTTACGGTAAAGGTTGAGGGCCAAACGCTGACGGATAGGGATTATATCGCAGAATTGACTGATAACATCAACGCCGGTAAGGGAAAAGTGAAAGTCAGTCCAAAGCCCGGAAGCAATTATACATGGGCGGTTCCGGCAGAAGCGGAATTTACCATCGAAAAGGCCGTTTATGACGGAATTGCCGAGGGAGGCGTAAAAGCAAGTTTCGGAAAAGAAACAACATATCATCTGGCAGCTTTCCTGGCGGAGGGATATGAACTGGGAGACATTCAGGTGGAGGACAATGATGCCATCCTGGAAGGAACGCCCGTAATAAAGGAAGGAAAATTATTTTTCAAGCTGGTTGATGACATCGTAAAGATTGGTAAGACCGCAGTAGTGCGTATTCCCGTTATCAGTGCAAGGAACTATTATCCCTATGATGTTCTGGTTACGGTGGAAATGACCGATAAGCTGACCCAGACGGAATTCCGGTTTGCGGAGGCGAAGGTTACAAAAGAGTATGGGAATGACAAATTTACGATGCCGGCTGCAGGGGCGGCTGAAGGCAGTGCAATAACTTATACCAGCAGCAATAGGGATGTAGCGGTGGTAGACGGTTCCGGCCAGGTGCAGATTCTTGCTGTGGGAGAAACGGTAATTACAGCCATTGCATCGGAAACGGATGATTATAATGCCGCCGAGGCCTCCTATACGCTCACTGTGCTGCCCAGGAAATTAAGCTGGGATATCAGCGGACTGGAAGCAGTGGACAGGCAGGGAAGCATTACCGATAAGAAAGCCAGCCTTTACGGCGAACTGAAGGTTGACGGGATTGTGGCATCCGATGGGGATGATGTGTTCTTCAAATGTACTGCCGACCGTTTAGCCGGCGAATATGATACCGTGGAACCGGGTAAAAGAACGGTTGTTCTTTCATGGGCTGACCCGAAGAATCCGGTTGCTCTTGAAGGAGACGGGGCAGGAAACTATGTGCTGCCCGACGGGCTGCCTGTACTGACCGGAAAAATCAACGCAGTCAGCAAAGTACCTGTGACGCTGCCGGGAAGCAGTGATGATGTAAGTTATGTCCTGGAAGTGGAAGAAGGTATTTCGGTAGTACCCGAGGCTTTGAGGAATATGGAAGAACTGAATACACCATCCAAAATGGACGCTTACATGAGATTGCTGATTCAGGAGCAGGCAAGTACCGTTCAGGACGGGAATATCAGGGTTTATGACATGGCGCTGATGGTAAGCAGGGATGGTGAGAAGTGGGAGCCGGTGACTGCGGAGAATTTCCCTGAAGAGGGGCTGACCATTACACTCCCTTATCCGGTGGGAACCGCTGCCGATACACATGACTTTTTTGCGAGCCATCTCTTTACCGTGGATATGAACGGTCACAAGGCTGGTGAAACGGAAAAGCCGCAGGTGACAAAAGGAGAGGCGGAATTCAGCTTTGTCGTGTACGGATTATCTCCGATTTCCGTTGCTTGGCTCCGCGTCGAACCCGCGCCGGAGGAACCCACAACACCGGATAACCCGGGCGGATCGGAAAATACGGCAGATTCAGACAATGCCCCGGGGACGGGGGTTCTCTCACCAAAGACCGGTGAGGAGACGGGAGACCTGCCCTATGGAATTTTGTTTGGAGGTTTTGCCGTAATGGCCGGCGGGATGTATGCCGTGCGGTGCAGAAGGGTGAAAAAGCAATAAAGAGGCAATAAAAAAGAAATCAAAATATAGCGGATGCCGGAAGGCAGCAGGCTGTGGAATGGCCTGCTCCTTCCGGCATTTTCGCTCTTATCATATGAGGGTTTTACAAATCCAGAAGCGCCACTTTCGGAGCCCTGGCCGTTACGGTCTGTTTCCGGTCATAGGTCAGGGGATTTCCCTGCAGATCGCCCGTTTTTCCGCCAGCCTCCTCCACAATCAAAGCGCCTGCAGCATAGTCCCAGGGGCAGAGGCTCAATTCGAAGAAAAATTCCGCCCTGCCGCAGGCGACGGTACACAGGTCCAGGGCGGCGGAACCGCTGCGGCGAAGATCCTGCGCGCTGGCCATATAGCGGTAGGCTGTTTCAAAGGATTTTCGGGTCAACTCGGCCTGATAGGGAGCCGTGCCGAACAGGATGAGCCCTTCGGACAGTGTCC
The DNA here is from genome assembly GCA_910587555.1 of uncultured Acetatifactor sp. GTDB lineage: Bacteria > Bacillota > Clostridia > Lachnospirales > Lachnospiraceae > Acetatifactor. The sequence goes on from CAJULV010000001.1 coordinate 54,520, forward strand.
TGTCAGAGGTATGAATCCGTTCATGATTCAGATAGGCGCCTTTTCCCTTTATGGCGTGGAAGGTTTCCTGCTGATAGGGATTGCAGACTACACCCAGTATGGGATAACCGTCCAGTGCCAGTGCCACGCTGATGCAGCTGGCATTGAACCCCCTGGTAAAATTGGCGGTGCCGTCGATGGGGTCTACGATAAAGGCGTAGCCGCCGGAGATATCCGTGCTGTCCATTTGGTCTTCCTCGCCCAGGAAAGCGGCTTCCGGCACCAACTCCAGCAGGTGTTCTTTCAGAATTTTCTGTATTCTGGAGTCGTAGTCAGTGACAAAGTTTCCTCTTCCTTCTTTTTGATGTATTTTTCCCCGCATATCCTCGGCGCCCATAAGGATAGTCCCGCATTCATGGACAATTTCCGTAATTTGTTGTAGTAAAATTTCTTCCTGCATATGTCCTCCTGACACAAATTAGCTAAATTGCATTTGGGTAGAACCCTGTCCAGTATACCATTCCCAATGTGCCATGGCAAGTGAAGGCATGTATTTTTTCGTTTTCCGATTTTATACATTATGAGGAACTGGTAAGTGCAAAAACATCCTTGATAAAGCAGGGGGGCAAATGGTATGATTGGAAAAGGACGTCCCTCAATTGCAGGACGAAGAGGATACGATGGAAGGAGAACAGTATGCGCAGCAATCTGACAACGCTTTGCTACATTGAAAAGGAAGACAGCTATCTGATGATGCACAGGGTTAAAAAGGAGAAGGATATCAATAAGGACAAATGGATTGGCGTGGGCGGGCATTTTGAGAAGGACGAATCGCCGGAGGACTGCCTGCTGCGGGAAGTATATGAGGAGACAGGGCTTACGCTGACCTCCTGGCGGCTGCGGGGCATCATTACCTTCAGTACTGATGTCTGTGATACGGAATATATGTTTCTCTACACGGCTGACGGTTATACGGGAAGGCAGACGGAATGCAGTGAAGGAAACCTGGAATGGGTGGAAAAGTCCAGGGTGGCTGAACTGCCCCTCTGGGAGGGGGACAGGATATTTTTCCGTCTTCTGGATGAAAACGCGGCATTTTTTTCCCTGAAGCTCAGGTATGTAGGCGATACGCTTGCGGAGGCCGTTCTGGACGGGCGGAGGTTACAGTAAATCCATCTCTTATGCAGCCGGATAATTCAGGTCTCAGAATGTGGCCGGGGAACTGTTGGACAGCGAAAAGCCAGATGAGATTACAGTAGCTTATTCACGAAAAATGATGTATAATTAGTGAGTGCCGATTGCAAAAGGATGAATGCACGAGGTATCAGGATGCGAATTTTGAGTTATCAGAAGCGGAGAGGGGTGGTATTTTCGTAGGATACAGGATTGGTAAAAAGAAAAAACAGAAAAATAATACATAATATGAATTGAAGCAGGAAGGAAGAACGAAAATGAATACCGAATCAAAAAGCATACTGAAAAAATCCGCCGGCAGTTTGTTTACGGCGGGGCTTGCCATCTGTGTGGGGGCAGGTTTGAGTATCCTTTATCTGGAGTGTATCAGACTTTTGGCGGACAGTGTCTTAACGAAAAATGCGGGCAGAATATGGGGCATATTCGCAGTATTTGCAGCGAGCCTGCTCCTGTCAGCGCTGCTTCTCTGCCTTCAAAACAGTAAGGCTTTGACGATTAAGCAGAGGCTGATAGAATCCCTGGAGCAAAAATCCATGGACATTTGGCTTGGTTCAAATTATAAAAACAAAGAAAATGCTGAAAAAATGCTGCCCATTATCCGAAACGATATTTTTACATATTCCGAGCAGCTTTCAGGATTTATATTCAAAGTAATCGGAACTGCTGTCTCGGTGATTTTGACAGGTATCTATGTCTTTCTGATTGAGCCATGGCTTTTGGCCCTGACCCTTTTCCTGTCCCTGGCAGCCATTTCAGTCAGTGCCTACCGGGGAAGAAAGCTGCCGGAACAGAATGGGAAGCTTTATTTTCATATGGGCGCAATTTATAATCACAATGCGGAGCTGGTGCGGAACCGGGAGGCCGCCTATGCGCTCAACGGTGAAAGGGTGATTAAACCCTATCAAAAAGAGATTGCGGACTATAAAATTGACCAGGCAAAAATTTTAGGCACAATGACAATGCAGAGAATTTTAGGCTCGGCAAACACCATTTTGAATACCTGCGCCGTCCTGATTATCGGGGGATATGGGGTTTCCAGGGGCAGCATTGAAATCAGCGATTTGATTGTGCTTTTGGCGGCTGTGGGATCTCTGACCAATACGCTGTATCAAATTCCCGGCTGTATTTCAGAGTATCAGCAGCTTAAGGGCATGGACAGCAGAATTAACGCCTTGCTGATTCCGCAGGTTGAAGCTTGCGACGGAACTGATGATGTGGAAAAAATTACGTCCATTTCGGCGAAAAATGTAAGCTTTGCCTATGAAGATGGAAACGGTGAAATCCAGGGAAAAGATCTCCTTGAAAGCGTAAATATAGAGCTAAAATCAGGGGAATGCCTGATGATAAAAGGAGCGTCAGGCTGCGGCAAATCCACTCTGCTGAAAATTTTTGCGGATATGTTAAAAGGTTACAAAGGAACGATACTCTGCGGCGGTAAAAATCTGAAAGACATAAAGGAAAACACCTATTGGAATAGAATTTTATATTTAAGTCAGGAACCGCAGCTGATTTCAGGTACCCTGAAAGAAAATATCACACTGTTTAAAGAGGCGGATGAAAGGAAGCTCGATTATGCATTGGAGCAGACAGGATTAAAAAAACGGATTCCCCAATTTGAAAAAGGACTGGACACGCCTGTTTCCGCGCTGAATCTGTCTTCGGGGGAACAGCAGAGAATCTGCCTTGCCAGAGCCTTTTACGGAGATTATGATGTGATCATTTCCGATGAAAGCTTCTCCGCGGTAGACCCTGACTCCCGCAGGGAGATATTCGGAAAAATCCTGACACAGATCAAGGAGAAGTCCCAGATCCTGATCATGTCCTCACATACGGATTTTGATGATCATTCCCAGAGTTGTGTAAAAATTTTCGATATGGGAGGAAAAAATCAATGAAAATGTTAAATAGACTGAAATCCACAGCCATTATTTTAAAAAATCATAAGCTGAAATTTGCGGCTCTGCTGATTGCATTTTCTTTGGTATCCTTTGCGCTGCCATTGACTGCTCCCTTTCTGATACAGTCTATTATGGGCCGGATAGAAAGGGGCGTGCAGGTCACGCCATGGATGATTTTGTTTATTATTTTGGCATCCTTATGCATGCTTGCATTGGATTACCTGATCAATGTATATGGAAATGTAATGTGCGCAAACCTTATCTACAGAGGCTCGGCGGATTTGTATAAAGATCTGTTTGCGCTGCCCTACGGTGAGAGGGAAGAAAAATACAATGAGGAAGATTTGCTCCAGAACATTACCGCATTTACCGATTCCGCCCTCTCCTTATGGGTTATGATCATCAGTCTGGTGATCAGTGTAATTGTAATGGGCGTTCTGCTGATTTTCTCGGTGAATGTTCATTATACCGTTTCCTTTTTTATTTTGGCGCATATTGGCATCACAATTTTTGCAGGAAAAAAGATCAACGGCATATCCGAAACATATGCCTCCCGGCTCCAGGGCCTTGAAGCGGACAAAAATAAAAATATTGAAGAGCTGATGTATCAGGCGGATTTCATCAATATGAACAGCCTGCAGAGCGTCATAAGGCAGCGTTTTGACCAGACCAGAAGGGATATTTTCCGCGTTCAGTCCGAACAATTAAATAAAAATAATTTATATCTTTCCCTGCAGAAAGTGATAAGCGAACTGGTAAGCGGATTTATTTATCCCGTTTTGGGATTTTTGCCGGGCAGCGTCAACATAGCGGGAGGAAATCTGGCTTCCGTGAAAAGTATTATTGAAGAATCAGGAAAGCAGACCCAGAATATACAGCAGATGGCGGCCTATATCCCCTATAATACCGTGCCGATTGACAATGGCAGGGAACTTTTTGGCCTGAAAAGAGAAACAAAATCTCAAAATCATGACAATAGCTGCGCACTGGCCATTGACAGGCTGTGTTTTGAGGCAGAGGGCAGAAAAATCCTCTCGGATATCAGTTTATGCCTAAAAGAGGGAGAGCATATCGCCATAATGGGGGAAAACGGCAGCGGAAAATCCACATTGCTTCGCTGTATCATGGGGATGTATGCTCCCACCTCAGGCAGTATCACATTGTTTGGCAAATCCCCTGCAGATGATGCCGCATATTTTAGGGAAAACGGTATTTTTTCCTATATGCCCGCCTCTTCCCAGCTTTACGAAACTACGGTTGACGACAATATCTTAATGGGCAGTTTCGACGAGATCAGTCTGGAGGACATAAAAAATGCCACAGGGGTCTCTGATTTTTCAGAGGGTGAAATTTCTTCCGTGTCCCAGCTTTCAGGAGGGGAACAGCAGAGAATTAACGCAGCCAGAGCCTTTTCCAACAGCAGGGCGAAACTCATCCTTCTTGATGAGCCTACCGCGTCCCTGGACAGGGAACATGCAGAAAAGCTGATGAATTTTATAAGAAGCAGCAAGGCAGCCGTGATTTACACCACGCACCGCGAGGAAGAAGCGGCATTTGCTGACAGCGTGATTCGGATGTAACCGCTTCCCGGAATTGGCTGCCCTCTCCGGTTTCAAGGAACAATAGTTACTGTTCCAGGATTGGGATTAATATATGTTTAGCGATGAAAAAGGCAGTTTATCTTGACACTGCCTTTTTCTTATGTTATAAATGTATTAAGCCTTTTAATACACTTATTACTTTTCAGACACGATAAGAGAGGAAGGAACATGATTTTGCTGGATTATCGGGATAAACGCCCCATCTATGAGCAAGTGGTGGAAAAGCTGGAACGCCTGATTGTCAGCGGCGGGCTGGAGCCGCTGACCAAGATGCCCAGTGTGCGCAGCCTGGCCATGGAGCTGTCCGTAAACCCCAATACCGTACAGCGCGCCTATGCCCAGCTGGAGCAGGACGGTTACCTGTACACCGTATCCGGACGGGGAAGCTTCGTTACCGCGGAGAGCGACTGGCGTGAGAATAAACAGGGCAAGGTGCTGCGGGAATGGAAAAATGTCACCATACAGGCCAGGGAAGCCGGGCTTTCCATGGAGCAGCTCAGTGAGCAGCTGCTCCGGATATATGAGGCTTGACAGGAGACTTTACGCTTTAGGGCCATGGTGCGGGGGGTATGGTAAGGGCATGAACTTTAGGGCCATGGCTCAGCGATTTAAATTAGGATGAGCCAATGATTGAAATTCAGAATGTGAGCAAACGTTTTGGCCGGGTGAAGGCTGTGGACGGCATCACTGCCAGGATAGAGGAAGGGCATGTGTTCGGGCTTATCGGGACCAACGGGGCCGGAAAGTCTACGCTGATGCGTCTGCTGTGCGGCGTGATGAAGCCGGATGAGGGGAAGATAACCGTGGACGGCGCTTTGGTATACGATAATCCAGAAGCGAAATCCCGTATATTTTACATTTCCGATGACCAGTATTTTTTCAGAAACGGGACGCCGAAGGACATGCTGTATTTCTACCGGACCTACTATCCGGAGTTTGACGCGGACAGGTGGAAGGAACTGATGGGGAAATTCGGGTTGGACAGCGGACGGAAAATCAATACCTTTTCCAAGGGAATGAAGAAGCAGCTGTCCGTTATCTGCGGAATCTGCGCGAACACGAAATACCTGTTCTGCGACGAGACTTTTGACGGGCTGGACCCGGTGATGCGCCAGGCGGTGAAGACGGTGTTTATCAGGGAGATAGAGTCCAGGGGGCTTACCCCGGTCATAGCCTCCCACAATCTGCGGGAGCTGGAAGATATCTGCGAGTATGTGGGGCTTCTGCACAAGGGCGGAATCCTTTTCGAGAAGGATATCGATGAGATGAAGCTGAATATACAGAAGATCCAGTGTGTGATTAAGGAGGAAGGCATGCTGCGCCAGATAAAGGAAGGCGTGGAAGTTCTCACAGTGGAAAACAGGGGCGCGCTTTACACCTTCACGGCAAGAGGGCTGCGGGAAGATGTGGAAGCGTTTATGAAGGAGCTGAATCTCGTCTTTTATGAATTGCTTCCCCTGTCACTGGAGGAGATATTCATCAGCGAAACGGAGGTAAAGGGATATGACGTCAAAGCACTTATTCTTTAAAGCAATGAAGGAGGATATGCGCCATAAGCTGTGGATGGCAGCACTTTCCGTTCTGGGGAATTTCCTGGTGCTGACGGTGGGATGGATGATATGGAGGAGCAATGCATTGAGGAGCTGGGGCGGCGTGCAGGGGCTGATGCAGAGCGGCGATGCCCGGATAATCGAGTCGTTTCAGGAGGAGGCGGCCGGTATCTTCGGAGCCTATCTGATGATAGCCGGAGGAATTATTGCCATATTGACAGCCATTATGACAGGGCTGTTCAGCTTCCGCTATCTGTTTCACAGGAATATGGTTGATACCTGCCACAGCCTGCCCGTAAAACGGGATACTCTGTACGGGATAAAATATGTGAACGGAATTCTGATCTGGCTTGTTCCCTTTCTGGTGAGCCTGCTGCTGACATTTTTTATGTGCTGCGGCCTGCTGAGGCAGGTGGGAGGGGAGGCAAGGATTCCGAAAATCGCGTCGGACGCACTTTGCGGCATTTTTATTTTGACGGTTATATATCTGCTGGTGTATCACGTGGGCCTGGCTGCGGTGATGATCAGCGGCAATGTGCTGAATACACTGGTATCCATGATGATACTGGGATTTGGAGTGATGACGTCATACGGGCTGATCATCGGATTCTTTAGTGTTTATATGGGCACTTATTACATGCCGCCAGTGGATCTGGACACGGTAGTATACGGGTCACCGCTTATTTCCGCACCTTTTTTCCTGTTTCACTGGGTGGATGAGGCAGACTTTTGGGAGATAGGCAGAGGGCTCCTGCTGAGTGCCGGGATGATGGCAGTTCTGGGAGCCGGGGCATGGCTTCTGTATCGGAATCGGGCTTCAGAAGCGGCGGAACAGGGGATCTGGAATAAAACGACAGCATTTATCCTGCGGACGGTTGTGGGTGTGGCTGCGGGTATGTGCGGCTGGGGCTTTTTCATGATATTGGTGTCGGATTCCCGTGCACTGGGCTGGGGTTTGTTCGGGGCCGTTCTTGCAGGGGTCTGTATATTCGGTGTGATGGATATTATTTTCCAGATGGATTTCAAGGCATTTTTTTCCCATAAGGTGCAGATGGCGGGTACAGTGGCGGCTTCGCTCCTGATCTGCTTTACATTTTACTGGGACTGGTTTGGATATGATACCCGCCTGCCGGAACCGGAAGAGATCGCGGAGATTGCCGTTTTTGACATGAATCTGACGAATCATTATTTATTTAGGATGCCGGATGATGCCCGGCTTGAAAATATGCACTATCAGGATTCGGATACGATTTACGCGTTTCTGGAACGCATGGTGGGGCATGAGCGCGAGGAAGGATTTTTGGGAGAAACTGACAGGATAGGCGTTAAGGTTACTCTGAACAGCGGCAGGAGCTATTACCGCAATTACTGGATGAGGAAAGAGGATAAAGAGGTTGCCTGGCCCATTCTGACCAGTGAGGAATATTTAAAAAACGCTTATCTGATAGACGATGCGACGCTGGAAGGTGACAGTGAATGCAGGCTGATTATGGGAGGGGAAGAGCGGTATGTGGGGAGAATCCTGCCTCAGATTCGTTCCGCCGCTGAGGCATATAACAGGGAGGTACTGGAAGCTCCGGACAAAGCGCTGCTGAGGGATGGGAAACTGGTTGCGGAGGTAATATTTGGGGGATACTATGAGACGGCTGACGGAGGTTTCAGGAGGCGTGAGGTGATCATGGAGGTGTATGATTACATGGTGAACACCGTGGCGGCATTGCAGGCAGCAGGCTTTGAATTGCCTGACGCAGGAGAACTGGGCATTGAAAGCTTCGTGCTGGCGCTGGAATGCGAAGAGGATGCTACGCCGGAGGAACGTATAGCCTTGGCCAGGGAGCAGTACGGCGTCTCCGGGCCGAAGGAACAGGCTGCGCCGGACAGTGCGCAAACCGCCTTCGGGGATGTTGCGGTCTGGAATTCGCATCAGGTCAGCATTGCCGAAAGGGAAGAAGTGGAGGAACTTTTCGGGCTTCTCAGCTTCGAATATGCCTACTATTCTAACAGTGTGTTTGGAGATGACTACGTTGATGTAATAAGTTTTATGAAGGACGGAAGTATCAGGGAATGGTGTCTTCCCAAAGGTGCATTGCCGGAAAAATATATTCTTAGATTCGGGAAGTGAGCGCGATATTGCCTGATTGGCGTCCGATATTGACGATGATACCCTGCAGGAAGGGAATAAATGCGGGCAAAATGCGTTATTTGAACAGAATTTGGTGCCTTGGTGTTGAATCTGCGGGACAAATCTGTTACAATACAAGTTAGGTTTTGATAGACGGACCGCAGAAAGGTATGAATAGTCGTGAAGATAATCGATAAAATAATTGGCACACACAGCCAGAGGGAAGTGAAACGCATCCTTCCGCTGGCGGATAAAGTGGATAGCCTGCGCTCCCAGATGCAGGCGCTGTCCGACGAGGAACTGAAGGGAAAGACGGCCGAGTTCAAAAAGAGGCTGGCAGAGGGAGAGTCCTTGGACGACTTGCTGCCCGAAGCTTATGCCACGGTGCGGGAAGCGGCAAAAAGAGTCCTGAATATGGAACATTTCCGTGTGCAGGTAATCGGCGGTATCATTATGCATCAGGGACGTATCGCGGAGATGCGTACCGGTGAAGGTAAGACGCTGGTGGCTACACTGCCGTCTTATTTAAATGCCCTGGAGGGAAAAGGCGTACATGTGGTTACGGTCAACGACTATCTGGCAAAGCGTGACGCGGAGTGGATGGGGCAAATTCATGAGTTTCTGGGCCTCACTGTGGGCGTGGTGTTAAACAGCATGAATTCCGAAGAGCGCCAGAAGGCATATCAGTGCGATATCACCTATGTGACCAATAACGAACTGGGTTTTGACTATCTGCGCGACAACATGGTAATTTACAAGGAGCAGCTGGTCCTGCGGGGGATGCATTTCTGTATTATTGACGAAGTGGACTCGGTATTAATTGACGAAGCAAGGACGCCGCTTATTATTTCGGGACAGAGCGGCAAATCCACCGCCCTGTATGAGATGTGCGATTTGCTGGCGCGCCGGATGCACCGGGGCGAGGATGTGCAGGAGCTGACCAAGATGGATGCCATCATGGGCGTAGTGCAGGAGGAGACGGGTGATTTCATCGTCAATGAGAAGGATAAGGTCATCAATCTGACGGAAGCAGGCGTGAAGAAGGTGGAGGACTTTTTCCATATTCAGAATTTCGCCGATGCGGAGAACCTGGAGATCCAGCATAATATCATTTTGGCGCTTCGCGCCCATAATCTGATGTTCCGTGATCAGGACTATGTGGTGAAGGACGACCAGGTACTTATTGTAGACGGATTTACGGGACGCATCATGCCCGGAAGGCGCTACTCGGACGGCCTTCACCAGGCAATCGAGGCGAAGGAGCATGTGAAGGTAAAGCGGGAGAGCAAGACGCTGGCTACCATTACTTTTCAGAACTTCTTTAATCTATTTGATAAAAAATGCGGCATGACCGGTACGGCGCTTACAGAGGAAAAGGAGTTCAGGGAGATTTACGGTATGGATGTGGTGGAGATTCCCACCAATGTGCCGGTAGCCCGTATTGACCATCAGGATGCGGTGTACAAGACAAGGGAGGAGAAGCTGGCTGCTATCGTAGAAGCGGTGGAAGAAGCCCATGCCAAGGGACAGCCGGTACTGGTGGGTACCATCACCATCGAAGCCAGCGAGGAGCTGAGCAAGCTGCTGACGAAGCGCGGAATCCGGCATAAGGTTCTGAATGCGAAATTCCATGAGATGGAGGCGGAGATTGTGGCGGATGCCGGTATTCATGGTGCGGTTACCATTGCCACCAATATGGCAGGCCGAGGCACGGATATTAAACTGGACGAGGAGGCCAGGAAAGCGGGAGGCTTAAAGATTATCGGCACGGAGCGCCATGAGTCCAGGCGTATCGACAATCAGCTGCGCGGACGTTCCGGGCGTCAGGGAGACCCCGGTGAATCCAAGTTCTATATCTCCCTGCAGGATGACCTGATGAGATTGTTCGGCTCCGAGCGGCTGATTAAGATGTTCAATGCCATGGGCGTTCCGGAAGGGCAGGAGATTGAGCACAAGATGCTCACCAACGCCATTGAGTCCGCCCAGAAGAAGATAGAGAATAATAACTTCGGTATCCGTAAGAATGTGCTGGAGTACGACAGGGTCATGAGCGAGCAGCGTGAGATTATCTATGACGAGCGTCTCAGGGTTCTGAACGGCGAGAGCATGAGGGATTTTATCTATAAGATGATTACCGATATTGCGGAGAATTGTGTGGATATCAGTATCAATGATGATGCCGAGGTGGACGAGTGGAATTTCAACGAGCTGAATACGCTGCTGTTACCTACCATTCCCCTGCAGCCCGTTACGCCTGAACGTGTGGCGATACGCAAGAAGAACAGCCTGAAACAGCAGCTGAAGGAAGAGGCCGTGAAGCTGTATGAGAATAAGGAGGCGGAATTCCCCAATGCGGAGGCTATCCGTGAGATAGAGAGAGTCATCCTGCTGAAGGTTATTGACAGAAAGTGGAACGACCACATCGATGATATGGAGCAGCTGCGCCAGGGAATCGGATTGCAGGCATACGGCCAGCGTGACCCCCTGGTGGAATACAAGATGAACGGTTACGCCATGTTTGACGAGATGACGCAGAATATCAAAGAAGAGACAGTCCGCCTGCTGTTCCGTATCAGGGTGGAACAGAAGGTGGAGCGTGAGCAGGTAGCGAAGGTGACAGGCACCAACAAGGATGATTCCGTGGCGAAAGCGCCTGCAAAGCGGAGTAACGCGAAGGTATACCCAAATGACCCCTGCCCCTGCGGAAGCGGGAAGAAGTACAAGCAGTGCTGCGGACGGAAAGCGTGAACGAAATCGTCATTCCGTACTGCATCGGCCCATAGGCTTGTATAAGATGAAAAAACGAAATATAAGAAAGAAGGTGACGTTAAGTGGTAGAATTAGATCAGATGAAGACAGAAATCCTGTCTTACGAAACTCCATTAGCGGAAGTGAGGGATTCACTTTAACCCTGCTGATAAGGCGAAGCGGATTGAAGAGCTGGAGCGGGAGATGGAAGCGCCGAATTTCTGGGACGATCCGGAACGCTCCAATGAGAAAATGAAGGAATTGAAGTCGCTGAAAAGCGTTGTGGAGGGATGCAACAGGCTTTCCGGCCAGTATGAGGATATTCTCACGCTGATTGAGATGGGGTATGAGGAGGATGATGCTTCCCTGATTCCGGACATACGGGCAGAACTGGACGAATTTATCGGTGAATTTGAGGCATTGCGCCTCAGTACCCTGCTGTCCGGTGAATATGACAAGAATGACGCCATATTGAAGCTGAATGCAGGAGCAGGCGGTACGGAGAGCTGTGACTGGTGCAGCATGCTGTACCGTATGTATACCAGATGGGCGGAGCGCAAGGGTTTCACGGTGGAGGTGCTGGATTTTCTGGACGGGGAGGAAGCGGGAATTAAGTCCGTGACTTTCCAGGTCAGCGGGACCAATGCCTACGGCTATCTGAAATCGGAGAAGGGCGTCCACAGACTGGTGCGTATTTCTCCCTTTAATGCCCAGGGAAAGCGCCAGACTTCCTTTGTATCTCTGGATGTAATGCCGGATATTGAGGAAGATTTGGATGTGGAAATCGATGAGAAGGATTTGCGCATCGACACTTATCGAAGCAGCGGTGCCGGAGGCCAGCATATCAACAAGACTTCTTCCGCCATCCGCATCACCCATATTCCCACCGGGACGGTGGTACAGTGCCAGAATGAGCGCAGCCAGTTTCAGAATAAGGATAAGGCAATGCAGATGCTGAAGGCAAAGCTGTATCTCCTGAAGCAGGAGGCCAATGTGGAGAAGCTTTCCGATATCCGGGGTGAGGTCAAGGAAATCGGCTGGGGCAATCAGATTCGCTCCTATGTGCTGCAGCCCTATAAGCTGGTGAAGGATTTAAGGACCGATGTGGAGACAGGAAATGCGGATGCGGTGCTTGACGGTGCGTTGGATCCTTTTATCAATGGGTATCTGAAATGGATTAATCTGTCGCAGAAGCCTTCGGAAGTGTAATTCCGGCGGCGCCGGGGCGAACAGCCAATGCCACGGAAACGGAATCAGATTTGATAGTACGGAATTAAAATAAACTGCAATAAAAAACGGAGGTTGCCGCTTTCGGAAGAGCGGCAGCCTCTTTTCAGTCTTTTTTCGGATTCATCAGATCCAGGAAGAAGCAGGTATAGGTCATCTGCATATACGGCTCCAGCCACAGGAAGCCGATACCAAAACTCAAAATGCATAACAGCATCAGGGGGAGAAATCCCAGTTCCAGTACGAACAGCCTTCCGCGCTGTCCCTTCATGATACGCCAGCAGAGGGCCAGGGTTTCCCTGCCTGAGTTCTGTGGGAAATCCAGCATCAGGTAAAAGGACATGGCAATACCCAGGGAGACAGGGACGTAAAAGCAAAGGCCGGCTGCCAGGGCGGTCAGAGCGTACAGCAGCCATTTGATTTCCCCGGTAGCAAGGTAATTCCGGATCAGATACTGTCCGGGCCACAGGCAGAGGGCCTGGCAGAGCATCATGGCAGCTGAAATGACTAGGAACTGCTTTGAATCTGTCTTAAATCCGTAGAATAAGTCCCGGATTGCGGCGGGCTGCCCGCAGGCAAGGTTCAGAAAATAGAGTGTGATGCCCGCGTTCATCACGCCCAACAGGATACCGGCCAGCAGCAGCAGCGCATCAAACAGGAAGGATATGGCTGTGGCCGCGTCCATGGAGCCGGTCATGGCATAGACGCTGTTCATGGTGGCACTGCAGACCGAATTGATGGACAGCCGTACGGAGCCGGAAATCAGGGTGCTGAGCAGGAGGATCAGAATGCTGCGGGGGTACCTGCCTTCCATTTTGTCCTTTGCCGTATTCTTCAGTTCATAGTTTTTTTTATACTGCTTCATGTCAGATGAATCTCCGTTTTTGTTCTAGGATACCATATTTTTAACTGCTGCGGGGATTTGCCGGGCTTGCCTGCAAATGTACATGTGCCGGTGAGCGTGGAACCGCCGGCGAGTTGACCGCTTGAGTCAACGGTGCTGTACCATCAACGCGAAACGCTTCCGGCAGGACGAAGGGCGGAGCCGCCTCATACCGCATAGTCAAGATTCATACCCGCATATTTTGCGCGGTCAGCGCTCTTCAGATCCTGCTGGTAGGGATTGTCTTCATTGTAATATTTGATCTGTGTATGGGTGGTTCCGCCGGACACGTAAGTGCGGCCGCATTCGGGGCAGACGGCAGTGTGTATGGAGACGGAGGCGGAGACTACCTTTCCGTTCTCGGTGGCAGCCTCTTTATAGGCGTTGGATACATGCTCCTGTTCATGGGCACGCACGGCCGAGGCGGCGCTTTCAGGGGATACATGCTGAGGCGTCTTGAAAGAAACCATCTCGTCTGAGCCGTCCTTGTACTTGCGGTTTTTGCAGGTTCTGCATTCCTCGGCGGGATCTTCGATACCCATCTTTTTCTTTCGCTCGTCACGTTCGCTGTCAGATACCTGTTGGCTTCCGGGGATACGGGCATTGCCGCCGGGCTGTTCGCTGCCGGCTATCCCCGCCTTTTCGCCGGTTATGGTTCTGCCAGGGGAGGTGCCAGCCGCTTCATAACCTGCAGATGCCGCTCCTGTCCCGTAATAATTGCCGTATGTGTTGCTGATTGGTGAGAATGTCATGGTAATGGCCTCCTGGTTGTTATTTCCGTCTGTTTTATATCCGTATTATGTTTCCTGCTTTGATAAAAACCTAATCGAAAGAGTACCCATACTCCTCCATCATCTCCGAGAAAGGAATTCCGTACATCTGCTGTGTCATTGTATCCAGCCGCATCCGGAAAGATTCATTTTTCATCATAACAGGCAGCATGACAAAGGAATAAACCATGAGAAGGAGGGCGCCGGCAAACCCGATGACGGAAAGCGTCAGCCCGGTGACGCAGGCAGAATTCATCCTGCGCCCTTGGCGGTGGGCAAGAACGGCGAATAGGATACCCAGCGCTCCCAGGGGCAGAGACAGTATGATGGTGCAGCAGGTGGCGACGGACAGAAGCCCGCATACAGCCGCCGCGACAGAGAATGCCTGCCCGTAGGGCCTGTGGGTGGGCTGGTTGTAATAGCTGCTGTTGGAAGCGTTGCTGTTCCATCTGTCCCACTGGCCGTTGTCCCGGTTATCCCGGTTGTTTTGTCCGTTCTGGTTATAGTCCATTGTACAGGCTCCTTTACATGGTAATGCTTTCTTCTACTTTACCATTTTTCACCGGTTCTGTCAAAAAATATTTGCGGGGCGGACAGGCCGTTCAGGCAGGGCACTGAACTGTTACTACCCGGCAGTATTGTCCTCATCATAGTACTGTGCCTGGGCGTGCCAAAGCTCGTGGTACTTTCCGGCTGTATCGGAAACCAGTTCTTCATGTGTTCCCTTTTGGACGATGCCGCCCCTGTCAAACACAAGTATCTCGTCGCAGAACTTGCAGGAGGAAAGGCGATGGCTGATGTAGATGGCCGTCCTGTCCTCAATGATATCGTTAAATTTTCTGTAAATCTCGGCTTCTGCGATGGGGTCCAGGGCGGCGGTGGGCTCATCCAGCACGATGAAGGAGGCATCTCTGTACAGGGCCCGGGCCAGGGCTACCTTCTGCCGTTCGCCGCCGGACAGGTCGATGCCGTCCTTGTCCAGTGTCTTGTTCAGACAGGTGTCCAGGCCTTTGGGGAGTTTTTTCAGACTTTCCGAAAAGCCCGCTTTTTCCAGGCAGGAGAGCGCCCGCGCCCGGTCGTATTCGGAGGAGGCGGCTACATTTTCGCCAAGGGGCATATCCGCCAGGGTGAAATCCTGGAACACAACGGAAGTGGGGGCCTTCCTCAAATATCTGCCCGTCCTCAATCAGGATGATGCGGTCACAGAAACGGGTGGAAGCCAGGCGGTGGGAGATGTATACGGAGGTGCGCCCCCTGGTCATCTCATGGTATTTTCCGTACAAATCGGCTTCCGCCAGAGGGTCCAGGGCAGCGGTGGGCTCATCCAGTATTACGAAGGGGGCATCTTTATAGAGCGCCCGGGCCAGCATCAGCCGCTGGGTTTCACCGCCGGAGAGCATGACGGCATCCTCATGGACATTACGGCACAGCTTCTCATCATACTGCTTCGGCAGGGATTGTATTTTTTCGGTAAGCCCGGCTTTTTCGATGCATTCACGGACACGGGGCATATCGATGGCATCTTCTGTCTGGGCCACATTGGCGGCTATGGTGACGGCCAGCAGGCTGAAGTCCTGGAAAACCACGGAGAACATCCGGTAATAATCACTGCGGTTATAGCATCGGATGTCCTTTCCGTCCAGAAGCACGCTTCCCTGCGTGGGATCCAGAAGACCGCACAGGAGCTTGACCAAAGTGGTCTTGCCGGCGCCGTTTAAGCCCACCACACCCAAATTTTCACCGGGATGCAGGGTCAGGCTGACATGGGAGAGGACGTCCTTCCGGGCGTCCGGGTAGCGGAAGGACACGTCCTCCAGACGGAGTTCATAGGGATGGTCAGGAACCGGATCCAGGCTTTGTCCCGCTTCGAAGAGGAACGGTTCCGGGTATTCCAGGCATTCCCTTATACTGGACAGATCCAGTCCCTGGCGGTGCAGGGTGAGCAGATTATTTAAAATACCGCTGACCCATTGGGAGAAATTGCCTGCCGCAGTGAAATACAGTAAAAATAGGGATACGCTCAAGGAATCGGTAAGCATCATGCGGATCAGGTAAGCGTAGACGAGGCCGTTGCGCAGGAATGCCAGCACCAGGTCGGCAATGGAACCCCAGATGTAGACATTGTTTGCCCTCCGATGGAAGGCCCGGTATGCCAGGCAGGTTTTCCGGTAAAGATCCTCCAGCCAGGGGCGCATGCCGAAAAGGCGGATGTCTTTGGCCATTCCGGGGCTTTCGGCGCAGCTGAAATAGTATGCAAGGGTATTGCAGAGCCTACCCTCCTCATCCCTGTGTCGATAACCGTATTCACTTAAACGTTTATTCGTAAAATAGCCCAGGAGGGAGGCGGCGGTGACCACCAGGAGAAGCAGCGGGTTCACGGATGTCAGCAGGGCCAGGTAAAGCAGGAAGCCCAGTACATTTTTGAGAAGGGCGGACAGCGTGTCCCAGACGGCTTCGGCGGCGTCGGCATTTGAGAGGACGGCCTTCCTGGCCCTGGCCTGCAGATTCCGGAATTTCTCGTCGAATTCTACATTGGGATAGGAAGTTGTGGCCATTTTTGTATTCATTTTTGTAATTAGGGCCTTCCGAACGGTAACTTTGCCGTACAGGGAATTGACGATGATATATTCGGAGGCAGCGTTCAGCAGCATGGTCATCAGAACGAAAATACCGATGAGGCCAAGGAGCGTCCCCAAAGAGGAGCGGTTTTCCACGGCGCCCAGGATGACCGGTGTGATGGTAAGTGATGTCAGATTGGAAGCCACTGCCAGCAGGGCGGTGAGCGTACACAGGACCAGTACCTTTTTCTCCCTTTCCCGTACGGCCAGCGCAATCATGTACCAGGCCGACTGCCACATGTTGTACCTGGGTTTCGGGGTTTTTTCTTTTCCTGGAGCGGCTTGTATGTTGTCTGTAGTCATGGATTTGGATTCTCCTTATCAAGGGTTTCGGCGCTGCCCGTCCGAAAATCAGGCAGGGTACTTTCCGGGCAGCAGCTGTTTTCGTGTTCCGGCGCCGGGGAACGTATATGCTTACATTATAGCACGGATATGAAAAAAACGGGAATTTGGGGACGAAATGTTTCCTGCGGGGGACGAAATGCAGAAATGTTGCCGGCAGAAAGTAATTGCCAGAATCTGCAAAATAAGATATGATAGGCGTAACGGAAAGGAAGGGAGTCGGATGAAAAACTATACTTTGGAAGTATGTGTGGATTCTGCGGAATCGGCGGAAGCGGCTGTGAGAGGCGGGGCGGACCGCCTGGAATTATGCGGGAACCTGGTTATCGGGGGGACGACGCCGGAGGAAGCGCTGTTTGAGAAAATAAGGGGATTGGCAGATATCAAAGTCAACGTGCTGATCCGCCCCAGATACGGGGATTTTCTATATACCGATTATGAATTTGATATTATTTCGCGTAGCGTAATGCGTTTCCGGGAAATGGGGGCGGACGGCGTGGTGGTGGGCTGCCTGCTGCCGGACGGTTCTCTGGATGTGGAACGGATGAAGCGGCTGGCGGAACTGGCCGGTTCCATGGACGTGACACTGCACCGCGCCTTTGATATGTGCCGTGAGCCGTATGAGGCCCTGGAGCAGGCTAAAACGCTGGGAATCCGTACGATTCTTACTTCCGGGCAGCAGGAGAGCTGCTGGGAGGGCAGGGAACTGATCGCCGGGCTGGTGAAGGAGGGCGGCGGGCAGGTGGATATCATGGCAGGCGGGGGTGTGGAGGCTGACACCATTGGGAAGCTGGCCTCTGCAACCGGGGCCGTAAGCTACCATATGTCGGGGAAGGTGGTGCTGGACAGCCGGATGGTTTACCGTAAACAGGAGGTGTCCATGGGGCTGCCTGGGCTGGACGAGTACCGGGTTTTTCGGACATCTGAGGAAAAGGTCAGGGCGGCGAAGGGGGTACTGAATGCGCTTTCGTGCGATTTTACGGGAGTTGGCGGGAAATTCCCCGAAAAAATACAATCTGATTCTTGACAGTAATCGGGAAAAAATATATCATATTAAGAATAATCAAATCCCATGTGCGCCTGATAGCGGAGGGGCGGCAGGGGGTGTGAATCAGGGAGTGCGAGAGACGGCGATTTCGGCTGTTGTACGGAAAGAGAGGACATTATGGCTCTGAGTAAAAAGCCCGTCACGGGCATGAGGGATATTCTGCCGGGGGAGATGCAGGTTCGGGATTACGTAATCGGCGTGATCAAGGAAACCTACGGCAGGTTCGGCTTTACCTCCATAGAGACCCCCTGTATGGAGAATATTGCCAATTTATCAAATAAACAGGGCGGGGAAAACGAAAAACTGATCTTCAAGGTGCTGAAGCGGGGCGAGAAACTGAATGTAGCCCAGGCACAGGAGGAAGGGGATGTGGTTGATTTCGGAATGCGCTATGACCTGACCGTGCCCCTGGTGCGCTATTATTCCAACAATGCGGCTCAGCTTCCCGCCCCGTTTAAGGCACTGCAGATGGGCAATGTGTGGAGGGCGGACAGGCCTCAGAGAGGGCGGTACCGCCAGTTTATGCAGTGCGATATCGACATATTTGGGGAGGAATCCAACCTGGCGGAAATCGAGCTGATCCTGGCAACCACCACCACTTTGGGAAAGCTTGGCTTCCAGGGCTTTGAAATCCGCATCAACGACAGGCAGCTTCTCAAGGCCATGGCTTCCAGCAGCGGTTTTTCGGAAGAGGACTACGACAGTGTCTTCATCACCCTTGACAAGATGGACAAAATCGGCATGGACGGTGTGAAGGCGGAGCTTCTGGAGAATGGTTTTGCCCCGGATATTGCAGAGCGTTATCTGGAATTGTACAGGGGGCTGGAACAGGCCGAAAACGGTCTGGACTACCTGCGGGAGAAGCTGGGAGAAAATCTGGAATCGTCGGTGACGGAAGGGCTGCGGGAAATTATCGAGAGCGTGAATGCCGCGAAGGCGGCGGATTTCCGGATAGTGTTTGACCCTACGCTGGTGAGGGGGATGTCCTATTATACAGGACCGATTTTTGAGATTGTCATGCCGGGCCTTGGCATCAGCTGCGGCGGGGGCGGCAGATATGACAAAATGGTGGGGAAATTCACAGGAAAGGACGTGCCGGCATGCGGCTTTTCCATCGGGTTTGAGCGGATTATCCTGCTTTTGACGGAGAGTGGTTTCCGGATTCCGAATGCGCCGAAGCGGATAGCGTACCTGGTGGAGAAGGGCGTGGAGGGCCAGGCTATGGCAGATGTGATCGCAAAGGCCCAGGCTGCCCGGGAGGAGGGTGTGCAGGTTCTGGTGGCACGCATGAATAAAAACAAAAAATTCCAGAAGGAGCAGCTGACGGCGGAAGGGTACGAGGCGTTCGTGGAATTTTACAGGGAAGCGCTGAAAAACGGATGAAAACAGACGGCATGGATACCAATATAAAACAGAAAAAGAATGTCCCCTGTGGAGGGACAGAAATCGAGGAAACAAAATGGCAGAGTCAATGAAAGGATTAAAGAGGACACATCGCTGCGGGGAGCTTTCCGCGGCAAATATCGGGGAGAAGGTCACCGTCATGGGATGGGTGCAGAAGCAGCGGAACAAGGGCGGCATTATCTTCGTGGACCTTCGGGACAGGGCAGGCATCCTGCAGATTATTTTTGAGGAGACCGATTGCGGGGCGGAGCATTTCGCCAAGGCGGAGAAGCTGCGCAGCGAATTCGTGGCGGCGGTCACGGGCAGGGTGGAGAAACGCGCCGGGGCAGTGAACGAGAACCTGGCTACCGGCGAGATTGAAGTCCGGGCGGAGAGCCTGAGGATCCTGTCCGAGGCGGAGACGCCTCCTTTTCCGATCGAGGAAAATTCTCGGACAAAAGAAGAGCTAAGGTTGAAATATCGTTATCTCGACCTGAGAAGGCCTGATCTGCAGAGAAATCTGATGCTGCGAAGCCAGATGACGGCGGCGGTACACACATTTTTGAAGGAAGAGGGATTCCTGGAGGTGGAGACGCCGATTTTGAATAAATCCACCCCGGAGGGGGCCAGGGATTACCTGGTGCCCAGCCGTATTCACCAGGGATGCTTTTATGCGCTGCCCCAGTCGCCTCAGATTTTCAAGCAGCTGCTGATGTGTTCGGGATATGACAGGTACTTCCAGATTGCCAAGTGCTTCCGGGACGAGGACTTGAGGGCGGACAGGCAGCCGGAATTTACCCAGATTGACCTGGAGATGTCCTTTGTGGATATGGAAGACGTGCTTGACGTCACCGAGCGGATGGTGGCAAAAGTCTGTAAGGAGACAGTGGGGCTGGAGGTGTCCCTTCCCCTGAAGAGGATGACCTGGGACGAAGCAATGAACCGCTTCGGCTCCGATAAGCCGGATACCCGCTTCGGCATGGAGCTTACGGATGTGTCCGAGACGGTGAAGGGCTGCGGCTTCGGCGTGTTTACCGGTGCGCTGGAAGCCGGCGGCAGTGTGCGGGGCATCAATGTGAAGGGACAGGCGGAGATGCCCAGGAAGAAGATTGACGCGCTGGTGGAGTTTGCAAAGGGGTACGGTGTAAAGGGGCTGGCTTATCTGGCGGTGCTGCCGGACGGAAGCTACAAGTCTTCCTTTGCAAAGTTTATGACGGAGGAAGAACTGAAAGCCCTGGTGACGGCCATGGGCGGAGAGCCGGGGGACCTGCTTCTCTTCGCGGCGGATAAGTTGAAACTGGTGTGGTCCGTGCTGGGGGCGCTGCGGGTGGAGCTGGCAAAACAGCTTGGGCTTGTGGATGACAACCAGTACAATTTCCTGTGGGTGACGGAGTTCCCGCAGTTCGAGTGGAGCGACGAGGAAGAACGGTATATGGCGATGCATCATCCCTTTACCATGCCCATGGAGGAGGATTTGGAGATTCTGGAGACCGACCCGGGTAAGGTGCGGGCAAAAGCCTACGATATTGTAGTCAACGGTATGGAGCTGGGAGGCGGCAGTGTCAGAATTTTCCAGAGCGATATCCAGGAGAGGATGTTTGAAGCCCTTGGATTTACGAAGGAGAAGGCTCATGAGCAGTTCGGATTCCTTCTGGATGCCTTTCAATACGGTGTTCCGCCTCATGCAGGGCTGGCCATCGGGCTGGAGCGTTTTGTGATGCTTCTGGCGCAGACGGACAATATACGCGACGTTATCGCCTTTCCGAAGATTAAGGATGCTTCCTGCCTGATGTCCGATGCGCCGGGCAAAGTGGAGGAGAAGCAGCTGGAAGAGCTGCACCTGCAGGTGACGGAATAGATGGCATACATTGCAAAATATCTTCTGTCCATAGAAGAATTCATGGATACGGAAAAAGGAGAAGCCCTCATGGAGAGGGCTTTTCTGCGTGTGGATGAAGCCCGCAGGGAGAAGGCAGGGCGCATGAAGACACCTGCCGGGCGGGCAGCCTGTCTGGGGGCAGGGCTTCTGCTGCGGTATGCGGTGGCGGAGGCGCTTCGGGACGGGGGAGGGGGAGATCCGGGCGGTTTTGGGGAAGGCAATGCAGGCGGGTTTTGCGGCAGGCAAAGGCCTTATTCTGTCACGGAACTCCTTGACTGCGGCAAAGAGATTCCGAATAGAGAAATTGCTTACAGATACGGGGAGCAGGGCAAACCCTATTTTGCGAATCTGCCCTTTTATTTCAGCCTGTCCCATTCCGGCAGTTATGTACTCTGCGGTTTGTCCATGGAGGAAATCGGAGCGGATATTCAGCAGCACTGCGGAAGGGATGTGGGGAAGCTGGCGCGGCGCTTTTATTCGAGACGGGAGGCTGCAGTCCTGGAGCAGGCAGGAGCGGAGCAGGAAAAGCAGTTTTATAGGCTGTGGACCAGGAAAGAAGCCTATGGCAAATTGACGGGGAAGGGAATTGGGGCAGCGCTGGGGGTGGATCTGCTCCCGGAGGTCAGTCCGGCGGCGGAAGCTGTAGCGGAAATGTCATTCCTGCCGGAGGGCAGATGCCTGGTTTGGGAGGAATACGGCGTCTCGGAGGACTACAGTATTGCTTTCTGCCAATACACGGCTCCTATTTCTCATAATCAGCCAGGAACGGGTCACCAATATCCAGCCGGACAGGCGGCCTGGGAGCGGTAACGGAATCCACAGCAGGGGGAGTTGGTGCGGAACTGCCGCATATGCCCTGGCCGGCAGGCAGCGGGCAGACGGACCCGAATTGTTTTCCGAACTGCAGGTTTGCCTGAATCAGGTTATACTGCAGCAGGATTTTTAACGTCTGGGAAAGGCATTCCGGGGTATTGCAGTTGACCTCGCAGATGTCCTTCAGGGAATGTGACAGATTCAAAATGTCCAGGGATGTGATAGCCATGGCGGCCTCCGGCAGTGGGGATTCTCTTTTATTATATGCTGTCACAGTGCAGAGGTTACGGTTTAAACAAAAATTCAATCTGAATGGAAACATAAAAATTTCCGGTTATCCTGTTCTATTCAGGAGGTTTCGGTGATATAATCACAACCACAGGACGCAATGGTGCAGAGATGTGTCCTGCATGAAGTTTATTACAAAGGAGACATATATAATGGGAATGAAGTTTAGAAACAGAATGAAAAAGATTCTGACAGAGGCGCTGGTGGCAGGTCTGCTCCTGGTGCCGGCAGCACTGCCTTACACAGGGGCTGCGGAGGGAAGTCTGCCGGCAGAGGGGACGGTTGGGAATGAGCACCCTGGAAATGGCAATGAGGGCGAGGATGAAGGGATTATGCCCTGTGGGGATTTGATGGACGAAGAAGAAAATATGATCATTTATGAATGAAAAACCTAATCCGCCAGTTATGCTGGCTAATATTTCAATTCAATGGTGAAATCATCAGAAAGGTATTGTTTTAAGGCAGAAGCGTTTGTGGAGCGTTCTGTTAATATACTGATAGCATATGCCTGTATTGCAGTCATATGTGTTTCTTCGAAGCGGGAGCTTTCTCCCAGAGCCTGACAATAAAAAAACAGGAACATGCCGTAGCTGTTAATATGGTATTTCATAATTGAAATATCAAAGGAACCGGGGAGCGCAACGGTTTCCTGATAGAATTTTAACATGTACAGGCTACGGCTGTACATATATCCGGTGACAGGCAGAAATTTAGACTGCATCAGAACATCAGGCCTGGTTTTTTGGACATATGCCAGTATTTGCAGGAAATACAGAGAACTTAGATGAGAGTTTTTCGTATGCCTGTATTCGTGGGCAATATTATTGAGGATGGATAATTCCTCGCAAGTCAGTCGGTAACTGCAGATTTGGTGTATGTCAAAGCCAGGCAGGGTAAGGCTCAGGGCTTTCGTCAGGCGCTGAAGTCTTTCATCAGCGGAATTTGATTGAAAAGCAGTGTTAATAAGATACTTCTGGTAGTATAAAGTATCGTTTTTGTCAATCAGGTTTTCTATTTTAGTATTGTAATTTTTTTTAAATATTTCTTTTGGCATGGTTCGATGATGTGTCGCTTTAAAATACGAATCATAAAATTCAGCATCCTTCCGATTTCCCCAATAAGGAAAAATTTTACCGGATTGCCCCAATCGCTCAAGCAACGCAGCTACAAGAGCGACATCCGGCTGCAACATATTATTCTCTATTTTGGAAAGCTTGGATTTACTGCACAATCCATGGCAGAGAACCTGTTGGCTGACCTTCTGTTCCAGACGCAGGTCCTGTATCAGATTGCCCAGAGTATAGGGGCTATCTGTAGTCGCTTCATAGAGCCCATCGGTTACCTGGACAGATTCCTGAAAGCTTTTCGACGGATAATGAATCAGGGGAAGAGTTGGAAACTCTTTCATACTGCCTGTAATCCGGTAATCGGTTTTTGTCATGAGAAATTCTCGGCAAAGTGTGGCGTAACAGCTCTCGATTGCCTGGGCAGAATAAAAAGCTGCCTTAATATGAGTGTCTGCCTGGCTGTAATTCTTCAAATACTGGCAGCATAATCCGGTGAGGAATGTCAGTTCAATTAACGGAGCATCATAGGTATTTACAGCAGATTTTTTACGGTTGAAGTCAGCCAGTTCCAATGCAGTTCCATAATCCCCGGTGCCAATCAGATATTTGACATAAACAATGGAAGTGTCTACCTGCATTCGCTCCTTTTCGACGAGAGCAAAAGTGCTGCCTGTCAGGCAGTGATCCAGTTGTTCGCAGATTTTGCGGCAAAGTGACGGCATATTGATATAAAGTGCTTCCTGGGCAATGCATGTCAGAAGCTGGATTTCATTCTGGGACAGAAGGCATTCAGGGAAATCTGCAAGGTCAATACCCGGTCTGGTTATATGCAGCGCGTCCAGAAGGGTATCGTAATTTAGCTGGTGGGAGCAGCATCCGGACAGGAACTGAAGCCTGCAGTGGAGCAACAGCCATTCCTGGTAATACAGCCTGTTGTCAGCCCAATTTTTTTGTTCCAGTTTGTCAAGTTTGGCGTAGGCGGCCTGCAGCTGCCAGGTGTCAAGATAGAGACGGACGCGCTTCAGCTCATAGAAGCATTCAACCCCATCCCGGCTGTTGAAGACAGGAAAACGCCCGTACTGTGCCCCGGCACGAGCCATCAATGCCTGAAAGGTGACATGGCTGACATTTGCCGTTCCGGTTTCAATGCGGGAGAGCGCCTGGGGAGTACAGATACCTTCGCAGAGCTGTTCCTGAGTAAGTCCTGCTTTTATCCGGGCTTCTCTGACGAGCAGGTTGGCGTTATGTATTGGCATGGGGAGTTTCTCCTTGGTATGTTTTAGGTTTCAGGAATAATTAAGTAAGATTTATTATCTGTAATTAATTATATTATGGCAAAGTACAAAATGCAAGGATTTAACTTAAATGGAAATAAAAAAAATTCGGTTCAGTTAGTGGGAAAGGGAAGGGGGGAGTACTATAATATATTTAGTTTCAAGGTTGCACACGCATGTTGCATATCAGCAGCGTTACATGGGAATGGTGCAACGTTTGGAACAGAATAAACAGAGAGAGGAGAAGCGAAGATGAAAGTAATCAGAAAACCTCTTGAGAAGAAGGACATTATCCATTCACGGACTGACAATTGCTGTAATGGTGCTGGCAGCGGTAAGCCCAATCCGGACGGCGGTCCTACATAAAGTTTTTACTTGCAATCACGGCAGTTTCTGGAACTGCCGTGATTTATAAATTATGAACTGGAGGATACTTGTGAAAAAATCTAAATATAATTATCTGGTATCACGGAAAGAAAATCAGTCATTACTGTTCAACACACGGAATCATGCGCTTATTGAGGTGGATGATGACACTTTGAAAAAATATAACAATGGCACATTGGACTCTGAAATAGTGGAAGCCATGTCTGAGCTTGGCTTCTTAATAGAAAATGATGTGGATGAACTGAAAGAAATGCAGGAGGATTATGAAAAATTCTGTGTAGACCATTCTCGTCTGGAATTGACTGTTATGACAACGGAGCGATGCAATTTTCGTTGCCCATACTGCTATCAGAACCATGAGGCAAAAGATATGACACTTGAAAAGGCACAAACTTTGTGCAAATTTTTGAAGGAAATCTATAAGAATGAAACGCATACGGTAGATTTGAGTTGGTTTGGCGGCGAACCGCTGCTGAACCCGGAACCAATTTTCCTTGTGGAGAAGCTATTACGGGAATGGAATTTCGGCGGCTATTCACACATAACGACAAATGGCTATTTGCTGACGGATGAAATGTTGGAGCGGTTTCGAAAGGAAACCAGGATAGATTCTCTGCAGATAACACTGGATGGCACAACGGAACAGCATAATGCTACCAGACGGCATGTATCCGGAAAGCCTACATATGAAGTGATTTGCAAAAATATACAAAATGCTGTGGCAAAAGGTTTTTATGTGACAATAAGGCTGAATTTGAATAAGGAAAATGAAAATATAGATCCTTTCCTGAAGGAATTGGAGCAGCTTCGCTTAGATAGAACCAGATACGAAATCCATATTACGAATGCTCACAATTTTGAATATTCAGAAAAACTGAAGAATTTTTATTATGATACTCCAGAAGAGTTCAGCGAGGCCTACACAAAGGTACAGGATTCCCTAATCAGAGCAAATTATCGATTTCAAAAGAACTGGACAAAAGATACAGGATGCAGTTTCGAACGTGATAATGTATTTTTGGTAAGTTGTGACTTGAATCTTTATTTGTGCACATCCTGTGAATTGTCAGAATATTTTAAACAGGGATATATCGGAATCGACGGCAGTCTATATTTGAATGAAAATTATAGAAAAAGAAGAGAACTGTCAGTGTTTAAGGAGGAAGAATGCAGAGAGTGCATTGTTTTGCCCATGTGTATGGGGGCATGTACCTATTGCAGGATAAAGGGAGCAAGGAATTGTATTCCTGAAAAATATTTTCTTGATAAGTATGTAGAGAGATTATATGAGGAGGAAAAGGGGGTTCACAATTTTTGATGATGTTTTTGAACTCAAGCACTGCTTTATTGCCTTTTCCTGGATATGATGCTATACTGAAATACAAAGATTTACAGTGAAGAGGAGACTGAATTATGAAAAAAATATCTCAAATAGCGGTCATTAACTTTCCGTTTTTCTATACATTGGAACAGATAGTTATGAAACTCATGGGCTTTGGGCTGATGTTAGTGCCCGCCTTCATTACGCGATATCTGATGGACAGCAGAATAGAACAGGGCGAGAAAATTCCTTTGTACTGGTTCGGTATAGCAATTGTCGTGACAGCGGCGATACACTTATTCAATTTTTACTTCATGCACTATCGGTCCCAGATGTTTACGAACCAGCGGGCATCAGACTTCAACAGTGTGATAGCGCGTAAGATTGCCAGCAGCCGTATGCCGGAGTATGAGGCCGAGCCAAAAAGCAAGATATATAATATCATGAATTCAGATATTGCGTCCATATATACCTTGAGTAATTATATTGTTGGTGTTCCGGTGAACATTATAAAGGCAATTATGGTCATGTGGCTGTTGTTTGACGCGCATTACGGATTTGCCCTGATAGTGTTGGTGATGGCGCCCCTGTATGCTCTCTCCAGCTATACCAATCAGGGACAGCGAAAGAAACTGATGGAAGAAGAGAGGAAGGCGGCGGACATATGGTTGGAAGGGGTTGAGGTCATGATTAACAGTAAGGTAAGCATAGGTCTCAACAGAGCTTTTCCGTACATATTAGAGCGCTCGGAAAGGGAGAAAGATGCCTTTTACAGAGCCAGGAACCGACAGCATTTTTATCTGCTGATTACGTTGGAACTGCCAAGGATGATTAGTACCCTGTCGCTTCTTTTGATTTTGATAGTTGGGGGAAATATGGTGGTCGGAGGGTGGCTTACCTTGGGTACACTGGTGTTTGTTACACAGCTGATTGGGTATGAATTTGAGTCTCTGGCAGAGCTTGCTTCTCTGCAGGCGAATTTTCTGAATGAACTGCCGATCTTCCAGCGGGGGAAAGATTTTGTGGCGCTTCCGGACGGGGATAGTGCGCCGGCGGCGAAAACGGGAGGAAGACAGGACATGGAAGACGGGCATCCTGCGGCGGGAAAAGGAAATCATGCAGAAGAAGGGAACCTTATGCCAAAAAAATCGGAAAATGGACAGGGACACGGGCAGGCAGCAGGTGATGCAGGCATAATCAGCCTGAAAGATGCCGGTATCCTGCGGCCTGACGGTAGCAGGCTGATTCAAATAGACGACTTTTTCGTCGAAGGACCGGGGCTGATTCTCATCAGAGGGGAAAACGGATGCGGCAAATCCACACTGTTCAATATCCTTTCCGGTGTATTTTCAGAGAAACAATTGGAGACAGGAGAGGGCGGAAGCTGTGAAATTTCATCCATGTACAGGGACAGTCTGGGGTATCTGTTTTACCCAAACTTTATTTTTGCCGGAACGGTGAAGGAAAATGTTCTCTATGGGCGGGATATCCCTGAACGGGAATTCGAAAGAGTCCATAAACTGCTGAATCTGCCGCCTGCCGATAAAGAGGTCAGGATAAGGCCGGAAAATCTGTCGCTGGGGGAGAAGCAGAAAATCTATTTGGCAAGGCTGTTGTTAGGTGATTATAAGTGCATCTTACTGGATGAGCCTGGCAGCAATCTGGACGACAGGACAGAGGAGAATCTGATTCAGGCGCTGGGTGAGATGAAGTGCGGCAGGCTTCTGCTGGTAATCAGCCATAACGACCGATATGACAGGATAGCGGACAGGATTTATACGGTAAAGGATGGAAGTATGGCGGCAGATTAAAAATTGAGAATAGGAAAGATAGAGGAATAGGAATACCGGAAAACCGCATCAGATGGTATGCACCACGGATGCGGTTTCGGAGTTTAAGCCATTTTCTGTAGTTGTGCGCTATGTTCCATAATGATTTCTTTCATGAGTTCATTGTCAGCCTGCATTCTCTCATATTCTTCTATAGAATTTTTATATCTGTCATAGGTTGAGGTGTAGCAGGATTCAATTGTGTTCAATCGCGGCATCATTATGTTTTCCTGGAACAGCTTTATCTGATGTATTTCAGCCTGCAGTTCAGCTTTTACAGCCTGTATTTCCCCCTGCAGTTCAGCTTTTACAACCTGTATTTCCCCCTGCAGTTCAGCTTTTACAACCTGTATTTCCCCCTGCAGTTCAGCTTTTACAGCCTGTATTTCCCCCTGCAGTTC
>CAJULV010000001.1:83241-207119 GCA_910587555.1 uncultured Acetatifactor sp.
CCTGTATTTCCCCCTGCAGTTCAGCTTTTACAGCCTGTATTTCCCCCTGCAGTTCGGTTTTGACAGATCGTATTTCGTTTCTCAAGGTTTGCATTTCATTTTTTATCGGCTGTATTTCTGCTTTCAATTTCACATCTAACAACTGTGAGATTGAAAGCAGATCGTCATTTGTCAATGCCATAATGAGACACCCTCCTTTCAAAGACTGTATCCATCATACCACAAATGGAAAGCGCTGTCATTGCTTATTTTCAGAATTTCCAAAGTTTCGACAGATTTCGGTTTTCGATTGACCGGTTGCCATGACGGGATGAAAGACAGGATTTATACGGTGAGGGACAGCGTATGGCTGCGGATTCCTGCAAAAAGAGATTGACATATATCGAATGATTTCATACAATAATCATGTTGGAGAAGTCCTTCTTGCGAGGGTTTTTATGTGCGTAGACGAAAAAAGCGGGAGATAAATAAACCAGAGAGGTAACTGACATGAGAAAGCTGATGAAGTATCTAAGCGGCTACAGGAAAGAGTCCGTCCTTGCGCCGCTATTTAAGCTGCTGGAAGCCTTTTTCGAGCTGCTGGTGCCGTTGGTGATGGCCAGCATTATCGACAGAGGCATCAATGTGAACGGTACAGGGGGAGCGGATACAGGGCATATCTGGCGGATGGGTTTGTGCCTGCTGGCGCTGGCAGTGGTGGGGCTGGTGTCTTCCATCACGGCACAGTTTTTTGCGGCCAAGGCGGCGGTGGGATTTTCCGCGGGTCTGCGGCAGGCGCTGTTTGACCATATCCAGGGGCTGGATTTTACTAATATTGACAAAGCGGGAACATCCACCATGATTACCCGCATGACCAGTGACGTGAACCAGATCCAGTCCGGCGTGAACCTGGTGCTGCGCCTGTTCCTGCGCTCGCCGATTATCGTATTCGGCGCCATGATCATGGCTTTTACCATTGATGTGAAAAGCGCGCTGGTGTTTGTAGTGGCGATTCCGCTGCTGGCCGTGGTGGTTTTCGGCATCATGGTGTGGACCATGCCGCTGTACAAGAAGGTACAGGCGAATCTGGACAGGGTGCTGGGGGTCACTAGAGAGAACCTGACAGGCGTCCGCGTCATTCGTGCTTTCCACCAGGAGGAGGTGGAGGAGGGACGCTTCCGGGGGTTTACCAAGGCGTTGGCGGACAGTCAGATTTTTGTCGGCAAAATCAGCGCGGTGATGAACCCTGTGACTTATGTGATTGTCAACGGCGCTATCATTGCACTGATTTATATCGGAGCCGTCCAGGTGAACATAGGGAATCTGTCCCAGGGTGAAGTGGTGGCAATCATTAATTACATGTCTCAGATTCTGGTGGAACTGGTGAAGCTGGCGAACCTGATTATTACCGTCACCAAGGCGCTTGCCTGTGCAGACCGTGTGGCGGGAGTGTTTGAGATTCAGAATGGGAATTGGATGTCCGAGGCAGAAACCGGAAGCGCTTCCGACGGGGCTTTGCAGGCCACGGTACCGTTCCTGCAGTTTGAACATGTGTCACTGACCTATGCGGGGGCCGGAGCAGAGACCCTGCATGACATTGATTTTACGGTAAATAAAGGCGAGACGATCGGGGTTATCGGAGGTACCGGTTCCGGTAAATCATCCCTGGTAAACCTGATTCCCGGCTTTTATCCTGTAACCGGCGGCAGTCTGCGCCTGGAGGGCAGGGATATCCGGCAGATCCCGGAGGATGAGCTGAGGAGCCGTGTGGGCATGGTGCCTCAGAAGGCGGTATTGTTCAAGGGAACCATCCGCAGTAATCTGCAGTGGGGTAAACCGGATGCCACGGAGGAGGAGATGTGGCAGGCCATTGACACCGCCCAGGCAAGGGAGGTTGTAGAAGGCAAGAAGTCTTCCGGCAATCACGGCGGCCTGGACGCGGAAATCGCCCAGAACGGTAAGAATCTGTCGGGAGGCCAGAGACAGCGCCTGACCATTGCCAGGGCACTGGTGCGCAAGCCGCAGATATTGATTCTGGACGACAGCGCGTCTGCATTGGACTATGCTACAGATGCCCGGCTGAGGACGGCAATCCGTCAGCTGGAGGGCGGTACGACGACCTTTATCGTATCCCAGAGAGCCTCATCCATCCGCCATGCAGATAAGATTATCGTATTGGACGACGGAGAGATGGCCGGTATCGGAACCCATGACGAATTGCTGAAAAGCTGTGAGGTATACAGGGAAATTTATTTCTCACAGTATCCTGAGGAACGGCTGAACAGGCGGGAAGCGGTGAGGTAAAGGGGGATGCTTGATATGACACATATTTACCGGACAGGGAAAGGAGAAGCGCAGGATGGCGGCAGATAAGGAATCAAAGAAGGAAAAAGGCAGGCCCGGCCAGATGGCCGCTATGGGCCGTGTGCTGAATTATATCCGCAGATACTGGCTGATGGTGGGATTTTCCCTGATACTGGCGGCTGTGACGGTGGTTTTGACGCTGTATGTCCCGATTCTCACGGGAGATGCGGTGGATTTGCTGCTGGGTGAGGGCGCGGTGGACTTTTCCGCTGTGTTTGGCCTGATGAAAAAGATAGGCATTGCAATGGCGGTGACGGCCCTGGCACAGTGGGTTATGAATACCTGCAACAACCATATCACCTACCATGTGGTGAAGGACATCAGGGAAGATGCCTTTGAGAAGCTGGAGAAGCTGCCGCTGAAATATCTGGATGCCCATTCCTACGGTGATATCGTCAGCCGTGTGGTGGCGGATGTGGACACGTTTGCGGATGGGCTGCTTATGGGATTTACCCAGTTGTTTACAGGTGTGCTGACGATTATTGGTACCTTGATTTTCATGTTGGCCACCAATGTGCCGATTGCGCTTGTGGTGGTGTGTATTACACCGGTGTCTTTCCTTGTGGCCAGGTTCATTGCCACCCGTACTTATTCCATGTTCAAGCTGCAGTCGGAGATTCGCGGTGAACAGACCTCGCTGATTGAGGAGACAATCGGAAACCAGAAAGTCGTGAAGGCTTTTTCGCGGGAAGCGGCGGTGAAGAGCCAGTTTGGGGAGATTAACGGCAGATTGCAGGGCTGTTCGCTGAAAGCGATCTTCTTTTCCTCCATTACCAATCCTGCCACACGCTTTGTCAACAGCCTGGTATATGCGGGTGTGGGTATCTTCGGTGCATTTGTGGCGATTCGGGGCGGCATCAGTGTGGGGCGGCTTTCCTGTTTTTTAAGCTATGCAAATCAGTATACAAAGCCTTTTAACGAGATATCCGGGGTGGTGACGGAGCTGCAGAATGCGCTGGCCTGCGCCGCCAGGATTTTCGAGCTGATAGAGGAGGAGCCACAGGTTCCGGACGCTGACAATGCGAAGGTATTGACAAATGCCCGGGGCAATGTGGCCCTGGAGAACGTGTATTTCAGCTATGTGCCGGAGCGGAAGCTGATTCAGGATTTCAACCTGACAGTGAAGCCCGGGCAGCGTGTGGCCATAGTGGGTCCTACTGGATGCGGAAAGACCACCGTCATCAACCTGTTGATGCGATTCTATGATGTGGACAGCGGGCGGATTTTGGTGGACGGAACGGATATCAGGGACATCACAAGAGGGAGCCTGAGAACCGGCTACGGTATGGTATTGCAGGAGACCTGGCTCCGCAGCGGAACCATCCGGGACAATATCCGTATGGGCAAACCGGAGGCCACTGAGGAAGAAGTGCTTCAGTCGGCGAAAGCGGCCCATGCGCACAGCTTTATCAAGCGTCTTCCGCAGGGGTATGACACGATGATTACGGAGGATGGGGGAAGTCTGTCCCAGGGACAGAAGCAGCTGCTGTGTATTGCCAGGGTGATGCTCTGCCTGCCGCCCATGCTGATACTGGACGAGGCGACTTCGTCTATTGACACCCGCACGGAAATGCGGATTCAGAATGCTTTTGCGAAGATGATGGAGGGCAGGACCAGCTTTATCGTGGCCCACAGGCTGTCCACCATCCAGGAGGCGGATATTATCCTGGTGATGAAGGACGGTAATATCATTGAGCAGGGGAACCATGAGTCACTGCTGGCAAAGAAGGGATTTTACTCCACGCTGTATCACTCGCAGTTTGAAGGGTAGGACCGGGACGCTTATTCCACAGGAAAAATCCGCTCTGTTGCTTAAGAATTGTCCCATAAATGCCGATATAGATTGTAACATGGTGATAAAAATGAACGTTTATGGTGCCGCCGGGCGTGTGCGGGCCTGGACGGGAGAGGGGCGTAGGGAATATGAAAGTACAGAATAATATAACGGTTTTCAGCGGTGACACACGGAACAATGCGCAGGCCGAGTGGGTGAAAAAGGAAGGAACGGACAGCAGCGATAAGAAAAGCAAGACTATATACGCCGGGAATTTTCTGAAGGAATTTCCTTTGAGGGAGAAAATACAGCAGAAGAAAGCCGAGGTACAGCAGCGTGCCCTGAAGATTGTACAGGATGCCTGGGACGGGGATCGCCAGCTGGATGATGAGATTAAAATGCGGGAAGAGCAATCTAAGGCACTTCGTCAGGATAATCAGGAAGCGCTTGACAATCTGAAGGATGTCAACCAGAGGATGGAGGAGCTTCGGGAAGCATTCGGCGTGAGTCCGGACAGTGAGGAACAGCAGGAACTGGAGCGTATGATGCAGAGCCAGGGTTCGCCTGTAGCAGGGAGGGTATTCGCGGAAGACCTTACGGAATACCAGAAGCGTGCGCTGGCCCTGAATGAAGAGGGTGCCAGGTACAGGAAGCAGATTGCGGTCAATAACGGGCAAATATTGAAGAACAGTGATGAGACCCGGGCTATTCGGCGGGAGCGTGTCAAAAGCCACACCATGGTGGACGCCCAGATACAGGCCGAGGACGTGATGGAATCCCTTACAGACCAGGTGGTAGGCCTGGTGACGGAGGAGGCAAAGGAGCACCTGGACGAGGAGCAGGAGAAGCGGGAAGAACAGGCCGAGAAGATTGAGGAAAAGAAGGAAGAGCAGGAGGAAATCCAGGAGAAACGGAACGAAAGAGAGGAAGAACTGGAAGAACTCATCAAGGATATGCCGGTGGAGGACATGACGAATTTGCAGCAGACCATTGATGAGGTCAAACAGCAGATACAGAAGGTTCTGGCGGAGGCCAATCTGGCAGTGGAGGATGTGAAGGGTGCCAAGGTGGATTCGTTTGTGTAAATGCGGATTCACATGTACAAGGACGGAACCGGCAGATTCCCTCCGGAGCCGAGGAGGATGCGCCGGGAGATGACGGACGGAAATGTAATTTCAGTGAGTGATAAAAGGGGCTGTCGCATGCGACGGCCTTTTTTTCACGGATCATATCCGGCATTGTTATGGCGAAAACATTGCGGGACAGGCTGCCATCTGCCGGGCTTTTGTATATAAAAAAACGGAAACCCTGTTTTCAGAAGCTTCCGTTACATAAAGAGCGATAGACGGGACTCGAACCCGCGATTTCCACCTTGGCAAGGTGGCGCTCTACCAACTGAGCCACTATCGCATCTGTCCTTTCTCTCAAGGACAAGATTTATTCTACTATAGGATGGCAGAATTGTCAACTACTTTTTATGCTTTTTTATAAAAATCGGTAGCTGCTTGTAACAGTTCAGACAGGGGGCTGAACTGTTACGCCTGCTTCACCGGAGCGCAACGCAGCCCGCTACGTCTCTCTCGTTCGGGTTCTAACCCAAAGGGTGACATAAATCTGCCAAAGCAATTATCAAACACGCTCCAGGCATCCCCGCAGCCATCCGCAAAACCGTTTCTCCAGAAGCTCCCAGCTGAGAAATGCCAGGGAGACGCTGACTGCAACCGCAGCCGCCGTGCCAACCAGTGCGTTGAGGCTGAAGGAGGAGAAGTCAAAAACCGCCCGGTCCAGCAGCATCACCGGATAATAATGCATCAGGTAGAGGGAGAAGCTGATATCGCCCAGGCGGACAAGGGCCAGGGGAAGCCTTTTTATATGCAGGCCGGCCAGGAAGCATCCCATTACGATAATGAGGGCAGGAAGCCCCCAAAGGACGGGTCTGCGGAACCCCAGGATGTTGACGGTGGGCTTGGAAGCAATGAGCCACAGGAAACAGAGCAGGACAACGGACAGGCTGAGTGCCGGCCCTGCTTTTGAAAACAGCCCGCCAGTCCCGGTTCCGGGTGCGGTCTCCGGACGGGAAGGGCAGTTCTGTGTATACAATCGGTACAAGCCCCGGGCACCGTAATAAGCCGTAATGCCGAAGAGGAATTCCAGCATGACAGGATTTCCGTAAAAGGCAAGAAAGGCGGACGGGGAGGGCAGCAGCGCGGCTGCGGCTGTAATCCCTGTCAGGAACAGTCCGCAGAGCAGCCCCCGGAACCTGTGGCTGATGCGCATGGAAATGAAAAACAAAATATAGAAGAAAATTTCACAATTTACCGTCCAACCGATACGCATGAGCGGCTGCAGCACTCCGCCGCCGATGTCGAACGGAATGAAGAGAAGGCTTTTCACGAGAAAGGAGACTTCCGCCCGGCTCTGCTCAAACATGCCGGGAAACAGCAGCAGAAGCAGGAAGGTACCCACGGTCATAAGATAATACGGCGGCAGGATACGGATAAGCCTCTTTCGCAGAAAGTATGCGGTGTCCTTGTGGGTGGAGAACATTATCATGAAGCCGCTGATGCAGAAGAAGATATCCACACCGAAAGCGCCGCAGTTCAGAAAGCGTACATGTTCCAGTACAATAAACAGGGCCGTGATGCCTCTCAGGGCCTGTATGCTGTCAAAATGCATCTGATGAAAATCCTGCTGATGTCCGTCCATAAAATACCTCGTTTCTATACAGGCTGTTTTCCGGAAGGCTGCAGTCCGTTCTGAATCCGTTCTGTGCCTTTTGGCCATACGACTGGCAATATCAGGCCGCCAGCGGAGGAGAAAACAAGCACTTACGGGACTCATTATAGCATACAACCGCCGCTGCCGCCATGCTGCGGGAAGAAAATTAAAAGAATCTTTATTTTCTGAAAATTTTTTGTTGCGATAAATGAAATTACATAATAAAATAGAAATAGGAAAATGAGTGAAACTATTTGCCGGAGTAAATGTAACAGGCTATCTGGCAAGCCGGGGAACCCGAGGCAGGGGGAAGCCGGAAATGTACCCGCGATACATGGAGAACGGAACAAGAGGAGGAGAAGGTATGAAACTGATTTTTGTAGGCGCGGCTCATGAAGTGACGGGAAGCTGTCACTATATTGAGGTTGGGGGGAAGCACATCCTGGTGGACTGCGGTATGGAGCAGGGAGTGAATGTCTTTGAAAATGTGCCGCTTCCGGTGGATGAGTCGCTGATTGACTATGTGCTGCTGACACATGCCCATATTGACCACACCGGCCTGCTGCCGCTAATCTACGCGAAGGGCTTCCGGGGGCAGGTGTTCGCCACGGACGCCACGGCGGATCTGTGCAGCATCATGCTCCGTGACTGTGCACACATTCAGATGATGGAGGCGGAGTGGAAGAACCGCAAGGCCAAGAGAAGCGAGACCGTTGCACCCATGGAGCCCCTCTATACCATGGAGGATGCGGAAGGGGTTATCCGCAGGCTGGTATCTTGTCATTATAATCAGAAAGTGGAGATTTGCGACGAGATGACAATCCGCTTTTCCGATATCGGCCATCTTCTCGGCTCGTCCAGTATCGAGGTGTGGCTGCGGGAGGACGGGCATACGAAGAAGGTAGTGTTCTCCGGAGATATCGGCAATAAAAACGATCCCCTGCTGCGCAACCCTGCATGTACCAAGGCAGCGGATTATGTAGTCATGGAATCCACCTACGGCGACCGGCTGCACACTGTGGAGAAGCCGGATTATGTCCATGAACTGGCGGATATCCTGAAGGAGACTTTTGACAGAGGCGGAAATGTGGTCATCCCTTCCTTTGCGGTGGGGCGTACCCAGGAGCTGCTGTATTTCCTGCGGAAAATCAAGGTAAACAGACTTGTGCAGGGGCATGAAGATTTCCCTGTATACGTGGACAGCCCGCTGGCGGTGGAGGCCACGGAAATCTTCCAGGAGAACCGCATGGAGTGCTTTGCGGGGGAGGCCCTGGACATGGTGAGGGAGGGTATCAATCCGCTGTCCTTCCCGGGATTAAAGCTTGCCATCACCAGCGACGAATCCAGGGAGATCAATTTCAACGAGACGCCCAAGGTAATCATCTCAGCGTCTGGCATGTGTGAAGCCGGGCGTATCAGGCATCACCTGAAACATAATCTGTGGAGACCCGAGTGTTCCATACTTTTTGTGGGATACCAGGCAGTGGGAACCCTGGGACGCCTGCTTGTGGACGGCATAGACGAGGTGAAGCTTTTCGGAGAACCCATTCAGGTCAGGGCTGAGATTAAGAAGCTGGCGGGCATGAGCGGCCATGCGGACAAGAACGGACTCATCGAATGGGTCTGCGGATTTGAGGAGAAGCCCAAGAAGATTTTCATCGTACACGGCGAGGATACGGTGTGTACCAGCTTTGCGGAGTGTCTGAAGCTGGAATACGGACAGCGCACATATGCTCCTTACAGCGGCACTGTCTTTGACCTGCTTTCCGGCAAGCTTGAATACGAGGCAGAGCCTGTGCCGGTAAAGAAGAAGGCCAGAACCGTGGTATCCAATATCTATGCGAAGCTGCTGGCTGCCGCACAGAGGCTGCTTAACATGGTGAAGGGGATAGACGGTATGCCGAATAAAGATATGCAAAAATTCGCCGACCAGATTAATTCGCTCTGCGACAAATGGGAAATGTAGCAGAAGGCTTAGTTGACTGTGTTTTTTAGAAAGTAGGAAGCTGCCGCCGGTCCGGCGGGTGTATCGCAGGTGTGGTGCATAGCCGGTCCGGCGGCGGTTTTATTGCCGAAGGGAGAGGCATCCGTCCCGGGCGGGAGAAGAACCGCAAGGGAAGCGGTTCTTCACACGGATTGTCTGTGCTGCTGCAGGCGGCATGGCAGGAAGTATGAAAGTAAACTTGATGGGTATGCGCGCCGAAGCGCACACGGAGGTGTAAAGATGAATATGATAGCGGCAGTGGACAGAAACTGGGCCATCGGCAGGAAGGGAAGGCTTCTTGTATCGATTCCCAATGACCTGAAGCATTTCAGGGAGGAGACTATGGGGAAGGTGGTGGTTCTGGGAAGGAAAACACTGCAGACCTTTCCCCAGGCTATGCCGTTAAGCGGCAGGACCAATATTATCCTTTCCCGGAATCC
Organism: uncultured Acetatifactor sp.; assembly: GCA_910587555.1. GTDB lineage: Bacteria > Bacillota > Clostridia > Lachnospirales > Lachnospiraceae > Acetatifactor. The sequence continues at coordinate 92,501 of CAJULV010000001.1, forward strand.
GTCCTTTTTTGTAAAGGGGGCGCAGGTGGTTCATTCCCTGGACGAGCTGAAGCTGGCGCTGGAGCCGTTTCCCTCAAAGGATATCTACTGCATCGGCGGCGAGAGCATATACCGGCAATTGCTGCCGTGGTGCGATACGGCACATATTACCAGGATTGACCACGGTTACGAGGCGGACGCATATTTTCCGAATCTGGACAGGGAGCCGGGGTGGAAGATTACCGCCGACAGCGATGAACAGACTTATTTTGACATGGCATATACCTTCTTAATGTATGAGCGGGTGGCGGGGACGTAACAGTTCAGACAGGGCGCAATTTTGACTTCGCGAGAGGGGGGTGTCCGAACTGTTGCGGGGACATCATAAATTATGTGATTTTGGGGACAAAGTATATTGACTTTTGCCTGGAAAAGTATAATAATTGTTAACAATAAAATAAGAAAGAGGGTAATGCAGGTGGAAAAGAAAAATATCGATTGGGGTAATCTTAATTTTGGATATATTCAGACGGAAAAGAGATATGTTTCCTATTTTAAGGACGGGTCCTGGGATGAGGGTATCCTTACGGATGATGCAAACATCGTTTTAAATGAGTGTTCGGGTGTCCTGCAGTACGCACAGACCATATTTGAAGGTCTGAAGGCCTATACTACGGAGGACGGGCATATTGTGGCATTCCGTCCTGATTTGAACGGTGAACGCATGGAAGACTCCGCAAGGCGCCTGGAAATGCCCGTTTTCGCAAGGGAGCGTTTTGTGGATGCGGTTGCGCAGGTGGTAGCGGCCAATGCGGCTTATGTGCCTCCTTACGGAAGCGGCGCTACCTTATATGTCCGTCCCTATATGTTCGGTGTGAATTCCGTAATCGGCGTGAAGCCTGCGGACGTATATCAGTTCCGTATTTTCTGCACGCCTGTGGGACCTTATTTCAAGGGCGGCGTAAAGCCGCTGACCATCTGCGTCAGCGATTTTGACCGTGCGGCGCCTCACGGGACCGGCAACATCAAGGCCGGGCTGAACTATGCAATGAGCCTGCATGCGATTGTTACGGCACATAAGAACGGGTACGATGAGAACATGTACCTTGACCCCGGCACCCGCACCAAGGTGGAGGAGACCGGCGGCGCCAATTTCCTGTTCGTGACGAAGGACGGTAAGGTGGTTACGCCCAAATCGGACAGCATCCTTCCTTCCATAACCCGCCGTTCCCTTGTGCATGTGGCGAAGGCGTATCTGGGACTGGAGGTTGAGGAGCGTGAGGTGTATTTGGAGGAGGTAAAGGACTTCGCGGAATGCGGTCTCTGCGGTACTGCAGCGGTTATCTCCCCTGTAGGGAAAATCGTGGACCATGGCAGGGAAATCTGCCTTCCCAGCGGTATGGCACAGATGGGACCCGTCACGAAGAAGCTGTATGACACGCTGACAGGTATCCAGATGGGGCGGATTGAGGCTCCTGAGGGATGGATACATGTGATTGAATAGTGCCGCATTGTGGGATGCCGCGTTTTACGAGAATATAACGGGGATGAAAGCCACGTGTATAAGATACCCATGCTCTGTATGAAGCTTTTCCGGACCAGGATACAGGGCATGGGTATATTTTCGGAGGGGCGGAAATCAGTACGTCGAATGTTGAGGCAAGAAAAAGGGTAAGACAATGACATATGGATTAAAAAGAAGCCTGCGGGCATTGTGTGTGTGTTTGATCTTTCTGCTGCTGCCGCTTACCGCCTGCGGAGACGATGAGAGCGGCGCGAAGGTGATTTTCACCACCGGTATGGGGAAGGATGAGGTCTTCCGAATCGGCAGCAGCGTCTGCACCGTCCCGGAGATGATGGTGTACCTGACCAACACGCAGAATCAGTATGAGAGTGTCTATGGTCCCGAGGTGTGGAATGTGTCCCGGGACGGCATTACGCTGGAGGAAAATGTCAAGGAGACGGTGCTGGCAAAGATAGCGCAGATTAAGACCATGTATCTGCTGGCCCAGGACAGAGGCGTTTCTCTGGATGATTCGGAGAATAAAAGGGCAGGGCAGGCAGCGGAGGAATATTTCGGATCCCTCACAGAGCAGGAAAAGGAATTGATGGGAGTAAAGGCTGCCACCATAGAACAGCTTTACAGGGAATACGCTCTTGCAGATAAAATATATCGATATATCATACAGGATGTAAATCCGGAAATCAGTGACGATGAGGCCCGCACGATTACGGTGCAGCATATTCTGGTGAAAACCGGCGATGGGGACGGTACGGGTTCCCAGACTGCTGACGCCGATGCCTTGAGACAGGCAGCTTATGAGAAAGCTCTTGAAATTCGCCGCATGGCGGCAGAGGATGGAGAGGATTTCCTGGATTTGGCATCCCGTTACAGCGAGGATTCCGTGATAACCTACTCTTTCGGCAAGGGAGAGATGGAGGCTGCTTTTGAGGAGGCTGCTTTTTCACTGGAGACGGGAGAGGTCAGCCAGGTGGTTGAGACAGAGGCAGGGTACCACATTATCAAATGTATCAGCACCTTTGACAGGGAGCAGACGGACCTGAATAAGCTGACGATCGTGGAGGAGCGCCGCAGGGAGGTATTCGGACAGGAATATGACGCCTTTGTGGAGACGTTGGTCCGCCAGCTGAATCAGGAACTCTGGGAGAATCTGAAGCTGCTGCACGATGAAGCGGTGACGACGACGGGCTTTTTTGATACGTACGCGAAGTATTTTCCCGATTAATGCCGTGGAGCTGAAGTTCCGTGCAGGGTATGTCGAACATCTGTTTCCAAATTGAACGGGAAAATTCTGGTTTAGAAAAATTTTAGAAATCGGGAAGGGGCTGCCCCATGAAGTGATTTGACACAAGATATAGTGTCTATGGTGACTTAACAAACTATATCTTGTACATATGATCCGAAACGCGACAGTCCCTTTTGCAGTATTATTAGCACTCGCTCAAAATGAGTGCTAATTTTGTCTTGACTTTTTGTGTGGAGCGTCTTAAACTATGTTTCAGGGTGTCAGGGAAGCGCAGACGGTTATTTTCCGGATCTTACCACAGGGTATACCGGCACGATTCCTGGCATAATGCAAGGGAAGAAATCAATAGATAAGAAAGGAATGAAAGTAAGATGGCAGCAAAAAGCGGCAGTTTATCTATCAACAGTGAAAACATTTTTCCGATTATCAAAAAGTGGCTGTATTCCGACCATGATATCTTCTACAGGGAACTGATATCCAACGGCTGTGACGCGGTGACCAAGCTGAAGAAGCTGGATATGATGGGTGAGTATGCATTGCCCGAGGGCTTCAAGGCGCGTATCGACGTGGTGGTCAACCCGGAGAAGAAGACTTTGACGGTCATCGACAACGGTCTTGGAATGACTGCGGATGAGGTGGAGGAGTATATCAACCAGATTGCATTCTCCGGCGCCGCTGATTTTATTGAGAAATATAAGGACAAGAGCAATGCGGATCAGATTATCGGGCATTTCGGCCTGGGATTCTATTCGGCGTTTATGGTGGCGGACGAAGTGCATATCGATACCCTTTCTTATCAGGAAGGCGCTAAGGCTGTCCACTGGGAATGCGACGGCGGCACGGAATATTCCATGGAAGAGGGCGACAGGACAGAGGTTGGAACGGCTATAACACTGTTCCTGAATGAGGATTGCCTGGAATTCTGCAATGAGTACAAGGCCCGTGAAGTGATTAAGAAGTACTGCTCCTTCATGCCCACCGAAATCTATCTCTCCAAGGCGGATACCAAGGAAACCCAGATCATCAAGGAAGACGAGAAACTTGAGGATGATGTGGTTCTGGAGGTAATTCAGCCTGAAAAAAAGGAAGAGGTTCATTCCTCGGAAGAGGCATCCGGAGCGGAGGGAGAAGAGAAGGAGCCGGAACCGGTGAAGCTGAAGATTAAGAAGCGTCCGGAACTCCTGAATGAGACTACACCCCTGTGGACAAAGCATACCAACGACTGCACCAAGGAGGAGTATCTGGAGTTCTACCGTAAGGTATTCCATGACTACAAGGAGCCTCTGTTCTGGATTCACCTCAACATGGATTATCCTTTTAATCTGAAGGGCATTTTGTATTTCCCGAAGATTAATATGGAGTATGAGTCCATCGAGGGAACCATTAAGCTGTATAACAACCAGGTCTTCATCGCGGATAATATTAAGGAAGTCATACCCGAATTCCTGATGCTGCTGAAGGGTGTCATTGACTGTCCGGATTTGCCGCTGAACGTGTCCAGAAGCGCGCTGCAGAACGACGGCTTTGTGAAGAAGATTTCCGAGTACATCTCCAAGAAGGTGGCGGACAAGCTTTCCGGCATGTGTAAGACGGAGAAGGAAGAATATGATAAATACTGGGATGATATCAGCCCGTTCATCAAGTTCGGCTGTCTGAAGGACGATAAATTCTGTGAACGGATGAACGATTACATCCTGTTTAAGAACCTGGACGGCAAGTACCTGACTTTGCCCGAGTGCCTGGAAGTGAAGCCTCTTGACTGCGGGGAAGAGGATGCCGGCGACAAGGGAGAAGACGAGGGGAAAACCGAAGGCAGCGCGGTGGACGAGAACGGTGAGAAGGTGGAAGCCGAAGTGGTATCCGACGGGGAAGAGGACACAGACAGCGAGGATGCCGCAGAGAAGAAAGAGAAAGTGATCTACTATGTCACCGATGAACGGCAGCAGGGACAGTATATCAAGATGTTCAGGGACAGCGGGATGGATGCCGTTATCCTGACCCACAATATAGACCAGCCGTTCCTCCAGCAGCTGGAGTCCAAGAATGAAGGCGTGAAATTCCAGAGAATCGATGCGGATGTGACAGGCGCACTGAAGGACGAGACCTCTGAGGACGCGGAGAAAGAACTGGAAGAGCAGACAAAGGTGTTGGGCGAGATTGTGAAGAAGGTTCTCGGCAATGACAAGCTGTCTGTGAAGGTGGAGAAGCTGAAGGATGACAAGATTTCCTCTGTACTCACCCTTTCCGAGGAATCCAGGCGCATGCAGGACATGATGAAGATGTACTCCATGCCGGGAATGGATATGGGAGGCTTCGGAGGCGAGGGAGAGACCCTTATCCTCAATGCGAACCATCCCCTGGTTAAATATGTCACGGAGAACCAGGAAGGCGAGAATGTGGATATGATCTGCGAACAGCTTTACGATTTGGCGAAGATTCAGCAGTCTCCGCTGTCTTCCGAGGCTATGACGAAGTTCATCTCCAGAAGCAATGAGATTATGATGATTTTGGCGAAATAAAATATTTCGAAAAGTCAAGGGCAGGTAAAATATTTCTTTTACCTGCCTTTTCCTGTTGTACTGATTACTTATTGTCTGTATGAAAGCCGGAGAGGATTTCAATCGGGGCAGGAACGAAAAGAACGGAAAAGCTTCATTTGAATTGTTTTTCCTTGACAAATATATCGTCGGATGATATATTAAAGTCATGATATATCACCTGACGATATATTAGCCTGGATTCAGCGAAACATGCGGATGTGAAGCAGGAGGTCTGTATCGCAAAGGCGGAAAATCATATTGCGGAGGGGAAGGTATGGATAAGACATTGAGAAAACGCCTGTTGTATACGGCAGTTTGCGGATGTTATGCGGCTGCGATTATTTTTCTGGGACTGCATCTTTTTACGACGCCGGAGGGCAATGAGCTGCTGGTTGGGGGATTGGCCTGCAATGTACTGGGAGGTTTGTTCAATCTGACTGCAACATTTGGAAGAAAGTAGCAGAGTGGGTTCCGGAGCGGTTCGGGAACGGGACTTTACCCGTTAGTATCGCTGCACGGCGACTGAAACAGAAGTGTACTTTGGAAACGGAGGGATGCGAATGGAGAAAAGTACGCCGTTGACGGAGGCACTGTTTTACATCCTGCTGTCGGTGAGAAAGCCTAATCACGGATACGGGATTATCCAGGAGGTGGAGAAGCTGACGGAAGGACGCGTAGTGCTGGGAGCGGGCACTTTATACGGTGCCATCCAGGCCATGACTGCAAAGGGATGGATTAGAATCTACAGCGCGGAGACCGATTCCCGTAAAAAGAAGGAGTACATCATTACCGATTTGGGCAGAAAGGTTTTTGCGGAGGAAATAAAGCGTTTGGCAGAGCTTCTGCATAACGGGCAGCTTATGTGGAGACAAATGGAGCCGTAGGATATAACCCTTTAAAACGCAGTGATTTTAACCAGGAGGAAATATGACAAAATTCAGGTTGTATTTTGATAAGGACAAGGAGACGGCGTTCCTGAATGAAATGTCTCGGAAGGGATATGCCATGACCGGCTTTTGTGTGGGTTTTTACAGGTTTGACAGATGCTTGCCGGGGGAGTATATTTACCAGATTGACATAACGGAGGGAATGTTCCGGGTAAGCAATGACTATCGGGAGTTCATGCGGGATATGGATGTGGAGATTGTATGCCTGTGGGGACCCTGGGTAATTTTGCGGAAGAAGGCTGCCCAAGGGGCTTTTGAACTGTACACGGACGTGGAATCCAGCATTGCGCATTATACCAAGATAAAAAAGACGTTCCAGTTGGCGACAGTCATGGAAATTATCTGCCTGTTTCTGGAGATTTGGGGAATCCTGAGAGGGGTTGCTGCCGCATGGTCGTTCGCTTTTATCCTAGGTGCCATTGCGATAGCTTTTGTGAGGCAGCTGATGCGGATCAACGATATCCTGGCGGAGCTGAAGGGAAGGACCGGGGATACCGGGGAACAAAGTTATTCAGGTAGAAAAGGGAAAATTTCAGGTTATCTGGCGGCGGGGCTTTTCCTGAACGGTGTGGCGCTGCTGATCAGGGATACAGGCGGAGAACTGGCGTTCTGGCTTGGATTTGCGAAAGGCTTCCTGCATGTGCTGGCAATCTTATTGTGTGTGGCAGGCTGTATCTTTACGCTGTGGAGGCGCAGCTGACTGACATGTTTCTATCTGGCCAGAGGAACTGCCTGCATTGCCATCTGCCGGGTTAACGTGGGCAGGCGCGTCCGCTGTGCCGCGGCCCCTCGTCCTGCCGACACAAAAAGCATTCTGTGCCATAAGGCTGAAAATAAGCAGGCCGGCATAGCATCTTGGCATATGTTCATGGCAGAAATTGACAGTAATAAGGCTGTCCAAGGCAGCAAATACAGCAGATATAAAATAACAGGTATAAAAACCGATATCAGGAGGAATAGGTATGGATCGTTTTAAAAAGGTTTACAGCCAGGGAGTTATTTCTGTGATTGAAATTTGGATAGACACGGAAACCGGGGTAAATTATGTGTTTCACAGGGACGGAAATGCAGGAGGGCTTACGCCGCTGCTTGATGAGGAGGGAAAGCCCGTGGTAAGCAGACATTTTTAGGTAAGCTGTGAGATGATTCATAAGCGCCTGCCCCAGGCAAAAGAGCCGAAATTCTGCCGGAATGGGCAGGATTTCGGTTCCGTTTTGCCTGGCTGCGGACTGCCGGGAAACGGCATCCGACCAAGGCGCTCCGCATCAGTTCAGCAGCTGTGTCAGGGCCTGATACGCCGCCAGGAAGGCTTTTTCCGTATTGTTTTCGGCTCTTATTGCTGCGTCTTTTTCCAGGCTGTTCAGGCCGCTGAAGTTGGCAAGGTGCGGCTCCAGGCTTAAGAAGCCTTTATAGCCGCTGTTGTCGAGGAGAGAGAAAATCTCGGAGAGCTTTCCGTCTCCCCGTCCGGCAGGAACGATTTCCCTTGTCTCACGGATGGCATCCTTTACATGGACATAGGCAATGTATGGCTGCAGCATATGGTAAGCTTCCAGGGTATCCTGGCCGCATTCAATGAAATTGGCAAAGTCGAAGGTACACCGGAAGGTTTGTCCGGCGAAAGTCTTCATCAGGTCCAGGCAGCGCTGGGCCGTGTCGCCGTAGATTGCCTTCTCGTTTTCATGGAGAAGGATCAGTCCATTTTTTGCTGCTTCCGCCACCATCTGTTCCAGCCGCATGAGAACCACGTCTCTGCAGCTGACGGGAGTCCTGTTTTCAGGAAGGTAAAAACTGAACATCCGGATATAAGGCGTTTCGAAAATATCGGCGAGATGCTCTATGGCAGTGAACGTTTTCATGTGTACGTCGAAGTCATCTGCCAGGCTGATTTTGCCGATGGGGGAGCCGATTGCAGACACGCGGATACCCGCCGCATCCAGCTTCTCCTTTACGGTGCGGGCATATTCCTGCGTAAACGCGGATACGTTGATTCCGTCTGCGCTGCGCAGTTCAATCCATTTGATACCCAGTTCCTGCAATACCGCAATCTGCCGTTCCAGGGAAACCGCGATTTCATCGGCAAAGCAGCTGATGGGGGATTGGGTCAGTTTCTTTCTCGATTCATTCATACAAATCTCCATTCCGCCGCCCGGGGAGGGGGCTTTTTGCAGTTAAAAGGGTTTAAGCGGGAGCATCGGCCGGCAGTTCCCACGGATTGCTGTCTACCCGGACCACCTGTCCGCTTTCGGCGGATTCATAGGCGGCCAGCATTAAACGGATACTGGCTTCCATGTTTTGCAGGTTCAGCGGGAATTCGCTGCCGGTCTGCAGGGCATGATAAAAATCCGAAATACAGTCCCGATGCCCTGTGCCCCAGTAGCTCTTGCCCAAGGCTTCCCTGTGTTCCAGCCTGGGTTTTTCCCGGCGCCCGTCCGGGTAAAGCAGGGTGAGTTCCATTTCTTCAATGCGGATTGTCATATGCTCACAGGCGACTTCAATCAGGGGCGGCACATCGGCGCAATAGGCGGTGGTGGCATAGAAAGAGGCATTGATATTTCCTTCAAACCGAATGAATGCCTCCATGGTATCTTCCACCTCGATGACACTTTTCAGATGATGATTGGCCATGGAGGCTTCCACTGCCAGAGGCCGGCCCAGGAGATACTGGAGCAAATCCATGGTGTGAACCGCCTGGTTAATCAGGACGCCGCCGCCTTCGGCGGCAAGCTTTCCGCGCCAGCCGCTGTCCGTATAATAAGCAGAGTCCCTGTGCCAGGTTACGATGCCGCGGGCACCCAGAATTTTCCCTGCCTTGCCGGAAGAGAGGATATGAAGGGCTGTCCGGATGCTGGGATTGTAGCGGTTCTGATAGCACAGGCCCAGCCGGGCGCCGGAATTTTTCACGGCCTGCTGCAGACGGTACAGCTGTTCCCGGGAGATAACGGGGGGCTTCTCCATGAAGACGTGAATACCCTGTGCCAGGGCATATTCCGCCATGGGAACATGGAGATAATGCGGTGTGCAGATATGAAGGACATCCGGCTGTTCCTGACAAAGCATTTCCTCCAGGGATGTATAGGCGTTTGTGTGCCAGGTTTCGGCATAGGCCCTGGCCTTGCCGTCATCAATGTCCGCCGCCCCCACAAGGCTGGTGTCAATCCAGTCTGTCAGGACGCGGCCATGGAGCTGCGCTATGGTTCCGCAGCCTGCGATTGCGGATTTCATAATATCGTTTCCTTTCCTGCGTTCATGATGCTGTCAAAGTGTTTGCAGCCCTGGCTGGCAGGGATGCTATTGGGGCTTGCTGCCATAGCTGCCTTTGGTGTCGAAGGTAACTTCCTGCACGTCAGCTTTTTTCACGGAGGAGGCGCGCAAAGCATTCAGTTTTTCCAGAAACAGATCTTCGTCAATGGGAAGTTCCACGGTTTTCTCCAGCCAGGAAGACAGGTGCATGGCGTTGGAAAGCTCCAGTCCGTGAATGCCTTCCGTGCCGTTTGCCACAAGGGGTTCTCCGCGGAGAATAGCGCCCGCAAAGGCATTCAATATGCCTACATGCTGGGGATTTTCACCGTCCAGGATAATTTCCCGTTCATGGCAGGGCGGCTTCTGGAAGCCTTCCGTTGCCTGGAAGCAGTACTCGCGCTCGCCTATTTCCAGTTCGTACAGGGTCAGTTTATTGTTTTCCGCTACCAGCTTTGCCTTTTCCAGGGTAACTTCCAGGCGGTTGGTGCCGGGGGCATCGGCAGTGGTGGTGACAAATACGCCTGTAGCACCGTTGGGAAACTCCAGGTAAGCAGTCACGTCATCCTCCACCTCGATATGATGCCACTTTCCGTTGTGACAGAAAGCGCGTACCCGGGAAGGCATGCCGCAAATCCACTGCAGCAGGTCCAGGTTGTGGGGACACTGGTTCAGAAGGACGCCGCCGCCCTCTCCGTCCCAGGTGGCCCGCCATCCGCCGGAATTGTAATAGGCTTGGGTGCGGTACCAGTCCGTAATAAGCCAGCTCATGCGCTTCATCTCGCCGTAGTGTTTTCCTTGTACGATTTCGTACATCTTGCGGTAGATGCAGTTGGTGCGCTGGTTGAACATCATGCCGAAGACAAGTCCTGATTTCCCGGCGGCTTCATTCATTTCCCGAACCTGTTTCGTATAGACGCCGGCGGGTTTTTCGCACATGACATGCAGGCTGTGTTCCATTGCCAGCATGGCCAGGCGCGGATGGTCATAATGGGGGGTGGCGATCAGCACGGCATCGCACAGCCCGGAGGAAATCAGGCTGTCGCCGTCTTCGAAGACCGCAACAGTGCCCGGAAGCGCCGTTTCGGCCCAGCTTCGCCTGCTTTCCCGAAGGTCTGCGACTGCGGTTAAGGCGATTTCGGGAGTACGGCCTTCCAGAATATTGCCGCAATGGCCGCTTCCCATGTTTCCGATTCCGATGATACCTAATTTTACCTGTTTCATAGACAGACTCCTTTATCATTCTAAGACATATATTCCCGCATTCCCGAAGGCACCGTCATGCCGTCGGCCGCTGCAAGTGCTGCCTGTATGTGCCCTCACAGGAAACGGCCGGGAGATTTGCCGGATGTACGGGAGACCGGGATTTCAGCAGTACCCGGCATTTTTCAGGTTCCGATAGCTGGTTTCCAGACAGTCAAAGGGGCTTCCCTGGCAGGTGTCCTGTTCCACCAGCAGATATTCACAGCAGGTTTCTTCCAGGCTTTTCAGAATACCAGGGAAGTTGAGGTTGCCTTCCATGACGGGAGCCATGAAGGAGGACATTCCCTTCACCTGCATATCCTTCAGATGGACGCAGGGAATTCTGTCTTTCAGCAGATGGATCCACTGGCATACATCCGCTCCGGCGGCGGCTACCCAGTATGTATCCAGGGTGATACCCAACTCATCCGGCCCAAAGCCCTCCAGCAGGTATTCCATAATCCGTTTGCGGGGACTTGCGTTTGGCAGCTGTTCGGCTTCGAAGGCTTCGAACTCCAGGTTGTGGTTATGGTACATGAGCAGTTTGCCGGCAGCGGCAATTTCCTTTGCAGGCTCTTTGAAATCATGCATAAAGCGGTGAAGCCATTCCTTTGTGTGGTATTTTTCGGGCATGCAGCCAAGGCCGATGTATTTGCAGCCCAGGATGTCATGCTCATGTATCAACGCTTTTGTGTCGTTGAGAATACGGTCCACATTGCTGTGGGTCAGGACGATTTCCAGACCCTCCCGGTCGCAGATTTCGCGTACCTTCTCCGGGCGGATACTGCCGATGGCGGAAATCTGAACGGTTTTGTATCCGATTTTTGCGATTTTTGACATGGTCAGGGCAAAATCGGATTCCGTCTGTGTGTAAGCCCTGACAGTGTATAACTGTGCGCCTGTTTTCATGTTAAAAGTTCCTCCTAAATGAAGTTTCTGAAGAATAAAGTTTTTTCTATCGGTTTCTTTAACTATAGTCCATGGTGAACGGAAAAACCATTGCATGGAGTAATTAAAACATTGCAAATATAGCGGTGGTGGAGTAATATGGGAGACAGGAATGGAATGGACGGCCGTAAAGCAGGGAAACCGTGAGCGAAAGGGCCGGCCATGTATTGGAAAAGGAGCGACGGGAGAGGCGTAAATGAATCCGGATGTATGTATAAACACTGAGAAAATATCCTTCGGATACGCTGTATCCAGGGAGGTAACAGAGCAGTATGCCCTGCACTGCCATAATTTTTATGAAGTATATTGTTTTCTGGAAGGAGACGTGGATTATCTGGTGGAAGGGCGGCATTATAAACCCAGGGCCAACAGCCTGCTGCTGCTTTCGCCCCATGCCTTCCACGGTGTCAGGGTAAACAGTACCGCTCCCTACAAACGGTATTCCCTGCATTTCCATCCGGAGCTGCTGAGCCGGGAGCGGCGCAGCGTTTTGCTGCGTGCTTTTCCGCAGTCGGGGCGGGCAGAGGAGAGAGAAATCTATTTCGAGGATGGGGAAAAGTACCGGCTTCCGGCATTCCTGGAGAGCTTGGAAGAATGTGCGCTGCTGCCGGAACCTTTTCGGGAACAGCTGTTGCCGATACGGCTGGAAGCGCTGCTGTCTGAGATTGCTGTCATGAGTGCTGCCGCAGCGCCTGATTCCAAGGATGAGACGGAAAACAGGGTGACGGAGATTCTGTTTTACATGAATAAGCATTTGAGCGAGCCGATTACGCTGGATGATATTTCGGCGCATTTCTATATCAGCAAGCACCATCTGAACAAGGTTTTCCGCAGGGCTACGGGCACTACGGTGATGGACTACCTGATGAGGAAGCGTGTGGTTTATGCGCAGCTGCTGCTGAATAACGGATGCCATGCCAAGGAGGCGGCCTTCAGCAGCGGTTTCGGAGATTACTCGTCGTTTTATCGCGCCTATGTGAAGACGCTGGGGCATACGCCGGGGAAGGACAGGGGAACGTTTCTGGCCGTTTCGGAGCAGATGAGGCAGGAGACGGTGGCTGTGCATGTCCATGGGCAGGATATGTGAGCGGATATGGTTCTTTGCCGGCTCGTTGCGTGGCGGAACGGGAAGGGCGGTTTACCTGTCGGCGTCCTGCCGCGCATTGGCCAGGGCGGAAAACGTGTCCGCACGGCAATGACGGCCAGCTGTAACAGTTCATACAGCCCCTCTCGCAAAGTCAAAATTGCGCCCTGTGCAATTTTGCAAGGCCAGCCGGCTGTTAAGCCGTAGATGCGGAAGAAAAAGATAGGAAAAATCCGGCATATGTGTTATACTTGATACACGCAGGCGAAAACCCAGGCGGCTGTGAGCGAAACGCTGGCAGGAACTCGGCGATGGGGCACGGATGCCGGTAAACAAAAGCGCCTGCGGGCAGGACAAAGGCAGCAGGGTAAAGGCTGTCCGGGGGTCGGCAGGATCCTCCGATTTCTGGGCTGTGACAAGAATGGAGACGAATTATGGAAGAAATCATGGAATCAATGTCCAATGAGAAAATGCAGTTTGCGGTATTGATTGATGCGGATAATATCAGTTCAAAATACGCGGTTACCATATTTGAAGAGCTTGAAAAATATGGTTTGACCAGCTATCGCCGTATCTATGGCAACTGGTCAAAGGGAAACGGCTGGTCCGAGGGGCTGCTTCTGGAGCATTCCATTATGCCGGTGCAGCAGTTTTCCTATACCACAGGGAAAAACGCCACGGATATGGCAATGGTGATTGACGCCATGGACATTCTCTACAAAAACAAGGTGCAGGGCTTCTGCCTGGTTACCAGTGACAGCGATTTTACCAGGCTTGCCATGCGGCTGCGGGAGGAAAACATGTTCGTATTGGGCATGGGCGAATCCAAGACGCCGCTGGCCCTGACCAGAGCCTGCAATAAGTTCATCCATCTGAATCTGGTGGCGGAGCAGAATATGGATGAAGAGATGGCCATGGGGGCAGGGAATGTGCAGGGTGCGAGAAATCCCATGGAAGAGAAGCACGGCAGGGCAGGGGAGTATGCCGGCAGTCAGGACGCTGCGTCTGTGGAGGAACAGAACGTGACTTCCATTTCGGAAGTGAGGCAGGTAATACTCACCCTGATCAATGAAAGCGGAGGAAGGCAGGTTGATCTTGCCCGGGTAGGCAATCGGCTGAATGATAAATTTACGGATTTTGATGTGCGCAATTATGGATATTATAAGCTGAGTACCATGATTGACCAGGAGCTTCCCGATCTTCATGTGAAAAAGATCAGCAACCAGTATTATGTAGAGCGCCGTTCCAATCTGACCAAGGAGGAACTGGAGCAGGAAATCTGCCGTATGATAGCGAAGAACGGAGGTATGGTAGAGAACTTGGCAAGCCTGAACGACGAGCTGCATAAGAAATATAAGCAACTGGATTTTAAGCAGTTCGGATATAACCGGATATCCAGCTTTCTGCGCAGCCTGAACTCGGTTACGGTCCACGAGAATGAAGTGTCTCTGAAAAAGTAAACGGTATCTGATACGGGCACAGGATAATGACTCTGTTGATCGGAGACATCTGTTGAGAGAGCTGGCGAAAAACGCCTGTACATGGGACAGAGCAACTGTATCTGTAAACAGGTGAAAAGAAGAAAAATGTTACGGAGGGACTTCAGGGTGAGATATCTGCCAATATTGAAAGAATTATTTGAGTCGGATACAGTCATTATTTTTTTGATCGGACTGGCCGAGGCGTTGCTTTTGGGATCTTGTCTCCAAAATAATAAAAAGATGGGAATCGCAGCCGGAATAGCGGCGCTAGTCTATGGAGTGTGTGAAGTGGCATCCAATCTGCACGGAAACTTTCTGCCGCAGCTATTTCTGTTGTTTCTGGGTACGGCTGCACTTGGCTCTCTGGCAGGATCTGGGTTCTGGATGGTACTGAAGTCCATAGATGGGAGATAATAGAACAGGAAACGGATGGTAAGAAAATGGATTTGAATCTATTTGACTATATGCGGGAAAGTGATATGGAAAAGGAGGCGCCGCTGGCTGCCAGAATGCGCCCCGGAACGCTGGAAGAGGTCGTGGGGCAGGAGCATATCGTGGGGAAGGATAAGCTGCTCTACCGCGCCATCAAGGCAGATAAGATCAGCTCCGTGATTTTTTACGGTCCTCCCGGCACGGGCAAGACCACTCTGGCAAAGGTGATTGCAAATTCCACCAGCGCCGAATTTACCCAGATCAATGCCACTGTGGCGGGGAAGAAGGACATGGAGGAGGTAGTGGCGAAGGCGAAGGAAATCCAGGGGATGTACGGGATGCGCACCATTCTCTTTATTGACGAGATTCATCGTTTCAATAAGGCGCAGCAGGATTATCTGCTCCCCTTTGTGGAGGACGGCACGCTGATTTTAGTAGGTGCTACCACGGAGAATCCTTATTTTGAGGTCAATGGCGCACTGCTTTCCAGATCCGTTATCTTTGAGTTGAAGCCTGTTCCGCCGGAGGCGATACGGGAGCTTCTGAAAAAGGCAGTGTATGATGTGGACAGAGGTATGGGGAGTTATGACGCGGTAATTGACGAAGACGCGTTGGACTTCCTGGCGGATGTATCGGGCGGGGACGCCAGGCATGCGCTGAACGCCGTGGAATTGGGCATTATGAGTACTGCCCGCAGCGGAGACGGCAAAATACATATCACACTGGAGGTTGCCCAGGAATGTATTCAGAAAAAAGCGGTGCGGTACGATAAAAGCGGCGATAATCATTATGATACCGTTTCCGCCTTTATCAAAAGTATGCGGGGTTCCGATCCGGATGCGGCTGTATACTACCTGGCCAGAATGCTCTATGCGGGGGAAAATGTCACTTTCATAGCCAGACGGATTATGATATGCGCGGCGGAGGACGTGGGAAACGCAGATCCCCAGGCGCTGGCAGTCGCAGTTAACGCATCTCTGGCAGTGGAACGCATCGGCATGCCGGAGGCGAAGATTATCCTGTCCCAGGCGGCAGCCTATGTGGCGTCCGCACCAAAAAGCAACGCGGCCTGCGAGGCGGTGTTCGCGGCGATGGAGGAAGTGGGGCGGAGCGGGAACCTGCCCATTCCGGCGCATCTTCAGGATGCCCACTATAAGGGGGCTTCGAAGCTGGGAAGAGGAACCGGCTACAAGTATGCACATGACTATCCCAATCATTATGTAGAGCAGCAGTATCTTCCTTATGAATTAAACGGAAAAGAATTCTATAAACCCACCGGAAACGGCTATGAAGCCAGGATAAGGGAACATATGCGCAGACTCAGGACCGAGGCCCGGGAAGCAGGGAAGTCCTGAAGCAAAATCCGCTAAAACAGCTGGGCTGTAAGATACTGGTAAATGTCCTGATTCTTCTTCTGCCAGTTGTCGCATATGTTTTTTGCAATCTCCTCCGTGGGGACGATCATTCGGATATCTACCAGATTGACGCCTCTGTCCTTTGCTACCAGGTGGGTTTCATATTCCCCGATGCCTGCCCGGTAGTAATAATCGCCCAGCACGGAGACCTCATTGCGGAGGACATATTCGTTTTCCCGGAAATAGCCGTCAATATCCTTCTTGATGCCGTGGTTAATGCGGTTCTGGAAGAACAGCAGGGTCTCCCGTCCTTCCGGTGTAATGGAGAGATGGGTACGGTTTAAGATGGTGCGGGAAGTAATCATCCGGGCATCCAGCAGTTCGTTGATAACCTGCTGCAGCGTCAGGTAATTGGTATATTCCCGTTCCAGGATGAAATCGCTGACCTGTGCGTTGGTCAGCGGGAAATTGACCCTGTCCAGCATATAGAGTACGATTAATTTATATAAAGTCAACGGATCCTGAAACATATTATACTATCCCCTTCCGAATCTGATGCAGTATATTTTAGAACTATCTGTATCATATAATAGATTTCGGCACTTCGCAAGAGATTCCGCAGGAATATTTTACGGTTCATCAGCAAAAGTGCGGTATAAATGAAAGACAATGATATCATAATTAAAATTAGGGCTTCCTATTTTTGGAAAAGTGTATTATAATGTCGGTACGGCATGATATTCAATCATGCTTCAAAGGCAGCATGTCAATGACGAATCTGGCTGTGTTCCCCGTTTAAAAATGTAGTTACTATGAAGATCAGGAGGAATTTATGAGAGAAAAGTATGAATCGCTGGCACTTGTACAGCTGAAAGAGCTGGCTAAAGCGC
Source organism: uncultured Acetatifactor sp. (assembly GCA_910587555.1). Classification (GTDB taxonomy): domain Bacteria; phylum Bacillota; class Clostridia; order Lachnospirales; family Lachnospiraceae; genus Acetatifactor. The sequence goes on from CAJULV010000001.1 coordinate 109,404, forward strand.
GTGGGCTGAAAGGAACATCGTCCATGAAGAAGGCTGAGCTGGTGGAAGCCATGTTGGCAGAGGATGAGAGGGTAAAAAGACAGGAAGAAGAAAGCGCTGCGAAGAGTGTGAAGAGTGAGCAGGCACAGCATTCACATGACAGTGCAGCCGCATTCAAATCGGTACGCAGGCGTACTGTCGTAACGAACACAAGATCCGTCCCGCCGCAGCAGAAGTCAGAGCGTGCGCAGGGGGCGGTTATGTATGAAAACAATTATAAAGCCGAAGCCTCGGCCCAGAGCGAGAGTATTCAGAAGACCGAGGAAAAGCAGGAGGCTCCGGCATCCGCAGGCAGTGCCGCGGCCGCAGCGCCGTCGGCTTCACCGGGAGGTCAGCCGGCTCCGGCAGCAGCCAGGCCCAACCGTTCCAATGAGGTTTACGACGAGAAGACCTATCCCAGGGAACTGGACAGCGGCGAGGAGGCCAGCGGTATCCTGGAGGTTATGCCTGACGGATACGGATTTATCCGATGTGAGAATTATCTGCCCGGAGAGAACGACGTGTATGTGGCGCCCAGCCAGATCCGACGCTTCGGACTGAAGACAGGCGATATCCTGCGGGGCAACAAGCGTATTAAGACACAGCAGGAGAAGTTCAGCGCACTTCTGTTTATCAGGACTATCAACGGCTACACTATCGAAGAAGCGTTAAGGCGTGTGGCCTTCGAAGATATGACTCCCATTTTCCCCAATGAACGTATCAGGCTGGAGACTGCAGGATGCAGCGTGGCCATGAGGGTTATGGATCTTGTCAGCCCTGTAGGTAAGGGGCAGCGTGGTATGATTGTATCTCCGCCCAAGGCCGGCAAGACTACCTTACTGAAAGAGGTTGCAAAATCCATTTTGCGGACGAATCCGCATATGCATATGCTGATACTGCTTATTGATGAGCGCCCGGAAGAGGTGACGGATATCAAGGAAGCAATCAGCGGAGACAATGTAGAGGTTATTTATTCCACCTTTGACGAACTGCCGGATCATCATAAGCGGGTGTCGGAGATGACTATCGAGCGTGCAAAGCGCCTGGTGGAACATAAGAAGGATGTCGTCATTCTTCTGGACAGCATAACCCGTCTGGCAAGGGCCTATAACCTGGTGGTGCCGCCCAGCGGACGTACGCTTTCAGGCGGACTTGACCCGGCAGCGCTGCACATGCCCAAGCGATTCTTCGGTGCGGCGAGAAATATGCGTGAGGGCGGTAGCCTGACCATACTGGCCACGGCACTGGTGGATACCGGCAGCAAGATGGACGACGTGGTATACGAGGAATTCAAAGGCACCGGCAATATGGAAATGATTCTGGATCGCAAGCTTTCCGAGAAGCGCATTTTCCCGGCAATCGATCTGGCGAAATCCGGAACCAGAAGAGAAGATTTGCTGCTGAACAGCGAAGAACTGGAAGCCATCAATATTATGCGCAGGGCTTTGAATGGTCTAAAGCCGGATGAGGCTACTGACCGCATTCTTGATATGTTCTCACGGACAAGAAGCAACAATGATTTCGTACAAATGGTAAAAAGAAACAAATTTATTTAAAATAATACTTGAAACTAAGCTGTCCATGTGCTACAATAAACACGCTGTTTGTGGTTCCATAAGCAGTACGGATGTGAACGACAAATAAGGCTGTAATGATTGATTATAGAGAGGTGAATGAGATGAAAGAAGGAATCCATCCCAAGTATTATCAGGCGACAGTGACCTGTAACTGTGGGAACACTTTTGTGACTGGCTCCACGAAGCCTGAGATCCACGTGGAAGTTTGTTCCAAGTGCCATTCGTTCTACACCGGCCAGCAGAAGACTGCAAGGGCTGACGGACGTATTGAGAAGTTCAACAGAAAATACGGCGTTAAATAAGATTGCGGAAAGGTTGAGGTGCTTGGTATCTCAACCTTTTCTCTTAATGGAGTCGCTGCGCGACGGCACTTTCATACGAAGAGCGCGCATGAAATCAGCTCTCGAGCGCCTTCGGGACTTTATTAGAGCCGCTGCGCGACGGCACTGAAGGATAAAGTCTCATCGGCGCTGGGAATGGGACTTTATTAGAGTCGCTGAGCGGAGGCAATGCGCTGGATTTACAGGGAAACGAGGAGACATGTAATGGGAAAGAAAAAAAGCAAATGCTATTCCGGGATTGGCGGGCAGGCTGTCCTGGAAGGCGTTATGATGAAGAATCAGGAAAAATATGCGGTCTCCGTGAGGCGGCCGGACGGCGGGATATCGGTGGAGGTTGACAATTTCCAGGGGGTGCTTGGGGGAAATAAGATTAAGGAGATTCCTTTTATACGGGGGGTATTCAATTTTATCGATTCCCTGATTCTGGGAATGAAATGTCTGAATTTTTCGGCATCCTTTTATGAGGACGAGGGGGATGACGGAAAGGCCGGCGGTGCGGGGGATAAGCTGATGACCGCATTGGTGACCTGTATTTCCGTGGTGCTTGCGGTGGGTATTTTTATTGTATTGCCGTATTACCTGGCATCTCTGCTGAACGGGTATTTGAGAAATGCCTCCCTGGTGGCGATTATCGAAGGGGTGGTGCGTATCGTTATCTTTATCCTCTATGTGGGCGGTATCAGCATCATGAAGGATATCCGGCGGTTGTACCGGTATCACGGGGCGGAACACAAATGCATCAACTGCATAGAACGGGGCAGGCCGCTGACGGTGGACAATGCCATGCGCAGCTCCAGGCTTCATAAGCGATGCGGCACCAGCTTTCTGTTTTTTGTGTTTTTTGTGAGTATTATCCTGTTTTTCTTTATTCGGGTGGAGAATCCGGTGTGGCGTGTGGGGCTGCGGATTCTGCTGATGCCGGTGGTAGCGGGTATTTCCTATGAAATTATCCGTCTGGCAGGTCGTTCGGATTCTCTCTTTGTACGGATTCTTTCTGCGCCGGGTATGGCAATCCAGCGGATGACCACCAAAGAGCCAGACAGAGATATGGTGGAGGTGGCTATTTCTTCTGTGGAGGCTGTATTTGACTGGAAAGCTTATCTGCGGGAGACATTCGGATACGAGTTTGAGGAAGATTTGGATGATGAGGACTCGGAAGAGAATGCCGCCGGCGAAGCCGATTCTTTCGCGTAAGCGGAATGTGGCGGTTTATGGTCCGGTTTCGGGTATACACTGCGGGATGGATCAGGGAATGCAGCGCGGCAGAGAATAAGAGGAGCGGCATATGACATACAGGGAAGGATATTGTCAGGGCAGGGAACGGCTGCTTCAGGCAGGAATCGATGAGGCGGAACTGGAGGCGCGGCTCTTGCTGGAATATGTCTGCGGAACCAACCGCAATGATTTGCTGGCACATGGCGACATGGAACTGGAGGCATACCAGGAGAAGGAGTATGTAAGGCTGATTGGAAGGCGTGTCACGCGGATTCCGCTGCAGCATCTCACAGGGAACCAGGAGTTTATGGGATTGTCGTTCAGAGTGAATGAGCATGTGCTGATTCCCAGACAGGATACGGAGATTCTGGTGGAGGAGGTACTGCGCCATCTCCATGACGGCATGCGGGTACTTGATATGTGTACGGGTTCGGGCTGCATCCTGATCAGCCTTCTGCATTACTCCAATCATTGCCAGGGGGTGGGGGCGGATCTGTCCGGGGAGGCGCTTGCGGTAGCGGAGGAAAATGCGGAGTGCCTGCTTGGCAGGGAACGAGTGAGCGGGGGACCGCGGATGTCTCAGAATGCGGGAGATACCGGTGGGCAGCCTGCCGGTATCTCTGTGGAAGCTGGCAGCGGACACGGTGCTTTGGAGATGGCCGTAAATGACGGCTGCTGCGTGACAGGTCAGACCATAGACGCCGGTGAGGGTGCCGGGGGGCAGGCTGTTCGGGACGATAGTGTGGGGGCAGGTGCCATTCGTTTCGTCAGAAGTGATTTGTTTGAGGAGATTACGGGCAAATTTGACATTATTGTGTCTAACCCGCCGTATATTTGCAGTGATGTGGTCAGGACGCTGATGCCTGAAGTCAGAGAGCATGAGCCGCTGCGGGCATTGGACGGCGGGACGGACGGGCTGGATTTCTACCGACGGATTATCAGCGAGGGCAGGAATTATCTGTTTGGCGGCGGGATGCTCTTTTTCGAGATTGGATACGATCAGGGGAAGGCGGTCAGCTCGCTGCTGGAGGAGGCCGGGTTTCTGGAAGTGCGGGTAGTAAAGGATTATGCCGGACTGGACAGGGTGGTATATGGAACCAGGTGTTTTGGCTGAAGATATGATTGCCCGGATATGGGAGAGTGTTTATGGCCTGTCACCCGGAAAAGGGAGGATTTTCGGTATTTTGGCGGACAGGACAGATAAATTTGCCGGGAGCATGTGTGCGGCAGAATGTGAGGAATGATATGTTTGACAGATTGGATGATTTGCTGATTCGGTTTGAGGAGATCATGAGCGAGCTTCATGAGCCTACGGTGACGGGTAACCAGGAACGGTTCCGCAGGCTGATGAAGGAACAGAGTGACCTGACGCCCATCGTGAATGCATACACGGAATATAAGAAATGTAAGCAGGACATCGAGGATTCCCTGGCCATGCTGGAGGAAGAGGGCGATGAGGAGATGCGCGACATGATCAAGGAGACGTTGAATGAGGGAAAGAAGCGCGCGGAGGAACTGGAACAGGAACTGAAAATATTGCTTTTGCCCAAGGACCCTAATGACGACAAAAATGTAATCGTGGAGATTCGCGCCGGGGCAGGCGGAGATGAAGCGGCTCTTTTTGCTGCGGAGATTTACCGGATGTATGTGCATTATGCGGAAAGCCAGAGGTGGAAGGTGGAGACACTGAACGTGGATGAAATCGGCATCGGCGGCATGAAGGAGGTGCAGTTTGTTATCACGGGGCAGGGAGCCTATTCCAGGATGAAGTACGAGAGCGGCGTCCATCGGGTGCAGCGTGTGCCGGAGACGGAAAGCGGCGGACGAATCCATACTTCCACCATCAGCGTGGCGGTGATGCCCGAGGTGGACGAGGATATAGATATTGTGATCGATGAGAAAGATATCCGGGTGGATGTGATGCGTGCTTCCGGCAACGGCGGTCAGTGTGTAAATACGACGGATTCCGCGGTGCGCCTGACCCATTACCCCACGGGAATCGTTGTGTACAGCCAGACCGAAAAATCCCAGCTTCAGAACAAGGCGAAGGCCTTTGCACTGCTGAAGGCAAAACTCTACGACATAGAACAGCAGCAGCGGCATGACGCGGAGGCAGAGATGCGTCGCAGCCAGATTGGCACCGGAGATCGTTCCGAGAAGATAAGGACTTATAATTTTCCCCAGGGGCGTGTCACGGACCACCGCATCGGCCTGACCATTTACAAGCTGGACAAGGTGATGAACGGGGATATCCAGGAGATTTTGGATGCATGCATCTCCGCCGACCAGGCAGCAAAGCTAGTAAAGATGGGAGAAAACCAGGCCCTGTGACGGGCGGCGGGCGAGGCGGCCAGGCCGGTAAAGGCAGAAGGTATCCGTGAGCCGTCTGGCCGGGCCGAAATAGATAGGGAAGGGACGACTATGAATAAGATTATAGAAGAGAGAACAAAGAGGACACAGTGGTACCAGGAGGCAAGGTTCGGCATGTTTATCCACTGGGGGCTGTATGCCATCCCGGCCAGGGGAGAGTGGCTGCGCAGCGTGGAGCAGCTGACAAAGGAGGACTATGAGCCTCTGAAGGATGAGTTTGCCGCTGAGAATTATGATCCCAGGGTGTGGGCGAAACTGGCGAAGGAAGCGGGAATGAAGTATGCCGTACTCACCGCCAAGCATCATGACGGATACTGTCTGTTTGACTCCAAGCTGACGGATTTCAAATCTACCAATTCTCCCTGCGGGCGGGACCTGGTAAGGGAATTCCTGGAGGCTTTCCGGGCGGAGGGCATCAGGGTGGGCCTGTATTATTCCGTCATCGACTGGAGGCATCCCGATTTCCCCCATTACGGGGATATGCACCATCCCATGCGGAACCATCCGGAGTGTTCCAACGAGAATCGGAATTTCAATAACTATCTGGAATACATGTTCGGACAGATTAAGGAGCTGCTCACGGACTACGGCAAACTGGATGTGATGTGGTTTGATTTTTCCTACGGAGATATGAAATGCGACACCTGGAAGGCGAAGGAACTCATTGAGATGGTGCGTTCCATTCAGCCGGATGTGATCATTGACAACCGCCTGGAGGGAAGCGGGGAGGATGCGGGTTCCATCCGGACCCTGGATCCCACACCATACTCAGGGGACTTTGCCTCACCGGAGCAGATGATTCCTCCGGCGGGAATCCGGGACGAAGGCGGGAACCCCATTCCCTGGGAGGCCTGCATAACCCTGAACAACCACTGGGGCTATGCGGCTCATGACCATCATTATAAATCGGCTAAGATGGTGGTGCATATGCTGGTGGAGTGTGTCAGTAAGGGCGGGAACCTGCTTCTGAATGTGGGACCCAACGCCAGGGGAGAGATTCCCGAGGAGTCTGTGGCTATACTGAAAGAGGTGGGGGCTTGGATGAAGAAGAACAGAAAGAGCATCTACGGCTGCGGTTACGCGGAGCTGCCCAAGCCGGAGTGGGGGCGCTACACCCGGAAGGGGAACCTGCTTTACGCCCATGTGATGGAGCCACAGGTGGGTGCTGTGTGCCTGGAGAATATGGCCGGAAAAGTGGAGAAAATGAGACTTTTGGCCGACAATTCCGAGGTGAAGGAGACCCATTACTGGAACCTGAAGGAGTATGACAAGAACGCGTTTTTCTTCTTTGATCCCTATGCGGCGGACTGCTACCCGCTGCCGGATGAGAAGGATACGGTGGTGGAGATTTATCTGAAGGAAGGGTAATCCTCTCGCAAAACGACATGAGGACGCAGTTTTGACCGGGCGGAAGGTGCTGTCTGAACGGTTGAGGGCGATGTGGGGTGCTGTCATGCATTATGTGGATGTGAAGGGAATATTGTCCCCGCAAAACGGGATGAATGTGTACAGGGGATGTACCCATGGCTGTATCTATTGTGACAGCAGAAGCGTCTGCTACGGTTTTACGCATGATTTTGAGGATGTGGAAGTGAAACGGAATGCGCCGGAGCTGCTGGAAAGAGCGCTTCGCTCCAAAAGGAAGAAGTGCATGATAGGCACCGGCGCCATGTGTGACCCTTACATGCATTGCGAGGAGGGGCTGCAGGTCACGCGAAAATGCCTGGAACTGATTGCGCGTTACGAGTTTGGTGCCGCTGTCCAGACCAAGTCCGACAGAATCCTTCGGGATCTGGATCTGCTGAGATATATCAACGAAAAGGCAAAGTGTGTGGTGCAGATGACGCTGACTACATATGACGAGGATCTGTGCAGAATACTGGAGCCGAATGTGTGTACTACCAAGAGGCGGGCAGAGGTTCTGCACATTTTGAGGGATAACGGCATTCCTACTGTTGTCTGGCTGTCTCCCATTCTGCCTTTTTTGAATGATACCCGGGAAAATATCGAAGGGCTGTTGGAATACTGTGTTTCGGCAGGGGTGTATGGGATTATCTGTTTCGGCATGGGGGTAACTATGCGGCAGGGCAATCGGGAATACTTCTATGAGGCACTGGAGCGGCACTTTCCGGGGCTGCGGCGGAAGTATCATGAAAAATACGGTTATTCGTACGAATTGATCAGCGACAGGAATGAGGAATTGATGCACATTTTTCGGGAAACCTGTCGGAAGCATGGAATTGTTCATGAGATGGAAGCCTGTTTTCAGTATCTTCATGAGTTTCCGGAAATGTATGAACAATTAACTTTATTCTGAAAAAATCATTTTGAAAAATTTCATTTTGAAAATCGTTCTATAGAATCTGAGGCGGAATCAGTTTTCGGATAAATTTTCCATTTTTTTAAGGCTAATTTAATTGTAATAGAACTGACAGTCCATTATAATGTAAGAATCCCCCAGTCTCCGGAATTTTCCGCAGGATTGGCGGATGAGATCCGGGGCTGTCAGGCTGCTTTCGCTGACGAAAGCATACAGCAGAAAGAGACAGGTCCTGAGAGGGAAAGGAGACTGGTATGCTGAGAATCTTCAAATATTTAAAGGAATCCGGGTGGTCTGTGCTGGCCATTGTCGTGCTTCTGGTGGTACAGGCCTACTGTGACCTGGCGCTGCCTCAGTACACGGCGGATATCGTGGATGTGGGCATCGGGCAGAAGGGCATCGAAAATGCGGTGCCGGAGCGTATGCGGGAAGCCGTGTATGATAACCTTCTGATGCTGATGACCGAAGAAGAGGCGGAACTGATGTCTTTTGCTTACGAGCAGGCAGCGGACGGAAGCTATGTGTTTTGCGGGGATAAAGACACCATGGAAAAACTGGACGAAAGTATGGGGATTCTCATTCTGATCCTGTCTATGGCGAAAGAAGGCGGCACTATGCCTGACATTACGGGGGCAGGGCCGGAGAGCAGTTTTGGGTATGTGCTGTCCGACGAGCTGGTACTTGCCTTCCGGGAGCGGGTTCTGGAGGGGCTGGGCGATACGGGTGAAACCGTCATTACCCAGAGGGCAGTACAGTTCCTGCAGGAAGAATACGGGAAGCTGGGCATGGACTCGGGAAAAATACAGCGGAATTATCTCTACAGGACGGGAGGCAGGATGCTGATTTATTCAGTGGTGATGATGGCAACAGCCATTCTGGTGGGTTTTCTGGCTTCCCGAATCGGAGCGAAGCTTGGCCTGAATCTGCGGGAACGGGTGTTTACCAAGGTGGTATCTTTCTCCCACGGTGAGATGGAACGGTTTTCCACGGCATCACTGATTACACGAAGCACCAATGACATCCAACAGGTGCAGATGGTAGTGGTGGTAATGCTCAGAATGGTGGTTTATGCACCTATTATCGGCATTGGCGGCGTGGTGAAGGTGCTGCGGACAAGGACGGGGATGGGGTGGATTATTGTAGTTGCGGTAGCTGCGATTATGGTGCTGGTGGGCATATTGATGGCAGTGGCCATGCCCAGGTTTAAGAAGATGCAGACGCTGGTGGACGGCCTGAATCTGGTGTCCAGGGAGATACTTACCGGCGTCCCAGTCATTCGCGCTTTCAGCCGGGAGAGATTTGAGGAAGAACGGTTTGACAGGGCTAACCGGGATCTTATGCAGACGCAGCTTTTTACCAACAGAGTTATGAATGTAATGATGCCGGCGATGATGCTGATTATGAACGGCATCAGCATTATGATCGTCTGGTTCGGGGCAAAGGGAATTGACATGGGCAATCTGATGGTGGGGGATATGCTGGCATTTATCACTTATACCATGCAGATCGTCATGTCCTTCCTGATGCTGACCATGATATCCGTGATGCTGCCCAGGGCCGGTGTGGCGGCAGGGCGTATTCAGGAGGTTATCGGCACGGAGGCCGGTGTTAAGGACAGGGAGACGGTGCTGGATGAGAAGCTGAAGGATGCCCGGGGCGTGGTAGCTTTCCGTGATGTGTCATTCCGCTATCCGGGGGCCGACGAAGATGCCCTGGAGAATCTGACCTTTACCGCAAATCCCGGGGAGACAACTGCCATTATCGGCAGCACAGGCTGCGGTAAGTCAACTTTACTGAATCTGATTCCGCGGTTTTATGATGTGACCGGTGGGCAGATTACCATAGACGGGGTGGATATCCGCGATGTGTCACAGCATAAGCTTCGGAGCCTTCTGGGCTATGTACCCCAAAAGGCAGTACTGTTTTCCGGGGATATTGCCTCCAACCTGAAGTTCGGCGGGCCGGATATCAGCGACAGCCGGATGCAGGAGGCGGCGGCAATCGCACAGGCCACGGAATTTATAGAGAGCAAGCCGGAGGACTATCACAGTGAGATATCCCAGGGGGGAACCAATGTGTCGGGAGGGCAGAAACAAAGGTTGTCCATCGCCCGTGCCATAGCAAAATCCCCCAGGATATATCTGTTTGACGACAGCTTTTCGGCACTGGATTACAAGACGGATGTGACGCTGAGAAAAGCGCTGCGGGAGAAGACGGAGGATGCCACTGTCATTATAGTGGCGCAGCGTATCAGTACGATTCTTCACGCAGATCGGATTATTGTGCTGGATGAGGGCAGGATAGCCGGCATGGGTACCCATGGCCAGCTGCTGCGGGACTGTGAGGCGTACAGGGAGATTGCCAGATCACAGCTGTCCGAGGCGGAACTGAAGGGAGGTGCGGCGGTATGAGTGAAGAGAAGAGCCGGGGCAGAAATGCTGCCGGAAGCGGAAGAGCGGTCAGGCGTCCTCATGGGCCACACGGGGGTATGATGCCGGGAGAGAAGGCAAAGGATTTTAAGGGGACATTCGGAAAACTGTTAAGATATCTGGGCAGATATAAAATCGCACTGATTGTCGTAATGATCTTTGCGGCAGGCAGCACGGTCTTTACCATAATAGGACCCAAAGTACTGGCCAGAGCCACCACGGAGCTTTTCAACGGCATGATGGCCAAGTTCGCGGGAACGGGTGGTATAGATTTCGGGCGGATTGGGCAGATTCTGCTCCTGCTTCTGGGACTGTACGGACTCAGTGCATTGCTGTCATTTGTCCAGGGGCTTGTGATGACGGAGGTTTCCCAGAAGCTCTGCTACCGGTTCCGGAAGGAGATTTCGGAGAAAATCAACCGGATGCCCATGGCATATTTTGAGTCCAGGACAGTGGGAGAGGTGCTGTCAAGGATTACCAATGATGTGGATACGCTGGGCCAGAGCCTGGGTCAGAGCATTACCACGCTGATTACCTCGGTGGCAACCATCGTGGGTATTTTAATTATGATGTTGTCAATCAGCCCGCTGATGACCCTGATCGCGCTGGTGATTCTGCCGGTGTCGGGAGGGCTTATCGGGGTGGTAATCAAGCATTCCCAGAAATATTTTATTGACCAGCAGACCTATCTGGGCAGGATAAACGGACAGATTGAGGAGGTTTACAGCGGTCAGAACATCGTTAAGGCCTTCAACCGGGAGGAAGCCTGCCTTGCGGAATTCGGAGAGACGAACCGCATTCTGTACCAGAGTGCATGGAAGTCCCAGTTCATCTCCGGCATGATGCAGCCCGTTATGACATTTGTGGGAAACCTGGGATATGTTGCAGTGGCCGTCAGCGGCAGTATGCTTGCCGTAAAGGGAGTCATTGAGGTAGGGGAAATTCAGGCATTTATCCAATATGTGAAAAATTTCACCCAGCCCATTATCCAGGTGGCCCAGGTCTCCAATATGTTTCAGTCCACGGCTGCCGCGGCGGAGCGTGTTTTTGAGTTCCTGGAGGAGCCGGAGGAAGATGTGGTTGTGGAAAACGCGGTGCAGACAGGGGGAAAACATTCCGGAGAAGAAGGCTGCTGCCCGGAAAAGATGCAGGGCGCCGTTACATTCGAGCATGTTAAGTTCGGCTATCAGCAGGATAAGGTGATTATCCATGACTTCAGCTGTGAAGTAGAGCCGGGACAGATGGTGGCCATCGTGGGACCTACCGGTGCGGGAAAGACCACAATGGTAAAGCTGCTCATGCGTTTTTATGACGTGAACAGCGGCTCCATACAGGTGGATGGGCATGACGTGCGGAACTTCAACCGCAGCCAGCTGAGGGAGAATTTCGGCATGGTGCTGCAGGATACCTGGCTTTTCCACGGTACCATCATGGAGAACATCCGCTACGGCAGGCTGGACGCCACGGACGAGGAAGTGATTGACGCGGCGAAGGCCGCACATGTACACCGGTTTATCCAGACATTGCCCGGAGGATACCGGATGGAACTGAGCGAGGACGCCTCCAACGTGTCCCAGGGCCAGAAGCAGCTGCTGACCATAGCCAGGGCCATTCTGGCGGACAATCCCATATTGATTCTGGACGAAGCCACCAGCTCTGTGGACACCAGGACGGAAATCCGTATCCAGAAAGCCATGAACAACCTGATGAAGGGGAGGACCAGTTTTGTTATCGCCCACAGGCTTTCCACCATCCGGGATGCGGACGTGATCCTGGTTATGAAGGACGGGGATATTGTGGAGCAGGGCAGCCATGATGAACTGATGGCAAAGGGCGGATTTTATGCGGAACTGTATAATTCCCAGTTTGAGGGGCAGACAGCCCTGAAGTAATGAAGAGAGACAGGAGCTTCCCATGAAAATAACAGACCTTCACATCCACAATTTGAAATCCATCCATGACATGCATATTCCGAATATTGAGAATGCCCTGATCCTGGTGGGGCAGAACAATACGGGGAAAACCACGGTTCTGGACGCGGTCCGGGCCGTGGGCGGCGGATATGAGATCGGCCAGGAGGACTTCGGCGAGGCAGGAACCAAGGTACGCATCCAGGTATCCCTGTCTATTACGGAGGAGGACCTGGAACTGCTGCGGCGCAGGGGTATGGTCAGCCAGTATCGGCGCAAAGAGGCATGGATGCAGGACTTTTGCCAGAAGCTTCCGTCTTATAGCGGAGGTGTCCTTACCTTTACCATGACGGCCAACCGGGACGGGCGGATACGGTATCAGGACGGCACGAACAAGAACAATCCTTATATAAGGGAAGTGTTTCCCAAGATATATTATGTGGATACGGAGCGGCGCCTGGAGCAGCTGCAGAGCGACATGCTGCTTTTGCAGGAGGATGAAATCCTGAAGCGGATGCGGTCGGGCTGCTGCATGTTCAACCAGGCTAGGGAATGCAGTCATTGCTTCCACTGCATCGGGCTAATCGAGCAGAAAAGCCCGGCCCAGCTGGATGCTATGGAGGTGTCCAAGCTGCTGGATTATAAGCTGTATCAGCTGAATCTGGATACCTTTGCCCGTATGGTCAACGATTGCTTTCACAAAAACGGAGGCCGTGAAAGTATTTTGTATTCCATGAACCGGGACGTGGAGAAAATCCTGGAAGTGACCACCGAGATACGCCATCCGGCCCAGAATGTGCCCCGCCCCATTTCCCACATGGGGAAAGGAATGCGTTCCATTTATCTGTTTTCACTTCTGGAAGCTTATACGCAGATTGAAGAAACGCTTCCCAGTATTATTATGATCGAAGATCCGGAAATCTTTCTGCACCCCAGCCTGCAGAAGGTATGCGGTACGATTCTTTACAGGCTTGCCGCTAAAAACCAGGTGATTTTTACCACCCATTCCCCGAATCTGCTGCCGAACTTCAGCAGCAGGCAGATTCGGCAGGTAATCCACGGAGAGGACGGTGCAAGCAATGTAAGGCAGAAAACGGATATCAGCGCTATCCTGGAGGATCTGGGTTATACTGCCGGTGATCTGATGAACGTGAACTTTGTGTTTATTGTGGAGGGGAAACAGGATAAGTCCCGTCTGCCCCTGCTGCTTGGAAAATACTATGCGGAGACGGTGGACAGCCAGGGCAATCTGTCCCGGGTAGCCATTATTACCACTAACAGCTGTACCAATATCAAGACCTATGCCAATCTGAAATATATGAACCAGATCTACCTGCGGGATCAGTTCCTGATGGTCAGGGACGGCGACGGCAAGGACAGGGAAGCTCTGGCGAATCAGCTTTGCCGTTATTATGAGGAGCGCAACCGGGAGGACATGGATAAGCTGCCTGAGGTGCGGCAGGAAAACGTGCTGATCCTGAAGTACTATTCCTTCGAAAACTATTTTCTGAACCCGAAGGTGATGGCGCAGCTGGGGGTTGTGGAGTCGGAGGAAAGTTTTTATGAAATACTTCTGGAAAAGTGGAAGGAATACCTGCATCGCCTGTCCAGCGGGCGTCATCTGACAGAGATACTGGGCAGGGAGCTGGAGACACTGGAGGATGTGAAGCTTCACATGGAGGAAATCCGTATCTACCTGCGCGGGCACAACCTTTTTGACATCTTTTACGGGAGGTTCAGGGAACGGGAGACGGAACTTCTGGAACGCTATATCGACCTGGCTCCCAGGGAGGACTTTCAGGATATTTTTGAGGCACTGGAGCGCTTTCCGTATTTTGAGAGCAGGCGGTCCCTGGCGCCGGAGGCGGCATGTCCGGAAGCATGAAAATAAATTTTCCATGCCGAACTGCGGGCTGTATCAAAGGGAAAATATTGACCGGTATATGCGTTGGAGCGCACAAGGGGGTATGAAATGGAACTGAAGCAATTGTGTGAGGGAATTCATCTGCAGGAAGAAGTCAGGCGGGAGGTGGAGGCATTTTGCCGGAATCCCGGGTTTGACAGGTTAGGCATGCTGCGGGAAGGGCTGAAAAACATGGAAACGGAAGCGCAGGCCAGGGAGGAGCTGGGACGGCAGCTGGGAAAAGATCCCAAAAGGTTCGGAATGTTGGCATGTATGCTGGCCTGTGCGGCGGATTTACACCAGTGGTATCAGGAGAAGGGGATCTCAGACAGGGTGTTTTTTGATACCATGGGCTGCTTTACCAGGTTCATAGAGGAATGCAGGGAGATAACCGGAAGCCGTGCCTTTGACAGGGAGTGGTGGACTGCCCGGCAGGTCAGCGGGAAATTGTTCCGGCTTGGGGCGCTGGAATATGAAATGATATACCACGAAGACAAACCGATAGTCAGTATGCATATTCCCTCTGACGCCGTTTTAACCAATGAGAGCTTCGACAACTCCATAGAGGAGGCCAGGAGCTTTTTTGCGGAGCATTTTCCGGAGTACGGGAGCAGTGCGTATATTTGCCATTCCTGGCTGCTGGCTCCGGAACTGGGAGAGCTGCTGCCCGGGAATTCCCGCATTCTTGCCTTTCAGCGGAGGTTCCGGATTGTAAAAGTGGATTACCAGGGAGACGACTATATTCAATGGGTGTTTAAAACCAGAGGCCTTCCGACAGCGGATTTACCGGAAGAGACTTTGCTGCAGCGGAATATGAAACGGCATTTGATGGCGGGCGGAAAAGTGGGGAACGGACTTGGGGTATGTAGAATGTAAGGCGGCATTTAGCCGATGCGGGACGTTATGCCTGCCGGAAAGCGGAGTTTGGGAAAGGCCGGGGGCGAAAGTGTGGAGGTGGCAATTATGATTTATTATGACGACGGCAGAATACTGATACGAAATATGGAGAAGGAAGATGCGCCGCAGTTTCGGGACGGGGAAGTGGCTCAGGGATGGCTGAATTCCGATATTAAAAAATATGAAATGCGGCTTGCGGACCAGAAGGCCGGAAGAGCGGTAGCGCTTACAGCGGAATATCTTGGGGATATCGCAGGATACATAAACGTATATCCGGATGCCGAAGGGGGCGCTTTCGGGGGAATGGGATATCCTGAAATCGTGGATTTTGGGGTGCTGGAGAAATTCCGAAAAACGGGTATCGGAAATAAGCTTATGGATGTGGCGGAGGAAATCGCCGGAAAGTACGCGGATATTGTTTATCTGGGCGTAGGGCTGCACAGCGGGTATGGAAGCGCCCAGAGAATGTATGTGAAGCGGGGCTACATACCCGACGGAAGCGGTGTCTGGTATCATGATGCGGTTTGTGGGCAGAATGCCGACTGCTGTAATAATGATGATCTGGTATTATATCTGTCAAAGCAGCTGCGGTAGAAGCAATACAGAAAGAAGCCAATTCCGGCGTTTGGCTGCCTTGAATGAAACGGTTATTCGGATAAATGGGAGCAGGAGGAGAATTGGCCATGAAAAATGAATACGATAATGAAAGATTTTTTGAAGAATACGCAAAAATGCCCCGCAGCAGGGAAGGCCTGGGTGCCGCGGGAGAATGGCATCAGCTGAAGCCGCTGTTCCCTGCACTTTACGGGAAAAAACTCCTGGATTTGGGATGCGGTTATGGCTGGCACTGCGCTTTTGCGGCACAGCAGGGGGCAGCACAGGTATTGGGGCTTGACCTGAGCAGGAAAATGATTGAAGAGGCGAAAAAACGAAACGCCGGAAAGCAGATTACGTATCGTGTCTGCGGAATAGAGGATTATGAGTATCCGGAAAACATGTGGGATTGTGTGGTCTCTAATCTGACGCTGCATTATATTGAAAATATCGAGATAATATTTCAAAAGGTGTATAGGACACTGAAACCGGATGGCGTATTTCTGTTTAATATAGAGCATCCGGTTTTCACGGCAGGAGTGGGACAGGATTGGGTTTACACGGAAGCCGGAGAACCCAGGTACTGGCCGATTGATCACTATTTTATGTCTGGAGAGAGGAGTACGCAGTTTTTGGGGTGTAATGTAGTGAAACAGCATCACACGCTCACACAGATTTTAATGGGTTTACTGAATAACGGCTTCGGGCTTGAAGCAGTGGTAGAGGCGGAGCCGCCCGAAGAAATGATGGGTATTCCCGGAATGAAAGACGAGCTGCGTCGCCCGATGATGCTGCTGGTGAAAGCCAATAAAAAATGAAGTATGGAAACTTCCGTTATGCTTGACATATATTACGTTTACTGATATAGTTATTACAGTAAGCGTAATATGTGCCGGGCAATGCGTTATTTCCTGCGGGATTTTACATTCAGGTCTGCTGCGCACTGATTTTACGCTTTAGAGCCATCCCATGGCCATGGAAAAGCAAAGTCGGTGCGCGGCGTTTTTTTATAGGAAACTGCGCCGTCAGGCGCGTACACAGAGTGAAAAGAACTTTTTTAAGAGGATTCATGATGAGAGATAATGTGAAGGGAGGTGCGCTTACGGAAGTGACCTTCTATATACTGCTTTCCCTTTTTGTTCCGCGGCACGGATATGCCGTCATGCAGTTTATCGAAGAGAAAACCGGCGGGAGGCTTGCCCTGGGAGCCGGGACGCTGTACGGCGCATTGAACGCGCTGCAGAAGAAAGGGTGGATTGCGCTTTATGAGGACGGCGGGAGCGGCGCAGATAAGGGGACATGCGGAAATGGAAGAAGGGGCGAAAATGCCGGCAGGAAAAAAGAATACATCATCACGTCACAGGGACGGGAGGCTGCGGAGAGGGAACTGGACAGGCTTAAAGAACTGACGGAAACCGCAGAGAAAATTGTGGGAGGTGTGCCATGAGGAAAAAACGCTGGTGCTTTTTTGGAGGAATGCTGTCGCTGCAGGAAAAATGGCTGAACAGGATGGCTGACAGCGGCTGGCGGCTTGTACGCGTGGGAAAGCTGCTGTATGAATTTGAGGAATGCGGGACGGAACGGTTTTGCTACTGTGTGGAATTTATCGGCCAGAAACGGAAGGAACGCGCCGTGGAATATCATGATTTTCTGGAAGGGATGGGCTACAGGGTATTTTACAAGAATGCGAATCTCAACTATTCCATCGGCAAGCTTCGTTTCCGCCCATGGGCCGAGAAGGGGGGCAGAATCGCCGCAAATACCACTACCTTTGGCCGGGAGCTGCTGATTGTGGAGAAGGAGAGTGACGGAAATCCCTTCCGGCTCCACACCACCTATGAGGACAGGCAGGCATACTGCAGGATATTGCAGAAACCCTATCTCAGTATGTTCCTGATTTTTTCGCTGTCGGGTATATTGATGCGGCAATGGCTGTGGGGTGTTTTTGCCATTCCTTTTCTGGTGCCGGCGCTTTTGTACCAGAGGGAGCTGATTTGGCTGAAAAAACAGGCAGGAACAAAGGAGCAGTAAAGTCGCAAAGTCGCACGAGAGGTGAAGCGATTTAAATTAGAGGAGGAGAGATGAAAATGAGGAATATCCCCAAAAACAAATTGTTGATTGCTGTTCTGATATCGGTGGCGGTTGTGGCCTTTTTCCTTATTATCAGGGCAGGTGGCAGTGGCTACAGTGGGGTGAGAATCGGATACACCAGCAGGGAGGGTAGGAGCAGCTGGTCCGCCAGCTACCGTTCTCTGGACGGGAAGATGTGGAAGTATATACATCCTGAAGGCGGGATGCTGCATATCCGGGTGGAGACCAAATCAGGCACTGTCTCCGTACGGGTGGAGGACAAAGAAGGCAATGTCATTTTTGAGGAACAGGATATTGGTGCGGAAACCGGAACGGAAGCTTTCGATGTGGAAGTCACAGGCAGGGTAGAAGTCCGGATTGAAGCCGCTCAACACAGCGGCAGCTTTGACATCAGTTCAGAACCATAATACGGCAAAATACATTCAAAAACAGCCCTGCTGAAGAGTTCGTCTTCAACAAGGCTGTTTCATTTTACTGCGTTTTTAACCCGATGAGTGAAACCGGATTTCCGCCGGGTTTATTGATTTCCTTCCTTAGCAGGCCGCACCAGGAAGAGGCTGATGAGCAATGCAACGATATACAGCACGATGGTGACATACAGCACATTCTGGTATCCCACAGGGTTGACCAGTATGCCGTTGTGGTCGGAGAACTCTCCCGTATGGTTGACAATCCAGGTAGCCAGCTGATTGCCGGTAAGCCCTGCAATGGCCCATGCGGAAAGTGTCAGGCCGTGGATGGCACTGATATTGCCCATGCCGTAATGGTCGGAAAGCAGCGTAGGGACATTGGAGAAGCCGCCGCCGTAACCTGCGTTGACGACGAAAATCAATCCCAACACCAGGACAACCAGCAATGTATTGCCCTCGCCGTTCTTAATGCCGCCTGTCAGCATGACAATTCCGGTAAAGGCGATGGAGAGGATGAAAATCAGCTTGTAAATCGTGTTTCTGTCCTTCATCTTGTCGGCCCAGGCGGAGAAGCCCAGACGGCCGCCTGCATTGAAAACGGCGGAAACGGTGGAAATAATTCCTGCCGCGCCTGCCAGGCCGATACATTTCACGATCATCTTCTCCTGGGAAATCAGCGCCAAGCCGCAGGTGATGTTGATGTAGAACATCAGCCAGATGCCTATGTAATTGGTAACGGGCCGGGACTTGATGACATCCAGCATACCCTTGCCCTTCTCGGCTTTCTGGGGTTCATGCCAGGTGTCGGGTTTCTTCAGCAGCAGGTGGCCTGCAAACATCATGACAAAATATACCACGGCCAAAATCAGGAACATCTTATAGATGCCGCCGTCTCCCAGATTGTCCAGCATTGCCTGCATGATGGGGCTTGCGATTGCCTTTGCCGCACCGAAGCCTGCAACCGCCAGTCCGGTGGCAAGGCCTTTCCTGTCCTCAAACCACAGCATCAGGGTCTTCACCGGGGACAGATAGCCGGTACCAAGCCCGATGCCCATGAGAAAGCCGTAGCAAAGGTAGATACCGATGAGGGCCAGCGGGCTTTGCTGATGGGTGCCTCCATAATAGATGAAAAAGCCGGTGCCTGCCATACCGCAGGCAAAGCAGATGGAAGCAATCAGCGATGATTTGTGGATATCTTTTTCTACGATATTACCCAGGAAGGCAGCGGACATACCGAGGAAAAAGATAGCGAAGCTGAAGGCCCATTCGGTAGCGCTTTTGGAGAAACCGATGTAATCAGCGATTTCCTGGCTGAATATGGACCAGCAGTAGACAGTACCTATGCTGCAGTGAAGCAGCAGCGCCGGAATCGCGGCGCGTATCCATTTGTTGTTCTTCATGATGTACCTCGTTTCCTTTTATGTTTCTTCTTTGTTCAATATATTTCATCCGGCTGCATGCCGCCCAGGGAATATGTTTTTACCTTTTGCGGGAGGTACGTTCACGGCAACGCATTTCCGCGCAGAAAGCCGCGTTTATTTCCTGACGGTACATAGCTGCGGGCGCTGTACATGCTTCCCTTGATGCGCCTGCCTGCGGGGAGCCTACGGGATTCCTGCCACAGGATCCGCCTGCGGTGCCTGCAAAGCAGTTATGGTAACCGGAATGCAATATCTTGGCATAAGCTATTGTACTCGCAATTTCAGTAAAATGCAAGCATTTTATAATATGCAAAGCACTTGGCAGCGCTGCCGCGGGGAGGCCGTAAAACCATGGCGGATTCGCCTGTATTGCGGCTTTATGCCGCTGTGTGGATTTGCTTGCGGATAACCGCTGCGATATGTTATACTCTTAATGGAAAGCGATTGCCTGTACCGGGCGGGGCAGTGCGAAAGCGGGGAGAATGCTGAGGCTTATTGCAGAGATTAGGGTCAGGCAAAATGTCCCGGAACGGAGAGAGTGCTGGACCGACAGAGAATCAGGAGGAAAGCATCGTGAATATATCCAATTGTAGAGTCATTATCGCGGATGACAGTATTCTGAAGGCAATGGACATACGCAGAGCCTTGGAATGGAACGGAATCAGGGATATTACCATTGTGTCCGATCAGGAGAAATTATGGGATGCCGTTTATGCCGGCCGGGAAAACGGAGCGGAAGTGGGACTGATCGTCACGGACGTGCATTATCCGCTGGCGCCCGGGGCCGAGGCGGACGGGGAGGCAGGATTCAAACTGATTGAGAGAATGAAGCAGGAGGGGATAAAGATTCCGATTATCATCTGTTCTTCCCAAAACTACTGCGCAGCGGAGGCGCTGGGCAGCGTATGGTACAGGGAAAAAGATGACATCAAGCTGGCGTTTCGGGAGGTATTGGGACGTCTTCCGTCCTGAGAGCCTGTTTTGGAAAATGAGGCCCGATGTGCTGACACCCCTTGAAACCGTTACACAGAGGTTTGAAAACGTATTTGTGAGGAGTGATATGGCAGATTGAGACATAAAACACCATTTTTCTCGCTCTTATTTGTATAATTCTTACAATTTTTAAAAAAATATTAAAAAGTGGTTGCATTTTCCTGTTTGTCGGATTATAATACTCAATGTGCTTCGGGGTGTGGCTCAGCTTGGTTAGAGCGCCGTCTTAGGGAGGCGGAGGTCGCGAGTTCGAATCCCGCCACTCCGATGAAACAGGAAGTATCAAAGCCGTAATTTGTATGGTTTATGATACTTCCTTTTTTATTATCCAATTAACAATGAATGGGAAGCAGGCAAATGCACCTGTAACAGCTTTTGGAGTCAGGAGGCGCCGGGAAAGAAGATTTCGGCAGCAGGAAACGGAAGGACAGTAAAGTATGCCGCAGAGAGAAGCAGAACCGAAACAGGGAAAACAGGACAGGGGAAGGCAGGGAGACGAAAAGCCGAAATATGTGAAAGAGAGAGGCAGTAGCCAGGAGGGGCGAAATAACAAATATATAAAAACGGAAAACAGAAAAACAAAGGACGCGGAACCCAGGGAACGGAAAGGCACAGAATCCCTGGAACGCCAGGAGCGGAAAGCGAAGGGCACAGAATCCCTGGAACGCCGGGAGCGGAAAGCGAAGGGCACAGAATCCCTGGAACGCCGGGAGCGGAAAGCGAAGGGCACAGAATCCCTGGAACGCCGGGAGCAAAAAGCGAAGGGCACAGAGAGCCGGGAGCGGAAAGGGAAAGATAACAGATCCCGGGAACGCCAGGGGCAGAGAGGGAAAGGCACAGGACCCAGGGAGCGGAAAGGGAAAGCCGCAGGGACGAAAGCACTGTGCCCTGTGGCTGCCAAATGCGGCGGCTGCCAGTGGATTGACAAAAGCTATGAAGAACAGCTGCAGGCTAAGAGTGTGAGATTTCGTAAGCTTATGGAACCCTACTGCAGGCCGGAAGCCATTATCGGGATGGAGAACCCCGCATACTACCGCAATAAAGTACATGCGGCGTTTGGGGAGGACAGAAGGCACAACGCGATTTCCGGTATCTATGAAGAGCGGAGCCACCGCATTGTCCCTGTGGATAGCTGCCTGATTGAGAATCAGAAGGCAGACGAGATTATTGTGTCTGTCAGGGGGCTTCTGAAATCCTTTAAGATTCGCCCTTATAATGAAGATACGGGTTTTGGGCTGCTGCGCCATGTGCTGATTCGTGTAGGCCATGCCACAGGGGAGATTATGGTGGTATTGGTCCTGAGTTCACCTATTATGCCATCCAAGAATCATTTCGTCGAGGTGCTTTTAAAGCTGCACCCGGAGATTACCACCATAGTGGTCAATGTGAATGACAGGGACACCAGTATGATTCTGGGAGAGCGCCAACAGGTAATCTATGGGAAGGGCTATATAGAGGACAGGCTCTGCGGTATGATATTCCGGATTTCGCCCAAATCTTTTTATCAGGTGAATCCGGTGCAGACGGAGAAATTATATGCAAGGGCCATGGAATACGCCGGGCTGACGGGGAGAGAGACCGTGCTGGATGCCTATTGCGGTACGGGAACCATCGGCATGATCGCCGCCGGAAGCGCCGCCAGGGTGCTGGGGGTGGAGCTGAATCAGGATGCCATACGGGATGCGGTGAGCAATGCGAAAAGGAACCAAATTGGAAACATTCGGTTCTACCAGAATGATGCGGGGAGATTTCTGCTGGAGATGGCGGAGGCGAAAGCGTCACTGGACGTACTTCTGATGGATCCGCCCAGGAGCGGCAGCAGCGAGGAATTCCTGAATGCGGCTGTGAAAATCAGGCCCGGGCGTATTGTATACATTTCCTGTAATCCGGAGACCCTGGTGCGGGATTTGAAGTACCTGACAAAAAAGGGGTATGAGGTAGGGAAATGTGTGGCGGTGGACATGTTTCCTTTTACGGATGCGGTGGAGGCTGTGTGCCTCTTGAACAACCGAAAACCTGATACGAAAGTCAGGATCGATACGGATCTGGAAGGCTGCTACCGTATCAGGGACGCAAAAAAGAATCAGGACTGAAAGCGTGTTCCCAGGTCCCGAACAAGAAAGCGCCAGGGACAGGGCAAGCAGGGGTAATAAAACATAGTTTTATTTAAATTGGATTATACTGGGAAGGCGATTTGATGCGAAGAACAGGCCAGTTTGAGACAATGATTAATGCATATGCTTCCGTCCAGTTTGACGAGGAGCTGTTGAATCAAATACTCCGATTTGAAGTTGAAAAAGCTAAGGAAAAGAACACTGCCTGCTATCGTGTTGAGGACGTGGCTGACCATACCGTCATATATGAATGTGGTGGATCAGCCGGAGAGAAGGTACAAAATGGAAAAATGGTTTGTGGCTGCGAAAAAAGCCGATTTTAACGCATGGGCAGAGAAATATCAAATCAATCCGGTGACAGCGCGGATTCTGCGGAACCGGGATTTGACGGAAGAAGGGGAAGTGGGAAGATTTCTGTACGGGACATTGGAAGACTGCCATTCGCCCTGGCTGTTAAAGGATATGGACAGGGCAGTGGCGGAAATCTGCGGGGCAGTGGAGGAAGGGCTGGCTATCCGGGTAATCGGGGATTACGATGTGGACGGGATCTGCGCTTCCTACATATTGACCAGGAGTCTGGAGGCACTGGGGGCAAGGGTGGACACAGCCATTCCCCACCGTATCCATGACGGTTACGGGCTGAATGACAATCTGATCGAGGATGCCAGGCGGGACGGCATGGGAATGATCATTACCTGCGACAACGGCATTGCGGCGGCGGCCCAGATCGAACTGGCGAATTCTTACGGGATCCGGGTGATCGTGACGGACCACCACGAAGTGCCTTTTGTGACGGAAGGAGGACCGGAATCGACGGTACATCGGGAGCTGCTGCCCCCAGCCCTGGCGGTAATTGATCCCAAACAGGAACAGTGCGGCTATCCGTTTCCGGGCATCTGCGGGGGTGCAGTGGCTTACAAGCTGGCCCAGGCGCTGGAAGAGAAAACGCAGAATTCAAAGCTTGGGGAAGTCGTGGAAGAGCTGTTGGAGTTTGCGGCTTTCGCCACGGTCTGCGATGTAATGGAATTAAAAGGAGAAAACCGGATTTTGGTAAAAGAAGGGCTGCGGCGCCTGAATGCCAGCAAAAATATGGGAATTCGGGCGCTGGCGGAGGTCAACGGCATTGAGCCGGGAAAGCTGGGCGTTTATCATCTGGGGTTTGTGCTGGGACCCTGCCTGAATGCCACCGGCAGGCTGGATACGGCGAAGCGGGCGCTGGAGCTGCTGCAGAGCCAAAGCAGGGCGGCGGCCATAAGTGCGGCAGGAGAGCTGAAGGAACTGAATGACAGCCGGAGAAATATGACGCTCCAGGGAGAGGCCCAGGCGGAAAACCAGATTGCGGAGCAGCATATGGAGCAGGATAAGGTGATGGTACTCTTTTTGCCCCAGGTGCATGAAAGCCTGGCGGGCATCATTGCCGGGCGCATCCGGGAGCATTACAATCACCCCGTTTTCATCCTTACAAGGGGGGAGGAAGGCGTAAAGGGTTCCGGCCGCTCTATAGAAGGCTATCACATGTATGAAGCCATGACGGAGGTAAAGCATTATTTTACCAGGTTCGGGGGGCATGCCATGGCGGCGGGGCTGTCCATGCGAGAGGAGGATATTCCGCTTTTCCGCAGGGAAGTGAACGAGAAATGCAGGCTGCAGGAGGCGGATTTTATCCCCAGGGTACACATTGATGTGCCCATGCCGCTTGTCTGTGGGAATGAAAGGCTGGAAGACGAACTGGAAATGCTGGGGCCTTTCGGAGTGGGTAATCCCAAACCCCTGTTCGCCCAGAAGGACATTGTGTTCCTAAACGGCCGTATCATGGGGGCCAACAAAAACTTTGCCCGTTACCGGGTGCGGACGCCGGAGGGAGAGGAGAAGCAGATTGTCTTTTTCGGGGACCCGGAGCGGTTCGGCCGCTTCCTGGATGAAAAATACGGTCCGGGAAGCCAGACGGCCCTGTATGAGGGAAGGGGGAATTTCCCGGTTTCCGTTGCCTATCATCTGGAAAAAAATACATATAAAGGCAGAACGGAACTGCAATATGTGATGCGGCACTACTGCTGACGGCCTGTATGGGGCTGCCGGGGCGGGGCCTGCCGCGTCACATGTTTTTGGTGTACCGGCAGTGGGGGAATCCGCTGCAGCCCCAGAAATCGCCGAAACGGCCGCGGCGCCTGAGCAGGGGGGAGCCGCATCTGGGACAGGCTGCCGCTTCCCCGGCGTCGCCTGCGCCGGCCTGTTTTTCCCAAAGCTTTCTCATTTCCTCATAACATTGCCAGTTAATCATGCAGTCGTTCAGGGCACGGTGGGCGCCGGCGGTTTCCAGGTGAAAATAGGAAGCTACATCCGTCAGGCGGAACCGGCTCAGAGGAAGGAGGTTCCTTGCCAGGTACAGGGTGTCTACGTAGTCGTTGTTGATATGCCGGTGCAGTTCCCTGAGCGCTCCGGCGGAGAGGAATTTCAGGTCGAAGCTGTGGATATTGTGCCCTACCAGCCTGTCGTTTCCCACAAAGGCAAGGAAATCCTGCAGGGCAGTTTTCAGGGCGGGCGCCGCCCGGACCATCTCGTCCGTGATTCCGTTGATCCTGGCGGCGTCGGGCGGGATGGGCCTGCCGGGATTTACAAGGGTGGAAAAACGGCCCGTCATCTGTCCGCTCCTTACCTGTATGCCGGATATCTCAATGATTTCGTCCTTTTCCGGGTCCAGCCCCGTTGTCTCCAGGTCAAATACGGTGTAATCCTTCAGGTATGAATTTAATTTTGCCATCGTTGTGCTTTCTCTTTCGCTTTTTATTATACTGCTACTTAATTATATTCTTTTTTCCCGGAAAAGCAATGGAAATCCGTGTTTTTATCCGGGTATCCTTTTTTAAGCAAATTATTAGATTAATTTTATGAAAAAAGATATGAGATCTGTTAATATATTCTAAGGAAATCCATATTCTACGAAACAGGGCGGAAAGGAACGGTGAGGAGCAGGCATGGGTACGGTGATTGATTATCTGGAAAAATACGGAAAATACAGCTTTCGGGAGATGCCGATGACAGAGGTGGACAGCCTTGCCCTGTGTCAGCTTTCCTACTTGAAATTTGACGGAATGGTGCCGGGCCTGGAGGGCAGCCGGGCGGTGACGCTGAAGAACCTGGAGGGCCATCCCGATTGTGAGAAGCTGTTTGCGGATGTGCGCTATGAGAAGGAGAACAGGGCCCTGTTCACAGCCATGCTGCAGGGCAGGCGTTTCAGGGATATGAAATTGAATTATTACGTCAATATAATAGAAGAGGAGTGGGAAACACAGTTTTCCGCTTTGGTATGCTTTCCGGAGGGCGCCCCTGCCTATGTGGCATACCGGGGAACGGACGAGACCATTGTGGGGTGGAAAGAGGATTTCAACATGGCGTTTCTCTCGCCTGTGCCGGGGCAGGAGTACAGTGTCAGGTACCTGGATACCGTGGCTGCCGCTTTCGCGGGTTCATTCTATGTGGGAGGGCATTCCAAAGGGGGGAACCTGGCAGTGTACAGCGCCATGAACTGTGCGCCGGACATTCAGGAGCGGATTCTGCAGGTTTACAGTATGGACGGGCCCGGTTTCCGACCGGAGGTGCTGAAGCGGTGCGGCTATGACAGAATTGCCGGGCGGGTGACCAAGATCCTGCCCAATTCTTCTTTGGTAGGCATGATTTTCGAGTCGGATATGTATTTTCAGGTGGTGAAAAGCCGAACCTTCGGCCTGCTGCAGCATGACCCCTACACCTGGCTGGTGGTGTCAAATCACCTTGTAAGGGCAAACGACCTGTATGAGCGCAGAAAAAATATGGACAGCACCCTGAACGAGTGGATTCTTTCCCTGGATGAGCAGCAGCTCCGCACCTTTGTGGACACCCTGTACCAGGTGGTCACGGCTTCCAGGGCGAAAAACCTCATTGATTTCACCGCAGAGTGGAAGAAGAGTATGAACGGCATTGTGACAGCGCTGAAGGAAGTGGACGAGGGAACCAGGGAAGTCCTGAAGGAGATGATAGGCTCCCTCTTTGAGATTGCAAGAGATAACAGAAAGAAACAGGCAGCTTCAAAGAAGGAGGCGGTACTCCATAGGCTGGCACCCAAACATGGGGAGGAGGGCGCGGAGTAGGGGGTGAGAAGAAGCGGCGTGTATGTGCTGAGGGGGAATGTGAGGGGCTTTCAACCTGTGATCAGCGATACAAAATACGCCAGAACCTTATTCCCGTCCGTGCCGGAGCGCTCCCTGTCTATGCGTTCCGGGTGCCACTGGACGCCTATGACGGGCAGTGATTTATGGGCGATAGCCTCGGCGCACCCGTCAGCAGGACAGCGCTGGACCACCATCAGGCCGCTTCCCGTTTTTCCCAGAGACTGATGGTGGGCGCTGTTCACGGTAATGCCGTTTCCGTACAGTACATGCAGCCATGAGGACGGGATGATTATAGAATCGTGATACTTATCTCCGTTATCATAACCATGGCGTCTGCAGGAAGGCGGATTCAAATCCTGGACGATGCTGCCGCCCAGCCCCACATTGATAATCTGCATTCCCTTGCAGATACCCAGGACAGGCATCTTCTTTTTGAGCGCCATGTCAAAAGCCTGGAGCTGCCGGATGTCCAGGGGCGTGTCGATATTGCGGGATCCCCGGTTGTTTTCCCCGAAGAAGGCCGGGGTGATATCGCCTCCGCCGGGGAGGAGCAGGGCGTCGCACGCGTCTATTTCCTCCATATTTAAAGTTACGGCCGGGGTGATATTCATGGAACGCAGGAAGGTGGCGTAATTTGCGGTTTCCGTTTCTTTCCCGGCAATGGCTATTTTCATTTCTGTATCCTCCTCAGGCGGACGTATTCGCATCCTGTTAAGAGAAATTAAGGATTTTTATGGTTTATTATACTTTACTGCGGGGAAAAATATGCTAAAATGTAATCTGATGAAATTCTGCAGAATAAAAATACATTCGAGGCGTTGTCATGAAGAAAAATAAGATGCTTGTTTTTGCGTTTCTGATTCCCACGGCAGTTATGCTGGTATTGTTTGTGATAAGGGGAATCTTTCCCTTTGGGGACAGAAGCTTCCTGTTTGCCGATATGTACCACCAGTATATGCCCTTTTTCAGCGAGCTGCTTCATAAGGCCCGCGGCGGGGAGAGCCTGAATTTTTCCTTCAATGTGGGAATCGGTTCCAATTTCCTGGCGCTGTATGTGTACTACCTGGCCAGCCCCTTCCATATCTTTTCGCTGCTGGTGCCGGAACGGTTCCTGGTTGAATTTATGAGCTATCTGATTGTGCTGAAGATTGGGCTGGCAGGGCTTACCTTTTACATATACCTTCAGGAGCATTTCCGCCTTTCCGGACGCAGCGGCGGGGAAGGGACGGCAGAGGAGGCATGCCCCGTATTGGGGAGCAGGCTGGCGGCGGTACTGTTTTCCTGCTTTTATGCTCTGTCCGGCTTTATGGCGGCATACAATTACAATATCATGTGGGTGGATTGCGTGGTGCTGCTGCCGCTGATTGTACTGGGGCTGGAGCGGCTGGTGAAGGAGGGGCGCTGCGGGCTGTACTGTGTGACGCTGGCCCTGTCCATTTTTACGAACTATTATATCTCCATTATGATCTGTATCTTCCTGGTGCTGTATTTCCTGTTTCTGCTGGTGACGGAGCCGAAGCGTCTGCGCAGCATGGGGTATTTCACGCTGTTTTCCCTGCTGGCCGGCGGAATGGCGGCGGTTCTGCTGATTCCAGAGGTGTGCGCCATCCTGCAGACGGATTTCGGAGACATGGATTTTCCGAAGAAGACAGAGACCTATTTTTCCGTACTGGACATGCTGGCCAGGCATTGCATGTGCGTATACACGGAACGGGGGCTGGACCACTGGCCCAATATCTACTGCGGCAGCGCGGTGCTGATGTTTATCCCCATGTATCTGATGAATAAAAAGATATCCGTCAGGGAGAAATTCTGCCGTATGGCGCTTGCGGGATTTCTGCTGCTCGGCTTCAGCACCAACCTGCTGAACTTTATGTGGCACGGGCTTAATTATCCGGATTCCCTGCCGGCCAGGCAGTCGTTTATCTATATATTCCTGGTACTTGTGATGTGCTATGACGCCTGGCGGCATGTGCGGGAGACGGAAGAACAGTCAATTCTGTACGGTTATCTGTGTGCCGTAGGCTTCTTCCTGTTCTGCGAGAAATTTGTGGAGCATGAGGATTTCGAACTGGGAGTCAAGCTTCTGACCCTTGTGTTTGTCAGCGTGTATGCCGTGCTTCTGCATCTGTATCGGACCAGGGAGAACAGGAATACCCTGAAGGCGGTGGCGGCAGTGGCGGTGGCGGCAGTGATCGCGGAGTGCGGGGTGAATACCTTTGTCACCAGCGTGGGGACAGTGAGCCGCAGCGCTTATCTGGGGCAGCAGGAGGATTACAGGGAACTGTACGGGAGGACCCGGGAGGGGGAGGACGGCTTTTACCGTTTTGAGAAATTTACCCGGAAGACGAAAAATGACGGCACGCTTACCGGCTACCCTACGGCAAGTGTATTTTCTTCTACCATGAATTCCCAGGTGATGGATCTGTATAAGCGCCTGGGGATGCGCCACAGCAAGGTATATTACGGCTTTGACGGGGCCACGGCGTTAACTTCGGCCATGCTGAACGTGAAGTATATGTTCGGCGAATCGGAAAAATACGAGAATGCCCTCTATACCCTGTGTGACAAAAGGGGGGGTATTTACCTGTACCGGTGCAATGCGTCCCTTCCCTTCGGCTATGTGGCGCCGGTGGGCTTCGACCTGGATCCGGATGAGTCAAAGAAGGGATTCCGGCTGCAGAACCAGATGGCGGCGGAGCTGGGGGCAGAGGGAAGCCTGTTTCAAAAGGCGGACAGCGAGGCGGCGGGAGATGACGTGACGTTCACGGCAGAGAGGGGCGGTTTTTACTATGCGGTCCTGACGGCATCCGGCACTGCCAAAGTGGATTATATCGGCGGCAGCACGGAGGAAGAGGAATTTAAGGATTTGAAAAACGGTTCCATTCTGTATCTGGGATATCTGGAGCGGGACCAGGCCATCACCCTGACCAACGGAGATGAGGCGGATACGACGCCCGGAATTTCCGCAGACGTGTACCGTATGGATACGGAGGTGCTGGGGCAGGTACTGGATCTGCTCTCCGCGCAGCATATGGAGAATGTGGTATGGGAGAGCGACCGCATCACGGCAGACCTTACGCTGGAACAGCCGGGACGGGTTATCTGTTCCATTCCCTATGAGGACGGGTGGACGGTGCGCATCAATGGGGAAGAGACGGAAGGTGTGTTGTTTGGCGGCTGCCTGATGGCGTTTGACCTGGAGCCGGGGACGTATGCCTTTGAGATGGAATATGTTCCTGCAGGTGCCTGGGCGGGGATTGCCGTCAGCGCGGGAAGCATATTGATTTTTATCCTTTTGATGCGGCTACGGGGTAAAGTTCCCATAAAGAGATAAAACAGTACCGTAAAATTATGAATTTGTTTTTGAAAGCCTTGAAAAAAAGGCTTTCTTTTTTTGACTATATGTGGTAATATCAATGGCGGAACTCCTGAATGCCATAAGGAAACGGGTTTTTAATCAGTTCTGAAGGGTTTTCAGGTTTTTATTTTTGGACAGGCGGGCCGGAAGGAGGAGGCAATGGAGATCGGGAGAGCGCAGGAGCGGGACATGGCAGGAATCAATAAGCTGCTCTGTCAGGTTTTGACAGTGCATCACAACGGCAGGCCGGATTTGTTCAAGGATAATGTGAAAAAATATACAGACGGGGAACTTCTGGAGATTTTGCGGGACGACAGGAAGCCGGTGTTTGTGGCGAGGGATGAGGAAGGAAATATATTGGGCTATGCATTTTGCATATTCCAGAGGCATCCGGATGACAATATACTGAAGGATATTAAAACTCTGTACATTGACGATTTGTGTGTGGATGAGGCTTCCAGAGGACAGGAGATAGGCAGCCGGCTGTATGGGCATGTACTGGCTTTTGCCGAAAGGGAAAACTGCTATAATGTAACGCTGAATGTCTGGGAATGCAATCCCGGCGCAAAAAAGTTCTATGAGAAGTGCGGGCTGGTGCCTCAGAAGACGGGAATGGAAATGATTTTACGGAAGTAAGGAAAAACAAGTACAGGGAGTGTGGAGAAAGAGAATATGTCAGATTTGTATGGATGGTTGGAAGGCTTTGAAAATCCTGATCTGGAGGGGAAAGAGACATCTGCGGATAAGGGGCCGGCAGAAGAAGGCGGTATATTGACGGATACGGACAGGCCGGACAGCCTGGCGACCATAGAGCCGCTTTTGGACAAACGAATCGTGCGTGCCGTCAGGGAGATGGGATTTGAGAAGCTTACGCCCATCCAGGTACAGGCGATCCCTTATCTGCTGGAGGGGGAAGACATCATAGGACAGGCACAGACGGGAACGGGAAAGACGGCGGCATTTGCCATCCCGGCACTGCAGAAGATAGATCCCGAACTCAGAAGCCTGCAGACCATTATTCTGTGCCCTACCAGGGAACTGGCGATGCAGGCGGCGGACGAGATCCGCAGTATCGCGAAATATATGCACGGTATCAAGGTGCTTCCGGTTTACGGAGGGCAGGAGATACGCAGGCAGATTACCGGGCTGCGGGGCACACAGATTATTGTGGGTACCCCCGGGCGCGTGATGGACCATATGCGGCGGCATACCATCAAGCTGGATCATGTGAATATGGTGGTGCTGGATGAGGCGGACGAGATGCTTGACATGGGATTCCGGGAGGACATGGAGCTGATATTGGGAGAGATTCCCGGTGAACATCAGACGGCCCTGTTTTCCGCTACCATGCCCAGGCCCATCCTGGATATTGCGGACAAGTTCCAGAAAAATGCAAGGCTGGTGAGGGTGGCGGCAAAGGAGCTGACCATATCGCTGGTGTCCCAGAGGTTCTACAAGGTGAAGAGCCAGGACAAGGATGCGGCGTGTATCCGGCTGCTGGAATACTACCAGCCGAAACTGGGGCTGATTTTCTGCAATACGAAGATTAAGGTGGACGAGCTGGCAGAGGTTCTGAAGAAAGCGGGCTTCCAGGCGGAAGGGCTGCATGGCGACATGTCTCAGCACCTGCGGGATGTGGCCATGGGACGATTTCGGAACGGAAGTGCGAATATCCTGATTGCAACGGATGTGGCAGCCAGAGGAATCGACGTGGACAATGTGGAGGTAGTCATTAACTATGACCTGCCTCAGGACAATGAATATTATGTACACCGGATCGGCAGGACGGGACGTGCGGGGAGGACGGGACGTTCGTTTACCTTCGTGAGCGGAAAGGAGATTTACCGCATCCGTCAGATCGAGCGGTTCTGCAAGACTACCATTGAAGAAAAGAAGCTGCCGGGAGCGTCCAAGGTGCTGAAGGCGAAAGCGGACAAATATCTGAACCGTGCATGGGAACTCCATGAACACGAGGATATGGAACTGATGAAAAGCTTTCTGCAGCGGAAGCTGGACGCAGAGGAATGCGATATTCTGGAATTGGCAGCCGCTATGCTGAAGATGGAAATCGGAGACAGGGGACCGGAAATCGCGGCAGACGATTACGAGAGCAGAAATAGTCGTTATGCCGATAGACGGGGCCGTGACGGGCGTGAAGGCCGCCGCAGGCGCGGGCGTGAGGAAGAGCGTGAAGGCCGCCGGAGAAGCGGGCATGATGCCGTCGGAGAAGACAGGCGCAGGCGCGGGCGCGACGAAGACAGGGACGACCGCCGGAGAAGCAGGCGCGATGCCGCCGGAGAAGACAGGCGCAGGCGCAGCCGCGACGAGGAAGCGGGCAGCCGTCTGAGGCGCGGGCGTGAGGAGGAGCGTGAAGGCCGGAAATCGCGGGAGGACTTCCATGATTCCAGAAGAAGGGAAGAAGACGGAAGCCGCCGCAGAGAGGTATTTTCCTTTCCCAAAAAGAAAAAGAAGAAATAAGGAAGAGAGCCGGTTAAGACAGGATACGGGGAATGGTGCAAAATGAGAATCGGAATGGGATATGATGTTCACAGGCTTGTGAAAAACAGGGAACTCATCATGGGCGGCGTGCGGATACCTTATGAAAAGGGGCTGCTGGGGCATTCGGATGCGGATGTCCTCCTTCATGCCGTGATGGATGCCCTGCTGGGAGCGGCGGCACTGGGAGATATCGGAAAGCATTTTCCGGACAGTGAGCCTGCTTATGAGGGTGTTTCCTCCATGGTATTGCTGGAAAAGGTGGGGGCGCTTCTGTTGGAAAAGGGATTTTTCATTGAGAATATCGATGCGACAATTATCGCCCAGGCGCCTAAAATGAGACCGTATATCGATACCATGCGGGAAAATATCGCCCGGGTGCTGGGGCTGGATACGGAGCATGTGAATGTAAAGGCCACCACAGAGGAGGGCCTGGGCTTTACGGGAAGCGGCGAGGGCATTTCCGCGCAGGCCGTCTGCCTTCTGGCCTCACCGTATGAGCTGGGCGCCCCATCGGGCTGCGGAGGCTGCGGCGGGTGTCCCAAGGCCTAGGGAAATCGTAAATTTTGTATTCAGTCATTGACAGATTTCAAATTTTTGCATATTCTGTTATATAGGGATGCTTAAAGGCAATTTCTGGGTAGGGATTAAGTCAAATGCAGGGAACGGGGAGAGTACTTTTCCGAGGGGCGGACGGATCGCAGGAGGATTCCGCTCCGGCAAGGCGTCAGAGAGGGGCTGTTAATAGCTGGGAGCAGCTCTCGCCGGGGGAAAGGGAAGTGCATCCGGGAGCAGGTCTGCCGAACAAGGTGGCGACGGGGATTCCAAAGGGGGTTCCGTCGTACAATGTCCCGGTACATGGGCGTACCGCGGACAGGGGAAGTGTAGGCAGATTCGTAGGCGTGCGTTAAACGCGTTGAGGGAGGGGCCGTAAGCCTCTAAGCAGAGTGGAACCGCGGATAAATTCGTCTCTAGGGATGGATTTGCCGCGTTTTTGTTTGCCGTAAAAGGCCCGGCAGGGCGAACCGTGTTTCCGCCGGGTTTAAAATGAGGAAAAAGGAAGTGGCTGTATGGGAATGATCAGTAATATTACGGAAGAAATCCGGATTGTCAGGGAGCGGGACCCGGCGATTCATTCCGCCATGGAAGTATTTCTGTATCCAAGCTTCAAAGTGATGCTTCATTATCGCATCGCCCATAAACTATATCGGAAAGGGCATTATTTCTGGGCAAGGTGGGTTTCCCAGAGAGGGGTGCGCAAGACGGGCATCGAGATTCATCCCGGCGCAAAGATCGGAAAGGGTTTCTTTATTGACCACGGAAACGGCGTCATTATCGGGGAGACTACCGTTATCGGGGACAATGTCACCCTCTATCAGGGCGTGACGCTGGGGGGGACCGGCAAGGAACACGGGAAGCGCCATCCCACCATCGGAAACAATGTGATGATCAGCGCGGGAGCCAAGGTTCTGGGTTCTTTCACCATCGGGGATAATTCCAAGATCGGCGCGGGAAGCGTGGTTTTAAGCGAAGTACCCTCCGGCTCCACGGTGGTGGGGGTGCCGGGGCGGGTGGTGAAGCGAAACAATATGGCGCTTCCCCAGGAAACCATGAACCAGACCGACCTGCCGGACCCGGTGAAGGAGGATATCGCCGGCCTGCAGCGCGTCAACGCGGAGATGGCGAACCGTATTCTGGAACTGGAAAACAGGCTGCAGGCGCTGGAGAAAGAGAAAACGCGGTAACTCACATGCAGCCGGCTGTCTCACAAGGGCTGCTCTTTGCGGCCGGAAAAGCCGTAAGAACAACGGTTTATAAAAACAGTCCCGCTCGGGCGGGAAGAAAGGAGAAAAAATGGAAAACAGATTACGATTTTACAATACGCTGAACAGGAAGGTGGAGACATTCGTCCCCAATGAGGAGGGGAAGGTGGCCATGTACACCTGCGGCCCTACGGTCTATCATTTTGCACATATCGGCAATCTGCGCAGCTATATTGAAGAAGATGTGCTGGAGAAGGCCCTGCGCTATGTGGGGTATGACGTGAAGCGGGTGATGAACATCACGGATGTGGGACATCTGTCCTCAGATGCGGATACCGGGGAGGATAAGATGCTCAAGGGTGCCAAGCGGGAACACAAGACCGTGATGGAAATCGCCGGGTTCTATACGGATGCCTTTTTCAGCGACTGCGCAAAGCTGAATATCAAGACGCCTGACGTGGTGGAACCCGCCACCAACTGCATTCAGGAGTTTATCCATATGGTGGAGGCACTTCTGGAGAAAGGCTACGCTTACCTGGCAGGCGGCAATGTGTATTTTGACACATCCAAGCTTGAAGACTACTATGTTTTTTCCTCTCAGAGCGAGAAGGAGCTTCTGGTGGGGGTCCGCGACGATGTGGAGGAGGATGCCAACAAGAAGAACCGCAATGACTTCGTGCTGTGGTTTACCAAATCCAAGTTCGAAGACCAGGCCCTGAAATGGGAAAGCCCCTGGGGAGTGGGCTATCCGGGCTGGCATATTGAATGCTCCTGCATCAGTATGAAGCATCTGGGTGAATATATGGATATCCATTGCGGCGGCGTGGACAATATTTTCCCCCACCATACCAACGAAATCGCCCAGAGCGAGGCTTATCTGGGGCATAAGTGGTGCAATTACTGGTTCCATGTACACCATCTCACGGATAAAACCGGTAAAATGAGCAAATCCAAGGGGGAGTTTCTCACGCTGTCACTGCTGGAGTCTAAAGGCTATGACCCAAGGGTGTACCGCTTTTTCTGCCTCCAGTCCCATTACCGAAAGCCTCTGGAATTCTCTTATGAGACACTGGACAACACGGTAGCCGCTTATGAGAAGCTGGTGAAGCGTATCGGCAGTCTGAAAATGGAAGAGGTACATTCCGAAGAAAACAGGGGCAATGTGGTGGACAGGGAGAAATTTGCCGCCTATAAGCAGAAGTTTCAGGAGGCTCTCTGTGACGACCTGAATACCTCCATGGCGCTGACGGTACTTTATGACATGCTGAAGGAGGACATGGCGGATGCCACCAAATATGCCCTTGCAGAAGACTTCGACAGGGTTCTGTCCCTGGACCTGGTCACCGCTCATGCAGAGATGGAAGCGGGGAAAAAGGTGGACGGAGACATGGAGCGCTATATCCTGGAGAAAATAGAGGAGCGGAAGGCGGCCAAGAAGGAGAAGGACTTCGCCAGGGCCGATGAAATCCGGGCAGAGCTGTTGGAGAAGGGGATCCTCCTGGAGGATACCAGGGAGGGCGTGAAGTGGAAGAGGGTGTAAGGGAAGGGCATATAAGCGGGAAGGCGTTTCTCCGGATGATTGCGGACGCATTTCCGGGAAAAAAGCAGGACATCCGCACTTACTCCGGCCTGACGCTGGCCTACATCGGGGATGTGGTTTACGATCTGATTATCCGCACGGTTGTGGTGGGAAAAGGGAACCGCCCCGTCAATGAACTCCACCGGCTCACCGTAAAATATGTCAGTGCGCCGGCACAGGCAAAAATGGCAGAGTTCCTGATGGATGAAATGACGGAAGAAGAAAAAACGGTTTACCGTAGAGGGAAGAATTCAAAACCACACACAACTGCCAAAAACGCCAGCATGTCAGAGTATTTGATGGCTACAGGCTTTGAGGCGGTCATCGGTTATCTGTATCTGGCCGACAATCCGGAGCGTGCCATAGAGCTGGTGAAAAAAGGAATTACACTGGCGGGTATGGAGATTTAAGGAACTGTTGATATTTAGGAAAGGAAGAATGAGAGATGGCATACAGGGAAGACAAAGCAGGCGGCAGGCGTATGGCGCCCGGAAGAGCGGCAGGTAAAACAGGGAAGAAGCCCGGCTTTCAGAGGGAGACAAAAGCAGGCAGAAAACCCGGTTACAGGCCGGAGGACAAAGCGGTTAAAAGACCCGGAGAAAGGACAACTGCAGCTGCCGGCAGGGACAGACACGGCAGAGAGGACGCGAAGGGAAAGGCAGCGGCGGAATGGAACAACAGGACGGAAGCGGATATGGGGGAAATCGGCGACGGATCTGTAATAGAGGGACGCAATGCCGTCATGGAAGCGTTCCGGTCCGGCCGGCCGGTGGACAGGCTTTATATTCAGGACGGCTGCCATGACGGCCCGGTCCTGTCCATTAAGAGAGAAGCGCAGAAACAATCAGCCATGATAAAATATGTGGAAAAGGAGCGCCTGGACCAGATGTCGGAAACGGGAAGGCATCAGGGCGTCATCGCGGTGACGGCAGCTTATGAGTACGCGTCTGTGGAGGATATTCTGCAGGCCGCCGAAGAGAAGAAGGAGCCGCCGTTCCTCATACTGCTGGACAATATCGAGGATCCCCACAATCTGGGCGCCATCATACGGACCGCCAACCTGGCGGGCGCCCACGGCGTCATCATCCCGAAGAACCGTGCGGTGGGGCTGACATCTACCGTAGCCAGAACCTCCGCCGGCGCACTGAACTATACCCCGGTGGCAAAGGTCACCAACCTGGGGAAAACCATCGAGGACCTGAAAAAGCAGGGCCTGTGGTTCGTCTGCGCGGATATGGAGGGGACGCCCATGTATCGGCTTGACCTGAAAGGCCCTGTGGGACTGGTAATCGGCAGCGAGGGGGAGGGTGTGAGCAGGCTGGTGAAAGAGAAATGCGACCTGTCCGCGGCAATCCCCATGAGAGGGAATATCGATTCCCTGAACGCTTCCGTTGCGGCGGGCGTACTGGCCTATGAAATCGTGAGACAGCGCCTGAACTGACATAAGGCGGCATCCTTTTGCGCTTGTTTGAAAACAGAAAAGAGAAGGACATATGGCAGACAGATATCTGAATTACCGACAATGTAATGACGACGAACTGATTGACCGCCTTCGCCGGGGAGAGACTGCCATCATGGATTACATCTGTGATAAATACAAGAACCTGGTGCGCAGCAAGGCCAAATCCATGTTTATCCTGGGGGCGGACAGCGAGGACCTAATTCAGGAGGGCATGATAGGGCTGTTCAAGGCGGTTCGGGATTATGACATGGGGCGGGACGCCAGCTTCAGCACTTTCGCGGAGCTGTGCATCAACCGGCAGATGTATACGGCGGTGCAGGCTTCCAGAAGGCAGAAGCATGTCCCGCTGAATACTTATATACCCCTGTATGGGGAAGGCTCCGGCGACGACAGGGAAGGCGTGAACCTGGCGGAGTTTCTGGCCGACAGGAGCGAGCGGAACCCGGAGGCAATGTTCCTGGATAAGGAGCGGGTAGCCGATCTGGAGAAAATGATTGAGGAGGAACTGAGCGAGTTTGAAAAGCAGGTGCTTGACCTGTATCTCACAGGCATGAGTTACAGCCAGATCGCCCGGGTGCTGGGGCGGGACGAGAAATCCACGGACAACGCGCTGCAGAGGCTGAAATCGAAGATCCGGAAAAGGGTGTGAGGTTTTATATTTTTTTTAGAAAAGGGAAAGATTTCGTATATTGACATGACACTGAACAGGGGCATATAATCAACGAGGTAAAACCGACCGACTGGTCGGACGGCAGGAGGAGCAGGCATGATATCGAAGTTCAGTGTAAAAAAGCCTTATACGGTATTGGTAGGCGTGGTTCTTGCGATCATTCTGGGCGTGGTGTCCTTCACCAGGATGACGGCGGATCTGCTGCCGAACATCAGTCTTCCCTATGTAATCGTTATGACCACCTATCCAGGTGCAAGCCCCGAGACGGTAGAGATGGCGGTGACGCAGCCTGTGGAGGCGTCCATGGCCACGGTGAGCAACATAGAGAGCATCCGTTCCGTGTCCAACGAGAACTATTCCATGGTCGTCCTGGAATTTGCCCAGACGGCGGATATGAATGCGGTTTCCCTGGAAATCAGGGAGAGCCTGGACCAGATTAAGAGCTACTGGGACGACGCCATCGGAAATCCTGTTATCATGAAGCTGAACCCGGACATGCTGCCGATTATGATTGCGGCAGTGGGTGTGGAAGGCATGGACAATGCGGAGATCAGTACATATGTTCAGGAATCGGTGATGCCGGAGCTGGAAAGCATTGAGGGCGTGGCCAGTGTCAGTGCAACCGGCCTGCTGGAGGAGAGTGTGAATGTTGTCATCCGCCAGGAGAAGGTGGATGCTGTCAACGAGAAGGTTTTTGCCGCAGTGGACGATAAGATGAAGGATGCGGAGAAAGAACTGGAGGACGGCCGTAAAGCGCTGGAGGACGGCAGGGCGGAGCTGGAGGACGGCAGGGCGGAGATCAACAGGAATAAAAAAGAGCTTGCGGACGGTAAGGCGGAACTGGAGAACGGGAAGAAAGAGCTGGATCAGAAGAAAGCGGAGACGTCCCAGGCCCTGGCCGACACCAAGAAGGATCTGCTGACAGCCAAAGCGGATCTGGAAGCCGCCAAGATGAACCTGACTACCAATCTGGCTACAGCCAGGCAGCTGAGTGCAGGCATAGAACAGATCAACGGGCTTACGGATATTATCATCAACGCACCGGAGCGGTATCTGTGTGCGTATCAGGCGTTATATGACAGCATCTATGGCGAGAATCCAAACCCGGAGGAGGAAGCCAGGATCCGCCAGGAAATCAACGAATTGAAATCGGCCTATCTGGGAAGCGAAATCATCTCCCAGATGAAAGGGACGGATGCGCAGCTGGACGGCCTGATTGCGCAGCTGGAAGCGGCAGACTGGGCGGACAGCGGGAATTTTGTCTCTGTGGCGGCGGTACTGACGCTGGTGTCCCAGGGAGGTTCCAACGAGATTGTGGCCCAGCGGGAGAAACTGGAGGACGCTTTAAATTCCGTCACCGCCGGCATGGGACTGGCAGCCTATGAGGCGATGGCCGGCCAGACGCTGAGTACGCTGGAGGAACAGCTGTCCATGGTGAACGCCGGCCTGGTAGAGGTGGAGAAGGGCCAGCTGGAGGCTGCGCTGGGATTTGCGGAAGCCAGCTCCCAGATTGCCATGGGCGATTACCAGATGAAAATGGCGGAAAGCCAGCTGGATGCTGCATTGGAGCAGATTAAGAGCGGTGAAGAGCAGCTGAAGGAGGCACAGGAGCAGCTTGAGGAGGGGGAGAAGCAGCTGGAGGATGCCCGGGAATCCGCTTATGAGCAGGCGGATATGAGCAAGGTCCTCACGGTGGATACCATTAAAAACCTCCTGACTGCCCAGAACTTTTCCATGCCCGCCGGGTATGTGACGGAAGAGGGCGTCAGCTATATGGTGCGTGTGGGGGATAAGCCTTCCACCGTGGAGGAATTGAAGGAACTTCCGCTGATGGATATGCATATGGACGGTGTTCCTGTAGTCAAACTGGGAGATGTGGCGGATGTATTTTATACGGACAATTCCAATGAGATTTACGCCAATGTGGACGGCAGTGCCGGCATCATGCTGACTATCCAGAAGCAGACAGGCTATTCCACCGGAGAGGTATCCGACCTTCTGGGAGAGCGTTTCGGGGAGATGATGGCGGAAAATGAGGATTTGTCCCTGATTACGCTGATGGATCAGGGAATCTACATCGACCTGGTGATGGATTCCATCGTCAACAATATTTTGTTTGGCGCCGGCCTGGCAATCTTGATACTGCTGGTATTTCTGAAGGATCTGCGGCCTACGCTTGTGGTGGCGTTTTCCATTCCCATCAGCCTGGTGACGGCGGTTGTATGCATGTATTTCAGCGGTGTGACACTGAATATCATATCCCTGTCGGGTCTGGCGCTGGGTATCGGTATGCTGGTGGACAATTCCATCGTGGTCATCGAGAATATCTACCGCCTGAGAGGGGAAGGATATTCCGTCAGGGAGGCTGCCATGGCCGGAGCCGGCGAGGTGGCCGGAGCTATCATGGCTTCCACACTGACTACCGTATGTGTCTTCCTGCCCATCGTATTTACGGAGGGCATTACCAGGCAGCTGTTTGTGGATATGGGGCTGACCATTGCCTATTCGCTGCTTGCCAGTCTGCTGATCGCGTTGACGGTGGTTCCCGCCATGTCTTCAAAGATGCTGGTACGGATGAAGGAACAGAAGGAGAGCCGGTTCTTTGGAGGCCTGGCAGGGGGATATGAGAAGCTGCTTGCACTGTCTCTGAAGGTGAAGCCCCTTGTCCTTGTCCTGGTAGTGGTGCTGCTGGCAGGCAGTATAGCCCTGGCCTTTACCAACGGGATTGCCTTTATGGCGGATATGGATTCCACACAGCTGACGGTGAACGTGGAACTGTCTGAGGACGCCTCCCTGGAGGAAACCGGCGAAGTGACGAACCAGGTTGTGGACGCAATTCTCTCCATAGAAGATGTGCAGAATGTGGGCGCCATGTCCGGCAGCTCCAATATGTCGCTTATGGGCGGCGGGGGCGGCAGTACAAATTCCGCCACAATCTACGTGGTGGCGAGAGAAGACAAGGACATGAGCAATGAGGAGATTGCCGCGCTTATCAGGGAGAAGACGCAGGGACTGGAGGCGGAGATTACCATCGACACTTCCAGCATGGACATGAGCGCCATGGGCGGAAGCGGCATTTCCATTCAGGTAAGGGGGCGCGAACTGGATACGCTGCGGCGTATTGCGGAGGAAGTGGCTGCTATTGTGGAAAGCGTGGAAGGTACTGCGGAGGTCAGTGACGGGCTCGAGGACGCGGACGAAGAGCTGCGCATTATGATTGACAGGGACGAGGCAGTGCATTACGGTCTTACGGTGGCACAGGTGTATGCCCAGCTGTATACAAAGCTGGCAGAGGCCACCAGTGCCACCACGCTGGTATCTGCCGACAAAGACTACAATGTATACGTCATGAATGGAAATGATATCGAACTGACCAGAGAGCTGGTAAAGAAGCTGGAGCTGGACGGCACCGGCGAGGGAGGGGAAAGTGTGAAAGTGCCCCTGGCGGAAATTGCGCGGTTCGAGACGACCGAAGCGCTTCATTCTATCAGCCGTACGGATCAGACCAGGTATGTAGCGGTATCCGCGGCCATTGCGGAAGGTTATAATGTAGGCCAGGTTGCGTCTGCAGTGGACGGGAAGCTGGCGGGCTACGAACTGCCTCCCGGGTATCGCCTGGTGTCCTCCGGTGAAAACGAGACGATTATGGATGCCATGGAACAGATTATGCTGATGCTGGTGCTGGCGGTGCTGTTTATGTACCTGATCATGGTGGCCCAGTTTCAGTCCCTGCTGTCGCCCTTTATCATTATGTTTACCATTCCACTTGCCTTTACCGGGGGCTTTATGGGACTCTATGTCAGCGGCAGCGAGGTCAGCGTCATCGCCATGATTGGTTTTGTCATGCTGGCAGGTATTATCGTCAATAACGGTATTGTGATTATCGACTATATGAACCAGCTGCGGGAGAACGGTATGGAGAAGCATCAGGCAATCCTCACTGCCGGACGCACCAGGCTTCGTCCCGTGCTGATGACTGCCCTGACTACCATATTGGCGCTGTCCACCATGGTATTCAGCAGCGACATGGGAGCCGAGATGGCGAAGCCCATGGCGGTGGTAACCATCGGCGGGCTGACCTACGGTACGCTGCTGACATTAATTGTAATACCGTGTATTTATGATGTTTTTATCCGTGAAAAGAAGGAGAAACGAAGCAGTTCGGTGTTTTTCAAGGAACAGCTGCCGGGAAGCGAACAGAAATGCCTGGTCGAACAGGAGCAGCTGC
Source organism: uncultured Acetatifactor sp. (assembly GCA_910587555.1). GTDB lineage: Bacteria > Bacillota > Clostridia > Lachnospirales > Lachnospiraceae > Acetatifactor. Next base: position 151,714 of record CAJULV010000001.1, read on the forward strand.
CGGGAAGCGAACAGAAATGCCTGGTCGAACAGGAGCAGCTGCCGGGAAGCGAACAGAAATGCCTGGTCAAACAGGAACAGCTGCCGGGAAGCGGACAGGAAATGGAAAAAACGCAGGAGATGAGCCGTAAACTGCCGGATACCGCACGGAAACCACAGGAGCGGCAGCGGAACCGCAGGAGGTAGAAGGGATGGGAAAAATAAGCGGTATGGAAGATATCCGTCAGCTGCCGCCCAAGGTCTGCGGCATATACAAAGCGGTAATCCAGATGCTGGAAGAGGGAACGGAGGCAGGAGACATCCGGGTTTCCGCGGTTACCGAGCGGGCCGGGATCGGGAAAGGCACGGCATATGAGTATTTTGACTCAAAGGAGGAAATCGTGACCTGCGCCATTTTGTACCAGATGCGCTGCATGTTTGGGTGGCTGAAAGAGACGTTGGAGGAGCTGGACGGCTTTCGGGAGCAGCTTGACTTTCTGTTGACGGAGGTTGAAAAGCGAGAGTACCATAAAAACTGTTTCTCCAGGTTTCTTCATATGATGACAGATAATTCCGATTTTAACCGCGGGCTTCGGAAGAGAATGCAGGAGGAGGCCTTTGCACCCTATCTGCCTGTAAACGTGTTTGCGGAGGTTATGCGCCGGGGTATGGAAAGGGGCGAGCTGAGGACGGATCTTCCGGTGGATTATATGAGCCACTGCCTGTTTTCGCATCTGCTGATTTATATGATGGCGGTGACATCTGACGGCTTTCCTGATACAGAGCCGCCGGCAGTGCGGTCCCTGGTATACCGGGGAATTCTGAACGAACTGGGCGGAGAGTGCAGCAGGAAATAATATTTTATGACGGAGTTTATAGTTTTTAGAGATAAATAATAAAATGGACACATTTTAGACACATTTTGACTGTATGATAGATATCAGATAGTTGATGAACTCACTATCTCCCCCCTCATAAGAAATAGTAAAAAGGTTCCGGTGCAAGCCGGGGCCTTTTTACGTTGATGGATTTTGCTGCGTTTGGTTGACAATGCGGGAAAAGTAATGCACAATAAAAGAAGGAAACTTTTGACGAAGGCCTGTTAAAGCGGGTTTGCAGCAGCCAATATGTAATGTGGTGACAGTGAAGCCGCACTATGGGCTGTTGTACGAAACCACCATGGAGAGGGGAGATTACAATTATCAGTTTGCGGTGAAAAGAACGGTGGATTTTGCTTTAGCAGCTGCTTCTGGAGGAGAATCAGTAATGGATGGGAACCAAATTCCGCCGTTTCATTGACATTCAGTAAATTAAGTACTGAAAAAGCCGGAAAATACTAAATATAACATTGATATTAAGCCGTATTAAGTGAATAATAACGCTATGGAATCTGCAGAAGGGGAAGTAGCACAGCAGTTTCTGTGATCCGAACTCCGGCTATGTCGGGAATGCAGGAGAAACGGGAAAATCGGAGAGGATAACAGGGGTATAAGATGTCGGCTTTGTGTATGAATCGCGGGATAGGGATGCAGATATTGTTTGCGGAGTCCAGAAGCCTGGTGTTTCAGGTGACGGATGCGGGGGCGGATTACAGCACAGAAACATATGAGGTCTGGCTGAACGGGATATATCGCTTTACTTCCTGCAAAACAGTAGAGACAATTTACAATTTAGAACCGGATACGCTGTACGGAATTCAGCTCAGAAGAGGCGGCGTGTGCAGCGAAGAGGCTGCGGTTTGTACGAAAAAAGAATTTGCAGTTCTGAATGTGAAGGATTTCGGGGCGAGAGGGGACGGCGTGTCGGACGAGACCGCATATATACAGGCGGCGATTCTGACCTGTCCGCCGGGGAGCCGTGTACGGATTCCCGCCGGTGTCTTTCGGTTCACAAACCTGTTCCTGAAGAGCGATATCACATTGGAAATCGCGAAGGATGCAGTGTTGTCCGCTATTCCGGACAGCAGCAGGCTGCCGGTGCTTCCGGGAAGAATCGCCTGCAGTGACGGAAAAGGAGAGTTTCTGCCTGCCTCCTGGGAGGGAGAGCCTGTGGATTCCTATACGGGTATCCTTACCGGGATGTATGTTGAGAATGTAGTCATATGCGGCCAGGGGGTACTGGAAGGAAATGCGGATTTTGAGAATTGGTGGACACAGGGGAAATTGAGAGGGACACCGGCAAGGCCCCGAATGATGTTTTTCAATCACTGCAAAAATATTGTGGTACAGGGGATTACGGTGAGGAATGCCCCTGCCTGGAACCTGCATCCGTATTTTTCGGAGCATTTACAATTTTATGACCTGCACATAGAGTCTCCGGAAGGCTCCTGCAATACGGACGGCCTGAACCCGGAATCCTGCAGGGACGTGCAGATAGCCGGCGTATTCTTTTCCGTGGGTGACGACTGTATTGCCGTGAAATCAGGCAAGCTTTATATGGGAAAAACATATAAAACGCCCTCCAGGGATATTTTGATTCATAACTGTCTCATGGAGAAGGGGCATGGCGGTGTCACCATCGGCAGTGAGATTGGGGCGGGTGTGGACAATATTGTGGTCCGTAACTGCCGTTTCGTGAATACGGACAGGGGACTGCGGGTAAAAACCAGGCGCGGCAGGGGAGAGGACTCCCGGCTGAGGGGGATCGTATTTGATGGGGTTACAATGGAAGGCGTGCCCACCCCTTTTGTAATTAACTGCTTCTATTACTGCGATCCGGACGGAAAGTCCGACTATGTGTCGTCCAAAGAGAAACTGCCCGTAGATGAACGCACGCCCGGAGTGGGGGACATAGTTATCCGGAATGTGTCCTGCAGGGACTGCCATGTTGCAGGGGTTTATTTTTACGGGCTGCCCGAAGCGCCCATTGAGAGTATCCGGATGGAGAATGTCAGAATTGCCTTTGCGGAGAATACGTCTGAGGGAATGGCTGCCATGATGTCCGGCTGTGAGAAATGCAGCAGGAAGGGCATCTTTATCAGGAATGCGGAGAAAGCGGTTCTGATAAACGTGGAGTTGTCCGGGTATGAGGGAGAGGCGCTTGACATTGAAAATGTAGATAAGTGGGAGTGGCTGGAGAAAGCGCCTGATACTGAAAGGGAAAACCATGTCTCAGGTCGTGCTTACGGTAACAAATACCATGGAAGCCTGAAGGGGATGCTGGCGAAGTATGACAGATACGCCAGAGGGGACGCCTTCAGGGGAAATTCATTGGATGAATTCCGCATGTGGCAGAACAGGGAACGGGAGATACTGGGGAAGCTGATTGGATTGGGGTATATGGAGAAATGTCCCCTGAATCCTGTCATTGAAGAAACGAAGAAAGTCGAAAATGGCATCATTCGGGAAAAGGTGATTCTTCAGGTGGAACCGGAAACATATATGCCGGTGTATATATTGATTCCGGAGGGAGGCGGCAGGAAGCCGTGCTTTATCGCCTTTCCCGGACATATGAGCGGCGGTAAATACAGTGTGGCGGGCTGCTATGATATTCCCGCAGTTCGGGAAAAAATTGATTTGTTTCATTATGATTACGGAATGCGGCTTGCCAGGATGGGGTATGTGGCGCTGTGCCCGGACTGCAGGGGCTTTGGAGAGCGCAGGGATGAGGCGATGCAGGGGGATTCGGATGCGCATGTTACCGGCAGCACCTGCTTTCAGCTGTCTCATATGGCGGAACCCTTGGGGGAGACGGTTATCGGCATGTTTGTCTGGGACGCCATGCGCCTGATTGATTATATATTTGAGCGGGATGAGTGGGACACCGGGCTGTTGGGCTGCATCGGCTTTTCCGGCGGAGGCATGCAGGCCCTGTGGACCTCCGCTTTAGACGAGAGGGTCAGGCAGGCCGTTATCAGCGGCTATCTGTACGGCTACAGGGATTCACTGCTGACTTTAAACGGCAACTGCAGCTGCAATTACGTACCGCATTTGTTTGAGCATGTGGATATGGGGGATATTGGGTCTCTGATTGCGCCCCGCCCGCTGTTGATTCAGTCCTGCAGGGAGGACAGCCTGAACGGTCCGAGGGGAATGGCAAATGTGCGGGAGCAGACAGCAATTGTGCGGGAAGCATACGAGAGATACGGAAAAGGGCATTTGCTGATCCATGATGTGAGACAGGGCGGGCATTGCTTCCATCCGGAACCGTTGGAAAATGCGCTGGCATGTTTCAGGCAGTCATTGGTTCATGGTAATCATGCCATGGCTCCGGACGGGCGCTGCGCCGTGGGCGATGGTGCGGTGAGGACAGACAGGGAATGATAAAACAGGAGGGAATCATATGCTGCGGGCGGTAAAAATCAGAATGGAATATCTGGAGCATCCTGTGGGGCTGGGGGGACTTCCCTGGTTTGGATGGGTGCTGGAAAGTGACAGGAAAAATGTGGTTCAGAAAGCCTATCGGCTGCAGATTGCAGAGGATTCGCAGTTTGAAAGGCTTATCTATGACAGCGGGGTCGTGGAGAGCCGGGAATCCGTTCACGTTGAGGTTCCGGCATATGGAGGGGCTGCTGCTGCGGGAGAAGATGCCGGGAGCCGGGAAGGCCGCGGGGAGCAGGAGGCCGCAGGGGTACGCGGTTCCGGAGTGAAGCTGCGTTCCTGCACGGAATATTTTGTGCGGGTGCGGGTCAGCGACGGGGTGGAGGAGAGCCCTTACAGCGAGACGGCGTCCTTTGTGACGGGCATTTTGGAGCAGGGCCAATGGCGGGCGGCGTTTATCACGGCGGAGAAGGAAGCGGACAGCGGGAAATCAGGCAGTACCTGTCTGAGAAAGCAGATCAGGATAGACGGCAGGGTGTCATATGCCTGCGTGTGCGTAACAGCGTTTGGGTTATATCGTTTTTTCATCAACGGGGAAAAGGTGGGAGAAGACGAAATGGCTCCTGGATGGACCTCGTACCACAAGCACCTGTGTTATCAGACTTACGATGTGACAAACCTTCTAAAAGAGGGAGAAAACAGGCTGGACGCCATGCTGGGGGCAGGCTGGTATAAGGGGAAGATGGGCTTTCTGTTGCTGAGAAACAATTACGGTACACGGACGGCATTTCTGATGCAGCTGACAGTGCGGTATGAGGACGGCCGGGAGGAAGTGTTCGTGACGGATGAAAGCTGGCAGGGGCGGCCCGGGCCGGTTACTTTTTCGGAGATTTACGACGGGGAGTGCTACGATGCCCGTCTGGAGCGGGAGGTTTGGCCCGGCGGGGCAGATGGCTGTGGCACCGATACGGGGACAGACGGGAAGGAAGCAGTGTGCAAAAACGGTGCTGGGTCCCGGGGCTGGAGTCCGGCAGAGGCGATTTCTTTTCCCGGAGAGGCGCTTACGGCCCAGGCCGGCTGCAAGGTGCAGAAGATGGAATGCCGGCAGGCGGAGGAAGGGCTGGTGACTCCAAAGGGGGAAACCGTGATTGATTTCGGGCAGAACCTGACAGGCTGGGTTCATTTTCGGGTGCAGGCAGATGAGGGCAGCGAGATTGTACTGAAATGCTTTGAAACGCTGGACGCCGACGGAAATGTATATACGGCAAACCTGCGTTCTGCCAGGCAGGAGATCCATTATATCTGCAAAGGCGGAGAAACGGAGGAATACCATCCGCACTTTACCTATATGGGATTCCGGTACGTACAGGTGCTGGCATGGCCGGGAGTGCCGAAGCGGGAGAATTTTTCGGCCTATGTGCTGTATTCCAGGATGGAGCAGACAGGGACCTTCCGCTGTTCCCATCCTCTGGTAAACAGGCTGCAGGAAAATATCCTCTGGGGGCTGAAGGGAAATTTTCTGGATATTCCCACAGACTGTCCCCAGCGGGATGAAAGGGTAGGCTGGACAGGAGATGCCCAGATTTTCTGCAGGACGGCCTGCTACCTTATGAATACCTATACGTTTTTCCGAAAATGGCTGAAGGATGTGGCGGCGGACCAGACGCCGGAGGGAGGGGTGCCGCATGTGGTGCCGGATATCATCAGCGGGAAGGAAAAGGATGACTGGCTGCTGTCCCAGGGAACCCATTCGGCGGCGGCATGGGCGGACGTGGCGGTCATTAACCCATGGACCATGTATCTTGTCTTCGGCGACAAAACCATACTGGAAGAGCAGTATGAGAGTATGAAAAAGTGGATTGGCTTCATGAAGGACCACTCTGTGGATTATATTTGGAATTATAAGCTGCAGTTTGGGGACTGGGTGGCTCTGGACGCGGAGGAGGGGAGTTATTTCGGCGCCACGCCCAACGACCTGACCTGTACGGCGTATTTTGCCTATTCCACAGGGCTTTTTGCAAAAATCGCGGATATCCTGGGAAGGACGGCGGACGCGGCAGAATATGGCGCATTGTATGAAAAAATCGCGGAGAAATTCCGGAAGACCTTTTTTACGGACGATGGGGTTATGACGGCACAGACCCAGACTGCCCACATTGTGGCGTTGTATTTTAACCTGGTGCCGGAGGTTTTTCGGGAACGGGTCGGAAAACGGCTTGTGGAGCTGCTTGAAAAGGAAGAGGGGCATCTGGTGACGGGCTTTGTGGGAACGCCGTATTTCTGCCATGCTCTCAGCCGCAGCGGTTATGTAAAGGAGGCATATGAGCTTCTGTTAAAGGAGGACTTCCCCTCCTGGCTCTACCAGGTGAAAATGGGGGCAACCACCGTCTGGGAACACTGGGACGGGCTGAAGCCGGACGGCACCATGTGGAGTCCGGACATGAATTCCTTCAACCATTATGCCTACGGGGCTGTAGGCGACTGGCTGTACCGGGTGGTTCTGGGAATGGAAACGGATGAAAGGGAGCCGGGGTACCGTCATTCCATTATCAGCCCTCAGACAGGAGATGCCTTCGACTTCGCGGAAGGTGCCTGCGAGAGTATGTACGGTATGCTGAAGGTCCGGTGGGAAAAGGGGGAAGGGGACAAGGATGTCCGCAGGCTTCTGATTACCGTCCCTCATAATACCACAGCGGAGATTCGCCTGGAGAAGGGGGCATGCCAGGTCAGGTCGGAAGGGCTGGAATTCGCCTCCGAGGACGGAATTTTCATTGCCCGCTGCGGTTCCGGACAGTGGGAGGTAAGCTACCGCAGGGGATGAGCCGGCCCGGCGTGTGTTGGTACGGCGGTGATTAGGCGGGAGATGACGCGGGGCAGCGCAATGGCAGGGGAAAAAGAGGAGAGCGTGCCTGCGGAAAAATCGGAAGAGGGCAGGCGGTAACGTCGGCCGGAAGAAGAAAGCGCAGGTGCGGAACAGGTAAGGGTAAAGGCATGATTTTGAGAAAAAACGGATTTACGTTAAATATAAAATTCTATTACGGTAAAAATGAAATCTGGATTCCCATACCGGAGGAATGCTACACGGAGGCAGGCTGTGATTTCCGGACAGCGCAGTTCAGGTATCAGGCGTTTTTTAAGCAGAAGGGAGAAGAGGAAACGGCGTTCAGCATGGCATTTGAGGCTTCCTATGATACCCGGATGAAGATGGAGGTTACCTTGTCCGGGGAGGAGGATTATTATCATGTAATCCCCTGCAATATCTACGGTGACAACCATGCGGAGGAGGTGCGCATCGGGGAATTTCCGCTGCTGACGAAAGCGCATCCGGAAGCGGCGTTCTGTTCTCCCTATTGGGAATTCCGTGCTGACAGGGCTGCCATGCCGCTGTCCGCCCTCTGCTGTAAAAGGGGGACGGCTGCGGTATCCGTGGATCCCTATTCGGAGGAAGAGGGCAGGGAAGACGGTTCCTATCTGAAAAACGGACTCTTCGCGGCGCTGCCGGACAGCTTTGGTGTGACCTTGGGGTATACCAACGAACCCGTAACATTCCTGAATCGTTCCGTTCCTGCTGCTGCTGCGGGGAGCCGGGGAAGAAAGGCTTCTGCCACAGGGCGGATTTATGCGCTTGCGGGCAGGGGCAGGACGGACATTCACGAGATCGTGCGGAGGGAATATGAGAAACGGCATGTGCGTCCGTCCTTCGGAAAAACCTTCCGGCAGGCAGCCGAGGCCATGCTGGACGCGTTTTGCTGCCTGAATTACGACAAGGCATCAGGGGAATATACCAACAGGAAATGCAGGCCCTTTCAAGACAGGGAACTGAAGCCCTGGAGGAATGTGGTGGAAATCGGCTGGACAGGCGGTGCGATTCTGGCGTATCCCCTGGTGGAGAGCCGATATCTTCTGGGAGGGTCGGCGCAGGCTTCGCCTGGGGACGTGAAGTTGGAGCAGACCCGGTTAGAGGAAAATCAGGCTCTGGAAGCGGAAGGGAATCCGGCGCAGACTTCGTCTGGGGACGTGAAGTTGGGGCAGACCCGGTTAGAGGAAAATCAGGCTCTGGAAGCGGAAGGGAATCCGGCGCAGGCTTCGACCGAGGACGTGAAGCCGGAGCGGACCCGGTTAGAGGAAAACCAGGCGCTGGGCACGGAGGAGAAGCTGGCACAGGCGCTGTCCGGGGAGGAAATGATTGACAGGATCGTGGCAGGATATCGGGAGGAATCGGGATTTTTCCTGGATTTATATGCACCTGTGGGAGAGGGACCAAGCGGCAGGCTGAACGGCTGGTGGACTTACTATGGCCTGTGCAGGGACTGCCACTGCGCTTACACCCAGGGCAGCGCCGTGTACTATATCCTGAAGACGATACTGTTTCTGAAGAAAAAAGGCGTACCGTACCGGGAGGCATGGCTGGAGGGCTGCAGGAAGGTGCTGGATACCGCGGTTTACCTTCAGCGGGAGGACGGGGCATTCGGCTATACCTATTCCGCCAGTGAGAAGAAGGTGCTGGACTGGGAGGGATTTGCGGGATGCTGGTTTGTGCCGGGGCTTCTCTACCTGGCCAGGCTCACGGGAGAATCTTCCTATGCGGAGGCGGCGCGGAAGGCACATGGTTATTATCGGAATTCCGTATATGACCTGGATTGCTGCGGCGCGCCCATGGATACCTGGAAGGCAGTGGATCAGGAGGGAAACTTAAGCTTTCTCCATGGCAGCAGGCTGCTTTATGAGGACACCGGGGAAGCGCGGTTTCTGGAGGATATGAAGTGCAGTGCAGGTTATGAGTTTCTGTGGCGGTACGGCTATCCCACCCGACCGGAGCATCCACCGGTAAATGACGGCTGGAACGCCTGCGGCGGCTCCGTGACATCCGTATCCAATCCCCATATCCATCCCATGGGAGTGCTGGCGGATGAGGACCTGTTGTTTCTGGCGGATGCTGCCGGGGATGCTTACTACCGTGAACGGGCGCTGGATTCCGCTGCCTGGATGATGCAGACTCTGGAGTTATACCCGGATAAGACAGGCTATGGGCGCTACGGCATCCTCTCCGAGAGATGGTGTTCTTCTGACGGGCTGGTGACGGAGCGCTACGACAACGGCCAGCCATACGGTTCCTGGTTCAGCTATAACCTGTGGGCGGCAGCCAATGTGTTCGAGGCGGTTTTAAGCCACCTGGACACTTGATTACAATTTTGTAGTTTTTATACGGTTTTGCGCTTTATCAATGTAGTGGAGACTTCCAGCTTCACAGGAGTGCATTCCTTATTCTCAAACAGCTGGGCGAGACGCAGCACTGCCATCTCGCCCATGTATTCTTTTGGCACATTGACGGTGGTCAGGGCAGGTTCCGTATAGGCGGAGGCAGGCATATTGTCAAAGCCCGCAAGAGCCACATCCCCGGGAATTTCGTAGCCCATTTCCTTCAGAGCCTTCATGGCGCCAAGGGCGATAAGGTCATTGTCCGCAAAGTAGCAGCGGGCAGGCTTTTCTCCGGCCGCAAGCAGCGCCTTCATGTCCGCGTAAGCGCCCTCCGGAGAGGGAGAGAGATAGTGGACCTTGGAGTTGGAGGTGGACATGCCGTTTCTGCGGACCGCCCGGTAGAATCCGTCCGCACGCTGGGTAAAATTGTTGATGGGGTAGGAGGAGCGCAGGTATCCCGGCTGTTCCCTGCACTGGGAGATCAGGTGGCAGGTGGCCAGGTAAGCGCCCTGAGCGTTATTAATCAGCACATAATCGGCTTCTGTGGTCTCGAAATAGGTGTCCAGGACAACCAGGGGGAGCTGCAGCCGCAGAAAAGGCGCCAGGTCGTTTTCCAGCATCTCCGTACCCAGAAGCAGGATTCCCTTACAGTCGAAATGAATCAGTTCTCTAAGCTGCCGTTCCGGATTTTCCCCTTCATCCAGATAAAATACATTCAGATAATAATGATGCTTTTTGCAGCCGATATCGATTCCCCGGGACAGATGGGAAAAAAAGGGTGTGTCGGCCACCACGGCGCCGTGCTTCCGGTAAATAATGAAATACAGTGTTCCGCGGGACGGATGTGACTGCGGGCCTTTTTCGGTGAGGCGGCTGAAATCATATCCCAGTTCTTTGGCAGTATCTATCACTTTTCTTCGTGTGGCGGTGCTGACCCCGGGTTTGCCGTTCAGTGCCATGGAGACGGCGGCCTCGGATAAATGCAGTACCTGCGCCAGTTCCTTTGCGGTAATGGACATCCTGTGTCCTCCTTTTTCGTGAAAATTGAGGAAATCTGCAGGCTTGATACTTGCCTGCAGGACATTTTATATTTTACTTACTTCATTATAGTGAATTAAGTAAATTTAGTCAATGATTATAATGAATTATGCTTAATATGCAATTGATATTAAGCTTTGTTAAGTGAATAATAGAGTTAGAGAGAATGACGAGTTCCGAAAAACGACAGGAGGTTATGAATATGGCAAAGATTGTACTGGGGTTTGCGCCCACGAGGAGAAGCATCTTTTCAGCACCGGACGCGGTGAAATATGCCAATCTTACAAGGGAAAAGCTGAGGAGCATGGGAGTGGAGTTTGTGGATATCGATGATATATCCCGGGACGGGCTGCTCCACGACGAAGCGGACAGAATCCGCATTGCAGCCAGGTTCCGCGAACAGAAGGTGGACGGCCTGTTTTTCCCTCACGGGAATTTCGGGACAGAATACGAGGTGGCGCGACTGGCGAAGGAGCTGAATGTTCCGGTGCTGCTCTGGGGACCCAGGGACGAGCGGCCGGACGAAAAAGGGGTGCGCCTCAGGGACAGCCAGTGCGGGCTGTTTGCTACAGGGAAGGTGCTTCGGAGATTCCGCGTACCCTTTACCTATCTGTGCAACTGCAGGCTGGAGGACCCGGAATTTGAGGCAGGCATCCGCAATTTCACGGCGGTCTGCAATGTGGTGAAGGCGTTCCGCAGCACCAGGATTCTGCAGATTGGACCCCGTCCCTTTGATTTCTGGTCCACCATGTGCAATGAGGGAGAGCTTCTGGAAAAATTCAATATTCAGCTTTCTCCCATCCCCATACCGGAACTGAAGGCGGAAATGGAACAGGCGAAAGCGGAAGGGACGAAGGTGGCGAAAACCGTTGCCTACTGCAGGGAGCATTTTCATATTGCCATCGGGGATAAGGAGCTGGAGACTGTGGCCGCGCTGAAGGTGGCAATGCAGGCGCTGGCAGGTCGTTACGGCTGCAATGCGGTGGCGATTCAGTGCTGGAACGCCCTGCAGGGAGAGATTGGCATCATGCCCTGTGCGGCCAACAGCCTGCTGAATGAAGAAGGCCTTCCGGTGGTGTGCGAGACAGACATTCACGGAGCCATAACCGCAGTGTTGGCGGAGGCGGCGGGTATGGATGAGTCCAGAAGCTTTTTCGCCGACTGGACCGTGCGCCATCCGGACAATGAGAACGGGGAACTGCTTCAGCATTGCGGACCCTGGCCCCTTTCCTGTGCGTCCTGCAAGCCCACCATCGGCTATCCGCTGGCATTTTCGCATCCCGGTGCCGTGGAGGCCGAGGCGAAACACGGAGAGATGACACTGTGCCGTTTTGACGGGGATAACGGAGAATATTCCCTGCTTCTGGGAAATGCAACCGGCGTGAACGGTCCCTATACGAAGGGAACGTATGTTTGGATAGAGGTGAAAAACTGGAAGCGTCTGGAGACAAAGCTGGTGGAAGGGCCTTATATCCATCACTGTGTGGGAATCCACAGGGATGTGGTGCCTGTGTTGTATGAGGCATGCAAGTACATAGGTGTGAAGCCGGATTTGTATGATGACAATGAGGATGAAGTGAAGGGAAAGGTGTGCGGCTACGAGAGCAGGGTGTAAGGTTTGGCTGGCAGCCCGTACCGCAGGCATTTCAGCAGTACGGAAAGAAACGGTCTGTGTATGCGGGCATGTGCCGTCGTTTCAGCCGGCGGCAGGGCAGCAACCATGGAGAGGGCACTGTGCGGGGCAGAAGCATGGGCAGGGTAGAACCGGTGTGAGGCAGGGCCATAGTCAGAGCCTGCGCGGGGCAGAAGCATGGGCAGGGCCGGTGTGAGGCAGGGCCACAGTCAGAGCCTGCGCGAAGCAGAACCGGTGCGGAAAGGAAGAAATATGGACGAATTGACAAGAAAAGCCTACAGGCTGCGCAGAGATATCATAGAAGAAGTCTACCGTTCCTCTGCGGGCCATGTGGGCGGTGATTTAAGCGTGATCGATATTTTGACGGTATTGTATTTCCGGGTGATGGCTGTGTCTCCGGATAACTGGGATTCCCCTGACAGGGACCGGTTTTTCTTAAGCAAAGGGCATTGTGCGGACGCGCTGTACATGGTGTTGGGGGAGAAGGGCTTTTTTGACAAGCAGGAGGCCATTGAGACTTTCAGCGCTTACGGCTCACGGTTTATCGGTCATCCCAATACGGAGGTGCCGGGCATAGAGATGAATTCCGGTTCTCTGGGCCACGGCCTTGCCCTGGGGGTGGGGACCGCATTGGCGGCGAAGATGGACGGCAGGGATTACCGTACCTATGTGGTGCTGGGAGACGGGGAGATGGCAGAGGGTTCCAATTACGAGGCCATGATGGCGGCAGCCCATTATCATCTGGACAATCTCTGTGCGGTGGTGGACTTGAATCGGCTGCAGATCAGCGGCGCCACAAAAGAGGTCATGTGCAGTGACGAGTTGGGTGAGAAATTCACATCCTTCGGCTGGAATGTGATTCCCGTAGAGGACGGGAATGACTGCGGACAGCTCCTGGAAGCATTTGAACAGGCGGCATCCGTGAAAGGGCATCCCAGTGTACTCATCGCCTACACGGTAAAGGGCCGGGGCGTATCTTTTATGGAGAATCAGAAAAGCTGGCATCATGGCGTGATGACAAAAGAACAGTATGAGACTGCAGTGCGGGAGCTGGAGGAGGTGTGCAGTGAATAAGATAACCAATCGTCAGGTGATTTGTGATACATTGCTGGAAGCGGCCAAAACGGACAGGGATATTGTGGTAGTCTGCTCCGATTCCAGAGGTTCTGCGTCACTGAGTGCTTTTGCGGAAGCCTTTCCGGAACAGTTTGTGGAGATGGGAATCGCGGAACAGAATCTGGTTACCGTGTCCGCTGGGCTGGCTTCCTGCGGGAAAAAGGTGTTTGCGGCATCACCGGCCTGTTTCCTCTCCACCAGAAGCTATGAGCAGGCGAAGGTAGACGTGGCTTATTCCAAAACCAATGTGACTTTAATCGGCATCAGCGGCGGTGTCAGCTACGGGGCATTGGGCATGACCCACCATTCCTGCCAGGACATTGCTGCCTTTGCGGCGCTGCCGGATATGAGAGTGTACCTGCCCAGCGACCGCTTCCAGACTGCGAAGCTGACGAAGGCACTGCTGCGGGACAGCCTGCCGGCCTATGTGCGGGTGAGCCGTTCCGCCACGGAGGATGTGTACGGCGAAAATATGGAATTTACCCTGAATAAGGCCAATGTGCTGATGGAAGGGGATGATATTCTGCTGGTGGCCTGCGGGGAAATGGTGCCCGGAGCATACCGTGCCGGGAAAATCCTGCAGGAAAGGGGTTACAGTGTAGGACTGCTGGATATGTATTGTGTAAAGCCCATGGACCAGGAGACATTGCTGTCTGCCGCAGGGCGGGCAAAACTGGTGGTCACCGTGGAAGAGCATTCGCCTTTCGGAGGCCTGGGAAGCATCACAGCCCAGGTAATCTCGGCCCATTGCCCCAGGAAGGTGGTAAATCTGGCTTTGCCTGACGGACATCTGGTGGGCGGGAAAAATACGGAGATTTTTGCCCATTACGGCCTGGACGCGGAAGGAATCGTCCGGGCATGTCAGGAGGCTTTTGAACAATGAAGTATATCATCGGAATCGATCAGAGTACACAGGGCACGAAGGCGCTGGTCTTTGGCGGAGAGGGAAATATCCTGTACAGGGCGGATGTGGCCCACAGGCAGATAGTCAATGAACAGGGCTGGGTCTCCCATGACCCGGAGGAAATATATCGGAACGTCATCCGGGCAGTGAAAATGGCGGTGGAAGGGTCCGAAATTCCCAAAGGGGACATTGCCGCCGTGGGAATCAGCAATCAGAGAGAGACTACAGTGCTGTGGGATCAGGATGGTCGGCCGCTGCATCCCGCCATTGTATGGCAGTGCAGCAGGGCAGGGTATATCGCGGAGAGGCTGAAGGACAGCGCTGAGCTGGTCTATGAGAGGTCGGGGATTCCGCTGTCTCCCTATTTCCCCGGCGCCAAGATGGCCTGGCTGATGGAGCATGCCGCCGGGGGCGGCCGGGGTGCAAAGCTTCACTTCGGCACCATTGACAGCTGGCTGCTCTACAGATTGACGAAAAACCGTGTATACAAAACTGATATGTCAAATGCATCACGCACTCAGCTTTTCAACCTGCGGACGCTTTCCTGGGATACGGAGTTATGCCGGCTATTCGGGGTTCCCATGGAAGCGCTGCCGGAGGTCTGCCACAGCGACAACTGTTTCGGCGCTACGGATTTCGAGGGCTTTCTGGACCATGAGATTCCGATCCTGGCTATGCTGGGAGATTCCCACGGGGCACTGTTCGGACAGGGATGCCATAAAAGCGGAATGGTGAAAGCCACCTACGGGACGGGTTCTTCCGTGATGATGAATATCGGGGAAAAATTTGTCAGGAGCGGAAACGGGCTGGCCACCTCCCTGGCCTGGGCGATGGAGGGCAGGGTGTCCTATGTGCTGGAAGGAAATATCAATTATACAGGAGCTGTAGTCACCTGGCTGAAAGAAGACCTGGGCATTATCTGTTCTCCCGGGGAGACGGAGGCCCTTGCCAGGCAGGCAAATCCCGAGGACGGATGCATATTGGTGCCTGCCTTTACCGGATTGTCCGCCCCGTACTGGAGAGGGGACGCGAAGGCCCTTCTGTGCGGCATGAGCCGTACCACGGGACGGGCGGAGCTGGTGCGCGCCGCTTTGGACAGCATTGCCTATCAGGTGACGGATGTGCTGAAGGCCATGGAGCAGGACAGCGGCTGTGAACTTCGGGAACTGCGCACGGACGGAGGTCCCACCAGGAATGCATACCTGATGCAGATGCAGAGTGACCTGGCAAATGTGCGGGTAAGCGCGGCAGGGCAGGAGGAGCTGTCGGCCATGGGAGCGGCTTACCTGGCAGGATTAACCGGCGGGATTTATCGGCGGGAAGCTCTGTTTGACGGGATGGAATACCGCCATTATGAACCCATGGCGGAAAGAAGCAGCAGGGAGGCCGGGTACGCTGCATGGAAAAGGGCGGTTGCCATGGCCTGCCAGTACTAAAAGGGTAACAGTTCAGACAGGGCGCTGAACTGTTACCTTTTAGGTACCCACTGTCAGCCGCAGCTTTGCCGGGGCTTGCCTCCGGAGGGAAGGTATGGTAGAATGGCCTTGACACCGGTGCGGAATGCCGGAGAATAGAAAGGTGGGTTTATATGGGAAAAGCAAAGGTTTATTTTACGAAGGAGATTACGCCCCAGGCCATGGTCAGGATGTATGAAGCCATGGGAACGGAGCTGCCGGGAAAGGTAGCGGTGAAGCTTCATTCCGGTGAGGTGGGAAACCAGAATTTCCTGCGGCCGGAACTGATGAAGCCTGTCATTGACAGGGTAAAAGGTACCATCGTGGAGTGCAATACGGCGTATGAAGGAAAACGCAATACCACACAGGCGCATCGGGAAACCATGAAACTCCACGGTTGGGCGGATATAGCGGAAGTGGATATACTGGATGCGGAAGGAGAAACGGAGCTTTCTGTGCCTGAGGGGCGTAAAATTCAGAAGAATTATGTGGGAAAGAATATCGAAAAATATGATTCCATGCTGGTTTTGTCTCACTTTAAGGGACATCCCATGGGAGGGTTCGGCGGAGCGCTGAAAAATATTTCCATCGGCCTGGCATCTTCCCACGGTAAGGCATATATCCACGGGGTGGGCGATGTGAACAATTTCTGGAATTCGGACCATGATTCTTTCCTGGAGTCCATGGCGGATGCCAGCAAATCCATTATGGACCTGTTCGGGGATAGGATCGTATTTATAAATGTAATGAAGAATATGTCCGTGGACTGTGACTGCTGCGCCGTGGCGGAGGATCCGGCCATGGGGGATATCGGGATTCTGGCTTCAACGGATCCGGTGGCATTGGATCAGGCATGCCTTGACCTGGTCTATGCCTCAGAGGATCCGGGCAGAGACCATTTGCTGGAGCGAATCGAATCCAGGAACGGTGTCCATACCGTGGAGGCGGCGGCTCAGATTGGCGTGGGAAGCAGGGAATATGAATTGACACAGGTTTAAGGGCCGCAAAGAGACATCCCTCGGGAAGCAGCGTTCGGAATGAAACTGTATTCCCGGGGGTTTTTTAAGCCGCAGCGGTCAGAATTCTAAGCATAATACTGCGCCTGGGCATGCCACATCTCGTAATATTTTCCGGTTTCATCTGCAAGGAGTTCCTGGTGGGTTCCGGTCTGGACGATTCTGCCCTCGTGGAACACCAGGATTCTGTCGCAGAGTCTGCAGGAGGACAGGCGGTGGCTGATATAGATGGTGGTTCTGTCTCCCGCGATCCGGTCAAATTTTTCATAAATTTCCGCTTCCGCAATGGGGTCCAGGGCAGCGGTTGGTTCATCCAGGATGATGAAGGGGGTGTCCCGGTACAGCGCCCGGGCAAGGGCGATTTTCTGGGCTTCTCCGCCGGATAGCTCCACACCGTCTGCGTCAAAATCCTTATAGATGGGGGTTTCCAGTCCCCTGGGCATCTCACGGTACCGCTTTCCAAACCCAGTCTCCTCCAACAGCCCCCTGGCCCGCTCTTCATCCCAGGAGGCGCTGCAGGACACATTGTTTCCCAGGGGAACCGCAAGCAGGTTATAGTCCTGGAAAACCACGGAGAAAATGTCCAGGTACTGGCGGTAATCGTATTTGCGGATATTGAAATCATTCATGATGATCTCTCCTTCCGTGGGTTCATAGAGGCGGCAGAGGAGCTTTATGAAGGTGGTTTTGCCGCTTCCGTTCATGCCTACCACAGCCAGACGTTCTCCGGAACGCAGGTCCAGATTGATGTTGCGCAGGGCAAAGCTGCGGCTGCCCGCGTACCGGAAGCTGACGTTGCGGAAGGTGATGTCAAATTGCCTGTCGCTGCGCTTTTCCACAGCCAGGCTGCCCTGGTACATATCGTTTTTGATGTCAAAGAAGGCAAGGTAGTCTGCCAGGAATTTTTCGTTTTGCCAAATCCTGCCGGGAATATCCAGAAGCGTCTGAATACATTCCGTCAATCTCCCCAGATAACTTACATATTTGATGATGCTTCCCACAGGGAAGGCGCCCAGTGCGCAGTAATAGCACACGATGAGATAGGAGAAGCCTGTTGTCAGCCAGAAAAAGACCGTTCCGGGAACCGTGACAAAACAGAAGATTTTATGTTGGGTATCCATGAAAATCTTTCTGTGTTCCTGGTTGAATTTCCGGAAAAATCTGTCTATTGTCAGCTGCTGACGGTATATTCGATTGTCCGTTCCGGATGGAAAAAATCCCCGGCTAAGTCGGTTTTCCTTCAACATATGCTTTCCGATATTGTCCCAGAATGCGGCGGTTTTCTGGCCGCCGCGGAGCCGGAAGAGGAAGCCTCCGGCTACGGATGCAGTCAGCGCTGCCAGGAGCAGCAGACTGGTCCGGGAAAACGGTGCAGCCGCCATCAGGGAAAGCATTTCCCCAAACAGAAAGGCGGAGAAAGCCAGATTTACCAGGCAGTCCATAAGTAGCTCCGCGGTATTTCTCATATTGACGACACCATAGGAATTGATAAACTGGTTTTCGTCTATTTTTCTTCTCATCTGGCGGATGTCCGGATTTTCGATCTTGTCGTAGTCCAGGCCCAGGGTTTTGCGGTAAAAGGCCTCCGCCTGGCGGTTTTCCAGAATTTCAAGGGCGGTTTCCACCTGTCTGTCCAGGACGGCCGCAGCGGAGCGGATCAGCAGGATGCCTGTCAACGCTGCCGCCGCCAGGAAATAAAGCTCCCTTTTTTCCTGTCCCCGGGAAAGCGAGTTGATGATCTCCGCAGTCATCCAGAGGTTGAAGTAAAAAGAGATATTTTTGAAAATTGTCTTCAGGAAGTATAGGGGGAAGTACTTGGGATTGTAGCTCCTGTATTGTCTGAATGCCCTCTTTGTTGCGCTGTGTTTTTTCATGTCTGTTCTCCTGTTTTCGTTCCGCGCGGCAGCCTCATGTATGGGCCGCGCTGTCTTCTTTACCGTCTTGATAGTACTTGCTCTGTACACCGAACATGGAGGCATAGCTGCCGTTTTTCGCCATCAGTTCTTCGTGGGAGCCGATTTCCTTTATCACACCGTCTTCCAGCAGGACAATCCGGTCACAGAAGCGGGTGGAGGCAAATCGGTGGGAGATATAGACGGAGGTTTTTCCCCGGGTGAGGGTCCGGTACTGCAGATACAGTTTGTTTTCCGCAATGGGGTCAAGGGCGGCGGTGGGTTCGTCCAGGACAAGAATGGGGCTGAGCTTGTAGATGGATCTGGCCAGAACCAGTTTCTGCATCTCTCCCCCGGAAAAATCCACCCCGTCGTCATAGATTCCCTTTATCAGGTGAGTATCCATTCCACCGGGCAGGCTCCGGACTTTTTCATAGATTCCCGAAGCTTTCATGGCTGCAGCAGCAGCTTCTCTTGCCCCAGGACGCTCTGAATCCACGCCTGCCACAAACTCAAAAACAGTGAAGGCAATTGGCCGGATTTCCTGGAAAACTGCGGAAATCAGGGAGTAGTATTCTTCGATATTGTACTCCCGGATATCTCTTCCGTTCACCAGTATTTCGCCTTTGGTGGGTTGAAATAATCCGCAGATCAGTTTCACCAGGGTGGTTTTTCCGGAGCCGTTTTGCCCAACCAGAGCCAGTTTTTCCCCTGCTTTTATCTGCAGGCTGATCCCCTTCAGGGTATCCGTGCAGGCTCCGTCGTATCGGTACCAGACATCCCGCAGCTCAATGGAGACAGGCCCGGAAGGAAGGGGGCAGCCCTTTTTGTGGTTGAACTTGTCCGGATAATCGTAGAATTCCCGGTAGCAGGCAATTTTTTCCGCCCGGGTATTCAGCCTGGCCAGGTCCCTGATAACGGACTCGAAAAATCCGCCCAGGCTTAGAAGCATGTTGAAGTAGAAGACAAATTCTCCCACGCTGATACTGCCGTTAAGGTAAAAGCCGATAAGGACAAAATAGGCGGCGCAGTTCTTCACCAGATCCATGAGCCAGTACAAAAGCCTGGCCCAAAGCTCCCGCAGGCTACAGCGTTTGTTCCAGGCCAGAATGAAGTCCTGGTATTCCTGCATCATGTTTTGCAGCCAGTTTTCCAGGCCGTAGAGTTTGATGTCCTTAGCCGGTGAGAAATCTCCGGAAAGTCCGTTTAGATAGTTTCGTTTTCGAATTTCTTTTTCCCATTTGTGCTTGTTTTTTTCATAATATACGGCACGCCATCTGGAAGTAAAATAGGATCCCAGGGATACCGCGGCGGTCACTGCCACCAGAACAGGATTCAGCACGGTCAGCAGCGAGATATAGGCTGCAATGGCTGTCACATGGTAAAGGACCTGGGACAGATCCTGCCAGAAGAATTCCGCAGAGCAGTTGCCCCTGCAGGCGTCGTCCCAGGCATATCCGCTGATTTCCTTAAAGTCCTGCCGAAAGGTATTTTCATAGTCCGTTTCATAATTTTCCCGGGCGCGCATTTGCGCCTGATAGACAAATGTGGGATAGTATTTTCTTCCCTGTCTCCGGGAGTCAATGAAGTCCTGGAGCAGATTCAGCAGAATGCGCAGGGCAATGTAGACGGCGCATGTGGGCAGGAGCTGTCTGAATGCCGCGCCCCTGCCCACGGAGTCAATAAGGAGTCCCGGAAAGGAATCCGCCGCAAGAGAACGCGCTGCCTCCGGCAGGAAGGCTGCAAAAATGAAAAACAGGAACCATTTATCCAGTTTCCAAAGCTGTTTTACGGCCCACAGAAGGCAGCCAAATGTGGTATATTTATGCTTCTTTGTTTCTTTTTTCTTCATCAGCTCATCCTCCATGCCTGTACTTCTGCGTATGTCTGTATTTCCGCATATCTGAAATGCAAGTATTAGTATAGCATGCAGGCAGAAAAAAAGCGCAGTTTGATACCAAATGCGGAAAATTTGATGTCAAATGCGCTTCAGGCAAAGCTGCGGGATGCCTGGGGTGAACCGGGGCGGTTACTGCGGCAGCAATACTTCCGTGGAAAAGGCTTCCTCCTCGGAGGCCCTGGTGACATGCCCGCCCAGTTTTTTCACAATGGCGTCCACCCGGTTAAGCCCCAGTCCCCGGCCGGCTCCTCTGGTGGTGCGGAAGTGATTCTTTTTCCGGCCTCCGGCGGTATTTGTCAGGGCGAAATACAGGAAATTCCCTTTCATTTCCATATAAATGCGGATCAGCCGTTTCTCCGGGGGCAGCTCCATACAGGCTTCCATGGCATTGTCCAGGAGATTTCCCAGAATGGTACATAAATCCAGTTCCGGTGTGGTCAGGTGTACAGGAATGCGAACGCTTGTTCTGACCCGAATCTGTCTTTCCCCTGCCAGGGACAGCTTGCTGTTCAAAACGGCGTCCGCGGCGCTGTTTCCGGTTCTGATCACAGTTTCCACATTGGTCAGGTCCTGGTCCAACATATCCAGATAGCGTTGGATTTCCGCCATCTCTCCCCTGGAGGCATGGACTTTCATGGCCTGGATGTGATGCCTGTAATCGTGCCGCCAACCTCTCATTTTCCCGTACATATTTTCCACTTCGGCGTAGTATTTCTGCAGAAGTTCCTGCTCAAAGGCGGCAACTTTTTTGGCGATAAGCTTATCTAAAAACATGATGTTCTCCCTGTTTTGGAATCCGGTTTTCCGGCGTTCTTTTTGGGGGTTGGTTCTTCCGTGCAGTCTTCCGGGATATGTCCTGGGCGGCACTGCCGGGTCACAGGTATCTGGCCAACGCGCTGTAGATATCCCCATACAGCCCCCTGCGCAGGGGAAGTGAGTCGCCGTTTGCCATGGTGATCTGGGAACGTGTGATTTTCTTAATATAGTTCAGGTTCACAACAAAAGAGCGGTGTACCTTAAAAAAAGTCTGGTCCAGCTGTTCCGAAAACCTGCTCAAAGCCATGCGCATCCGGTAGACTTCCTGAAGCGTATGTACGGCAATATACACATTTTCGGACTCAATATAGACAATATCGGCAAGGGGTACCTTTACGCTGCCGTCTTTGTCCGCAACCAGGACACAGCGCTGCCGGAAAGACAGATTGTAAGCCGCCCTGTCCAGAACCGGGCAGAGCTTCGCATCATCCACCGGCTTCAGCAGGTAATGGAGGGCGGATACGTCAAATCCGTCGCTGAAATATTCGTAGTATCCGGTGATGAAGATGATCTGCAGGGATTTGTTTTCCCGCCTTATCTCTTTCGCCAGTTCCACACCGCTCATTCCCGGCATCTCCACATCCAGAAGCAGGATGTCGAAATCCTTCTCCTCATCATAATCGAAGAGAAAGGCTTTCGCGTCCGCATATTTTCGGATTTCAGCAAGGCGCCGCGTTTTCCCGGCCCAGGAGGAGGCGATTCCGGACAGGAATTCCCTCTGGCTGTTATCGTCGTCGCATATGGCTATTTTCAGGTTCATACGGTAAGATTCCTTTTTCCTGTTGGCTTTTTTTGGACTGCCGGGAATCGTCATTTAAAGTTTGGCGTACATGGTGATCCGGAAGATGCCGTTTTCCGTATCGCAGCCTACAGTGCCCTTTATTTTTTCGGAAAAGGACCGTACGCTCTGCATTCCCAGTCCATGGTCTCCCTTTTTCCTGCTTCTGGGAAGCTTTGTGTCAGGGTCCAGAAGGATTTCATCCCGGTATTGGTTTTTGGTCTGGATAAATAAACGGTGGTCCAGGCAGTGGATTTTTATTTCAATATGCCTTTTTTCCTGTTCAAGGGTTTTCACGCATTGGAGTGCATTCTCAAACAGATTTGCGATTACAAGGGTGAGTTCATAATCGTTCACCGGTATTTCCTTTGGGATTCTGGCATCCAGATCCACTTTGATATCAAGGGACAGGGCCTTTGCCATCATGCTTGAGAGAATGGTGTTGACCACAAGGTTGCCGCAGTATTCCTCCACTTTGTTTTCACTGGCCATGTGGCGTATATGCTCATTTACTTCCCTGATTTTTTCATAGTTTTTCTGTTCCAGAAGGGAATCGATGATTCTGGAATAGTGGCGGAGGTCATGATGCAGTATTTTCAGGTTCTGTTCTGCCTGCTCCACAAGATAGTGTCTGCTTTCCAGTCCCTGTATGTAAGAATTCTGCAGCCTGTTTTCCCAGTAGATGGCGCTTCTTTTGTTTTCGCTTTCCAGGTATCGGAGTACCACAATGTAGGATATAAACATGGTGATCAGGATGAACACGATACCGGGAATATTATCCGGATTGTCGTATAGCGTATGGGGAAAAAAGGCAATGAAGGAAAAGCTGCAGTAAAAGAAAACGGGTATCAGACAAAGCTCCCACAGGCCTTTCTGAACGGGTTTTTCCTGAAATTTCAGACAGCTGTTCCTGACGGTAAGGGACAGGAGGAGCAAAATGCCAAGGTGTACGGCAGTGCCGCCCAGGATGCCTGCAAGGGAGCTTCCGGTGCATATTTTAAGGATGGCAGAAGAGACGGCGCCCGCTATTACATAACTGGAGGCGCTGAGCGCTACAAACAGGGACTGGCCGCTTTTTTTCCTGGCAGTGAAAAAGGCCGTGGACTGGGTTGCGATAATCTGCAGTACAGTCACCAGAACATAGCAAAGGGGGCTGTCCGGATAGAAAAGCAGTTTGAAGAGGTCCAGTATGCTTAAGGCTGAAAACAGGCCCAGGCACAGAAGGCCTGTGATAAGCCTGGAATAGCGGTGTACGATAAACAGATAAATATACAGAATCAGGAATATGTGGCTTACAATGTAAGACAGGGTGGTGAAAGAATTCATGTTGTCTCCTTATTTATACTGCACGCCGATTAAATTTGCAGCACAACCAGACTGCAGACCGCCAGCCAGGTACTTTCCCGCATCACTGCAAATCCAGGCGGTCTGCAGTATAGCTCCGCATCTGCCCTGGCCGGCACTTGGATTTATTTATGCTGTTCTGAAATGTACAGGAGATATTCCTTTTGGGCATCCGGGGAACTTTTTCTGCTTACGGGAATATTTGCGCCGCTGTCCATTACCGCCGTGTTCTGATTCAGGGTTCTGACATGGTCCATGTTGATCAGGAAGGACTTGTGGACATAGAGGAAGTTTCCGGCAGGGATCAGTTCCTTTGTGGCTTCCTCAAAAGATGTCCGTATATTGATGCTTGTTATTGTTTTCCCATTGGTCAGGTGGACCTCCAGTTTCCGGGAAGCATTTTCTATGTATTCGATGTCGGCGTAAAGGACGGATTCCAGGCCTCCCTTTATTTTTACCGGGTAGGCGTCCTTTCGGGATTCCATCCGGGACAGGGCGTAATCCAGGGCTTCAAAAAGTTTGTTCTCCGCAACCGGCTTCAGCAGGTATCTGATGGCATGTACATTGTAGGCGTCCATGGCGAAATCGTCGGAGGCGGTGACATAAATCAGGGCGCTTCTGCTGTTGTTTTTTCTGATCTGGCTTCCCAGGTCTATGCCTGTCATCCGTGACATGACGATGTCCAGAATGTAGATTTCTGCTATTTCGTTCTTCTGTATTTTGTGCAGAAGAGCGGATGCGTCGGAAAATTTTTCTATTTCAAAGCGGACGCCGAAGCGGCAGCTGCCGTAGTTCAGCAACAGCCGTTCCAACTCGTCCAGGTCCCTGGGTTCGTCATCACAGATTACAAGCCGCATCAGTCCCGATTCCTCCTGGTTTGTCAAAAGTCCCGTGTAGTCCCGTGTGTTCGACTATAGTATACACCATTTCCGGGAAAAGTAAATTGTTTTTTGAATAAAGGGGATTACGGAGAAAGGGGCTGCCGCATTAAGAGTCTGGACACTGGATATAGGTGTGTCTGATTATCGGACATCCTGTATCTTGTGTAGAATTTCTTAATGCGACATCCCCGGTCAAAATGAGGAGAGAAGGGTATGTGGGGGTTACAGTGTAAGCTTCCGATAGCTGTGGCACTGCCGCTCAATCAGCTCCCAATCCAGTTCCCCGCCGATGCCGGGAGCCTGGGGGACATGGATAATGCCGTTTTCGTCGATGGGAAGCATTCCCTTCATGGGGAACCGGAAGTCTTCTTCCGGAACAAAATATTCAAAGTATTCGCAGTTGCGGACGGCGCAGGATACATGGAGGTTCACCAGGTCCATGAAGTTCATGGTAGTGGTGTGGATCTCACAGTTGATCCCGAAAGCTTCCGCCATATGGCATATCTTCAGGGTGCCGGTAATGCCGTCTTTCCATGACACGTCCGCCCTGACAATATCGGCTGCCTTCTGGGCGATAACCTGTGCCACGCCCCAGTGTGCCCCCCGGGTGGTTTCCGTGGCAGCTATGGGAATGTCCAGCGCTTCGCAGAGCCGGGTATATTTGTACAGCTCAAAATCCCGGAATGGCTCTTCAAGCCATTTGTAATGAAGCCGTTCCAAATCCCGTCCCACCGCAATGGCCTGGTCCAGCGTATATTCCGCAACGGGGTCGCTCATCAGGATCATGTCGTCCCCTACAGCGTCCCGGAGAGCCTGGTGAATCTCCATATCCAGGGTGTAAGGGCCGGGAGGATGGGCTTTGTATATCTTGATGCCGCGGCTTTTGTAAGCCAGGGCTTCCCGAATGTAATCCTCGGCCGTTTCATGGAAAAGGCTGCTTGCATAGACCGGCAGCTCTTCCCGGTAGGCGCCGATGTATTTGTAGAGGGGAAGACCGGCTTCTTTGGCGCAGATATCCCACAGGGCCACATCTACCGGACCCGGCAGATACACCGGAAAAAAGGTCAGGTGCCTGTCGATATTCCAGAGGTCATGCCATATTTTTTCCCGGTCATGGGGATCGCGGCCCAGAATGACGGGGGCAATGTTGTCATGGAGATAGCTTTCGGTTACATTGCCGCTTCTGGCAGCCAGGGCTGTGGCCAGGCCTTCTATCCCGTTGTCGGTGGTGAGTTTGAGTACGATGACGTCCCAATCCATGGAGCCGCTTCCTCTGCGTTTTTCGTCAAAGAGACATTTGTCCCGTTTTACCCACCAGGTTTCAAATTTTTCGATTTTCATGCGTTGTCCTTCCTTTCCACAGGTTAAAAGAGATATTTAATTGCCGTACTTCAAAGCCTTCAGGGAGATAATCTGGCTTCTGCTGATGTGGCGGACACAGGCTTCCTCGATGCCCTTGTCATCTTCCTCCAGAAGCGCGCGGATAATATCATGATGCTCCAGGTAATAGTTTTCTTTCCGGGCCATGCCGCGGACGGAATTGTAGATGCCGATGCGGTACTGGGTGAACATGACCTTTTCATAGAAATCCATGAGCATGGGATTTCCGGTGGCATTGATGATGGACTGATGGAAGCGGATGTCCAGATCATAGTATTTTTCATCATCACTGGTATCCAGATGCTCGAACAGGGCGTCGTAGTCCAACAGGATGCCCTTGTCGAATCGCTGTTTGTACTTAACGGCGGCAGCAGGCTCCAAAAGCCTGCGTATCTGGTAGCTTTCATTGATTTGAAACTCGGTGATGGGGGAGGCGAAGGTGCCTTTGCGGGGGCGGATTTCAATCAGCCCTTCCTCCTTCAGGGACAGGACGGCTTCCCGTACGGGTGTCCTGCCGATCCCTGTTTCCTCCATAATCTTTACTTCATTGATGGCTTCTCCGGGCATGTATTCGCACATTTTCAGCTTATGGCGGATGTACTCGTAAGCGCGGTCTTTCAGTGTGGGAGTCTTCAAGGGTTGCTCCTTTCTGCAGGCGGAAACTGCATTTCCCGAGGTTTTTTCCATATCCGGGCTTGGCGGAAGGGCCTGTAAATCGGCGGTATCCATTGTGCCCAACCGGCCTGTCGGAATGCAATACGGAAAGCAATAGTGGGTAGATGGACTTATCATAACATATGGAAGGAGAAAAGACAAGCTGTAATATATCACAGAATCCGGATTGTCGTATGGAATCGGAAACAGGGATGGGCAGGCGTCGGGAATGCTTTTTTCAAATAAAGGCTGAAATCCTGCATAAAAACACAATTCACAGGCAGCGGAAAAACAGGATATCGGAAGGCGCATAAAACGAAAAGTGGAAAAACAGGAAAATAGCAGTTGAAAACCCATGTGGTATATGGTATGATTCTGTTGTGATATATGACAGAAATAATAAAAATATTGCTTGAATTTTCTGAAAATAAAAACAGGGTTTGCGGGAGAGGAGAGAAAAGAGATGCAGGAGACAGCATTATTTGCGCTGATGCGGGAGAAGCTGTACACCCCCGTAGTTGGGGATATTTTGGATGCAAAAGGATATATGCATCAGTTTCTGCCCCAGAAGATCCGTCCCCTTCGGGAGGATATGAAACTGGCGGGCAGGGCAATGACGGTACTTATGATTGACGTGTTCGGGGTGCAGGAGAAGCCCTTCGGCAGACTTTGCGAATGCCTGGACCAGATTCAGCCGGGCGAGATCTACATAGCATCCGGCGGGACGGGCAGGTGTGCTTATTGGGGAGAGCTGCTGACTGCCACAGCCAAAACCAGAGGGGGAAACGGTGCGGTGGTGGACGGCTGGCATCGCGATACGCCCCAGGTGCTGGAGCAGAACTGGCCGGTGTTTTCCTGGGGATGTTATGCCCAGGATTCCAGCGTCCGGACCCAGGTGGTAGATTACAGATGTACCATTGAGGTGGGGCAGGTGACGGTTCATGACGGGGATTATATTTTCGGAGATGTGGACGGCGTGTTGGTGATTCCGAAGGAGATTGCCGGTGAGGTTGTGGAGGAAGCGCTGGACAAGGCATCCAGGGAAAAGGGGCTGCGGAAAGCGGTGGAAAGCGGCATGCCCGTGACGGAGGCCTTCGCAAAATTCGGAGTGTTGTGACAAAAGCACGGTGGGAAAGCGCTTTCCTGCAATGAGCAGGGTAAGGAATCTAAAACCGCGTTTTACCGCAGGGGAAACAGCTGTGCCGCAATGTCCAGGGTCAAAGCGGCCTGAAACAGCCTGGCGGCGGGAATTCCTGCGGGATCAGGGATGGGTAGAACATGTGTTCTTGCGTGGAGGAAGAAAAAATGAAGGATCAGGAACCAAGGGCATTTCAGATTACGCCCCGGGACAATGTAGCCACGGCGCTGACAGCCATATCGGAAGGAACCTACTTCCTGTTCGGCGGCGAGGAAGGGCTGCGGGAAGCCGGCGAGGAGATACCCAGAGGCCATAAAGTGGCTGTGCGGCCGATTGGAAAGGGTGAGGCGGTTATAAAATACGGCGTTTCCATCGGGGAAGCCACGGCGGATATCCGGGCGGGGCAATGGGTTCACCTGCACTGTATGAAAAGCTGTTATGACGAACGCAGTTCAGGGCTGGATATCCATACGGGGGAAGCCACGGATATTTCTTACGACGTGGTATCATGACCTTAATTTTAGGGCAGGAAGCGGCCGAATGGCCATCAACCATGAATGTTACTGTGTTTATGGTATATCGGGTACAGCGCATGCCGCAGTCAGAGGGAGCATGGCAGGCGGACCCATGGAGGATTTTATGGAATTACAGGAATGGAAGAAAATGTCCTGGCCGGGATATCGGCGCGAGAACGGCAGCCTGGGCATCCGGAATAAAGTTTTGGTGGTGTACACGGTGGAGTGCGCGTCCCATGTGGCCAGGGAAATCGTAAGGCAGGCGGATCACCCGGATGTGGAGGTCATCGGCTTCGGGGGCTGCACGGACAATGCGTATGCCATACGGATGCTCCTTGCGCTGGTAACGCATCCCAATGTGGGGGCGGTGCTGGCCGTGGGGCTGGGGTGTGAGTATACCCGGGCGGAGCGGCTGGCTGACGCCGCGGCAGTTCAGGGAAGGGAAGCGGCATATCTGATGATTCAGGAAAACGGAGGAACGCTGCAAAGCATCGCGAAGGGGTTGGAGACGGTTCGCCGGATGCTGGAGAAGCTGAAGGATACGCCGAGGGCGCCTATGGGGTTTCAGGACCTGGTTGTGGGAGCCGAGTGCGGAGGCAGTGACTTTACCAGTGGCCTGGCGGGCAATGTGGCGGTGGGGAAATTTTTTGACCTGCTTGAGGAGACGGGCGGAACCCCTGTCTTTGAAGAGATTGTGGAGGCTGTGGGGCTTAAAAAGCTGCTGCTGGAGAGGGCGGCTGACGAGAGGGCCAGGAAGGAACTGGCCTGGACCTATGAGAAAGCCCTGGAGTATTGCAGGAGTGTGCGGCAGTATTCCGTCAGCCCCGGGAATTTTGCCGGAGGTCTCACCACCATAGAAGAGAAGAGCATGGGGGCGTTTGCCAAGAGCGGCACGAAGCCCATAAAGGGCGTGCTGAAGGTGGCGATGGCGCCGCCGGAAAAGGGGCTGTGGCTCCTGGACAGCACGCCGGATCCCCATTTTATGCAGTTTGGCATCACTAACCCAAATGACAACGAGGGCCTGATGGCATTGATCAGCTGCGGCTGTCATCTGGCCTTACTGGTAACGGGACGGGGCAATGTGACCGGCAGTGCCGTAGCGCCGGTGGTAAAGGTGACAGGGAACCACGAGACCTACAGGAAGCTGGAAGGAGATATGGACTTCGACGCAGGGCTTGTGCTGGAAGGCATGTCGACCCTGGAGGAGACGGCGGCGCAGCTGGGAAGGTATATCGGAAAGGTCTGCGGAGGGCACAGGACCAAAGGCGAAGTGCTGGGACACAAGGAATTCTGTATCCCGTATAAGTACCAGGACAGGGAGGCAGCGTTTCGGCGCTGCGGGGCGTGAGAGATGAATACCGCTGAAGCGGGCAGGAGGTAAGGAAGATGACGAATATATTTTCACTGGAAGGAAGAAGAGCGGTGATAACGGGAGGGGCTACGGGACTGGGCCTGGCCATGACGGACTGCATTATACAGTCAGGGGGAAAGGTGACGGTTGTCAGTTCTTCTCCCTTTGAAAAATACAGCGAGACACTGGCTCCCTATGGCGACAGCGTGTCTTACGAACAGTTTGACATTACCTGCACGGAGCAGGCGGAAAGCTTCGCGGCAGGGCTTGTGGAGCGTTACGGCAAAATTGATATCCTGGTAAATAACGCGGGAAATCACTGCAAGAAGCCGGTGGAGGACATGACGGTGGCGGATTACACCGATGTGCTGAACGTACATCTGGTGGGGGCCTACGCCCTGACCAGGGCGCTGATACCGCATATGCGTGCCAACAAAAAGGGCAGCATCCTGTTCATGGCCAGTATGACCAGCTATATCGGCATGCCCAGTGTCTGCGGTTATGCAACGGCAAAATCCGGGATTTTGGGGCTGGTCCGCTCCCTGGCGAACGAGGTCAGCGGGGACGGTATCCGGGTAAACGGCATTGCGCCCGGCTGGATTGACACGCCCATGTTCCGGAGGGCCACGGACGGGGATGACCGGCGCAAGAACAAGATCCTGTCAAGGACGCCCATGAACAGATTCGGAGAACCGTCGGATATAGGCTGGGCATGTGTATACCTTTGCAGCGATGCGGCGAAATTTGTGACGGGTACCGTACTGACAGTGGACGGCGGCGCGGTGACGGGGTTCTGACGGCTGCGGAAATGCCTGAAACAGGATTCCCAGGACAGACAAAATGAGGAGAATGGAAATGTTTCGAGAAGATTTGCTGTTGACCAATGCCACAGGGAAGCGGCTCTATGAGCGGTACGCGAAAGACCTGCCGGTTATTGACTACCACTGCCACCTGCTTCCCGGGGAGATTTACGAGAACCGGGAATTTGAGGATATCGGAGAAATGTGGCTGGCACATGACCATTATAAATGGCGGGCTATGCGATGCTTCGGGATTCCCGAGAGATATATTACAGGGGACGCCACCTATTATGAAAAGTATCTGAAATTTGCGGAGATCCTTCCCGAGCTTGTGGGGAATCCCCTCTATATTTGGTGCGCCCTGGAGTTAAAACGTTATTTTGATATAGAAGAAGCGCTTAACCGTGATAACGCGGCGGAAATATACCGCAGGTGTAAAGAGAAAATCGTAAAATGCCATATGACGCCGCTCTATTGCATGAAGGTGAGCCGGGTAGAGCTGGCCTGCACCACGGAGGACCCCACGGACACGCTGATTTATCACAGAAAAATGCAGGAGCAGGGTACGGAAGGCATCCGCATCATTTCGGCATTTCGTCCGGATAAGGCTTTTTACGCGGAGAAGCCGGGTTTTGCACAATACATGAAGCGTCTCTCCGATGCGGCGGGCATGCCTGTGGGGAGCTTCCGGGAAATGATGGCTGCCCTGGAGAGCCGGCTGAAATTCTTCCGGGAGACGGGAAGCATGATCAGTGACAACGGGATTGAGGACTTTACCTGGCAGGACTACACCGCGGAGGAGATAGAGGCAATATTCGCCAGGGCAGCGGCGGGGGAAGCCCTGGATACCGCGGAAATCAACCGTTACCGCAGCGCTTTCCTGACGGAAGCGGGCAGGATGTATCACAGGAACGGTTTTGTGATGCAGCTGCATATCGGAACCTACCAGGGGGCAAATCGAAGCCGGGAGGCAGACATCGGCGCGGCATGCGGATTTGACTGTACGGATGATTCCACTTTTGTCAAAAGCGTGGGGAAGCTTCTGGACCGGCTGAACTCGGAAGAAGCGCTGCCCAAAACCATTTTGTATCCCCTGAATGCCGGACAGATGGAAAATTTTGCGATACTGGCGGCTGGCTTCTGCGAAGGGCCGGAGCGGGGCAAGGTACAATTGGGGGCGCCGTGGTGGTTTAACGACCAGGCTTATGGGATTAAAAGGCAGTTTGAGGCGGCGGCAAACCTGTATCCGGTAGCGCTTTCCGTGGGGATGCTGACGGATTCCAGAAGTTTCATCAGCTATCCGCGCCATGAACTCTACCGCCGGGTACTCTGCAATTATTTCGGGGAGCTGGTGGAAAGGGGAGAATATATTTCCGGGGAGGAGGAACTGGCAAGGGTTATTCGGAATGTCTGCCATGACAATGCCAGGAACTACTTTGGGCTGTAGGAAACGGTTCTTTGCTTGTATTAAGTAAACTTTATGAAATTAGTATGATTTTAGAGCCTGCCCTGCCTGTGGTAAAATGAGGTCGTAAAGTGCAGGCGGACAATCGGTACCCCGTTTGGGACTGTGCGGTAAGCTGTATGCCGTGCGGCTGCAGCGGGGTATTTTTATTGTTGGCTTTTCCCGGTCTAAAGGAAAAATGACCGCTTACGGAAAGGAAGGATAGTATGGGACAGATGAAAGAGGCTTCCGGGGATATTTTCCAGGAGATAGCGGATAATCGGATTCAGGCGGCGCAGAGTGAAGTCCCGCCGGTGGAAAGGCATGGCAGAAGCTTTGAAAAATGCGGCACCCCCTTTCCTTACGGGGAGGTGTGCTTCAGGCAGGCGCTTTCCTTTGAGGAGCGCCGGGAGGCATTCAAAAGGGAGCTTGCAGCCCTGCGGGAGCGGTATCGTCCCTTTATGGCGGATTATCTTCCGGAGCTGGAGGACGGGAAAGAGGTGCAGGAACTTACCCGTTTCCATTTCCGTTATCTGGAAAAAGGAGAGATTTTCACACAGCGCAACAGGGCGGATGCCCTCTGGGAGGAGGTGGAGCTGCCCGACTACAGGGGGCCTGCCGGTGAGGACGGCAAGTGGAAGGGGTATTACAGAACTTATTTTTCCGGCAGGGAGACAGGGCCGCAGGAGCGGGCGGTTCTGCAGTTCCAGAGCGTGGACTACATAGCGAGGGTGTATGTAAACGGATGCTTCGTGGGAACCCATGAGGGCCTGTTCGCCCCTTTTTCTTTTGATATAACCGATTGTATGCAGCCGGGGGAGGGCAATGAGCTGATAGTGGAGTGCGAGAACGACATCCCCATGATGGGGGTGGGCGCCCTGCTGGACGGCGACAAGCTTTATGCGGCTACGGGGCCGGGCTGGGATGACCCGGAGACAGGCTGGCATCATTGTCCTGCGGGAGCCGGCATCACAGGGAAGGTGACCCTGGAGTACAGGCCTGTGGTGTACCTGGAAGACGTATTTGCCAATACGGATATTGATGCCGGCGTGATCCAGATGCGGGTGGGGGTCAGGAATTACACGGAAGAACTGCAGCGTGATTATAAGCTGCGCCTTCGGATTGTGCCCAAAAATTTCCGGGGAGGGCCCATTGCGGAGTATGTCCATCCCGTGCCTTATATTGGCGTGGGGCAAAATGAATACAGGTTTGTAGTAGAGATGGAGGGATACCGTCTCTGGGAGCCGGAGACGCCCTGGCTGTACGGTGCGCTGCTGGAGCTTGTGCCGGCGGAAACGGTTACTGATACCGAGGCGGCGAAGGCAGGCGGCAAGCCGGAAATGGCAGATAACGGGGAGGCGGCGAAAGCGGGCGGCAAGGCGGAAACAGCAGATAACAGGAAGGCGGCGAAGGCGAGCGGCAAGCCGGAAACGGTTGCTGGTACAGAGGCAGCGAAGGCAGGCAGATGTGTCAGCCGCCTTACGGAGACGGTAGGAATCCGCAAGTTTGTCAGCGATGAAAACAGCCAACCCAGAGGGAAATTTTACCTGAACAATCGTCCCGTTGTACTGCGGGGCGCAAACGAGATGGGGCATCTGCAGCAGTGCGTAATGCGCGGGGACCTGGATATGCTGGTGGATGACATCCTGATTGCCAAGCTCTGCAATATGAATTATTACCGGGTGACGCAGAGGCCGGTGCAGCGGGAAATCTACGATTATTTTGACATGCTGGGCATGATGCATCAATGTGACCTGCCCCTGTTCAGCTTTATGCGCAGGCCCCAGTTTGCGGAGGGGGTGCGGCAGTGCGGGGAGATGGAGCATCTGATCCGCAATCACCCCTCATCGGTGATGGTAAGCCTGATAAATGAGCCAATGAGCATACGGCGGACCCCGGATCCCAAGTCCAAGGGTTCCGTGAGAAGCGTCACCAAGGGGCACAGGCATTTGATGCGGGATGAACTGGAAGCTTTTTTCGTGGCTGCGAGACAGGCAATTTATACCGAAAATCCGGGGCGGGTGGTGAAAAATGTGGAGGGAGACTATGAACCGCCCACCGTGGAAGGAATGCCGGATTTCCATTGCTATACCATGTGGTATTCCCATCATGCCATACCCATAGGCAAGCTGCTGGCGGGATATCTGCCGCCGGTAAAAGAGGGCTGGATGACGGGCTGCGGGGAGTACGGTGCGGAAGGGCTGGACAATCTCCATGTGATGGAAACAAGGTATCCTGCCGAATGGCTGGAGGCGGATGAGGAGGGACACTGGTATCCGGACAGAATCGTGCGCTCCCAGACCCATTCTCTCCAGGGAGACTGGTATCAGGAACAGAATACCATGGAGGATTGGGTCAGGGAGAGCCAGATCTTCCAGGCAAAAGCCACTGCCTTGATGACGGATGCCTACCGCAGGCGTGCGGATATTATGAACCATACGGCGATTCATCTACTGATAGACGCCTGGCCGGCAGGGTGGATGAAGACGCTGGTGGACTGTGAGCGGGAACCGAAAAGGGCTTATTTTGCCTATCGGGACAGCCTGGTTCCGGTGAGGATGAATTTTTACTGTCCCAGGACTTATGTTTACGGCGGTGAGACGGTTCCCGTGGAGGTATGGCTCTTAAACGACAGCGGTCAGGACAGGATGCTGCAGGTGCAGGCTGCTTTCGGAGAGGAAAACCATATGCTGGAAGGCACGGTGAAGGCGGCGTCCTCCGCATTTCTGGGAACGCTCAACGTGACGATGCCTGACCTGGAGCAGGTGCGGGAGATAACGGTGGAGGGCTGTGTGCGGGATGTGACAAAAGCGCCGGCAGGGAAAGCGTCCGCCGCGGCATCGGCTGTACCGGCAGGGGAAGCACCTTTGACACTTGCGGAGCCTGTGGGAAACACCTGCACAGGAGAGCTGGCTGGGTCCATGGAAAAAGGGTTGAAGCGCGTGCCCGGGGATATGGCCCTTGCCTCGGAGACCACCGCCTGCGCCGGAGGCAGGCTCTACGGGGAGCAGCTTACGTTTACGGTATATCCGGCTTCGTGGAGGATTGGCCCGGAAGCGTTTGCGGAAGGGGGATCCGTGACGGAAGCGGAATCCGGCCGGGTGATCCTGCCGCCGCTTACAGGGGAGAACAGGGAAGCTTTGGAGAGGGCCGTGGAGGAAATCACCGGGGAGGGCAGGACTGCGGTGCTGACCTGGGGAGCGGATAAGGACGTGGAATTCACCTTGCAGGGAGCCAACATCCGCCTGCAGAAATGCCCGGAAGTATTTTTTGCGGCATCTGAGGATGCATACGAAAAGTACTCCCTGAACATGCTCTACAACGCGGAAAAGGGTTATATCGACGTGTTGGCGGGCAGATATGTGGATACCGGGCTGCAGGGAAACTGCCAGGTGTACACCTATTCAAAACAAGGCTTTGACGACAGCCGCGGCGCCAAGAAAAAGCTGCCCTTTGTGCTGGAGATACCGGCAGGGCGGGGAAAACTGGTTGCGGTGAGCCTGGAGACGGCAGGACGAACAGGAGTTAACGCTAATCTGGATGCATTGCTGCGCGGCAGGTAAGTTCGGATTTCCATCCGGTATATGGATACAGCTATTTTCGGCATTGAGTGCAGAAAGGATACGAGGAATATGGAAAAGGCAAATAAGGTTAGAATGATCAGGGAAGCAACGGGAAGCGAGCGCATTGCCACAGGGCTTGAAAAGATTGAAAAGGCCCTGGCGCAGCGCGGGTTCCGGACAGAGTATGCGTCCGAGGCGGATTACGACGGCGGGAGCGTGCGGGACGGCGTCAGCAGCATCTATGTGGGAACCAGGCGGGACGGCGGTTTTATCCGGAAGCTGGAGGAGGAAAAGCTTCTGCTGTACCACACGGAGGAACCGGCAGGAGAGGGCTTTTACCTGGCATTTCTGTCAGGGCTGAACCTGTTTGTGGCAGTGGGCGGCACGGAGACAGGAGCCCTTTACGGCGCGTTGGAGCTTGCGGAGAGAATCCGCAGGGAGCAATCCGAGGAGGTGGCGGACCACGATCTGGCATTCGCGGACGCGCCGGTGTTCCGCTTAAGAGGGCCGGCCATCGGGCTGCAGCTGACGAAGGTGGAGCCGCCCAGGCTGACCTATGAATATCCCATTACGCCGGCCAGGTTTCCCTGGTTTTATGAGAAGGAGATGTGGGAGAAGTTTCTGGACCAGCTGCTGGAGGAGCGCTGTAATGTGCTGTACCTGTGGACGGGGCAGCCGTTCTCTTCCCTGGTGAAGCTGGAGGATTATCCGGAAGCGCTGGAGGTGACGGAGGAGGAATATGAGAAAAACCGCGAGATGTTCGGCTGGCTTACGCAGGCCTGCGACAGGCGCGGCATCTGGCTGGTGCTGAAGTTTTACAGCATCCATATTCCGCTGCCCCTGGCGGAGAAATATCATGTGGATTTGCTTCAGAGCAATATCACGGAGCTGAACAGGGACTATACCTATAAATCCATTGTGAAATTTATTGCTTCCTTTCCCCATATCGGCCTTATGGTATGCCTGGGAGAGGCTCTGAGGGGCCTGCAGAACAAGACGGACTGGTTTATACAGACCATTATTCCGGCCGTGAAGGAGGGCGTGGCTCTGGCGGGCCTGAAGGAACTGCCGCCGCTGATTCTGCGCGGCCATGACTGCGATCCCAATGCCGTCATGGAGCAGGCGGTGCCTCTTTATGATCATCTCTATACAATGTGGAAATATAACGGGGAGGGCCTTACCTCCTATCTGCCCACGGGAAAATGGCAGGATACCCATGTGCGCCTTGCATCCCATGGACAGACACATATTATGAATGTACATGTGGTGGCGGATCTGGAGCCTTTCCGCTACGGCGCCACCGAATTTATACAGAAATGCATGCAGGCGGGCAGGAGCAGGCTGGGCTGCAACGGGCTGCATTTGTATCCCCTGTTTTTCTGGGACTGGCCCTATTCTCCGGACAGGGAAGAGAAGCGGCTGCTGCAGGCGGAGAGGGACTGGCTGTGGTATCAGGCGTGGTTCCGTTACGCGTGGAACCCGGACAGGGATCCGGAGACGGAGCGGCTTTACTGGAGAGAAGTCTTCATGGAGCATTTTTCCACGGACATGGACAGTGCGGACCGGATTTACCGCGCGGTCAACGCTCTGGGACAGTGTGCCCCGAGAATCCTGCGCAGGGTGGGCATCACCGAGGGCAACCGGCAGACACTGAGTTTGGGAATGACTATGAGCCAGTTTACCAATGTAAAGCGTTATAAGCCGAACTATGAATTGTGGCGTTCTGTCTCCACACCGGGGGAGCAGCCGGACGACGAGATCTGCAGGGAACTTGCGGGGGAGGCCTTCTACGGGGAGACCACCGCAGACATGTGCAGGGAGGCGGTAGCTTACGCGAAACGGGCGGAGGAACTCCTTGGCTCCGTGCAGGAAAAAGCCGGAAAAAACAGGCGGGAGCTGGAATATTGGTTTACGGATGCGCAGGCCATGACGGCGCTTACCTTAAGCTATGCCAGGAAGCTGGAGGCTGCTTTCTGCATCCTGCGTTATAAATACACTATGGATGAGGACCTGAGGGGAGACCTGGGGCTGCTTCGGGCGGCAGTGGACCCCTGGGAGGAAAGCATGGAGCATTACCGCAGGCTGGCACGGTTGACGGAACAGACCTATCTGTACGCCTGCAGCATGCAGACCAGGCAGCGCAAGATTCCCTTTACGGACGGTTCGGCTTTCGGGCACTGGAGTCAGTGCCTGCCGGAATACGAGAAGGAATTTGCCTGCTTTAAGAAGCATCTGGAAGAGATGGAGCGGGGAATTTTCCCCGGGGAAGGAGAGGAAGAAGCGCAGGAGGCAGACCCCCTTATCGGTGCGGACTTTGAACTTGGAGATTCAAACTGTGAGACCTACACGGTACAAAAGGGTGAGAGCATTTTTACGGACATGGCCGCTCCGATCACCATGCTTGCGCCGGAACTGAAGGGCCTGACAGGAATCCGCTTCGGATTGGGAAATGCCATGGCGGAAGGCGCAAGGATTGTGCTGACGGTATCCCGGGACGTGAAGGTACTGATTGCCTACATGAATGCGGGCGGCGTGGAATGGCTG
Organism: uncultured Acetatifactor sp.; assembly: GCA_910587555.1. Taxonomy (GTDB): domain Bacteria; phylum Bacillota; class Clostridia; order Lachnospirales; family Lachnospiraceae; genus Acetatifactor. The sequence continues at coordinate 189,311 of CAJULV010000001.1, forward strand.
AAACTTCCCGACCTGGAGACCAACACCCATGCGGATGACAGAGGGGGCCTGAGTGTGGTGTATGCCAATGCGCTTCAGGCGGAAAACTGCCCCAACTGCAATATTCATGCCTATGCTTACGAGAAGGGGACACATGAGATTTATATGGGAACAGGAGGCTTTACCATCGTGGGCGTAGTGCCTGCGGACGCCAACCTGCAGGCGCGCAATGCCGGGCTGTCAGGTGAGACACCGGAGAAAATGGACTGGCTTTACGAAGCGTAAATTGGGCGCAGCGACTAAATTTAGGAGAACACCATGGAATATGAATATAAAGCAGCAAAGGGGCGTTTTGAGGCCAGCTTCGATTCCCTGTACGGGTTTTCCTGCCCGGAATGGTTCAGGAATGCGAAATTCGGTATCTGGTCCCACTGGGGACCGCAGGCCGTACCCATGTACGGTGACTGGTATGCCCGTAACATGTATGTGGAGGGTTCGGACCAATATCTGTATCATCTGCGGACTTACGGGCACCCGTCCAGATTTGGATATAAGGATATTGTCCGGCTCTGGAAAGCGGAAAACTTTAACCCGGGAGAACTGATGAAGCGGTACAAAAAGGCGGGGGCAGGGTACTTTGTGGCCCAGGCGATGCATCATGACCATTTTTTCAACTTTGCTTCCGCCAGGAATCCCTATAACAGCGTGAACTATGGTCCAGGCAAGGATATCGTGGGACTCTGGAAGGAGGCGGCTCTGAAGGAGGGGCTGGTATTCGGACTGAGCGAGCATCACGGCGCAAGCTTTGAATGGTTCAGTACAAACAAGCTCTGCGACACGAAGGGACCCATGAAGGGGATTCCCTATGACGGGCAGGACCCGGAATGGCGCGGCTTTTACCATGACAATGGGTTTACCGTGGAACCGGGGTATGTGAGGCATCATTATACATGGGACAGGAGATGGTTTCCCGTGTGGTATGAGGATGTAAAGGAAGCGGTGGACAAATACGAGCCGGAATTGCTGTACTCGGACGGCGCGCTGCCGTTTTACCGCAGTGACGCGGATATAACGGATTCCACCTGGCTGCCGGGATTGTCCATTGCGGCGCATCTGTACAACTCCAGCGAGGCGAAATATGGGGAGAACAGGGCCATCTACCTGCACAAGGACAGGCGTGAGGCATATCACCGCATCGGCGCATTGGATTTTGAACGCAGCACGGACAGGGAAATTCGGGAAAGGCCCTGGCAGACGGATACCTGCCTGGGGAACTGGTTCTATGATGTGAAGGCAGTTTATAAAACCGCCAGGCAGGTGACGGACCTGCTGACGGATGTGGTGTCGAAGAACGGGAATCTGCTGCTGAACATTCCGCAGAGGCCGGACGGTACGCTGGATGAGGAGTGCAGCTATATCCTGGACGGTATCGGAAGATGGATGGAAGTAAATGGGGAAGGGATCCGGGGAACCAGGCCCTATCTGGTGAGCGGCGAAGGTGTCACACAGACGGAGGCGGAGAAGGAGACTGCTTGGACGCCTTATGATGTACGTTATACCGAAAATGAAAATACGGTGTATGCCTTCCTGATGGGACGTCCCAAAACGGCGGCGCTGCACTGCCTTCGGGATGCCTCGTCGGTAAAAGAGGTGCGCCTGCTGGGATACGGAGAACTGGCATTTTCAGCGGATATGGGCATTCTGACGGCAGCGCTTCCGGAAGGGTTTGAACCGGAAGGACCCTGCTGTCTGAAGATCGGTTTTTGACAGGTGTCTTTCTTCCGGACAGACGAAGGACAGCGCATGAAGAGAGGGATAGGAAAGGGGTGTCGGTATGACATGGCAGGAGATTGAGAAGGAATTGAAGAGAAGGAAATTACCGGAGCTGCTTTCCTTTTCGGACGGCGGCAGAGTGGAGAACGCACAGGACTGGATGCGGAGGCGGACACAGATCAGGGAGCTTTTGTGCCGGGAATTTGCGGGATATGCCCCTGGGTTTTCTGTAACCACAGAGGGGGAGGCCTGTATTCGGGACGAAAACGCATACGGAGGGAAGGCGGTCAGGGAGAAAATTATACTGAATTTTAGTACACCATTCAATGCTTTTTCGTTTACTTTTGAACTGTTTATACCAAAGTCCGGGGACACAGGAAAAAAGCCCGTATTTGTGTATTTGGGATTTACGCAGACGCCGGCGGACGGGCCGGGGGAGGAGATTGTCGACAACGGATTTGCACTGGCCCATATCAGTTATCAGGAGATTGCGCCTGATAAAAACGACGGTTTTGCCAACGGGCTGGGAACCTTCTGCACCAGAAATCCCTACGACAGCTGGGGAAAGCTGGGGATGTGGGCGTATGGTGCTTCCCGGGCGGCGGACTATCTCTCGGAGCGTCCGGAGATAGACGCCGGGCGTATGGCTGTTATGGGGCATTCACGCTTGGGAAAGGCGGCTCTTTTGTGCGGAGCCATGGACGAGCGGTTTTCCCTGACGGTGTCCAACGATTCCGGCGCAGGCGGGGCGGCGTTATTTCGGGGAAAATGCGGAGAACGCGCGAAGAACTTGGCCGGAAGCAGCTGCGCCCACTGGTTCTGCGGCAATTTTGTCTCCTATGCGGACAGGGAAGAAGAATTACCCTTTGACCAGCATTTTCTGCTGGCGCTGACGGCGCCCAGATATCTCTATGTGGCGAGTGCTTCCGAGGACAGCTGGGCGGACCCGCTGTCGGAATTCCTCTCCTGCGCGGCGGCATCTCCGGCATTTGAAATCTGCGGGGCGTCGTGCGCACCTTCTGCCTTTGAATCCGACGGAGTACAGCGTATGCCATCTGCTTTCGGGCCGGACGGGGTACGGCGCGTATGCCGGGGGCTGGTACTGGAAAGTGCGGCAGCGGAAGTCCCTGCAGTGTCCGAAAATGCCCATGACGCCCTCCTGCTGCCCACGACGCCCCTTCACCAGGGGCATATCGGATATCACCTGCGGCAGGGAACCCATCACCTGGGACGGGAGGACTGGCAGCATGTGATGGCGTTTCGCAGAAAACATGGGGTTTGATAAACGATTCCCGGAGTGCCCTTATTCCGGGGAGTCGTGTCCCTTCAGTTTCAGTTCCCTTCTGTACGTATTTGGGGATGCGTTAAAGCGTTTTTTGAACTGTCTGTTAAAATAGGTCTGGCTGGAAAACCCTGTCATGTCGGCAATGTCCTTCAGGCGGATATTGCTGTTTTCCATCAGCCTGGCAGCATATTTCAGGCGTTCCTCATTGAGGTAGTCGTTGAAATAATACCCTGTCTGCTGGTGGAATATGGAACCAAGGTAGGAAGGATGCATGTTCAGCCGGGCAGCCAGGGTTTTCAGGGAGACATCCTTATTGGAAAAATTATGGACTTCTTCCATGATCATCCGGACATATTGCTGGGCAGCGCTCTGGGGCAGCTCCCGTGCGGACAGCATGTCCCGGACGGAGAGGAACAGGGAGCGGATATTGGACAGAATGCAGTCCGTATCCGTACTGTCACACCGGTATTTGGAAAAAAGGGGGGGTATTAATTCGGCGCAACCGGAACTTTCCACCTGGCCGATCCCCCAGTTCATCACGGCAAGCTGAAGGGAAAGCCGCCTTTCAGGGGCAAGGGGTTCTAAAATTTTCCGGATGTCTGCCAGATAGCTTTCCTCCGATATCTCCTGAAAGTTCTGTTCGATGGCCTGCTGTCTGTGAAGCGGGAACAACAGATAGCGGCAGTTTAAAAAGGACAGCGGAGAGTGCCGCAGCAGCTGGAACTTCTGGACGGCGTGGTAGCTGCTGCACACATCCGCGTAATTGTCCTCCGTGGTGCCCACGGACACGAAAAACGGAAAGTCCACAAGGGGGCGGAGCCTCTCGGTTTCGTTTTCGAACCGGAAGATATTGAAGTTTTCGGTGCTGCTCAGGATGCAGATGAACAGGCTGGGAGATTCGAAGTAAAAATGGCAGATATAGGTTCCCACAAAGGCAGAGAGGACGGTATCAAAGAGCAGGGGCATTTTGTCCGCATATTCGTCGGCCACGGAAAAAAGTACAACCGTGTAATTGTCCAGCTGCAGATTGACGCCCAGCATGGAGGCGCGGGCGATCAGCTCATCCTCTCCGAAGCTGCCCTTGCACCAGCCCTCCACAAAGCTGCTGCGGAAGGTGAGCATGGAAGGGCCGAAATTCCGGGATATTTTATTCCGGTCTTCCAGATGCCGGACAATGGTGCTGATGGACTCCGACAGTTCATCCGGGTCCAGCGGCTTGAGAAGGTAGTTTTCGGCACCGCCCCGCATGGCCGAACGCACATAGTCGAATGCATCATAAGCTGAGAGCACCAGAATGGACACGGAAGGATTGATTTCCCTGGCTCTCCGAATCAGCTCCGTTCCCATCATCTGGGGCATGGAGATATCCGTCAGGATCAGGTGAACGGGATGCTCCCGCATATACGCCAGCACCTCATGAGGGTCTGTAGCAGCCAGTGCGATTTCCATGTTGAAACCAAACCAGTCAATGGCTTTTTTCAGATCTTCCAACACAAATGCTTCATCATCTACAAATACTACCTGGTACATAATCTGGTTCCTTTCTGTCCGGATGAAATATTCCCCTTTCCATTATAGTAAAAAGGAAAAGAGTAAGTCAAGCCAAAATCGCGAAGGATATCGTGAGTCCTATATTGAATTTATTAAAAAACATGGAATCATTTCAATATCAATTGTGAAATTTTTATAATAAAATAAAGTCATTCAGAAAACAAGAGAAAAAATGTACATGCAAGAAAAGCATTCCAGTAAAAAGGAGGTAAGCAAGTTGGCGGCGAAGGCAAAAAATGTAAATATCGGACAGAAAAGTCTGGGCAGGAGGCTCTATCAGTACAGATGGGTCTATCTACTGGGGCTGCCCGGACTGTTGCTGATGTTATTTTTCAATTATCTTCCCATGAGGGGGCTTCTGATGGCTTTCCAGAATTACAATCCGCATCTGGGGATTTTGGGAAGCGAATGGGTGGGGCTGAAGCATTTTCAGACGCTCTTTAAGGATGTGAAATTCTATTCCATGCTCAGGAATACACTGGTCATCAGCGGGCTGAACCTGCTGACCTTCCCCGCTCCGATTATCCTGGCACTGATATTGAACGAAGTGAGAAACGCGAAGTTTAAGAAGTTTATACAGACTTCCGTATACCTTCCCCACTTCCTGTCCTGGACCATTATTGCCAGCCTTACCTTTTTCCTGCTGTCTTCGGAGCAGGGCGTGATTAACAAGATTGCCGTTGCTCTGGGCGGAGAGGCTCACGCTTATCTGTTTGATACCAGGGCCATATATCCCATCATTGTGATACAGTCTCTCTGGAGGGGAATCGGATGGGGGTCCATCGTATATCTGGCGGCGATTGCAGGCGTGGACCAGTCTCTTTACGAGGCGGCCAAGATGGACGGAGCTACCAAGCTGCAGTGCATGCTGAAGATTACCATACCCAGCATTATGCCCACTATCGTGGTTATGCTGATATTGAAGATGGGTTCCATTGTCTCCGTAGATTTCGAGCAGGTATTCCTGATGAATAATGCCATGGTGAAAAAGCAGCTGGAAGTTTTCGAAATCTACATATATAACAACGGAATCGCGGGCGGAAGTACCCAGTATTCTTACACCACGGCGATCGGTATGTTTAAGTCAGTGATTAACACAAGCCTTGTGCTTCTGACCAACTGGATAACCAACCGGAAGGGTTATGAAGGCATCATGTAACCGGCAGCGCGGTATAGGGAAAGATTAGGCGGAATGAAAAAAACAACGGTTCAGCAGAGTCACGGGTATGAAATTGTGACGGGTCCATGGAAAGTGAGGAAATATGACACGGGAAAAAACAGTCAAAAAGAAAATGGGTATGAGAATGAAGGAGAATATCTATCAGGTTGTTCTGTGGATTTTCCTTCTGGCAATAGCGGCTACCATGATACTGCCGTTCTTATATGTAATTATGGTGTCCTTTACGGACAGTTCGGTCTATGTGGCGGGAAGCTTTTATCTGTGGCCGAAGAAATGGTCTGCGGAAGCGTATAAGCTGATTTTGAGCGGTGCCGGATTTTTGAATGCACTGAAATCCACACTCTTCATTACAATGATAGGCACGCCCCTGAATGTGCTGGTGTGTGCGGGACTGGCGTATCTGCTCTCCAAGCCCATACCCGGTAAGAAATTTTTTAACAAATATGTAATGATAACCATGTTATTCGGTGCGGGTATGATTCCCAATTTCATGAATATGAAGATGCTGGGGCTTATGGACAGCTATTTTGCCTGTATCCTTCCGTCGGTGTGCGGCGCCTGGACAGTGATGGTTATGAGGTCTTTCTTTCAGTCGCTGCCGATAGAACTGGAGGAGGCGGCCGAGATAGACGGCTGCGGACAGCTGAAAATGTTCGGCATCATCGTATTGCCCCTGTCCAAGGCAATGCTTGCCAGCATGACGCTGTTTGCCTTTGTGAGCTATTGGAATACGTACTTCAGTGCGGTAATGTATCTGACCTCTACGGCAAAGGCGCCTCTCCAGGTGTATGTGCAGAAGATAGTGCTGTCTTCCACCATATCGGATGTGGTGGACCTGCAGCTGGAACTGGCCAAGACGGTGCCGCAGGAAGTCATGCGTATGGCGGCGGTGGTAGTGGTAGTTCTCCCTGTACTGGTGGTATACCCGTTCCTGCAGAAGTATTTTGCGGCAGGAATGATGGTAGGCGCGGTGAAGGGTTAACACATAGTAACAATCAATAAGTATGAACAGGAGGAAACAGAATGAAAAAGAAAAAAGTGCTTGCGCTTTTACTGACTGCGGTTATGGCGGCGGGAACATTGAGCGGATGCGGAGATTCCGGGGAAAGCCAGCAGAGCAGCGGATCCCAGGAATCCACACAGGAGCAGTCTTCCGAGGAGCAGTCCTCTGAGGAGAGCGGGGAAGAGTCTTCCGAAGAGGGCGGGGAGCAACAGGCTTCCAACGGGGAAAGGATGACCATCAGTGTGCTGGGAATTGACTGGGGCTACGGTCCTTCACCCGACAGCGAGATGGAGCAGTACTGGGAGGATCTGTTTGACGTAAACCTGGAGATTGAGTGGCTGAATTACAATGAGTATCCCAAAAAGCTGAACTCACTGATCAGTACCAACAGCCAGCCTGATGTAACCCAGATCATATCGACCAACAATACCTTCTATTATCCGATTTTTACCCAGGCTATCGAGGCAGGGAACTTTTTGGATATGACGCCCTACATTTTCGAGGGAGACAATGCGCTGGCAAAGACCAACGCAGTCATGAAGAACTGGCCCCAGACCTTCTGGGATCAGGCTACCTACAACGGCGGCATTTACATCCTGCCCAGAAGCAATGCGGAGCTTGCCAAGGAATCCGGCATTATGGTACGCCGGGACCTGATGAAAAAGTACGGATTTGAGGAAGAACCCAAGACCATGGACGAGCTGAAAGACTGGATTATCGGCCTGTCCAAGGCTGCTACCGAGGGCGAGGGACAGAAGGTATACGGCATTGAGTTCTGGGGCGAGGACTTTATGCATGCAAAGGTAAAGGCATATGCCACCGCTTTCACGGGACAGACCGACTGGGGTATCGATGAGAACGGTGAGTTCCAGTATATGCAGTTTAACCCCAAGTATATTGATTTCCTGAACTGGATGAAGGATCTGTATGATGCGGGAGCAATCGATCCCGAATTTGCATTGGGCAATGATACCACCAGCAAGTTCAAGGCCGGCAATTCCGTAACCTTCCTGAATGCCTGGTATAATTTCAACCAGTCAGCAGACCTGACCAGCAATAAGATCTTTGACAAGAGTACGCCCGATACCTACGAGGCTTGGGAGCTGATGCCCGTACAGGGTCCTGAAGCATATGCGGTTACTCCCAACTCCACGGACATTGATTCCTGTATTGCCATCAGTGCTTCCTGCTCTGAGGAAAAGGTCAAGAAGATCATGGAGGTGTTCAACGGAACCGAGGAAGCATATCCCGGTTATAACATCGTGATGAAGGACGGTGTGGAAGGCATTCATTATCAGCTGCTGGAGGACGGTACCAGGGATACTTCTCCTGAAGGAATGGGCGAGAAGCGTACCGCAGGCTATGTGGGCGCATGGAATCAGATCTTCTTGAAGACGGATGTGGACCAGGTGACGGATAAGTTTATGAGAGACGGCGCCAAGAGGGCTTCCGACGAGAACATCCAGAGAGTAAAAGACGTGAAAGAATTTATCGTGAATTACATGGATGAATCCGGGCTGAAGAATGAGATCACCAATCTGCAGTCCGAGACTTACAATAATCAGTGGACCATGCTGACGGATGACGTGAATACCATGTGTACCCAGTACGTAATGGGACAGATCGGCGAGGCCGAGTGGAAGACCTTTGTGGATGGAATCGTAAATTCCGACGAATACAAGGCAATCCAGGCAGAATTCAAAGCATCCGCAGGCAGATAAGCCGGCGGCATCATGGGGGAACCGTATTTCCGTAAAAGGGAGACGGTTCCCTTTTTTCAGGCAGGCAGGTTCCGGATGCGGGTCCGGGAAGGCCGGATATTTCCGGCGGCCATGGAGAAGGGACAGGAGATAAACGGTGCAGGGCAGGAACCGGAGCCGCTGCCGCCGTAACGGTCAGGAATGCTCTCCGGAGGGAGCCGCCGGGGAACCGGAATAGGAAGCGGCAAGGTCTTCAGGCAGCACGGGGGGGATGGAGAAGCATACCCGGAACCCGGTGCCGTCCTCCCCGGCGGACAGCTGCAGACAGGCGCATTCGCCGAATACCAGCCGCAGCCTGTTATTTACATTGGACAGGGCAAAACCGTTTTCTTCATCCCGGTTCATGACAGGCTGCCGAAGCTTTTCCCGGATCTGTTCCAGGCCTTCCTGTGTGACGGAACGTCCGTTGTCTTCAACGGTAAAGCAGATTTGTTCCGCGCCTTCCGGGAAAACGGCGGTGACGGTAATGAGGGCATTCTCCTGCTCCGGGGAAAAGCCGTGTACAAAGCTGTTCTCTACCAGGGGCTGCAGGATGTTTTTGGGAATACCGTATTTCTTGGCGCCGGCGTCTGCCAGGATTTCATATTCGCAGTCGCTGATGCGGTAAGAATAGAGATTGATGAGGTTCTCGGTCTGGGCGCATTCCTCCGCAATGGAGATAAAGAGGTTGCGCCGGGTCTGGTAACGGTACATTTTTGACAGAAGAAGCAGCATGTGAGCCGCTTTGTCCCCGTGGCCGTTTAGGGCCTGCACCCGGATCTGCTCCAGGGCGTTGTAGAGGAAATGCGGGTTGATACTGGTCTGCATGGCATAGAGTTCAGACTTGCGCTGGGAGATTTCGAAGAGATATACATTCTCCACGTTTTTCTGCAGTTCATCGCACATGTGGTTAAAGCTGTGGGTGATGCTGGCAAATTCATCATTGCTCCTGGGTGTGGGCATGCGGTAAGATAAATTGTTACGTCCCACAATTTCCATGGATTTTAGGATATTCCTGACTTTTCTGCCGGAGGAGCGGAATACTGTACTGTACAGGAGGATGCACAGCAGGGGCAGCAGCAGGCCGAGCAGGAGAAGAGAGACCTGTGCGGTGGAAGGGAGAATATTTTCCGCAGGCAGGGCGTAGATGGTATAATAGCCGTAGCTGTTCTGGTAAAGCGAGGAAATATAGTAGTCCTCGCCGGCATCGGAAATAAGCCGGGCATTGTTGATGGTGTCCCGGAAGGGCTGTGCCAGCAGATTCTCAATATCCGCATCGCCATAGTTGTCATCCGAAGAATAGATGACGGAGAAGGCGCTGTCCGCAATGGTGAATTCCGCAGTGTTTTCCAGGTTTGAGGAAGCCAGGATATTGCTGAATTCTTCCGTGGAATACAGGGCAATCATGTAACCCAGGTTCTCCAGCCGGTCTGCGTTGTAACGGAACAGGGTACCGCTTAAGCCGTATACATGGGAAGCGGGCAGGTCCATGTCGTCGGATAATTCGGAAATCTGGGAATCCGTGATGATCTGGATTTGATAAGGGGTAAAACGGAAGGTGGTCCGCACAAAATTCAGCGGTATCAGGGACACATACTGGGTATCATACTGATAAAGCCGTCCCGTCCTGGTCAGCAGAAGCATGCCGCAGCAGTAGGGGTCGGAGGCGCAGAGAGCGTTCATGGTATCCAGCAGTACATCCGTGGTTTCGTTGGGCAGGCTGCCGTTGGGGGAGAGATAGAGTTCACAGAGCGCTTCATAGGCCTGGGGATTGTTGAATACCGGATGAAAAAAGTCCGAAAAGGAAGCCATCCTGGATGAGAGGGCTGCGGACTGGTTGTTGGCCAATATATTGTAGTTGCCAAGGTGTTCCGATACATTCTGGCGGGAAATCAGCCCGTAGCACAGATAGGTGAACACGCCTGTGATCAGAATGACGATACAGATACATGCCAGCGAAATTTTGGCGTAGTAGCTTTGCATTAATTTGCGTATCATTTTTATACCCCCTTGTGCGATTCAGTGCAAATGTCGGTCCATATTTGAAAAATTGCTTTCCTTTATAATGGTTTAATGGTAGTTTAAACATTATTTTAGCAGAAAGCAATAGGCTGAAGAAAAATAAATCATGCACATGCTCACAAAGGGATGCAAAGTCAGAACAGGGAGAAAAACATGAGAAAAAAGGTGACAGAGGCCGTTTTGCTGTTGTTGTGTTTGATGTGGCCAGCGGGATGCGCCGACGGGAGGGAAGGCGGTCCGGAGAGTCCTCAGAGTACGGAGGATGTGGTCAAGGGAACCATCATCACCGCTTACATCCAGCACGCGGACACTACGGCTTCCGTGTGGAAAGGATGGGGGGCTGCACGTTTATATGAAGATACGGGGCTGATTCTGGAATCCTGCTCTTCGGACGGACAGAAGGCGGAAGAGCTGAAGCTGCGGCTGTCATCGGGAACCGTCCCGGATATCATCGGGTTTTCCAACAGGGAGCAGGCGCAGCTTTACATTGACGCGGGGCTGCTGCTTCCCCTGAATGAGTACAGGGAGCTGCTGCCGGCTTTGTTTGAGGGGGAAGCCTACCAGGCGGCCCTGGAATGGTTTGTGGCATCCGGCGGCGGAGAAGAACTGCTGCTGGCCCCGCTGTCCGTGGGAAAGGTGGGGGAGCGGGAATATCGTTCCATGCCCATGCTTCTGAAAAGCGCCTGGGAGCGTGCGGGAAGCCCGGAAGTATCCTCCCTGGAAGGCTACCTTGACGTAATTCAACGGATGAAGCGGGCCAAGCCAACCAACAATGTGGGCGAGAGCATGTACGGAATCTGTCTCTGGCAGGGGGACGGGAAGATGCCGGGGCATGCGGCTTCCCTGGCCTATATGTACGGAATCGACATGCAGATTGTCTCCCCCCTGATGGAGGTTAACCTGGCTACCAATGAGATATGCTCCATTTTGGATGAGGGCAGCTTTTTCAAAAGGGCAGTACGCTTCTATTACGAGGCAAATAAGCGGGGGCTGCTGGATCCTGACTCTCCCAATCAGACCTTCGGAAACGTGGAGCGGAAGATGAATTCCGGGCGGGTTCTTTTTGCCTCGGATTTGGCGATGGCAGGGCTTGGCGATTCGCTGCGTGCCCCGGAAGACAGTGCCTACATGCCCCTTCCGGCAAAGGACATGGCTCTGTACCTGGAGCCGGACCATGTGGTGGGGACGGGGGAATGCCTGGCCGTGAACAGGAATTCCGAGCGGGCGGAGGATGCCGTGAAGCTGCTGGACTGGCTGTACCGGGAGGAGACGGAGGTGTACCTGTACAATGGGCCGGAAGGTATTCTGTGGGAATACGGGGCCGGAGGGGTTCCCTATGTGACGAAGCAGGGCGCACAGATATTGGAGCAGGGCATCCAGGAGGTGCCGGGCCTGCAGGGGAGCCTGCAGGAGGGACTTCGGCCTTTCGGCACATTGGGCAGGACGCCCGCATCTCTGACAGAGCAGGGCTATGCCTTCGGCAACCGTTACTGGCAGCAGGAGGATGCACAGGAGGGCGGCGATGACGGCCGGCAGGAGGACTGGAATACCGTCAGGGCGTCTGCGGCGGTGTATATGACGGACACGCTGTCTTCGGAACTGAGCGGCATATCGGACGAAATCGAGAAGCTGGTATACAAGGAGTTCTGGAATATGGTCTATGCGGAGGACGAAGAGGAATTGGAAGCTATCTGGCAGGCAATGACGGCTTCGGTGCGCAGGGCCGGTATGGACAGCCTTGCCAGGTTTTACAGAGAGGCGTGGAGCAGGGCTCTGGAACGGGCGGAAAAATACGAAGAGAGCGGCGCCTCATAAGGTGCGGCGGAACAGGATGGGAAAATGAGGAAGAGAAGCTTTTATCTGGACAAACCGGCCTCCATGTGGGCAAAATGGGAGAACGGGCTTCCCCTGGGAAACGGAAGGCTGGGGGCCATGGTCATGGGAAAGGTGGAGGAAGAAACGATTGTCATCAATGAGGAGAGCCTGTGGTATGGCCCGCCCCGGGACAGGAGGAACAAGGACAGCCTGAAGTACCTGGAGGAAATCAGGCGGCTGCTTATGGCAGGGGAGGCGGAGGAGGCTGCGTTTCTGCAGAAGGCGGCATTTATGTCCACGCCCAAATACAACAATCCCTACCAGGAGGCAGCTGAACTGCGGCTGTGCTTTCGGAAGCATAAAGGGAAAACGGAAGCTTACCGCAGGATGCTGGATCTTGACAGGGCCGTGGCCGAGGTCAGCTATTCCATGGACGGCTCTTCCTACAGGAGGGAACATCTTGTCAGTGCAGACTATAATGTGCTGGCCGTGCGCCTTACCACGGAGAACCCGGAGGGAATCACCCTGTGCGCCGGTATCAACAGAAAGCCCTTTGAGGAATATTCGGGGAAGCTTCCGGGGCGGTCCGGGGGATACGGCATTCCCGCTGTGGCAAACTGGGGACAGGCCGGAGCGGGCGGAGTGTACTATCTGACTGCCGCGTCGGCGACGGCCCTGACCATGGAAGGCCGCCCGGCGGCAGTGGAAGTGATAGGGGATTCCCTGTATATCAAAGGGGCCGGGGAGATTACCATCTACCTGACCGCATTGACGGACTTTGCGGAACGGCTTGAATGTATCCGGGAGGAGAAGGACTATGTGCCCGGGGAACTCTGCGGAGGATGCCCGGAGGGAATGGCCGAAAAGGCGGCAGAGGTGCTGGCTGAAGCGGCCAGGGCAGGATTTCAGCGGATACAGGAAAGGCACGAGGCCTGGTTTTCCTCCATGTACGGGCGTTTTTCCCTGGAATTCGGAGGGAAGCCGGTGCCGTCGGATAAAATGCCGATGGACAAGATACTGGAGGAAATCAGGGGAGGATGTGAAGATTACGCGGATGATATGATGGTGTTTATGACGGATTATGCCAGATACCTGATGATTTCTTCCTCCGCATGCTGCCGCCTTCCCGCAAATCTGCAGGGGATTTGGAACGGTTCTTTCGAGCCGCCCTGGCAGAGCCAGTTTACCGTGAACATCAATTTGAATATGAACTACTGGTTTGTGCCCAAGGTGGGACTCCGGGAGTGTGAGAAGCCTTTTCATGAACTGGTTCAGAGGATGCGGAAAAACGGACGGGAAACGGCAAGGCAGATTTACGGCTGCGGAGGCTTCTGCGCCCATCACAATACCAACCTCTGGGCATGTACGGATATCGAAGGGGTATTTGATTTCTCGCCTTTCTGGGTCATGGGGGCAGCCTGGCTGTGCCTGCAGCTGTATGATAATTATCTGTACCATCAGGACAGGGAGATGCTGGTGAGGGAAATACTGCCTGTCATGAGGGAAGCCATCGCTTTCTTTGAGGATTATCTGTATGAGGCTCCCGACGGGACCCTGCTAACCGGCCCGGTGGTGTCTCCGGAGAATACCTATGAGACGAAGCAGGGACAGCGGGCGGCTTTGTGCATGGCTCCTACCATGGATGTCTTTATCCTGCGGCAGCTGATTGCGGATTACCAGGAAGGGCTGGAGGCGGCAGGCCAGACCAGGGAGGAGGAACTGGAGAGGCTGGCGGGCCGGCTTCCGGCGATTCCGTTTACGGAGGACGGAAGAATCCGGGAATGGTACGAGGATGTGGCGGAGACGGAGCCGGGACACAGGCATATCTCCCATTTGTTCGGCCTGCATCCGGGGAAGGCTGTCAGGACGGACACGCCGGCCCTTTTTGAGGCGGCAGGACGGACACTGGACTACCGTCTTGCCCACGGAGGCGGCCATACGGGCTGGAGCAAGGCATGGATTTGCTGTTTTATGGCCAGGCTGCGCAGGGGGGAGGGCGTGCGGCAGAATCTGCTTGAAATGCTGCAGCGCTGTATCCAGGATAACCTGCTGGATGTACATCCGCCCTTCCAGATAGACGGCAATTTCGGGATTCCCGAGGCGGTGCTGGAATGTGTGGCGCAATGTCACGGGAAGGAAACCGAACTGCTGCCCTGTCTGCCGTCAGGATGGAAGGACGGAAGCGTCAGGGGAATGGGCCTGCGGGGAGGAATCATTATGGATATGGACTGGGCGGAGGGTGAGGTCACCTTCTGCAGGATGAAGGCGGTGCGTCCTGTAAGGCTGGCGGTGAAGTACCGGGGCAGGAGTGCCGTGGCCGAAATCGGAACGGAATACCGGGATATCAGCGGGCTGTTTTTGAAATAGTACCCTTTTTTGAAATTTATTCAATTTACCCGGGAAGCCTTGGCTACTATAATAAAATCAGTAACCTGGTCCGGGGACGGCAAAAATGTCCCGGGCCGATAATCCTGCCGCGGGAAAGCGGCAGCTAATCCTGTTACATATGGAGGTATGAAAATGGTTGAATCAGCAATGAAGAAAAAGTTAAATATCCGTCCCCTGGTGGGATTTCTGCAGCATTCCGCTTTCTGGGAGGGACCCTGCCGCGCGGGTAAGTTCGAGAATCTGCAGCCCGAGGCGGAGAAGGTATGGGCTGCCAATTATATGAAGGATATCCAGGAAAAGGTGAAGGAGATAATCCCTGAGGTGAACGTGATGGAACCCATTGCGGTACCCTACATAGAGAACCTGACCGTGCCCCAGGAGACCTGGGACAAAATCGAGGAGGGCCTGGATCAGGTGGATGCCTTTGTAATTTTCTGTTACCGCATCCCCAAGCTGGAGAAATACCGCAAGACCACTATCGTATTTTCCAACGGCAACGAGGGCGCGGACCTGTGTGCCTATAACAGGAGCATCGGTGTGGAGGCCTACAATGCCATCGACATGGAAGATCTGAACGATATCCTTCACAGCCTCTGGGTCAGAAAATGTATTGCCAACACCAAGGCGCTGATTCTGACTTCCGGACAGGTGCCTACCTACGGAATTCAGTCCAATATCAGGGATGTGGAGTATCTGAGAAAGCAGTACGGGTTCGAAGTGCTGAAGCTTCCGTTCAAGGATATTTTCCCGTATATGGACAGGGTGGACGAAGGGGAGGCAAAGCGGATTGCGGAGAAGCTTCTGGCAAATTCGAAGGATACGAAGGTGAACCCGGAGTGGCTGGTAAACGATGCGAAATACTACCTTGCGGCCAAGGCCATGATGGAATTCTACGGCTGCAACGCATTCTCCACCGCCTGCATCGAGCTGTGTGCCTCCAGGATTCCCCAGGAGAGGAAATTCACACCCTGCGTATGTCATTCCCTGCTGAAATCGGAGGGCATCCCCTCTGCCTGTGAGGAAGACCTGAACGCCATGATGGCTATGATGGTGCTGATGTACGGCAGCAACAAAGCGGCATTTATGGGCAATCCATTCCTGCAGTCTCCGGAGATACTGTCCATTCATCATGCGGTGCCTGCACTGAAGATGAACGGTTTTGACAAGCCGGATCTTGACTACAGCATGTGGGCATTTACCGGACAGGGATTCGGGGGCAAGATGCAGATTGCCTTTGAGCAGAACGACGAACAGTATATTACATTTGGGCGATTCAATCCCATGGGCAACAAGATGGTGGTAAAGGTGGGCGAAGTGGTCCGCTCCGAGTTCAGGCAGTATTATTGCAGCCCGCACTACTTTATCAGGCTGGAGAACGGCAGGGATTACATGCATACCCTGGCGGATTTCGGACACCATCAGGTGCTGGTATTCGGAGACCAGCTGGCGTTGGTGAAGAAGATAGCGAGATACATGGGATTTGAGGTTGTGGAAGGATAAAAGGGTATCCATGATATATTTGAACCATGCGGCGACAACATACCCCAAACCGCAGCAGGTGCTGGAGGCGGTTGCACGCTCCCTGGAGGGCGTGCCGCAGTCCCAGTACCGCGGTGTATCCGCCGGGGAATATAAGGAAGATATCAGGAAGCTGTGCCGGGGGAACCTGGCACGGCTCTTTCAAATAGAAAAAACGGAGCGGATTTTCTTTACAGGCGGATCTACCCAGGCGCTGAATATGGCTATTCTGGGTTACCACGGGCCGGGAAAGCGCATTGTATACACGGCTGCCGAGCATAATTCGGTATTACGAACGATTTTTGACGGTTTAAGAGAAGAAATCGCGGCGGGGGAGATTGTTCCGGTGGAGGTGGGCTGCGACACGGGCGGTTACGTGGACATGGAAGCCATGGAGAGAGCCATTACCGATGACACAAGGCTGGTGATTGTAAACCACAGTTCCAATGTAACCGGTGCGGTGCAGGACATAGGGCAGATCGGAAGATGGGCAGAGGAAAAGGGCGTCTGTTTTCTGGTGGACGCCTCCCAGTCCGCGGGGGCGCTGCCCATCGATACGGAAGCCATGAAGATAGATATGCTGGCCTTTACCGGGCACAAGGGACTTTACGGCATCCAGGGAACAGGCGGATTGTATGTGAAAGAGGGAGTTCCGCTGCGCCCGCTGTTGTTCGGCGGTACGGGGAAGGACAGCCGGACATTGGTGGCGCAGGAGCCTTTTTATGAAGTGGGTACCATGAATATGCCGGGAATCGCAGGGCTGAATGCGGGAGTGAAATATGTCCTGGAGACGGGGCTGGAAGAAATTATGGCTCATGAGCGCGGCATGATGAAGATCCTCTATGAAGGGCTGCGGAGCAACCCGGGGGTTGTGCTGTGCGGGGACAGACAGCCCGGCGGGACGGCGCTGAGTTTCACGGTTCCCGGCTTTTCTCCGTCGGATATCGGGTATATCCTGTCCGGCGCTTACGGCATCCAGGTGCGGACGGGGCTGCACTGCGCGCCTCTGCTCCATCGGTACCTGGGGACGGAGAAGGAAGGGACGGTGCGGGTGAGCGTCTCGGCCATGACAAAGGCGGAGGAAGCGCAGGCGCTGGTGAAGGCCATGGAAGAATTGACGGGAGGAGCCGGAAACGGCAGATGAGCCGGGGAGGTCGCTTTGAAGGTAACAGATAAGAGAGAATCCATCGAGCTGTGTACGGAGTCAGGATGGCAGGCCTATGACCTGGTCCTGGACGGGGAGATGGACAGAGATACGATTTTAAGGCTGGGGCATTTGGGTGACCTGACCTATCTGGAAATGTTGCGGCAGCCTTTTTACCGCATTGAGCAGAACTATTATATGATTAAGGGACTGCAGGGCGCCGACAGGCTGCGGGTGGCCATGCTGGGCGGCCATGAGGCGATACTGGAGCGGGTACAGGAGGTCATTGAGGGGAAACAGCCATCGCGCAGCGATTAGATAAAGGCTGGAAGGCGCAAGAGAGGAACTTCCAAGAGAGGTTTGACGAATGAAAGTTCCTCTCCGGAAGATGCGCCGAAAAGCCTTTATCCTT
>CAJULV010000001.1:207219-272976 GCA_910587555.1 uncultured Acetatifactor sp.
GGTTTGACGAATGAAAGTTCCTCTCCGGAAGATGCGCCGAAAAGCCTTTATCCTTCAGAGCCATCGCGCAGCGATTAGATAAAGGCTGGAAGGCGTAAGAGAGGAACTTCCAAGAGAGGTTTGACGAATGAAAGTTCCTCTCCGGAAGATGCGCCGAAAAGCCTTTATCCTTCAGAGCCATCGCGCAGCGATTAGAATAGGAGGACTTGAAGAATGGAGAAAAAAATGCCTCGTGAGATGACAGGCGCGGAATTGAAATCCATGCTGAAAAGCAGCATCAATTTCAAAAGCCTGGGAGGGTTAAAATGTGAAGAACTGACATTGCCTGCGGAGGATAAGCAGTGGTGGCGGGATGCTAAAATCGGCATGTTTGTACACTGGGGACTGTACTCTATCCTGGGACGGGGAGAATGGGCAAGGTTTAATGAGAAGATTCCCAGGGAGGAATACGAAGCCCTGGCTGACGAATTCGTTCCCCGGGATTTTGACATGAAGGAATGGACGGAGATTGCGAAAGGCTTCGGCGCAAAATATGCCGTCATGGTAACCCGGCATCACGACGGCTTTTCTCTCTGGAACAGCGAGGGGAGCTATGAGCATTTTACCTCCTGGCACAGGGGCGCCCACAGGGATTTTGTGGGAGAATACGCGGCAGCCTGCAGGGAGGCGGGGCTGAAGGTCGGGGTTTACTATTCTCCCATGGACTGGCGTTTCCCGGGATATTTTGACCCTGAAGGGCTGCCGGAGAACGCTGCGCTGATGAAGAAACAGTGCTATGCACAGGTGGAGGAGCTGTGCAGCCGGTATCGGCCGGACATTTTGTGGTATGACGGCGGCTGGCTGGCTCACAAGGGAAGCGATACCTCCAGCGCCTGGTTCTGGGAGCCGGTGAAGCTGAACCGGATAGCCAGAAGCTATAACCCGAAGCTGCTGATCAATCCCCGTTCCGGCTGGGAGGGAGATTTCTATTGTGACGAAGGCTCCCATGAGATCACGGGTAAAATTATCCCCGTTCCCTGGGAAAAAAATATGTGCGTCTGCTCCGGAAGCTCCTGGGGCTGGATGGCGGAGGATCCGGTGTCCGATTTTGACTGGCTGATACGGATGATGGTGAACGTGGTGTGCCGGGGCGGCAACTGGCTGGTGAATATCGGCCCGGACCGAAACGGCAAAATCTCAGATGAAATCAGGCGGCGCATGTTCCAGGTGGGAGATTGGCTGCGGACATACGGAGAGAGTATTTACGCTACGTCCGCAGGTCCCTATGAACCGGTGGACAATGTATACGGCGCTACCTGGCGCGGCAATAAGGTGTACCTGCATATCCTGGACACGGAGGCTTTCCGGAACTGCATACTGCCAAAAACGGAAAACCGTATAGAACATGCCGCCATGTTCTCGGGGGAGAAAGCGGAAGTGATCGAAACATCCGGCGGCATCCGCCTGGTACTGCCGGAGGGCGCGGGAAAAGCCGGGGAGCCGGACAGGATTGTGGTACTCACCATGCAGGAGGAAGTCAGGGCTGGCGGGGATGCAGAGATTTATTTTACCGGAAAGGAATAGGCCGGGGCGCGCAGAGAGAATAAACAGATAACTTGTACAGGTAAGCACGGTGAAAACAGGAAAGTGACCCGCGCTTGGAAAAGAGGACAGGATGAAATATGGTGTATCGTACTATCCGGAACATAAGGAAGAGGAAGAGCTGAGTGCGGATCTGGCGCTTTTAAAGCAGTCGGGTATCAATACGGTGCGGATGGGAGAATTTGCCTGGTGCCGTATGGAGCCTTCAGAGGGGAATTTCTCCTTTGGGTGGCTGGAAGAAGCAGTGAATGAGCTGGGGGAGGCGGGGATTCAGACAATCCTCTGCACGCCCACTGCCTGTCCGCCTGCGTGGCTTGCGGAAAAACATCCGGATATTTTATATATGGACAACCGCCGGATACGCCGTCCTTTCGGAGGCAGGCGGCATTACTGCTATAATAATGAAACCTACAGGGCGTATTCGGTACGGATTGCCGAAGAACTGGCGAAGGCCTTTGCGGGGAATCCTTATGTGGCAGGGGTGCAGATTGACAATGAGCCTGCCCAGGAGGGAACCGGCCGATGCTGCTGTCCGGTATGCGAGGGGAAGTTTCGGGAGTACCTGCGGCAGACATACGGGAGTATTGAGGCGTTCAACAGGCGAAGCGGCAGTATCTTCTGGTCCCAGGAATATCAGGATTTCGACCAGATTCCGCTGCCTGTGAATACCATTGAGACAGGGGCGCGCAATCTTATCGATGCCTATTACGAAAATCCGACCCTGCGCCTTCAATTCGAGCGTTTTTGCTCCCAAAGCCAGAAGGCGTATCAGGATTTACAGGCGGAAGTGCTGCGCAGGCATCTGCAGGTTCCCATAACCACCAATGCCACGGGGCTTGCCACCAACAGCATTGATTATTATGACAGCACAGAGAACCTGGACCGCTATGCCTTTGATTTTTATCCGGGGCTGCGGGATGCGAAGGTGGATTCTTTCCCCTATGCATTTGCCAGGGGCGTGAAAGGCGGTATGCCCTTCTGGGTACTGGAATTTATGTCCGGCGGCGGGCACAGGCTGGGGGGCAGCGGCAGGCTGCAGCCCAACCCCGGGGCGCTGAAACAGGCGGTGGTGCAGTCCATGGCCCACGGGGGGGAGATGATGCTGCATTTCCAGTTTCGCAGCTATCCCTTCGGGGCGGAGCAGCTCAACTATGCCATAGTGGATATGGACGGAATCCCCAGGAGGAGATATCGGGAGATGCAGGAGACGGCGGCGCTTCTCAGGAAGCTGGAACCGTTGGAGAAGACGGCGTTTCCCGGGGAAGCCGCAGTATGCTTTGATTACGATTCCCACTGGGCACTGCGCATCAAACCGGTGAACGATCCGGCGTTTCATTATGTGGATTATTGCGGTAAAATATACAATTATCTGGAAAATATCGGTGTGACGGCGGATGTAGTTTCCCTGAAGGGTGACTGGAGCCGGTATAAGGTGGTACTCCTGCCGGCAGCCATTGTGATGCCGCCGAATCAGCAGGAGAAGGTGAAGCGGTTTGTGGAGCAGGGAGGCACCGTGGTAGCCACGTTCCTGACTTCCGTGAAAAACGAGGACAATGTGGGTTATACACAGCCTCTTCCGGCGGGTCTGACGGAGGTGTTCGGCAGCGTGGTGGAGGAGGTGGAGCCTGTATTTGAGAACAATCACACCAGGCTCCGCCTGTGCATGGAAAGCTACGAGGCTCTCTGCCACATGGAAGAGACGGAGGATAACCTGCTGGAAACCTCTGACGGCCTGTGGAGCGAACTGCTGGGAGGTGTGTCGGAGACGCTGGGCAGCTACACGGAGGACTATAAGGAAGGCGCAAAAGTGGTGTCTGCCTTTACCTATGGCAGGGGCAGGGCATATTATGTGGGTACGGACCTGGAGCCGGAGGCTTACCGGATTTTCCTGAAAGGCGTTATCAGGGAAGCGGGCATACGCCGCAGCCTGGTGGAACGGGAAGCGGGCGTGGAGCTGGTGACCCGCAGAGGCGACGGGGAAGATTATTTCTTTTTGTTTAATTTTACCGCAGGTGAGACGGAAGTGAAGCTGCCCCGGGGCTGCAGGGACTATCTGACGGGAAAGGCTTTGGGAGAGAGGTGCAGGATTGCGCGGAACGGCATGTTGATTGCCTGTGTCCCTGTGTGAAAAACAGCATTTGCCCAATGTGGCTGCCTATTTACGGCGGACAGACGGAGAACAGAGGTATTTACCAAGATCAGCGGGACCGATGCGGCAGCGCCCGGTTCCGAAAGAGGAACGGAGGCCGGTAATGAAGATAATCAGAGTGGTGTGTACGGCGGACGGCGTGTGCAGAGAGCCGGGAGATATCATTGAGAAGGCGTTTACGCCGGATGAAAGCATGGTTGTGGAGGCGGCGCGGGAAGCGGGCGGCGCAGGGAGGTACGGAAGGCTGGAATTTGCGGAAAGTGCCGGAGGGAAGCCGGTGCTGGTGCAGGAATCCTGCACGCTTCTTCCCAGGACGATAACACGCTATGTAATAGAGGGGAAAGCCCGGACGGCGGTGATAAAGACTGTGGACGGGGAGAGGACGGTGGTGGAAAACGCCGCGGAGGCCACGGTGGGAGAAGCCTGCGAGGGAAAGCTTGTATTCAATATCGGGAAAAAGGAGCGCATCCTGGGGCTGGGACAGCATGAGGACGGCATCGCCGATTACAGGGATTGTACCCAGCACCTCTACCAGAATAACATGCAGATTCCCATGCCGGTATTTTTGTCCGACGCGGGTTACGGGGTGGTGCTGGACGCGGATTGCCTGATGGTATATGAGGAGCGGGATAACAGGATTACCATTACCCTGGACGCGGTGGAACAGGTAGCGTATTATGTGATTCTGGCGGAAACCATGACGGGAATCGTGGGGGGAATCCGCAGGATTACAGGCAAGGCGGCCATGCTGCCCAAATGGGCTTACGGTTACATACAGTCAAGGGAGAGATATAAGTCCCAGGCGGAAATCAGGGAAATTGCAGAGGAGTTCAGGCGCAGGCAGATTCCGCTGTCCTGTCTGGTGCAGGACTGGCTCTCCTGGGAGGACGGAAAATGGGGTGACAAGCACCTGGATAAAACCCGCTATCCCAATCTGAGAGAACTGACGGATACCCTGCATGAGTGGGGGATAGGGCTGATGCTGTCCGTGTGGCCCAATATGAACAAGGGCGGTGAGGATAACAGGGAGATGATGGAGGCTGGCAGGCTGTATGCCAACCTTTCCACATATGACGCTTTTGATGAGGAAGCCAGGGCGCTTTACTGGAAGCAGTGTGAACGGGAGCTGTTCTCCGGCGGCGTGGACGCCTGGTGGTGCGATTCCACGGAGCCTTTTACGCCGGACTGGAACGGGCCTGAGAAGAGGGATGCCCAGGAGAGATACCGGATTTCCCGGGCGGAACTGACCAGGTATATGGATGCCAGGAAAGCAAATGTATACGCGCTTTATCATGCCATGGGAATCCATGACAACCAAAGGCAGGCCGCGCCCGGGACCAGGGTGGTGAACCTGACCCGTTCCGGTTATCTCTCCTCCCAGAAGTACGGTACTGTCCTGTGGTCGGGAGACATTGCGGCAACATGGGATGTGATGCGGCGGCAGATTGTGGAAGGGCTGCAGATGGCTGCCAGCGGAATTCCCTATTGGAATATGGATATTGGAGCCTTTTTCGTGGGCAATCAGGAATCCTGGAAACGCTGGAGCGGCGCCAAAGAAGGGACGCATCCATGGTTCTGGCATGGGGATTTCGAAACGGGCGTCAGGGATAAGGGCTACTGTGAACTCTATGTGAGATGGCTCCAATACGGCACCTTTCTGCCAGTGATGCGTTCCCACGGCACGGATACGCCCAGAGAGCCATGGCAGTTCGGGGAAGAAGGAAATGTGTATTATGACACGATTGTCAGATATATCCGCCTCAGGTACCGGCTCGTACCGTATTTCTACTCTCTGGCTTATGGGATATGGAAGGAGGACGCCATGTCCATGAGGAGCCTTCTGTTTGACTATCGGGATGACGAGAAGGCGGCAGAGGCAGCGGACGAATTTCTCTTCGGTGATTTTCTGGTATGCCCGGTTACTTTCCCCATGGAGTACGGGCCGGACAGCACGCCTTTGAACCGGGAACAGGTAAGGCGTGTCTATCTGCCAAAGGGGGACGGCTGGTATGATTATGAGACGAAAACGTATCTGGAGGGCGGACAGGAATTTTCTGCGCAGGCACCGGTGGAGAAGATGCCTCTGTATATAAAAGCGGGAAGCATCCTGCCTGTTGACAATGCGGGAACGGCGGATTTATACCATGAGCAGCACCCGGAGCGAATGGAGCTGGAGGTATATGCGGGAAAGGACGGGGCGTTTACCTGCTACCTGGACAGCGGCAACGGTTACGGTTACCAGGAGGGGGACTATGCCGCCGTCCGTGTTTCCTGGAAGGAAGAGGGGCGTGAACTTGCAATCGGAGCAGCGGAGGGAAGCTATCCCTGTCCGGCGAGATGGACGGTTACGCTGTATACACGCCAGGGCAGCAGTGTGCGGGAAGCGGAATATCGAGGGGAAGAGACCAGTGTCAGCTTCCGGCAGTGAGCGGTAAAGCCGTGTGTTCCTCTTCGGCAGTGCGTGGGGAGGGTAACGGTACAGCGGCGAAAGCCTGTGCATTCCGGCAAAATTTTGGTTTCGGCTTGTCCGGGTTAGGGCGTGAGTATAAAAGAAGGAGAGGAACGCAGGAATGAAGGGAAAAGGGAAAGTACCCTGGGAAAAAGGGTCTTTAAAGGTGACGGAGGACGGAAGGTACTTTCGCTGCGGCGAAGAGCCTTTCTTTTTCCTGGGGGATACGGCATGGCTTCTGTTCCATCAGCTGACGCTGGAGGAGAGTTATCTGTACCTCAGAAATCGGAAGGAATTGGGTTACAATGTAATTCTGGCGGATTTTGTCCATACCCCGGAGCAGAAAAACAGGGCCGGAGCCGCCGCCCTGACAGACGGAGACCCGGCCAGGCCGGACACCCGGGGCGGCTTCTGGGAGCATGTGGATGCGGTGGTGAAAATGGCGGAGGAGCTGGGGCTTTTCATGGGATTGCTTCCTGTGTGGGGCAGCAGCATGGTGAAGAACGGCTGCCTGAACAGCGGCAATGCGGATGCCTATATGAAGTTTGTGCTGGAGCGCTATCATGAATATCCCCATATCATCTGGATTGTGGGAGGGGATGTGCGGGGAGACGCGGCAGCTGATGTATTCCGGTATATGGGAAAACGGATGAAGGCGGACAGGCCCGACAGGCTTGTGGCATATCATCCCTTCGGCAGGACAAGCTCTTCGCTCTGGTTTCACGGGGAAGACTGGCTTGACTTCAATCTGTTCCAGTCCGGACACAGGCGCTATGACCAGGTGAGCATGCAGGAATGGGATGACAATACGGCAAAAGAAGGGTGGTTCGGCGAGGACAGCTGGAGATATGTGGAGCGAGACAGGGCAAGGAAGCCTGCAAAGCCTGTGCTGGACGGCGAACCCTCCTATGAGTGGATACTGCAGGGGCTTCACGACAGCGCACAGCCTTATTGGAAGGCAGCGGATGTGAGAAGATATGCTTACTGGAGCGTGTTTGCCGGGGCGGCAGGACATGTGTACGGGCATAATTCCATCATGCAGTTTTACCGGGATATCTCCGTGGAGGGAGCCTTCGGTGCAAAATATCTCTGGACGGATGCCATCCATCACCCCGGAGGAGCCCAGATGGCCCATCTGAAAAGGCTGTGTGAGCGGGTAGGCTTTGAAAAGGGGCATCCCGCCGGGGAGTGCGTGCTGCATCAGGGCGAGAAATATGACTATATCAGCGTCTTCTGCGGAGATGATTTTCTGGTGGCTTATACGGTGAACGGCAGACAGTTTGAACTGTCCCTGAAGGATTTCGGTGGCATGATGCTGGAGGCGTACTGGATGGACCCTGTCACGGGGCTGTATACCTATGCAGGAAAGGCCGCGGGAGGAGGGGAGGCCGCCTTTGCCCCGCCGGAGAGAGAGGACGGCAGAGACTGCGTCCTGGTGCTGTTGGCGGAGAAATCCGTGCCGTATTTTGCATGACAGCGCGGGTCTGCCATGTGCGGCACCTGGGGGCGCCCGGAGGGGAAGTAGAGAAGGCACAGAGTCCTGCCCATGTGCGGTACCTGCGGTCGCCTGGGGGGGAAGTAAAGAAGGGATAGGGATTGGCCCGGGAAAGGAATGCACAGGCGTGCAGGGGAAATTATGTTTACAAACAAACAACTAAGGAATCTGGTAATCCCGCTGGTATTGGAGCAGCTTCTGTCCGTGGCTATAGGCATGGCGGATATCATGATGGTGGCTTCCTGCGGGGAGGCTGCGGTGTCCGGCATTTCTCTGGTGGACACCCTGAGCGTGCTTCTGATCGGATTGTTCGGGGCAGTGGCTTCAGGGGGAGCCGTGACCGTGGCGCAGTACATCGGAAAGGGGGACAGGGAGAAGGTGGCAAGGGCCTCCAACCAGCTGTTTCTGGCGGTATCGGCCATGTCCTGTGTATTTATGACGGTGTCTTTGCTTGGAAACAGGCAGATACTGGCCGGAACCTACGGGAAT
Source organism: uncultured Acetatifactor sp. (assembly GCA_910587555.1). Lineage (GTDB taxonomy): Bacteria > Bacillota > Clostridia > Lachnospirales > Lachnospiraceae > Acetatifactor. The sequence continues at coordinate 215,383 of CAJULV010000001.1, forward strand.
ATTGATGCGGAGGTAATGAGGAACGCCCGAATTTACTTTTACTTCAATGCAGTGTCATTTCCTTTTCTGGGCATCTACAACAGCGGGGCGGCACTATTCCGGGCAGTGGGCAATTCCAGGGTGTCAATGAAGGTTTCCCTGTTTTCCAATCTGGTGAATGTGGCGGGAAATGCCCTGCTGATTTACGGCCTGAAGATGGGAGTGGCAGGAGCGGCGATTTCCACTTTAGCGTCCCGCCTGCTGTCCGCGGCGGCGATCTGCTTTCTGCTGTTTCGCGGGGGAGATGTGCCCGTGAGCCGGAAAATCGGTCTGGACAGGCCGATTCTGCACAAAATCCTCTATATCGGAATTCCAAGCGGCCTGGAAAGCAGCATCTTCCAGGTGGGGAAAATCCTGCTTTCCAGCCTTACTGCCAGCTTCGGGACAGCAGCTATCACGGCAAATGCGGTTACGGGAAATGTGGGCAATTTTCAGCTGATTCCCGCGGGGGCAGTGGGGACGGCCATTGTCACCGTGGTGGGACAATGCGTGGGAGCCGGGGAATACAGGCAGGCAAGGCAGTATATGTTTAAGCTGCTGCGGGCGGCATACTTTTTTGTTGCCGTCATCGGCATAGGGCTGATTGTCTTCAGAGAACCCATTTTCGGCATGTATCAGCTGAGTGAAGAGACGACCCGGCTGACGGGGCAGCTTCTGTGTTACCACTGTATCTGCTGTATGCTGATGCATCCCCTGGCGTTTGCCTTGCCCAACGGGCTGCGGGAGACGTGCGGTTTACCATGATTGTGGCCATTGCCTCCATGTGGATATGCAGGATAGGTTTGGCATATCTTCTGGCCAGAGGTATGGGCCTGGGAATCTTAGGGGTGTATATTGCCATGACTGCGGACTGGTTGGTTCGGGGTGTCTGCTTTGTGACAAGGGTAGTTACCGGGAAATGGGAGAGATATATGGGGGTGCTGACAAAAGAGTAGCATGCATAAGGATAAAATATATCAATAAAAGGCAATGGAAAATCGTTGACAAGACAAGCAATTGTGATTAAAATAAATACCATCAATTTTAAAGACGATGACGGAGCGAGTACATACTTTCGAAATGTCACAGAGAGCCGCGCAAGCTGAGAAGCGGTACGAGTAGAATGTGTGGAAAATCCCTCCCGAGTTGCAGCACCAAAGCTTATCTGCAAGTAGATGCTGACGGGTTCCTTCCGTAAAAGAGGACGCATATGTTGGTATGTGGTAGATGGAATCCGGAGACAAAGATTGGCTTCTACCGTTTATGGTAGAGGCCGTTTTTTTGCTTTATGCAGGAGGCACAGATATGAAAAATGCATTGGAAATCAGATGGCATGGAAGAGGGGGCCAGGGGGCGAAGACGGCGGCGCTTCTGCTGGCAGATGTGGCATTTAAGGCGGGAAAGTTCGTCCAGGGCTTTCCGGAATACGGCCCGGAGCGCATGGGGGCGCCCATTACGGCCTATAACCGAATCAGTGAGGAGCCGGTAACGGTGCATTCTAATATTTACGCGCCCGATTACGTGGTTGTAGTAGATGACGGGCTGTTGGAGAGTACAGATGTGACCCAGGGATTGAAAGAAGACGGCGCTATAATCATAAATACGGAAAAAGAAAAGGAAGCGCTGCTCCCGCTGCTCCACGATTACAAAGGGGCGGTTTACACACTGAACGCAAAAGACATTTCCATGAAAACCCTTGGGAAAAATTATCCCAATTCCCCCATGCTGGCAGCGGTGGTGGCTGTTTCCGGGACGATGGAGCAGGAAGTTTTTATGAAAGAGATGGAAGCCTCCTTCCGGCACAAGTTTGCCAAGAAGCCGGAAGTCATTGACGGCAATATGAAGGCGCTGGAAATGACCTTTCAGGAAATTGCCGGGGCATAGGTACCAACAGCACGGATGGTGAAGGCGGCATTGCGTGAAATCGACAGATGCACGGATCAGAATAAGAAAGGCAGGAAAATTCCATGATTAGTGACAAAATAAACGAAAGCAGCCCATGGCAGGACATAACGGAGGGAAATAAAATATTCCGGGCGGCTACCTCAAGGGAATTCTGCACGGGGGAATGGCGCACCTCCACGCCGGTGTGGGATCAGGAAAAGTGTAAGCAGTGCCTTCTGTGTACGCCGGTCTGCCCGGACTCATCCATTCCGGTGAAGGATAAGATGCGCGGAGAATTTGACTACGACCATTGCAAGGGCTGCGGTATTTGTGCCAGGGTATGCCCCTTCGGCGCCATTACCATGAAGGAGGGAAAATAAATGGCTGTGAGAGAACGTTTATCCGGCAATGAGGCAGTGGCCTATGCCATCAGACAGATTAACCCGGACGTGATGCCGGCATTTCCCATTACGCCGTCTACGGAGATTCCTCAGTACGTGGCGAATTATATTGCAAACGGGGAGATTGATACCGAATTTATCCCTGTGGAAAGCGAACACAGTTCCATGAGCGCCGCGGTTGGGGCCTCTGCGGCGGGGGCGAGAACCCTTACGGCCACATCCTCCTGTGGCCTGGCGCTGATGTGGGAGGAGCTGTATGTGGCGGCTTCCAACCGGCTTCCAGTTGTACTGGCGCTCGTAAACCGTGCGCTGTCCGGTCCCATCAATATCAACGCGGACCATTCCGACAGCATGGGCGCCAGGGACAGCGGATGGATTCAGATTTATGCGGAGTCAAACCAGGAGGCCTACGATAATTTTCTCCAGGCATATCCCATTGCGGAACACAGGGATGTGATGCTCCCGGTGATGATCTGCCAGGACGGCTTTATCACAAGCCACGGGGTGGAAAATATCCTTCTGGTGGAGGATGAAGCGGTTAAGGAATTCGTAGGGGAAAGAGAGCCGGAGCATTATCTTTTAAATCCCGGGGAGACGCTGGCGGTGGGACCTTATGCCGTATCCAGCTATTATATGGAGACAAAGAGGGCCCAGCGCCAGGCTATGCTCAACGCCCGCAGGGTCATCCTGGAAGTGGCGGCGCGTTTCCGTGCCATGACGGGCAGGGAATATGGCTTCTTTGAGGCTTACCGGCTGGAGGATGCGGAATATGCGGTTGTGATTATCGGTTCCGCGGCGGGCACCTGCAAGGCGGCCGTTGAGCAGATCAGAAATACCACGGGAAAAAAGGTGGGACTGCTGAAGATCAGGGTGTTCCGCCCGTTTCCGGAGGAGGAGATAGCTGCGGCGCTGGCCCACGTGAAGGCGGTTGCCATCCTGGACCGTTCGGAAATGTTCTCCGCCACGGGAGGACCCCTGGGTGCGGAAGTAAGGGCGGCGCTCTATCAGGCAAAATGCAATGCGGAAGCCGTGAATTACATCTACGGGCTGGGCGGCAGGGATATTACGGTGGAGGATTTCTGCAGGGTTTACGAGAAGCTTGAGCGGATTGCGGCAGAACACAGGGTAACGGACATGTTTGATTACATAGGGCTGCGCAGCCGGTAGAAGGATAGCTGTCCGCCGGAGGCACTTCCGCGGGAGCAGCGGATACGATATAAAGGAGCAACGTATGGAAGCGGCATATAACTTTAAGGAAATGATGAATAAACCCGAGCGCCTGGCGCCGGGACACAGGATGTGCGCAGGCTGCGGCGGTACCATTGCGGTCCGAGGCGTGCTGCGCGCCCTGCACGAGGGGGACAGGGCAGTCGTGGGAAATGCTACGGGCTGCCTGGAGGTTTCCTCCTTTATGTACCCTTACACGGCATATGAGGACAGTTACATTCACAATGCCTTCGAAAATGCGGGTGCAACCCTCTCCGGCGTGGAGACAGCCTACAGGGTAATGAAAAAGAGAGGGAAAGTGAAGGAAGACTACAAATTTATCACCTTCGGCGGTGACGGCGGAACCTATGATATCGGTTTCCAGTCGCTGTCGGGTGCCATGGAACGCGGGCATGACATGGTATATGTATGCTATGACAACGGCGCGTACATGAATACCGGCACCCAGCGTTCTTCCGCCACGCCCCGGTTCGCGGATACCACCACAACCCCTGCGGGAAAAGTGTCCAGCGGCAAAGTACAGGTCAGGAAGGATTTGGCGGCAATCATGGCGGAACATCATATTCCCTATGTGGGCCAGACTGCTTTTACGAATAATTTTAAAGATCTGCATACAAAGGCGGAAAAGGCAATCTACACCCAGGGAGCTGCTTTCCTCAATATTCTTGCGCCCTGTCCCAGAGGCTGGGGATATGAACCTTCGGATCTTATGGACATCTGCAGGGCGGCAGTGGATTCCTGTTACTGGCCGCTGTATGAGGTTGTAGACGGAAAATGGATTTTAAGCTATAAGCCCTCCAATAAGCTTCCCATTGAGGAATTTCTGCGGCCTCAGCGCCGTTTCCGCCATCTGTTCAAGCCTGAAAACGAAGAACTGATCGGAGAATTTCAGAAGGAAGTGGACAGGCGCTGGGAAGGGCTGCGGGAGCGCTGCGGCAGCTGAGGGCGGATTTGGCCTGGCCATGTTTCAGGGGGGCAAGGGGGCCAGGGGCTTTCGTGCAAAACAGAGAAGCAGACAGTATGAAAACAGGGAGTATGCTGTGGAGTTGCGGCTATATATTGCGGTTTGCTTATGAATGCATACAAGATATTGACATTTTCCTGTTGCAGGCTTATAATGAGGAAGGTTGTTTTGTTTCTTGTATTACGGCTGTAAAGGAGAAGGTAATATGAAAGTTATCAAGAGAAATGGGGAAGAGGTGCAGTTTGACTCGGGCAAGATTGTCAACGCCGTCAATGCTGCCAATATGGGGACGGAACCCATCCACAGGCTGAACGAATATCAGGTGCAGGCGATTGCGGATACTGTGGAGGGGAAAGTTCAGGAAATGACCCATATCGCTCATGTGGAGGACATACAGGATATGGTGGAGACCGGCATCATGGAGATGCGCGGTTACGAGGTTGCCCAGAAATATGTGCGGTATCGTTATAAACGGGAACTGACGCGCAAGTCCAACACTACGGACAACGGCATTTTATCCCTGATCGAACATCTGAACGAGACTGTCAACCAGGAGAATTCCAATAAAAATCCTGTGATTAATTCCACACAGCGGGATTATATGGCGGGAGAGGTGAGTAAGGACCTGACCATGCGTGTGCTGCTTCCGGAAGAGATTGTAAAAGCACATGAAGAGGGTATTATTCATTTTCATGATTCGGATTATTATGCGCAGAAGGAACACAACTGTGATTTGATTAATCTGGAGGACATGCTGCAGAACGGGACGGTTATCAGTGAGACAATGATTGAAAAACCGCACAGCTTCTTTACCGCCTGCAATGTGACCACGCAGATTGTGGCGCAGGTGGCCAGTAATCAGTATGGCGGGCAGACTTTTACGCTGTCCCATCTGGCGCCCTTTGTGGATATCAGCAGGCAGAAAATACGAAGTGCAGTGGTGGAAGAGCGGACGGCATGCGGGGATTCCCTGGATCCGGAAATCGTGGAAAAAATCGTGGAAAATCGTCTGAAGGGCGAGATCAGAAGCGGAATCCAGACCATACAGTATCAGCTTATTACGCTTATGACCTGTAACGGGCAGGCTCCCTTTGTGACCATGTTCATGTATCTGGATGAGGTGCCGGAAGGTAAGCTGCGGGACGATTTGGCCATGCTTATCGAGGAAGTCCTTCATCAGCGGATGCAGGGGGTGAAAAACGAGAAGGGCATCTGGATTACGCCTGCTTTTCCCAAGCTGGTCTATGTGTTGGACGAAGACAATATCACAAGTGAAGCGAAATACTGGTACCTGACGGAGCTTGCGGCGAAATGTACGGCAAAACGACTGGTTCCGGACTATATATCGGCAAAAATCATGCGCACGCTGAAGAAAGGTGATGTATATCCCTGCATGGGATGCCGTTCCTTCCCTACGGTGGAGGATAATCAGCGCAATCCGGACGGTTCCAGGAAATATTATGGACGGTTTAACCAGGGAGTGGTCACTATCAACCTGGTGGATGTGGCCTGTTCCGCCCGGGGAGACATGGAACAGTTCTGGAAAATATATGAAGAACGCCTGGAACTGTGCCACCGGGCGCTGCGCTGCCGCCACGAACGCCTGCTGGGAACAAAGTCCGATGTGGCGCCGATTTTATGGCAGCACGGCGCGCTGGCAAGGCTCGGAAAAGGCGAGAAGATTGACAGCCTGCTCTATGATGGGTATTCCACTATTTCGTTGGGATACGCGGGGCTGTGTGAAATGTGCGTGCGCATGCTGGGAAAGACGCATACCTCGCCGGAAGGCAGGGAGTTTGCGCTGAAGGTCATGCAGAAGATGAATGACAAATGCCTGGAATGGAAGGCGGCGGAGCATATCAGCTATTCCGTTTACGGTACGCCCATGGAATCCACTACCTATAAATTTGCCAAATGCCTTCAGAAACGCTTTGGTGTCATACCCGGTGTGACGGATAAGAATTACATTACAAACAGCTACCATGTCCATGTAACGGAGCCGATTGATGCTTTCAGCAAGCTGAAATTTGAGGCGGATTTCCAGCGGCTTTCCCCCGGCGGCGCCATCAGTTATGTGGAGGTTCCGAATCTGCAGGGGAATACGGAAGCCGTCCTGGCCGTGATGAAGTTTATTTACGACAATATCGTCTATGCGGAATTGAATACAAAGAGCGATTACTGCGGGCATTGCGGATATGACGGAGAAATCCGCATTGTCTCGGACGAGGATGGAAAGCTTGTATGGGAATGTCCCAACTGCGGCACCAGAGATCAGGAAGAACTCTTTGTAGCCAGGCGTACCTGCGGGTATATCGGAACCCAGTTCTGGAACCAGGGGAGGACCCAGGAAATCAGGGACAGGGTACTGCATCTGTAAGACGGAAGGCGTTTTAGCTGTGCTGAACCGGACGCATATTGCCCCTGTCCGGTTCAGGACGCCGCTCCCGGATGTCCATGATTATTCGGTTATAGAGTCTAAAAAGTGCTGAAATTCCGCTTCTTTCCGGTAAGCGTCAAAGGCGGGAGAGGAGAGCCATTTATCCCGCAGGATTTCCGGTAGCGGCCGGGAGTCATCGGTCTCATAATCATGGGCTTTTTCCGTCACGGTGCCCAACAGCAGGCTTGTGTAGCACTGGGTTTCCGGTCTGGATTCAAAGGCTTTTGCCGCCCGGGCTGCCAGAGTCAGATTCTCGTACATGGATTCCCTTTCTCCAAGGCTTGCATACTGCCTTGCCAGTTCCCAGTATTGCCGGGCGCTGTGCCAGCTGTTTTGGGGAAGCTGTCCGTCGCAGATCAGTTCGTCCAGGGCCAGAGCTTTTTTGATTGCCAGGATGGAATCGGAGGCGGAGAGAAATCCGGAGCTGCCTAAATTCAGGATGAATCCGGTCAGGCTTTCATAGTCCGCACGAATCTGACTTCTGATGAAGGGCAGTTTTTCCGCTTCCTCCAGTCCCCACCAGATCTGATTTTCCCGGCAGTATTGCTTGGGAGGAAGGGTTTCGTAGATGGAGCGGCCCAGGTCTCTGCGGCCCATCTCCATATGCTGAAAGGCCAGGCGGGCGGTGGCTTCCAGGCGGATTTCCTGGTCCGGGCAGTAGTTCCGGATCCGTTCTCCCAGAGCGATGATTTCCCGGTCATATTTTTCCATGTTTTCTTTCCAGTCAGGGATGTTGCCGTCATCGTCGCCGGATATGAAGAGAGCGTACATCAGTTTGTTGAGCAGGGCGTAGTTATTGGGAAATTCCGCCGTTCCTTCCCGGGCTATGGTAATACACTCGTCGATTTTACCTTTGCTGACAGCCGCCTGGAAGCGCTGCAGATACTGATCCACTTTTGCTTTTTCTGTGGAATCATCAATGCCCAGCAGGCTGTCTGCGGAGCAGCGGAAGATTTCTGCGATGGCAGGCAGCAGCTCCATATCCGGATAGCACGCGCCCAGTTCCCAACGGGAGACGGACTGGCAGGACACTCCCAGCATTTCCGCAAGGGTTTCCTGGGTGATGTCCGCTGCCTTGCGGAGGAATTTGATATTTTCACCGATTCGTAGTTTCATGATAATCTCCTTTTCAATGGTTTTAGTTCTGGGTATCTGTTCTGCAGCGGCCGCTGTGGCAGGTACTGTAAGAAGTTTACCTGTATTTTCGGGAAAATACCAGTACACGAAAAGTGATATTTTTTCACTATAATAGTGAATTTATGCTCACGAGTATGGGCAGCAGTTCTATGGTCTGTCTGAACCGTTGCGGATTTAATGGGGCGGAAAGAAGCAGAGATGAAAGGAGCATGGGCGGAATAATTGAGACGGAGGAATGCGGACGGTCTCTCCATGCATACACTGTTCAGAAGGAGCCGCATTGCGGCAGAGAATGGAATGAGGAAATGATGAACAGGTATATTACAGGGGAGGGGCCGGATCTGTCCGCCCATCAGGGGATTGTGGACATGAAGCGGATACGGGATGCGGGTTACAGAATGGCAGGACTGCGGATGGGATACGGCCGGAATAATGTGGATCAGCAATATGCGGCCAATGCGGATGCCTGCTACCATCTGGGCATGTCCGTGGTGCTGTATTGGTTTTCCTATGCCTATACAGCGGAAATGGCTGCTGCGGAGGCGGGATACGCGGTTGCCCAGGCGGGAAAATACTGGAAAAACTGTCCCATTGCCTTTGATTTTGAGTATGACAGTGTGAATTACGCCAGAAAGAACGGGGTGGATATCACGAAACAACTGGCTACGGACATGGCGATTGCGTTTTTGACCCATGTGCGGGATGCGGGGTATCTTCCGGTTCTTTACGGAAACCGCGACTATCTGCGGAACTATTTTGATCTGGGGCGGATTGAGGCTGCCGTGGGGAAGGTTTATATCTGGTATGCCAGGTATAACGCCGAGCTTTCGGAGGAGGAGCGGGAGGCTGCGGATATCTGGCAGTACACCTCCGGCGGCAGGGTGCCCGGCGTACAGGGAAATGTGGATTTGAACTGGTTTTATGCGGATTTCGACAAGTCCATGGACATGGTTCCCCGGGAGGAGAAGCAGAATATCAATATCCGCAATTTTCAGGCAGCTGCCAGGGCTGACGGCATTCGGGACGAAAACGGAAACGAGCTGACAGTGGACGGCATAGACGGCCCGAAGACACAGTATGTCCGCAGGCAGATTGTGCTGAAGGCGCAGAAATCCGGCCAGAAATACATCGTGGGTTCCGCCGGTCATGTGGTGAAATGGTGGCAGGGCAGGTGCAATGAGATTCTCGGTCACAGACAGGCAGAGGACGGTCTGTACGGGCAGGCGGCAAGACGGGAAACGTTTGCCCTGCAGAAAAAGATCGGTTTAAAAGAGGACGGGATTGCGGGCTACAACAGCATACAGGAAGTGTTTTATTATTAGGGCGTTTTGTTTGATAAAAGATGTTCCGGATCGGACTTTTCCCTTGAGAACTGACAGTCAGGATGACGTTTCCATTTGGTGAAATGCTTATCCTGCAGAGTTGGTTCTCAAGGGATGGTCCTTACCGGAAATCAGTATGTTTTATTATGTTTTACGTTTTGTTACATGCCGATCATGGAAGTAAAGTCCGCCATCATCTCCGATATTTTGATCTGCTGAGGGCAGACCTGCTCACAGCTTCTGCAGCCCACGCAGTTTGCAGGGCGTTTTTCCTGAGGCATGCTTCCCACAGCCATGGGAGCAATGAAGCCGCCGCCGGTAGCTTTGTGTTCGTTGTACAGGGCGATGAGCTCCGGGATCGGGAGCTTTTTGGGGCAGTGACTGGTGCAGTAATGGCAGGCGGTACAGGGCAGTCCGGCCTTTTTCACTTCCTCGTCCATGGAATTCACCAGAGTGCGGAATTCTTCCTGGGTGAGAGGAGCGTCTGCCTCGTAGGTGGCAATGTTAGCCTGAAGCTGTTCCATGGTGGACATGCCGGATAAAACTACCGTTACGCCGGGAATGCTCTGCAGAAAACGGAAGGCCCATCCGGGAACCGTCTCCGAAGGCCGCAGGGAATGCATTTTTTCGGTAAGTTCTTGGGAGGCTGCCGCCAGTTTGCCGCCGCGCAGAGGTTCCATAACCCATACGGGAATGCCGGATTTTGTGAGAAGCTCCGCCTTTTCCTGTGCGTTCTGAAAATGCCAGTCCATGTAGTTGAGCTGAAGCTGGCCGAATTCCATATGCTGTCCGTAAGCATCCAGGAAACGCTTTATCACATCGATACTGCCATGAGCAGAGAAGCCCAGGTGGCGGATGCGGCCGTTTGCTTTCTGCTTCAGCAGGTAGTCCAGGATGCCGTATCGGGGATCAAGATAGGCGTCGATATTTCCCTCATAAACATTGTGGAAGAGATAGAAATCAAAATAGGGCGTGCGGCATTTTTCCAGCTGCTTTTCGAAGATTTCCTCCACCTTGTCCATGTTGGACAGGTCATATCCCGGGAATTTACTGGCAAGGTAATAGCTCTCTCTTGGATAACGGCTTAAGATTTTTCCGGCAGCCAGTTCCGAATTGCCGCCGTGATATCCCCATGCCGTGTCAAAATAATTGATGCCGCTTTGAAGACAAAAATCTATCATTTCCGCGGTTTTTGCCTCGTCCACCGTGTTGTCGTCGCCGTCCAGAACGGGCAGGCGCATCATGCCGAGCCTTAGCCGGACAACTGCAGATCTTGAAATTTTCTGTAAATCATAAATTTAAATCCTCCTATTTTAGTCCCGTATGCGGGCCTCCTGTGCCCTTTTTTCGTCAGAGAGATTTCCGTCTGCCAAAAAGCGGCATCCGAAAATCCTCTGGGGCCCATTCAGCCCGCATACTGATTATAGTCCCGTATGCGTGCCTCCTGTGCCCTTTTTCCCACCTTCCAAGGTTCTAGGGGGCGTCGTCCCAGACAAGTTTTCCGGTTTCTACGGCTGTTTCGTAGCGGGAAATCTTGTACTCCAGGCGTTCCAATTCTGTCTGATATTTGGCAATCTGTTTTAAAATCAGGCCCCGGGCAGTTTTCAGCAGGTCCCGTCTGGCGGAGAAGGTATCGTCTCCCTGGCGGCATAATTTCACATATTCGGCGATCATTTCCACGGGGACGCCGGCATTGCGCATACAGATGGCGTTCTCCACCCAGCCGATATCTTCCTGGGTGTAGTTGCGGATGCCTTTTTCTGTACGGTTTACCGGCGGTATGACGCCGACCCGTTCGTAGTACCTGAGTGTGTCCGGGGAAATCCCGTATTTTTCACATACTTTTTTGACGGTCATGTCTGTCACCTCTGGTTTGAAAACAAACCTGGAATGCTTTTCTTCTATATAGAATGCTGTTTTCTTTGGAAGGTAGGTTTTGAATGAAAGGACATTTTCCAGTATTATACAGGTTGGAGCGGACTCCATGTCAAGGGGGTTAATGAAAATTTCTAAAGTTTCCGAATTTTGCAAGAATTTTGCAGTTACAGGGTTTGGAGAATTTCAGGACAAACACGGAAGCCGGAGAAAACCGTAAAAATTACGAATGCATAGGCCAAGCCTGCTATAATAAATATCGGGCATCAGAAATGAACCAAACACTCATGCCCCTGCTTCGTGAAGCCGCCTGCCGGCATACCAATCAGACAAGGAGGAATGTGACATGGAACGGTATTTTACAGACGCCATATATATCCGCAGGGTTACGGGAAAATCGCCGGAACTGGAACTGCGGGAAAAGCATCTGTACGCAGAGTTGGCAGCCAATATCTCCGGTGAGGAGTATCTGCGGATAGAGGAAGAACTGAATCATTTTTATGACGAATTGGGAAAAGAGCTGTTCAACAGAGGGTTTATGGAAGGAATCCGCTTTCTCCTGAAATGCGCCTCTATGCCCCATGAGGATTTGTGAATTGATTTTCCTGCATTTCCAGGCGGAAATTTAATTTTCCCCTTTTCCGTCCTGGCAGGAATTTTCATCCAGATAGCCAAACATAAGCTTCACCATGTTGACTGCCAACGCTCTCTGTGATTTTGACCTGCCGGTCAGAAGTTGACGTAAAATCAAATATTCCGCATCCTCATCCGGATTAACGGAATCAGAAAGCAGGTAATCCACTGTAACGCCTAACCGGTTGGCCACCGCCACCAGATTATCCAGGGTCAGACTGCGCTCCCCGCGTTCAATCTGCCCGATATATGCCATGGAGAGGTTTACCTCTTCCGCTAACTTCTCCTGTGTAAGATTCAGTTTCAGACGTTCTTCCCGGATACGCCTGCCCAATGTCCGCCGCACCATAGAATCCCTCCAATGCTTATAGTATATCCCAATCATACTAAAAGATGAGATTTTGTGTAATGTGCGCAAGGCATTATTTTTCTATGCTGTATGCTATATTTGGTTATATCGTAATTTTTACAAATGCCGGAATCGGCACCTGATAGAATGGTATTACAGCCGCGGAAGTGTCAAGTATTAATGGCTGAACGGTAAAGTCGCAAAGGCGCACTGCCGCCGCGCAGGACTATATATAGGAGGAAACAGCTTTATGTACATTTCAAACGAAGCAAGAATCATCAGGGAATCATCCCACGGCTACGATCTCATTCCCATCCAGGATGAGATGCTGTCCCACCGGGAGGTGGAACTGGTGGGAGAAGTGGACGTAGCTTCGGTGAACGCTCTGGTCCGCCAGCTGCGCTACCTGCAGCGGCAGGACCCGGAGGGACAGATCACCCTTTTTATCAACAGCCCCGGCGGCAGCGTAGACAGCGGCATGGCTCTCTACGACGTGATGCAGGCGGTGAGCTGCCCCATCCGCACGGTCTGTGTGGGGCTGGCGGCTTCCATGGCGGCGCTGCTTTTTGTATCAGGGAACAGGCGGGACATGCTGCCCCACAGCCGCATCATGATCCATGACCCGCTGATTGTCCGGACCGGCGGCAGCGCCCTGAAACTGAAAGCGGTCAGCGATGACCTGATGGAGACCCGGCAGATTATTGCCAGGGTCATCTCGGAACACTCCGGCAAAAGCCTGGAGGAGGTTCTGGCCAAAACCGCCACAGACAGCTATTTCCGGGCGGAGGAGGCCTTGGAATTCGGCCTGGCGGACCATATTATCACGAGCCTGGCAGAGGGCTGTTAGGCCATGGAGGGAACCGGCGGAAGCCTGTATCAAATGGAAAAATCCACAGAGGAATTTCAGAAGGGAGAAGAAAACATGTTTCACAACGTCAGATCCAATCGTATTCTTGCAAAGGGTGTCTCTGTCAGCAACGACACCTGGGTCACGGGGATTAACAACAATGACCTGGTGGTGGGGCCTTCCGGCGGCGGAAAAACCAGGGGCTATGTGGTGCCCAACATCCTCCATACCCAGGACAGCCTCATTGTGGCCGACACCAAGGGGAACCTGCGCAGGCTCTATGGCAGACATCTGGAAAAGCAGGGCTACACGGTCATGCACCTGGACTTTACTGACACGGCCGCCACTCCCTGGGGTTACAATCCTCTGACTTATATCCGGAAATGCCGGGACAGCGAGGCCAACCGGGAGGGCGACTACTACAACGAGCAGGACATCAAGAAGGTGGCGCAGGCTATCTGCCCGTGCAATAACCACAAAGAGCCTTTCTGGGACATGGCTGCCCAGATGTACCTGGAGGCCATCCTCCTTTTCGTCCTGAACCGGCTGCCCCGGAAGCAGCATGACCTGTACCAGGCGTATACCTTCCTTACGAAGATGGGGACTGCCGATCTGGACAATGTGGTGGCGGAGGAATGCATTGCGCACCCGGACTGCGCCTTTGCGCGGAAATTCAGGATGGTGCAGCAGAATACAAAGGCGGACAGGATGGACGCCAGTATCAAGGGGATCCTGGCACAGCACCTGGATGCGGTGTCTTACTCCGGCATGAAACGGATGTTCCAAATGCAGCGCCAGGTGGACCTGGGGGCATTCCTTAGGGGAAAGACGGTTCTGTTCCTGTCCGTCAGCGACTCCGACCGCAGCCAGGATGCCCTGATCAACCTGTTCTATACCCAGGCGCTGCAGTACCTTATGGCTGCTGCGGACAGGCAGCCGGACAGCCGGCTTCCCATCCCGGTGCGCTTGATCCTGGACGATTTCAGCACCAACACCTTGATTCCTGATTTCGACAAGATCATCTCCGTGATCCGTTCCCGGGAGATTTATGTCAGCCTGATCGTACAGAGCCTCTCCCAGTTGGAGGGCCTCTACGGAGAGTCAAAGGCCCAGACCATCATCAATAACTGTGATCATTGCCTGTACCTGGGGGGGACAGACACCCGGACGGCAAGGTATTTTGCGGAAAAGTTCAACTGCCAGGTTTCCACGGTATTAAACCTCCCCTTAGACAGCCTGTTTCTCTTCACCCGGGGCAGCGAGCCGCGGAAGGCTGTAAAGTACGAGCTGAATGGAGATGATGCTTACCGCAGCCTGATGGAAACGTTGGAGCAGGCTGTTGATGAGAGGGAAGCGGTATTTGGAAGCGATGGTTTATAACGTATTTGGATGTATCGGGAATTCCGGAAGCGCCTGGGCAAGGGGCCGTTCCATCACGGCGGCTTCTGCCATGGCTTCCGGCCGGAGAAGATATATTGTATTACTACCTATGCTGTAAGTTGTATTATTCTTTAGCATATGCTAAGATGGCAGAGAGCAGGAAAAAGATGCAGAGAGCCGGTTTCTGGGAATACGGCTCGGAGTTTCCGGAGGATTCCCCGTATGAGGATGAAGCCGGTGACTGCCGCTGGGACAGGGATGGAACGGGCATCATATTCAGCAACAGGGAGAAGCAAACATTAAAATCAAAGCCCGTCGATAACGGGCAGAAAGGTGAAAATATGGAAAAACAGGAAAGAGATCTTTTGACACTGGAGGAGCGACTTCAATATGCGGCAGAGTCCCGGGCATCCTCGCCGGAAGCCGCCGTCCGGATGGTGCGGAAATTTTCCGAAATCCCCGCCGGGTATTTTTTCTGCGGAGCGGAAGACTTGGATGCCATGAATGAACTGACAGGGAGGTTCTGGGAGCATCCCTCTGTGGACGTGGATACTTATCATGGCTTCTGTCAGACCTTCAGGCTGGCGATAATCTACGATACCGCCTGCCGTATGCGGGATCAGCCGGAAATGGTGCTGTCTGCGGAGGACTCCGATCATCCCTGCCAGCTCCTCTGGCGCGCCGGCACGGTCAATGCCGTCATTTTGCTGGGGCTGATGCTGCTGGACCATGCGAAGGACAGGGGGAAGAACAAAGATATCTGCCACTGCATGAGGATGACCCTGGGACAGTATCTGGATGCCCTGGCGGAATTTACTTCCGGGGAGGAGAGGATGCCGGGATCGTCCCATACAAATTTCCGATTGTTTGGACAGCGCTTCCTGAAGAGCCATGACGGCTCATGGACTCTGGGGGAGACCTTGGCGGATATCCTAAGGCGCTATATTGCCGCGCAGCAGGAATTTGGCCGTCTGGACCATATCCTCCGCTGCATGGATGCCCTTTGCTGCTGCCTGGAAGAACAGGGAGGGACGCAGGCGGACAGCGCACGACAGTTCCGGGAGATCCTGGGTAAGTATTGTCCCGGTTTGGAGGGACGGAAGCTGATGGAGGAAGGGGGAAGGCATCCGGATCCTTATGGGCATTATCTCGCCCTGGCCGGAGCGTATCCGGAGGATGTGCCGGATCCCGGCAGGGAAGGACTTGCCCCGAGAGCTGTCCGCAGCCAGGTATTTTTGCCTGAATATGACTGCAGCCCCCAGTCCCTGCGTGCGTTGGCAGCCCAGACGCCCTTCCGGGATTTCCGGGAGCTTCTGGAGAAGAACATCCGCGAGGAACGGATGGCCCATGCCATGGAGGAGATAAACGCGTCGGCGGTGTATCTGTATACGATGTGGGTGGAGCCGTATCTGCCGGCTGAATGGTCCGGTTTCTGACTGTGACAGCCCATACAGGATTCCGCAAGATGCAGCGGGACGTCTTGCGGGAATCCGCCGGATTGTTTTATACTGCGCACACATTATATTCCCGATTTCAGGAGAGGAGAGGTAAGAAGAGGATGAGAATATTGGAGGGAAACTGGGGAAATTACCAAAAGAATCTGCTGTGCCTCCAGGAGGTGACAGAGAGGCTGACAGGCCATATGAAGGGGCATGGATACTCCTTCCGGCCACAGATCACGGACGGGAAGGGAAACTTTAGCCAGGAGAAGCTCTGCAGCCTGGTGGGAGAACTCATGGGCGGCTGGGCGGAGAAGCTGCAGATGTATATGGACAGGGATCCGGCTACAGGAGAGAGCCTGGCGGAACCCTATCTTAGGGAGCGGCGGGAGCTGTATGGACTCTACCTCTACCTGGTCATGCGGTGCAGTCTGTACGAGGGGGCGTATGTACGTGCCTATCCTTACGGCTTCGTGTCGAAGGAGCGGACGGATTTTGCTTTTCTTCTGGAACAGGCCAGGCGGATTTCCAGGAGATGGTGCGTCATGGCCGGTCCGGACGGCAGCAAAACGAATGAACTCTACGAGGGCTATGACACACACTTCGGCTTCCATCTCTATAAAACCATTGTTGATCCGGAGAGAGAGTTCAGCGACAGCGCTATGAGTCCCTGGTGGGGGCTGCCTAATACCAGGCTTAATTCCATGACCAATGAGGGCAACATGAAACGCATCTTCATCAGGCATCATCCGGGTTCCTGCCGGAAAGGAAGGGGCGAGGGGATCGCCCGGGACGAAGCGGCGGAATCGGGTGAAGGAACAGCCCCGGACAAAGCGATAAGCGTGGGCGAAGGAACGGCTCCGGACAAAGCGATAAGCGTGGGCGAAGGAACGGCTTCGGACAAAGCGATAAGCGTGGGCGAAGGAACAGCTACGGACAAAGACACGACTCTGGAGGAAGGGGCAGTCCGGGCGGAAAAAGCGGTGCAGACGGAGAAGGGCAGCGGCGAGGACGGAATGGACGGCTCTGTGTGCTGCGAAAACAGGGAAAACACCGATGTCTCTGCGGAGGGAGCCGAAGGCGGCCCGGACGGCGATGACGACTACGAGGATGCCTATGAGGATTATGATGACTATGACGATTATGATGCCTATGCGGATTATGATGAGGACGATGACCCGTATCCGTTCCCTGATTTCGAAAGCAAAGCCGCATTTGAGGCCGCCGAGTTAGAGCGGATGGCAGAGGAGTATGAGCGGAGGGATTACCTGGCCGGGCTTGCCTTAGGCTTTGCATGCAAGGCCGAGTATCTGGAAGCCTGCAAGAGGTTTGCGGCGCTCTTTGAGAAGGCCGGTGCTGCGGTGCTACGGGACTTTTCGCAGGAGCTGGAGGTGATCGTGGATCTGTATCTGCTTGATAGGGAACTCTGCCCCATGGCGGATACCGATAAGGTGTTGGACGTGTACAGCCGTATCTATGACGGTCCCTGCCGGCAGGCGGAACGCTGTGAGAGGGGGCTGCAATGGAAGAAAAATCAGTGAACAGTATCCGTGAGACTTTTTACAATGACATTATCTACGATTATCAGGTCAAATGCGAAGACCAACGTGAGAGGGCTTTCCTCTACAGGGCTTTTTGGGCGGAGAATGTTTCGGGGCTGCTGAAGTGCCTTGACAAGTCGCTTTCGGAGTATAGCCGTAAGAATCACCTGCAGTCGAAGGGCAGGTCTCCAATCAGGGAATTGTTGGAAGAGGCTGTGAGGGAGGATCCGGAATGGAGCAGGCTGTTGGAGGAGGCTCCGGGGAAAGGCCGGGACTTTTGGGAGAAACTTCCATGGCTTTTGGCGGAGAAACCCATACGGACCCGGGACGAGTCCCGAATCAAGGAGCTGTTGGGAAAAGTGATGGGAATGGAGGAATACTCGGACTGGGCCAGAGCCAGGAACCAGGACAAAACCAAAGATGTGCTTCTAAGGGATGTGCCGGGGAAGGACAAGAAGGAACGCCGTGACTTCTGGGAGGAGCTTTGGCGGAACGATGCCGGTTATATGGCGGGGCTGATCACGGACACGGACTATTATCTGTGGCTGACGGAGTACCTGGCTGAACGGGACATCTATTATAAGGATAACAGCATGACGGACGGACATTTGTGGTTGGAAACGCTGCTGTTGGAGTCGGGCGTGGTGAAGCCGGGGAAGGCAGGAAACGGGGAGTCCCCGGAGAGGGCGCAGGCGCCGGGGGACGGGAAACCTGCAGGGAATCCGGATGCCGGCCAGAGCGAAGACATCCGCATCAAGGCCAATGTGGGAAAGAAGCTGACCGAGCTTGCGAGGCTGATACGGGAGGAACGGGATGCAGGAGGGACGGAAATTGCCGGACGGCTGCAGCATCTGGAGATCTCTGTGAAAAACGGGGAAGATGAGAAGAAGGAGGACTATCTGCCCTGGCTGACCGCCCGTCTGGAGCAGATGGCGCTCCACATTAAGATCAAGACCTGGCTGCAGGACAGCGGATATCCCGCCAGAGGGCAGGAGGGGGCAAGAAAGTCCGGAAAGGAACCCCGGAAGCAGGACTTTTCCCTGCGGCTCTTCGAGGCGTACTGCGACAGCCGGGAGGGCTATGAATTCTGCAGGAAGGCACAGGCGGGCGGGGAGGGCAGCGGGGTCTGGCATATGGAAGGCCAGGGATTCTGCGTGCTGGATGTGACTCCGCAGCAGGCCGACAAACTTCGGGAGAGCCTAGAGCAGGACAGGGAGCGGCCGCCCTATCTCTATATTCCCCTGGCCATACACACAGTGAGCGGATGTGTCTTCTTCCTTGCGGGGAAAGAGAACTACAGGGAACTGTATGAGAGGGCGGGAAAGAGGCCGGACGCGGGAAAGGCGCTGAAGGAGGCTTATGAGAAGGCAGGGACCCGTTACTGCTTTGACTATCTGCGCCTGGATAAAAAATTCCGGGAACAGTTCCTGGGGGATGTGGGAGGGGCGTTCCGCCTGCATCCTACCTTTCACAAAAAACAGGGGAAAAACTACGAGGAGGTTTTGGAGGATTTCAAGCGGTACTGCAAGCGCGGATGCGACAGCCCGCGCCGGGTGGTGAAGAACCTGAATGAGGAAATGGAAATGCCTGCCGATATCCGGAACGCGTTTAACTGGGCTTTCGACAATGTGGAAGAGATGGAAGTAAGCCTTGAGGCGGCGGCTTCCTTCAATCATACCCGGGAAATGGCGGACAGGGAGTCCTGGCTGTGAAAGGATGAAGGCATTGGTGTACCGGGGAAAGACAGCGCCCCAGGAAAGCGCCTGTGGCAGGAAGAGCACAAATATGCATAATAAACCATACAATTATATGCTTTTAGTTGTTTTTATATCTTCTATGTGTTAATATATACTGGCACCGGTTAAATTTGCAGTGCAACCCGACTGCAGACCGCCAGCTAGGTATTTTCCCGGAGGCATCACTGTAAATTCTGGCGGTCTGGAGTATAACAATAAAATTTCATATCAAAATATACCAGAGGAGGAGACAGTAAGATGGACAGTACTATCAGACAGTACAATGTTTCTATTTTTCCCTGTTCGGGGACAGGGGACACGCCAAGCTCTGCGGTTCATATGGAAGTGACCGGAGACTTCAAGGCATTTTATGAAGAAGCAATGAAATGGATCAGTGCATTTCACCAGCTTAGAACGGCAGAGAACAGATTCCGGATACACGATGGAGTGGGTGAAGAGGACTTTTTTGTCTGCTGTGATGAGGCGGAGGTCATCCTTTCGCTGTTGTATTGCTGTAAAGAACACAAAGCCTCTGTCAGGGAAATCTTCTATCAGGGAAACCGCTACACGGACATATCGGATATCCGGTTTTCAGAGGGATTTGTTGCCGACAAATATGTGTATGGCAACCCTGACCGCATTGATATCCAACTGCACGCGAAGAAGAACGGCTGCGATACACTGGTACATATATTCGGACCGGGATTCGGCTATGTAGACACGGACTTTTATGAGGACGAATTCTGTATTTTCGGATATCCTTGCTCCTACGGCATGGTGGAAACAGACGAAAAGCGGATGTATTATGCGGGAACTTATTGTTATTCCTGTTATGAACAAGATGACTCCAACGACTTTAGCACGCTAGTCGATGAGTATGATTATTATGACGGAGTAGAACTTTTCCTTGAAACAGACGGAAAAAATGTGACATTCAGCGCACTGTTGGACGGCAAGCTGTATAAGAAGATAAGCAAAGACGATGAAAAAATCGTCTTCTATTCCGCGCTGCACGAAGATGTTCTGCTGCGTGAAATGAGAATTTATGAAGTCCATGAGGGCGGCACCCGGCAGCTTAGCTTTTGGCAGTGCAGGGACTTGCAGGATGTGGAATTCAGGAAGGACAGCAGCGGCAAATACCGGTATACGGGAGACAACGGGGAGGTTGCCGAAATCTGGGCAGACGAGGCTTTCGTTCCTCCGCAGACACCGGATCCGGGCAGCCTGGACCTGCAGACTGCGCGCAGGCTGTGCAGGGACTATATCAGCGTGTTTTATGCAGGGAATCCCACCCGGATTCCGGAAGTCTCCGAAACCGGCGCAAATCCCGAAGAACCGGAAACTGCAGCGGCTGCCGAAGAGAAAAAGATATGGAATGAGTTTTGGAGAATCCTGGAAGATATCCAGGGGAAATACGGTTTGTCGGCGGCAGAGAAGGTTGCATATGAAGTGAAAGCGGAATATAAGGAGGCGACGAATGCCGAAGTATTATATGCAGCCAGTATACTTTTTTCACTGGAGGATAGGGAACTGGAGAAACTTTTGCCTACAGAGAAGCTGCGGAAAGAATATGAAGTGCTGAAAACTGCCGTCAGGGATGAACTGAACCTTCAGGCTGACCCGGATGTATCCATATTCAGCGAGCTGCGGGAAATTTTTGATGGGGATTTTTTCTATCTTAACCGGAGTACACATCCCTGGAAGTTGGAAGACAGATTTGTTCCTATTCCGGATGATGATGTGCGCAGCGGGATAATTTCCGAATACAGTGCAATTTTCCTGTCGGTATCGCTTGCAGGGAGAAGGCTTTATAATCCGGATCCAAGCAGATATAGGTGCAGAGATTTTCTTTCTATCATAAAATACTACAGGACCAATAAGCCCGGGAAGGAATCTCCGAAAAAGGAAATCGATACTGTTATAGCCCTGCGCAAAAGGCTTCGGGATGGACTGAGGGCCGGAGTCAGGGGCCAGGATATGGCGGTTGAGAAGTTTGTGGACGGCTATATCCGTTATCAGATCCGGGGGAAGGTATCGGGCAAACCCGCAGGACTCTATCTCTTTGCGGGACCTCCCGGAACCGGCAAGACCTATCTGGCGGAAACCTTTGCGGGGCTTAAGGATATGCGGGAGGCGGGATATCAGTACCGGCGTTTTGACATGTCTGCCTATGGAGGCGGAAGCAGTGATGCCGTGTCAGGGCTGGTGGGCTTTGAAAGAACCTGGAGAGCGGCGCAGCCCGGACAGCTTACGGATTTTGTGAAGAAGAATCCCAAATGTGTCCTGCTTTTTGATGAGATAGAGAAAGCCAGCCCCCAGGTCAGATTCCTTTTCCTGAGCATACTGGAAGGGGCGGTTCTCACAGATAAATATTATAATGAGCAGGTTTCTTTCGAGGACGCAATCCTCATATTCACCACAAATGAGGGCAGGGATCTCTATGAAGATAACAGCGAGGTGAATCTGACGACGCTGTCGGATTCTGCCGTGATAGAAGGCCTTCAGGCGTCAAAGTTTGCGCCGGAGCTGATTTCCCGCTTTATGTCCGGGACAATCATTATGTTCAACCATCTGGACTATTTTAATATGTCGGCAATTTTTGTGAATTCCGTGAACCAGGCTGTGGAGCAGATACGCAGGGACCGGGATAATCTGCACTTTAATCTTGTCTATAACGATAAACTGCCCAAGCTTTATCTGTTGAGCAAGGGGGACAGAATCGATGCCAGATTTGTCAGCGCAAATGCCCGAAAGACGGCAGAGGATTATTTTCTGGAAGCCGTGGAATATATGGGAAAACACTGTTCCGGCAGTCTGGGGAAAGTAAAGACGGCGTCTGTCTCGGTAGAGGTAACGGAGAAGAGCCGGAAATATTTTGAGATGACACAGAGGCCGCGGGTCCTCCTATACACAGAAGAGAGCACGGCGCTGTACATAGGCGAGACTGTCCGTATCAGCAGCGGCTTCCTTCCGGAGAAGGCGCTGAAGGAATTGTGGCAGATGGCGGACTGCGACTTGGCAGAGCATGCAGAAAGCGGAAAAGAGCATGAAAAGAGCTTCCGGAAATTTCTTCAAAGCTGCAATTGGAACAGCCGCAGGAGAGAGGACAGATATGATGCAATCCTGATCGATTTGGGGGAAGATTCCAAGAATTACAAAGCGACAGAGAGTTATAAGTGCCTGAAGATCACGGCGGAAGCAAAACCGAACATTCCCGTAATCATTGTGGACAGAGGAAATGTGGAGGACAAGGCGCCGCTTCTGGCTTTGGGCGTTACGGATTTCCTGCGGGCAGTGCCATATGAACCGCAGCCCACGGATAAAGGCAATCCGACGGATAAGAGCAATCCGACGGATAAAAGCAATCCGACGGAGGGCCTGGCGCTTGACAGGGCGGAGCTGGAGGAAATTCTTGGAAGGCAGTATTTTATAGAAATGGCGAAGTCGCTTGTCCGGGAAGGGAAGAGGCTTTCCTGTGATGTGGATTACAATTACAGGAAAGAATCCGGCGAGCTAGAAATCCGTTTTATCAACCTGCGCGAAAAAGAGGCAGCGGCGGAGGATGCCGAAGCCAGGCGGCAGAACAGAAAATATCTGCTGACGGAAAAGCCCCAGGTGCGATTAATGGATATCTTTGGCAATGAACAGGTGAGAGGGGCGGTAAAACGCTGTATCGACAATATCAAAAATCCCGAGAAATACCGGGTCGCCGGAGCCAGACTGATGACTGGCATATTGATGTACGGCGCGCCGGGCATGGGCAAGACCATGTTCGCCAAGGCCATGGCCTTTGAGTCAGGAGCGGCGTTCATTTCCGCGGTAGGGGCGGATTTCCTTAGCAAAGGCGGCAATGCCCAAAAGGACGGCAATGCCTCAAAAAACGGCATTACCAAAATGGAAGAAATGTTCCGGACGGCACGCCGGAAAAGGCCCTGCATCCTGTTCATCGATGAGTTTGACGCCATTTCCAGGCACAGAGAAGGCCCGATAACCAGTGAACAGGAAAACGTGCTGGAGAAATTCCTGAAGGAAATGGACGGCCTGGAGACGAATAACGACGGAGTCTATGTGGTGGCGGCTACCAATTATCCCCTGGAAAGGCTGGATGACGCGGTTACCAGGAGATTCAGCGCCAAAATTCCTTTCCGGTATCCAGATATGGAGGAACGACTGAGCTTTCTTCTTCATGTTTTGGAGAAGAAAAATCTGAAAGATAAGGTTTCCCAAAGAGCCGTCAGAACATTGAGCCTGAAGATGTACGGAACGAGGACAAACTTTGCGGAAATCGAGACATTTGTCGAGGAAGCCGTGGCGGAGGCGGTATATAAAAACGAGGCCGTCACAGAGCGGTTTCTGCTCAACCGGATACATGACGAGGCGGACGGGGCTGCCCGGCAGAATCATGATCCCAGGAACTATATAGCCACCGCTTTCCATGAAGCAGGACATGCAGTGCTGCAGGACTATTACGGCATGAAGATCGATTATGTGACGATTGTATCCAGAGGGGTTTATGGCGGGTATGCTTTGGGGCAGCCAAGATACCATATCGGCCAGGATTTTCTGAATCAGATCCGTATCTGCTTTGCAGGGCGTATTGCCGAGATGATCTATATGGGCAAGGAGCTTGGCATCAATGTAGGCGCGGGGAGCGATCTGCAAAAAGCCACTTATATTGCCTATGAATATGTCTGCCGATATGCCATGGACCAGCGCATCGTGGTGGTGCCTGAGATGTTCTCGCCGCGGACAGGGGTGTACCCGGAGAACGTGCTGCCGGAGTCTGAGAAAGAGATCATATGGACATCCGTAAACCGGATTCTGAATCAACAGTGGGATAAGACGATACAGGATCTGCGGAACTGTTGGAATGAAGTACAGGCGCTTGCCTACTCACTGATTTATATGCAGGAATTGGTGGGCGATAAGGTGGAGGAAGTCATTCGGAGCAAAGTGCCGTATGTAGAGGAAACCTGCTTTTTGGATTCGGACAATGATTATATGAGATCAATAGGGTACGGCGCAGAGACCGTGATTCCTTTTGGATATGCTGTCTATCCATATTATTTTAATTCACAGATCAAGACCCGGCCGGAAGAAGAGGACATGCCGGAGACAGAGGGCAGACATTATTTTTACGCGGTGAAAAAGGCGGAAAAAGCTCTGGGTATTTCCGAGAATCTGCAGGATGCGTTTACCGCCGCGTATGGAGAGGGTGCAAGCTGCCGACGGTTTGTAAGCTTGGAGGCTGCCCAGGGATATCTGGATATGCTGGAGCTGAAAGTTTTCCGTCAGGGCGAGAACCGTTTCTGCAATTTTTACGCGGATGCGCTGTCAGAGATGATAGATACCCGGACAAAGGTGAAGGATCTGATTATCCTGGAAGAAGGGGAAATCGGCTATTATCAGGTGAAGACAGACAAGGCAGGGGTGACATATCTGGCTAAGCAGAAAAGGGAATATATCGACTTGTACATGGAGAGCGCAGCGGAAGCGGGAATGCCTGTTGCATGGTATCTGATGAATGAATTGGCGGAAAGGTTTTTGGATGATAATGAAAGCGCTTACCGGGTCATTCAGATATACGACAAAGGGCTTAAAGAGGAACTGTTGTATTATATGGGCGCCATGGAATATCAGGCTAAGCGGTATCGCAGGAATTTAGGCTATCAGGATTGAATGCGCACCATCCCTGGCCGGTGGGACGACTGAAAACGATATCATGAACGGTCATCAGAGGACTGCCGCACAATTTACCATGCGGCAGTCCTTTTGATGTGTTCGATAGGGGACGTGGAATACCCGTAATAATTACGAATTGGCAGACGGAAGCCTGCTATACTATTTTCTGTAAGGAACGCACCTTGACAGGAACTTCACAATGACCGTCCGAAGGGATATTTCTCCGGAGAAATACGCTCAATGCCCCAATCGGTGCATGCGTATCAAGGGGAAGACAACGCCGCAGAAAAAGGACTGGGGCAGGGCGCGTACCTTGAAAATAGATGCTGCAATGAGGAAAGGAAGAGGAACGATAAACAGATGAAATGTAAAATCACAGATCCAAAGTACCATTTTATCACTCTGTTCGATGACGAGACTGGAGTCTATGTCCGCAGCGGCATTATCGAAAACGGCCGCGATACCGGCGCAGACCCGTTTATGGCATCGTTTCCCCATCTCATCGATGTGGGGGTGATGGGGCATTGTATCCATGGGAAAACAGGGCTGTGCCGGAAAGCGGGAATCGGCTGCTACCAGAACGGCGCAGTGACGGAAAAGCCGAATATGACAATAGACGATTTTCGATGGATTGCGGAGCAGTGCCGGGGCAGGACAAATCAGCTTGCCCTGGGCGGGCGGGGTGACCCGGACCAGCACGAGCACTTTGAAGAGCTTCTTCAAATCTGCCGGGAAAACGGCCTGGTTCCCAACTTCACCACCTCCGGCTATGGACTGACGCCGGAATTGGCGGCTGTCTGCAGGAAATACTGCGGGGCGGTGGCTGTGAGCTGGTACCGCAGCACATATACACACAACGCAATCCGGATGCTCCTGGATGCGGGAGTGAAGACGAACATTCATTATGTTCTGGGACAAAACAGCATTGACGAAGCCATAGAGCGCCTGGAGAGGGACGATTTCCCCAAGGGCGTCAATGCCGTTATCTTTCTCCTTCATAAACCTGCCGGACAGGGGACCCGGGAAAATGTACTTGCGCCGGAGGATCCAAGGGTGAAGCGGTTTTTTGCACAGGTAGACAGAGACCATTCATTCAGGGTAGGTATGGACAGCTGCAATGTGCCGGGAGCCATCCGCTTTTGCAGAAACATTCTGCCCCAGTCTCTGGATACCTGCGAGGGCGGGAGATTTAGCTGCTATATCGGCGCCGACATGGTGATGTCAACCTGCAGCTTTGACCGGAAGGGGCGGTATGGGGTAGCGCTTAGGCCATGTACCATCGAAGACGCATGGAACAGCGAAGCCTTTGAACATTTCCGGAACCGTATGCGCAGCGCATGTCCGGACTGTAAAAAACGGGAGCTTTGCCTGGGCGGCTGCCCGCTGATGCCGGAAATTGTTTTCTGCAGCAGTGAACATAGAAAAATGGATCGATGAAAGGAAAAGATGGCTATGAAAATCAGAACAGATTTTGTGACCAATTCCAGCAGCAGTAATTATGTCACAATAAGCATTAAAAGCCCTAAATTAACAGAAATCATGTGTGCGGCAAGGGTATGTACAGAAGATGGAGACCCCGGTATATGGGACTGCTGGGACAGATTAGAGATTGACGAATCAGAACAAATTGTAAAACTTGTGTGGGAAATATCGTCTATCATCTCTGACGGCGGCGAGTGGTATATGGAGGATTTGGAGCAGACGGACGAGGAGGATTTGGTGTATATCGGCTACCCGCCGGTTAGTTTAAGCGATATACCCGAAAACTTCGTCAGGCTGCTGAAAGAAGGCGGAGAACACCACCTATATCAACAGGGCTATGACCTGACAAAGATTTGCAGCGCATTGGAGAAAAGCGGCGATGACATTCTTGCGGATACGGAAAGCGCTGACTGGAGTTATAAAACGGAAGGCCATGGGGAAGCCGTCCTGTTTAAATGGTTTTGGATTCTATCAAAAATGATAGCCAAAAAGGAAAATCTGGATTACCTTCCCTCATTTGTGTACCTTTCGAGTTCTTTTCACTATGATAGGGAAAACGGGGAGTCCTTTAAAGGAGGATACTCATATGACGGAAATGAGGGGGATATGACATATCCTTTTGAGGACGATTTTACTGAGGAGGATATGGGATATCCTATTGAGGACGATTTTACTGAGGAGGATATGAGATATTCTATTCAGGACGATTTTGCTGAGGGGGATATGAGATATCCTGATGTGGACAATTTTACGGAGGATGAAGAGTAATACAAAGGCATCATGTTGTTGTTCACAGCAACATGATGCATACATACATTCGTGCCTTGTACAAGGACACATGGCAAAACGAAAAACCGTTCAGGCGAGGACGCCCAGGAAAGGAAAGCATAATGAAAAACACGAGGAATACCAGAAAGCAGAATACAGGGATCATCACTGCCCTCCTGGCGGCAGCACTGCTCTCCGCATCACTCACCGGCTGCGGCGAAACCGGCCAGCCGGTGGCGGCCAGTGACAGCAGCCGAAACAGTAACATCATATCCGAATTTGACCGTGACCTGTACCCCGATCTGTATCCGCCGTACCCGTCCGTTAATGTCAATTCCATGGGCACCGGCACACCGGAGACAGAAAAGCCCGTGACCGGAACGAGACAACCTGCAACTGAAACAGAAAAGCCCGTGACCGGAACGAAACAGCCTGCAACTGAAGCTGAAAAGCCCGTGACCGGAACGAAACAACCTGCAACTGAAACAGAAAAGCCCGTGACCGGAACGAAACAACCTGCAACTGAAGCTGAAAAGCCCGTGACCGGAACGAGACAACCTGCAACTGAAACAGAAAAGCCCGAAAACATAGCCGAGACAGAGCCGGAACGCGACATGGCATCTCTGGAAGCTATAAAAGAGATAAGCACCCTTGTTGGGACCTGGTCCCCGGAATACCTGAAATACAGAAAATACCAGATCGAGATCGACGGGAACGAAAACCCCTACGGCCTGTCCTGGCAGTACAAACCCGCAGAAAGAAACAGGGATTACAGCCGCCTGAACAGGCTGTACGACGAATACGTGGACGCCTGCGACTGGTCCCTGGTCTTTGACGTAGAATTTTACAAGGCTGCGTTCCCCATGTTGGCGCTGCAGTACAACAATAACGACGAACTTCTGACGGAGCACTTCCAGACCGTCGGTGTCCGCGAAGGACGCCAGGGCTGTGAGTCCTTCAACCTGGCAGTCTATATGGAAAACTGTGACGGGAAGATCAGGACCGCGTTCGGTGACGATTACGAGTGCTATTATTTTTACTATATGCTGAACCAGGACACGGAAAAGAGTGTTGACACAGCGAACACCGGAAAAACCTATCCGGTATGGCTTACGATCGAACTGTCCCAATACCAGGAAGAAGAGCTCAAAGCGGTAAACAAATTCCGTGAGGAAGTCGGCGCGGCACCGCTCACCGCTGACCCGGAACTGATGGCATTTGCGTCCTGGCGCGCATGGTACGATGTAATAAACGAGATGTATGCCCATGACTGGATGAATGAAGAAACCGATACCCTGGATGGTTATCTGGATGAGATGGGACTCGGCTATTACGGGGAGAACACTGTAAAATCTTATGATGCCGTGCATACGCAATATCTTTCCATTGGTCAAACGGCCAATAAATATCGAAATTCCGAACCCCATTATGAAGCTATGGTAAGGGGTAACAACCTGTATTTCGGATGCTCCGACATCTATTACTCCGGCGAGCACACCATGGCGGCACAGTTTGACCTCTTTGCCCGCGAAGCGTCCACTTCGCCTTATCTGGCGGATAAGTAAAAACCGCCATGCATTTACGAAATGCGAAAAACTGCACGATAAAAAACAGGAGGCGGCGTCATCATCGGGCAGATCATCAGGGGCTTCGTCATGGCCATTCTGTACGGACCAGCCGTGTAACCTAACGGCAATGTCCCCTGGCAGGCATCACCCGTCGGGGGATAAGGAAGAGTGAGTGGTTGGAGCAATTTTTCCCTGCGTTCGGCATGGAATAAGAAGATATCTGTAATAATTACGAACGTGCTGATGAGGGCCTGCTATACTATTCTCATAAGGAACACGGGAGAACGGATCACCGTCCGAATCCTGGAAGCTTGTCATAAAGAAAGGAGACAACGATCAGTATGAGATCATACGGAACATGCCCCAAATGTAATACAGGCCTGCTGCGGCCCTCCGGTGCAGGCGGATGCAACTGCACATGTGAGCTGTGCGGCTACCAGACCCGCCCGGAATATCTGAAAAGAGAATCCGGATCTTCCTGTGGCAGCAGCAGTAGATCATCGTACAGCAGCACAAACTACACATCAGGAAATTACGGCCAGTCCAAACCGACGCGGCATTACAGCACAGGCGGGAAAAAGAGCAGCGGTTGTGGAACGTGGATTGTTGTGATCATCATTCTGTGGTTCCTGGCGCAGTATTTCTAAGCAGACACACTGCGGTATGCCATTCGCAGTAAGGCAGGCAACTTAAAATCAAAAGTTAAAAATAGTTTCAGGAGGTATCCGTCATGAAAAAGAATATGTATATTTATCCCGTATCTGTACTGTTGGCAGTGGGCCTGTTGGCAGGCGCCGCCATGCCCGTCCAGGCTGCAGGCGGCAGGAGTGTTCCCGCCGCCAATCCAAAGGCCAGCCCCGAGCCTGAAGTCCTGACTGTTTCGCCGGACATGGATGCCATCGCCGGACTTGGCGAGCTCCAGGCGGGCGTCGAGGAGCCATACTACTCGCACAGAGCCTCCTTCGTGGTGGATGTGGAGAACGGACACAACCCTTATGATGTAGAGTGGGACTACGGCGAGCTGTATGATGCCTACATAGAAGAGGCCGACTGGTCTTTGGTGTTCGATGCGGATTTTTATATGGAATCCTTCCCGGCTCTCGCGTTACTGTACCAATATGACGAGGAGCTTCTGTTGGAGCATTTCCAGACCGTGGGCATCCACGAAGGCCGCCAGGGAAACGAGACCTTTAACGTGGCTGCCTATCAGGAGAACTGCAAAAAGGAGCTGCGCCATGCCTTCGGCGATCATTATGAGTGCTATTATTTCTACTGGATGCTGAACCAGGATTCCCAGAAAGGCGTCAGGACATCGGGCAAAAACGATCCGCTGCAGCTCTGTGTAAAAATGACCTCCTTGCAGGCAAACGAATTTGAGAAAGTCAACGAGTACCGCGCCGAGGTAGGCATTGATCCCCTGGAATTCGACTCTGAACTGGCAGCCATCGCCTGCTACAGGGGCTGGGTTGATATCAGCGAAGGCTATGGCGCCCATGACTGGCTGATAGATGAGGAAAACGAGGAGAGAGCCAATGCCATGATGGAGATGCTCCATATGACCCGGTTAGGCGAGAATACGGTGGATTGCGGCGTGAATGGCAGCAACCAGCATATACACACCACCTTCTATATCAACTACCGCTATTCAACAGACCATTATGAAGCCATGATAAATCCGGATTACAAATATTTCGGCTGCTCGCATATTTATTTCGGCAATAACCGCATTCCGGAGTCGAGAAGCAGAAGCGGAAGCACCTATAACAAACCAATGATGCGCGTGGAATTCGATCTGTTCACAGACGATCTCACTACTCCGGTGCATCCGTGATCTGTCCCGGGAATTCGCCCTATCCGGCTGACTGCCGGACGGGGCGGGTTTTAGCCGGGCAGTTCTACCTGTTTTTATCCCATAAGATTTATCAGTGTTACTCCAAAAGCTTACAGGACAGCGATGGGGTAACGGCAGACGGATTTATCCTGTTCCATATGATATTTTCCATTGAATTTCCCCCGGGTTTTATGCTATGATGTTGGGTACAGAAGAGCTTTTGGCCCTGGCATCATGGGATAGCGGCAGTCAAACAAAACCCCGGGGAGGTACAAAATGGACGTATTCTCCAGGCTTGCGCCTTTTATACAGGATTTTATCTATCAGAATAAATGGGAGGAGCTTCACGGCAACCAGGTGGCGGCCTGTCAGGTGATTTTCGACAGCGACGATAATTTGCTGCTGTCCTCGGGCACGGCTTCCGGCAAGACGGAGGCCGCGTTTCTTCCCGTGCTCACGGAGCTGTACAATCACCCTGCAGCCTCCGTGGGGGTGGTATACATCTCTCCCCTGAAAGCCTTGATCAACGATCAGTTCAAGCGCCTGGAGCTGCTGCTTCTGGATTCCAATATCCCGGTGACAAAATGGCATGGGGACGCTTCCATGGACAGGAAGGAAAAGCTGATGAAGAATCCGGAGGGCATTCTGCAGATTACCCCGGAGTCTCTGGAAAGCCTGCTGACCAACCGCAGGGGGAGCTGCCTGTCCATGTTCTCGGATCTTCGTTTTGTGATTATCGACGAAGTGCATTATTTCATGCGGGATGTCTGGGGGCTGCAGCTGCTGTGCGTATTGGAGCGGCTGAAGAAGCTTACCGGGGTGAATCCCAGGCGCATCGGCCTGTCCGCCACTCTGGGGGACGTGTCCCTGGCCCAGGCCTGGCTGAACACCGGGAGCGGCAGGCAGTGCGCGGCCCCCATAGTCAACGAGGGAAAGAAGCGGGTCAGGCTGCATGTGGAGCGCTTTGTGAATTATGCGGACAAACGGGACATGGTGGAGCGGGACGGAAGTCTGAATGTGGTGGATACGGATACCGGAGGCGATATGGGGGACAGGGAGCATTACGAGTACCTGTTCCGCCAGACTTTGGACAAGAAGACCATTATCTTCGCCAACAGCCGGGAGGAAATCGAGCAGATTATGGCGCATCTGCACGAAATTGCGTTAAAACATAAGGCGCCGGATGTATACCGGGTCCACCACGGCAATGTGTCCGCCCTGCTTCGGGAGAACACGGAGGAGGAGATGAAGTCGGCGGAGGAGAAAATCGTCACCGGCGCCACGGTGACCCTGGAACTGGGCATTGACATCGGCTCCCTGGACCAGGCGGTGCAGGTGGGCGCTCCCCTGAACGTGTCCAGTTTTGCCCAGAGACTGGGGCGCTGCGGCAGGCGGGGCCAGATTCCCCAATTGCTGTTTACCTTTGTGGAGAGCCTGAAAATCAATACCTCCGATGTGCTTGGTCCCATCAACTGGGAATTTATCCGGACCATTGCCATTGTGGAGCTGTATCTGCGGGAACATTGGATCGAACCCATACCTCCCAGGCATCATCCTTATAACCTGCTGTACCACCAGACCATGAGCTGCCTGAAAAGCAACGGGGAGATGTCACCGGCTGCCTTGGCCGGCGCGGTTTTAAGCCTGGGGTGTTTCCGGAAGATTTCCCAGGAAGATTATAAGAAGCTTCTGCTGCATCTGGTGGATATCGAGCAGTTGGAGCGCACGGAGCATAACGGGCTGACGGTGGGCAGGGCCGGGGAGAAGATCATTAACAGCCACAAGTTCCTGACGGTTTTCGAGTCCCCGGAGTATTTACTGGTGAAGGATGAAAACCGCACCATCGGCACGGTGGACAAACCTTACCCGGTGGGCACCCGCTTTGCCCTGGCGGGCCTGTCCTGGGAGACGGTGGATATCAATGTGAAATCCAAGGTGCTCTTCGTAAAGCAGGTGCCGGGAATTTCCGCTGTGGACTGGGACATGGATTTTGAGATTGACCTGCATACCCGCCTGGTGCGCAAGGTTCGGAGCGTGATGCAGAAGGATGATCCTTACCTGTATTTAAGCGAGCGCTGCCGGGAGCGGCTGACGGAAATCCGCTACATTGCCAGAAACAGCGGCATTCTGGAGAATCTGGTGACCGCCCTTTCCGACAGGAAATACGCCCTGTTTCCCTGGGTGGGCACCAGGCAGCTTGTAACCCTCCATTTCCTCCTGCTGCAGCGGGGTATCAGCAACAAGATGCCTTGGAGTACAAGCCTGTATCTGGAGGTGATTTTCAGCGGCACCGGGGAGGAACTGGAGTCCATTGTCCGGGATATTCTGGATTCTGCGCCTGATTTGTACAGCCTGCCCCTGCCGGACAAGGTGCAGGTGCCGGGAAAGTACAATGAGTTTGTTCCCTTCAGCCTTCTGCGGAAGCAGTTTATTGAGGATTATCTGGATTTCCGGGGGCTGCAGCGGGATATGGGGCAGGGATGGGAATCCCATGTTTAGGCGCTGCAATGCCGGAGGCTTAACGGCGGAATTGGGCATATCCCCGCAAGCGTTTGGTTCCGGTTGGTCCGGGTCAGGAGTAAATGGTAATGAGTGAAAAAATATATGAATTTGAGTCTCTGATTTACAGCGCCGGGGACACAGGCGGCGCTTATGTGATATTTCCCTATGATATCCGGAAGGAATTCGGCCGGGGCCGGGTGAAAGTCCATGCCGCCTTTGACGGGAAACCCTATGACGGCAGCATTGTGAATATGGGTGTAAAAAATGAGGACGGGAGCATCTGCTATATCCTGGGCCTGCGGAAGGATATCCGCGCCAAAATCGGGAAGCAGCCCGGAGATCAGGTGCGGGTGACAGTGACAGAGCGGGAGTAAGGACCTGCCGGGGAGGAGTTCTTCTGGGAGTAAAGGCCTGTCTGGAAGTAGGGATACGCTCGGGAGTAAGGAAGTGTTACGAAATAAATTTGCAGTCTTCCGCACAGGAAGACGCATATATCTTGTGTTGCGTTCCTGAAAGTGCAAATTTATTTCTTCACAATTCCTAAGGACTTGCCCGGGAGTAGGATTTCGCCCGGAAGCCGATGGGAACGGTTCCGGAAATCTGTTTGAAAAGGGCAGCGGGAACAAAACAGAGAATGTGACGGAGGTATGACAGAATGACAAACGAAAAGGTCTATCAGATGGATTTCAACAAGGTCTATCAGCTGCTTGTGAGCAAAGCGGTGAAGAAAGGCCGCACAAAGGATGAGGTTGACCAGGTGACCTGCTGGCTTACCGGCTACAGCCGGGCGGAATTGGAGGGCATGGCGGAAAAGACGGTTTCCTACGGGGACTTTTTCCGGAATGCCCCCCAGTTAAACGAGAACAGAAGGCTGATTAAGGGAGTGGTCTGCGGGGTAAGGGTGGAGGAGATCCAGGAACCCCTGATGCAGGAAATCCGCTACCTGGATAAACTGGTGGACGAGCTGGCCAAGGGCAAATCCATGGAAAAGATTCTGCGGAAGTAGGAATTCAGAGCTTAGAACATGTTTGAAAATGCATTTCCGCCATGTGCCGGAAAGCAATTTTCTAACGCACTTTAGGAAAAACAGGAGAATACAAGCATGAATATTCGAAAAATGGAATCTTGTGACATTGTTTCATGCGCGGAGATTTTGTGCAGTGTATACAATAATGAACTGTGGCAGTGTATTTGGACAGAGCAGACGGCAGCAGAGTACTTGACGGATTTTTTTGAGATGAAAAAATTTGTAGGCTATGTTTTAGAGGACGGAAATGAAATCATGGGCGGCATATTTGCACACGAAAAAGTATGGTGGAATAACAGTGAAATTTTCGTGGAGGAAATGTTCATAAAACCGGAACAGCAGCGTAAAGGATACGGTTCCATGCTGATTGGGCAGATCGAAAAATACGTAACGGAAAAAGGATTGGCAGGGATTACTCTTTCTACAAACAAATATGCCCCGGCACCCGCCTTCTATCGAAAAAACGGGTTTGCGGACTGTGAACACGTTTTATTTATGGCGAAAGAAATGGTTTAGTGTCTATATTTTGTTCAGCCCGGGTTATGAGCCTCTGTCAAAAGCAGGCTTCCCGGGTTGTCTGAAAGTTCTCTTTCCATGTCTTGGGCAGGGCCTTGCAAGGTGTGTGACAAGACAGCCTGATCATTTCTAAATATAACTGTTAAAATCTGATTCAAGCAACTCATAATCCACCGAAGATTGAAGCCGACCGAGCTGATCTCGCCAGGAATTAATGTTGGTTCTTACCTTGCGGAAACCAAGTGATTCGTAAACGTGCTGCGCTCTTGCGTTTGTCAAATTGGTATCGAGGACGATTTTGGAACAGCCGTTTCTGAACAGCCAGCCGATCAGCATACTCAAGACCTTTCTTCCCACACCACGGTTCTGACAATCAGTTTCACAGATCTTAATACCGATTTCTGCAACGCCGTCCGACATGTTGCGGTAATTGCATTCACCGATTAGACAGTCGCCTTCCTCAATGACCATACGACTGCTGCCAAGTCCTTCGATAACTTCTTCCTCGGTTGTTCCCAAACCGTTGGGAAAGCCTGCGTGCGCCATCACAGCACCATCATTCCACCAAGCGGCAAGCTGCTTTGCATCAGCAACCTCGGCTTGACGGATGGTGAAGTTTCCATATTGGATTTTGGTCATTTCATAGGTTCTGCTTAGACGTTCACTTTCGTTTTCTATTTTTGCAAGTTGGTCAAAGTCCATAGCTTACTCCTTATATACGAAGTACACGATCTCATCGGGTAGATTAACAATGTACTCCTTCGCTTGAGGGGGATAAATACTCATATTGGGTACGTCTTCAAGCGGTATCCAACACATATTCAGCTCAATTCGCTTGTTACCCAAATCGTCAAACGCCTTGAAATTTCTATCAAGAGGAATTTGTGTTTCATCTTTCAAGGAGATCAAATAATACAAATTGATCTGCTGACAAGGACGATTGCCCCAAGGGAAGAAAATTTCATTTACCATAAGTAATCTTTCAATCTTGATGTCTGCGCCGATTTCCTCCTTGAACTCTCGTACAAGGGTTTCATCGGTCGTTTCGCCAAAGGCAACGTGACCGCCGATAAAGGCATAGCCATCATCGCCCTCTGCATTTTGCATAAGCACCTTTCCGTTATGGATAAGCACACCGCCGACACGGTACGAAAAGATATAATCGTCGGTTTTGAAAAGTATATCAGCCATAATATTTCCTCAATTTTTGTCTGCTTTATAAAATGTGGAGTCATTCAGAAAACGAACCGATTTAATAATACGCAACACCCTTACCATGCTCTGTATCTTGAAAGCCTTATTCTCCGTCGTAATAGTCCACATCGCTTGCCTGTGGATAGAGCTTGTTGATTCCCATGCCCCAAACGCCTATTTTGTCTGAATCGGGGTAGACAGTAATATCCACCTCGTGTACCACATCAAAATCGATGTAAACAAGATTTTCAGTTTCCGAGGAATTGGTCAGTTTATGAGCACCTTCCGCACCGGCAGGAAAGAACAGAAGATCTCCTGCACTGACTTTACGCTCACCACTCGGCGTTCTCAAAATTCCTTCGCCGCTGATAATATAGAATGTTTCCTCATTGTTGTGATTATCACCAGGCAGTATCTTTTTGTATAACGCCACAGGAAACGGTTCATTCATCATTGTGTACCTGCTTGTTCAATCCAAAATATGCCGCAACTTCCAATGCTGTGGTGTCGATGCCTGTATGGTCATTCCATACAATATTTTTAATACCGAGATCCACCACCCAATCGGGTATCATCCCTTCACTTGCGGCAACACTTTCATAAGCATTTTGAATTACCAGCTGCTTTTTTTCTTCACTTAAATCTGTTCTGCCATAAATGACAGCACGGATATCTTCATGATCCGGGCGATTGAACCAGTCAAAGGAAGTGCTTTGATTGCAGAGATGAACAGTATGAGCAGCAATCGGAGCAATAGCACAATAGTCAATATCTCCTTCACAGATTATGACTTTATGCAAAGCAGAAAGCTGTATCAATTCGGCAACCATCATAGGCGTCATTTCTGCAACGAAATGCTTTTCACGTTCCTCGATAACTTCTTTGGGCAGCTCCCAAAAGCTTTTAACGCCATATTCCTTTTGAAAATCACGGCACATATAGGGCTGGTCAACGGGATTAGCTAATTTTACCTGGCGATCCCGGCTTTCGTCGGTGCTGTAAATATAGAAACCGTATTCTTCTTTTAAGCGGTTGGCAATCGTAGTTTTGCCGCGTCCCCAAATGAAGTACACGTTTTTTAATTTGTCTTTTATAATGCTGTCTGCAATATTCATATGTATTTAACCTTTTCGTTGATACTGTCTGCAATTACGCCGAATGATACTTGACAACAAATACAAGGAAACAGCGCGGCACTTCGGCGGTCTTGCCGCCGATCAATACCGCTGCCCGCTTGACATTAATAATTATACATCTGAATTGTGAGGATGTCTATCGTCTGTAAAGATGATTTTTCAAATGATTTTTCAATTCCCAGTCCTTAAAAAACTGGAGATGTCAAATAGAAAACGCTCTGGCGATTTTGTGATCTATGCCCCAGGGCATTCGAAAAATTACATTTTATTTTATCGAATTCTTGTTTTTCCACCCGTAAAATAGTAGAATATAAGAAGCGGCTGTGGTGATAAAGCCTGTGACGGAACAGAGTGGGATGAGATACCTTATGGAGGAGGGGCATGGAACACAGAGTAAGCGTGGACGGAAATTTTACAGGGGCCATTAATTTTGCCATGCAGCAGAATTATGTACCCGTGATACGAAATCTGATTGTCAGGAACGAGACGGAGGAGGTCCTGTCGGATTTGGACGTGAGGATCCGGTTTGAACCGGATTTCGCCCGGGAATATCAGTATTTTATCCAGGAGATTCCGGCGGGAGAAGCGGTGGAGATTTCCCCGGTGAGGATTCAGTTGAAGACGGAGTACCTGTTCTCGCTGACGGAAAAGCTTCTGGGCGTGGTTGTGGTGGAACTGTACCGGAAGGAAGAGCGGCTTTTCCTTCTGGAAAAAGAGATCGAGCTGCTGGCTGCAGATCAGTGGAACGGCGGGCTTTGTATGCCGGAGCTTATCGCCGCGTTTGTG
Organism: uncultured Acetatifactor sp.; assembly: GCA_910587555.1. Taxonomy (GTDB): domain Bacteria; phylum Bacillota; class Clostridia; order Lachnospirales; family Lachnospiraceae; genus Acetatifactor. The sequence continues at coordinate 253,065 of CAJULV010000001.1, forward strand.
ACGCCTAACCATCCTGTGATAGCAAAAGTGATTCAGCATGCGTCCGAGGTGCTGAAAAACTGGACCGGAAGCCCTTCCTTCACCGGTTATCAGACCATATGGCCCGGGCCGTGGAATCCATGGGGTATGAAGTGAAATGCAATATCGGCAGTTCCGCGTTCAAGATGGATATGGGTATCGTGGACCCCAGCGACAGGCAGCGGTATCTGATGGGCATCCTGCTGGACGGGGAGCACTGCAGGGAAGCCGCCACGGCCAGAGACCGTTTTCTCTTACAGCCGGAAGTATTGGAGGGACTTGGATGGAAGGTGATGCGGGTCTGGACTTTGGACTGGATGGATGATCCGGCCAGGGTGCTTGGCCGGATTCGGCAGGGGATCGAGAACGCACGCCAGTCCCGGGAACCGGTGGAGAAGGAAAAGGAGCCGGCGGTTTGTTTTGAGACTTTTCAGCGTTTGGAGAGGGAAGAGGCTCCGGAGACTGGGGCCAGGATTTATGAGAGCGCCCGGATCGCGCCTGCAGGCCTGCCGGATGACTTCTACCTGCCCGAGAACAGGAAGAAGATCTCCAGGGTGGTGAGGACCATTTTGGAGAAGGAAGCCCCGGTGAGCAGGAAGCTGCTGCTGCGGAAGGTACTGGGAGCCTTCGGAATCAGCCGGGCGGGCGCCAGGGTGGAAGGGATCTTTTCCGCTGTCCTGGAGAGGGAGGAGAAGGTTGTCACAAGAGATGAGGACAGGGAATTCTATTGGAAGAAGGAGCAGAATCCCGATGAATATGCAATATACCGGGTGGGAGATGATGAGTCCGGCAGGCGGAGCATGGACGATATTCCATCCCGGGAGATACAAAACGCCGCACTGGAGGTACTGCGGCAGCAGGGCAGCATGACCCGGGCGGATCTGGTCCGGGAGACCGCGAAGAAGTTCGGATTTTCCAGGCTGGGAAATGTGATAGAGAGCGTGGTGGGCTATGTGCTGCAGGAGAGCCTGGATAAAGGGCTGCTGCAGGAGTCGGAGAACGGGAAGATCGGCGAGAGGATGTGACAGGGGTGTTGACAACATACCAGGGAGAAGTGTAAGATAAACGCAGAAATCAGGCATATAAATATCTGACATGAACGGAGGAGGAACATTATGTATGAATTACTGCAGGCAGGCTTAATGGTTGCCGTTGCAATTATCGGTGTTATCATGGCAGTGTCTCCCAGGCGTGTGGCAAGGAAATCTCTGCAGGAGAGCAAAGGCGGGCTTATCCTTGCGAGAATCCTGGGGGTGGTTGCCACAGTCTGCGCTGTTTTTGCCTTGGTTTTATTATATCTGATGTAATTTCAGAAACAGGACAATGAATTTTCCCTTGTTTTTGCCTTTATGGGCAGTTTACAAGGGAAAGTTTTTTCTGCTGCAGATCAGTTGACCTGCTCTTGAAAAATTTTTCAGCCGTGAGCATAAATAAGGAAAAAGGCATGGAGAAACATGGCAATGAATATCGCAATCTGTGATGATGAGAAGATTTTCCGGAAGTGTCTGCGGGAACTGCTTGTAAAGGACAATTTTGCCGGCGGGGCGGATATCCGGGTGGAGGAATTTGAGAGCGGTGAGGCGCTTCTGAATGCCTGTGAAAAGGGAACAGCCCGCTATGACATTCTCTTCCTGGATATCCGGATGCCGGGGCTGGACGGCCTGGAAACTGCCAGAGCCTTGCGGCAGAAAGGAGAGAAGTGCCTGATTGTCTTTTTGAGCAGCCTGGCAGAGTATGCCAGAAAGGGCTATGAAGTCAGGGCCTTTCGCTATCTGCTGAAGGAGGAGGCGGAACGGGAACTGGGGAAGGTGATGGAAGCGTGCCGGAAGGAACTGGGGGAGGAGAGATGGTTTTCCTTTGCCCAGGGGCATGAGACATACAGGATTTCCCTGGAAGACATTCTCTATTTCGAAAGTAAAAAACGTCTGATCCTGCTGCATACGGAAACGGAGAGCTATTCGTTTTACCAGAAACTGGATGAAGTGGAGGGGGAACTGGAGGGCGGCCGGTTTCTGCGCTGCCATCGAAGCTACCTGGTACAGGAGCGGTATGTGCGGAGCTGGAAGGGGAACAGCCTGTGGCTGACGGACGGCACGGAGCTGCCCATCAGCCGTGGTTATGAAAAAGAGGTGAACCGCAGGCTGATGCTTCGGAAAGGAGGATGAGATTATCAGCAGATGAACAGTGAAGGGATAAACGTAATATTGTTAATTGCAAATCTGTTGGCAGTTTTTTTCCTGTTCCGGCTCATGGGAAGGAAGGGAAGCAGGGGCATATCCGCAGGCACTCTGGGGGAAGGGGAGAACTGCCCATGTGGAAGAGCCTGGAAAGGGACAGAAGGAACGGCTCTTCGCAATCCGGAAGGTGAAAGCAGGAGAGAACAGGCGGCAGCACGGCTTCGAGCGGCCGGATGGATGCTGGAGTTTAGCGTTTACGGAGCCGGAATGATACGCATGGCCGATTTGATTTTGCAGGGCATTGCAGGGCCGGGAAGCAGGGACAGGGCTCTTTTTGCTGTCAGGTTATTGCTGGCGGAAAGTATGCTGTTTTTGTTTCCGCTGAGGAGAATACTGAATGACGACGAGCGGGAGGAAGGGCAGGGGAAAGAGGGCAGCTTCCTGCTCACAATGCTGCTGCTTCTGGGACTGACACTGCGGGGATGGCGGGAAACAGACCAGGTGAGGGCATTTGCATGCCAGGCGGTATACCTGGTGCTTTTTTTCGGATTTGAATTTCTGGAAGAAAGACAGAGACGGCGGGGACAGAAACATGCTGATTGCCGGAACAGGGAGGTATCCTATTTTGCAGGGGAAGAAGATGCCATGGAAGGCCGTTATCGTCAGCGGCAGGAGGAGTATCTGGAAAATATGGAGCAGCAGTACCAGAGAACCCGGGAGCTGTGGCATGATTTGAAGAACCATATCCGGGTATTGGAGATTCTGGCGGAAGAAGGGCGTTTCGGGGAACTTACGGATTACCTGGGCAGCTTTAAGCGGGATGTGGAGTACCGGATGATACCCTTGAGGACAGGCTGTGCCGCTGTGGACGCGCTGCTGGGGGATAAGCTTTATCGTGCCGGCAGGCAGGAAGTGGAGATGTCGCTGCAGCTGTGTGATTTGTCGCGGATGCGTATACGGGAAGTGGACTTGTGCGTGATATTGGGAAACCTTCTGGACAATGCGCTGGAGGCCTGTGCCGGACTGGCCGTTTGCCGGCGGGAACATCCGTCGGCCGTGCAGCCCGTAGAAAGGAGAATCGGCCTGCGCATGAGGCAGGAAGAAGACTTTTATTATATAACTGTAGTAAATACGGCGGAAGAGCCGCGTAGAGAAGGGGATACATATCTTTCCGGAAAACGTGACAGGGATAACGGTGTGGGGCATGGACTGGGACTGAGGAGCGCGGAACGGACGGCACACAGATACGGCGGGCTGCTGGCGGCGGAATACAGTGACGGGGAGTTTCGGGTGACAGTGAGACTGCAGGCGGACAGCCCGGGCGGCCTGTGACGGCGGAACCCTGTACCGAAGGGGCGGAAAATGACAAAAACCCTGCGGAAAATGACAGGAATGCGCCCTGTTTTCCGTGATATGCTATGATAAAAGCACAAATATATGGGAGGGACGGTAACAGTATATGAAGGTGGTACGGAATTGTGCTTTGTCGTGCAGGCTTATTTTCCGCTATGCGCCGGGAAATGCGCTGCTGTATCTTCTGGTGTGTACGGTACCCGGATTTTTCAGCGGGCTGCGTGTGATACTGGTGCAAAGCCTGGTGGACAGCGGGGTGGCTTATGCCGCCGGGGGACAGGGAATGGAAACCATGCTTTTGCCTGGTATTTTTCTGGTTGGTATGCTTTTTATGTGGTTTGTTTTCGAATGGCTCCAGGTTTACCAGGATAAGGTGCTGGAGACGAAACTGATCAGGCGTATGGCACCTGACATTCTGGATAAGCTGAACAGGCTGGAATACGCTTCCTTTGAAGCGGAGGAGGTACAGGGCATTCTGCAGCGGATTGGGGAAGAACCCTGGCTGCATGTGAAGGAATGCTTTACCGGGAGTCTGCAGGCTGCCCATTCCCTGCTGTCGATCGGGTTTATGCTTGGCGTCTATGCGGCGGTTTCGCACTGGATTGGAGCGGGGATTTTTCTGGTTGCAATACCCATGCTGGCGATGAATTTCGCAGCCACGAAGAAGCTGCATGGGATTATCTGGGACACCACGCCCCAGACACGCAGGATTGAGGACTTAAAGAGGCTTCTGCAGGATAAAAATGCCATGTATGAGATGAAGATATTCGGAAGTCAGGAAATGATTGCGGAAAAATGGTCTCGGGCCAGCGACGGGGTGGAGGCGGAAATTAAGAAGGGCGGGGGTAAGGTTTTGGCGCTGGAAGGGGGAAGCAAGCTCCTCAATGTTACCTATTTCGTGTTCATTATTATCACTCTTTCGTATTTATTTTTACATGGGCGCGTCACCGTGGGACAATTCGCATCCGTTGCAGGTTCCCTGAATTCGATCACAAAACAGATATTTTCCGCTTCCTGGACCGTGACAGGCACTTTCCGGAATGCGCTCAATGTAGAATTCTACCGGGAATTTCTTGCCATCCAGGAACGGACGGACATAAGGAATACAGTGTCACCAATCCATGGGGATATTGTCTTTGAGAATGTCAGTTTTACCTATCCGGGAACGGAGAGACCGGTTCTGAAGAACGTAACCTTCCGCATTAAGGCAGGGGAACGCGTTGCCTTTGTGGGAGAAAACGGCGCGGGAAAATCTACCATAGTAAAACTGCTCTGCGGACTCTATGAACCGGATGGGGGAAGCGTGCTGGCAGGGGGCGTAAACGTGAGGGACTTGTCGGAGCCTCTGCGGAAAAAACTGTTGTCGGCGGTTTTTCAGGATTTTCAGAAATATGAATTGACGCTGCGGGAAAATGTGGCGCTGGGCGATATCGGATGCATGTGGGAGGACGGGCGGATCAAAAAGGCGCTGGAGCTGGCCGGGGCGGCGGAGCTATACCTTCAGGAGGAGAAAGGGCTGGAGCGCAGCCTGGGACATCTGGAAGCCGACGGAAAGGACCTGTCCAGGGGACAGTGGCAGAGGGTGGCCATAGCCAGGGCTTTTCTGGCAGATGCCGCGTTTTGCGTACTGGACGAACCGGCAGCGGCGCTGGATCCCCTGGCCGAAAGTCGAATGTACGAGAATTTTCTGCGCATTTTCCGTAAAAACGGTGCGATCATGATTTCCCATCGCCTGGCAAGCGCCAAAATGGCGGATCGTATCATGGTGCTGGATGGGGGAAGGATTGTCCAGAACGGCAGCCATGAGCAGCTGATGAGGGAGGAAGGGGTTTACAGGAACATGTACCTGGCCCAGAGTTCCTGGTATCAGGAAGACACGGGGATGCGGGAGGTTGTCCGGGGCGAGACTGCTTCAGGGGTTTTGGCACAGGATGCCCAGTCAGAAAATGCCGGGGGAGGCGGAAATCATGGGTGAGAAGAGAAGGCGGAATGCTTATTTTTTGCGGGCTATACGGGATTTGTTTCGGTTTATGCCTTTTTTGCTGTGGGGAAAGCTGACGGCCAGTGTCGTGGAGGGAATTCTGCAGGTGTGGCTGCCCGTTCTGACAGCGGAGATCTTTGAGCTGGCCCCGCAGCTGAATGACGTAAATACAAGTATTTTCAGACGTAAAATCATGCTTTTGTGTATCTGTGTGGCATTTCCGGCGCTGTGCAGTGTGACCTTAAGGGCGGTGGGACTGTACGGAGACTGCAGAAAGGAAAAATGCTACGGCTGGAATATGTACGGCTATGCCCGCAGGCTGCGTCTGGAAGCGCTGGAAGAGCCGAAGGTCCTGGACCGCTTCCGGAAGGCGGATGCGGCATATTCCCGGCATTTGGCAGCAAGCAGGATGTTCTCCTACCTGCTGATGGATTTGGAGGCGGCGCTTGTCTGTATCAGCACGTTTTTTGTGGTGGGAAGCTTTTCGGCCTGGCTGCTGCCGGGGGCGGTGTGCAGTGTGCTTCCCCATCTGTTTCTGGACATCCTCTCCGAGAAACGCAGAAGCAATACTTACCGCGGACAGTCCGGAAAACGGCGGCGGCTTAAATATCTGTGGCGGCTTTTCTGCACAAAGGAACCGGTGAAGGAAATGCGGACCATGGGCTTTGAGGATTATCTGAAGGAAAAATGGGTGGCTTCCAATGTGGAAGTGGTGAAAGAGATGGAGGAACTGGAGTTGAGGGCCATGCGGCTGTCCGCAGTGGGAGTACTGGTAAAAAACGGCTGCTATGTGGCAAATGTGGCCATCGCCCTGCTTCTGATGCTGCGGGGGGAGCTGGCAGTGGGGCAGTTTGCAGCCTGTCTGACAGCCTTCGGCCTGCTGCAGGACAATCTGTTCATGCTGAGTACCTTTGTGGTAAGGTTTGTTCAGTCCTGTCACCATGTGGAGGAATATTACGCCTTTTTTTATACGGAGACGGAAGAAACGGGTACGGCGGCTTACCGGCCTTTTGCGCGGGAGATTACGCTGCGGGATGTACATTTCCGGTATCCCGGCGCCGGACAGGATGCCCTGGACGGGGTAAACCTGACTGTCGGAAAGGGAGAGCGTGTGGCTGTGGTGGGAGTCAACGGTTCCGGCAAGACTACGCTGTCAAAGGTGCTTACGGGAGTTTATCACGCGTCGTCGGGAAGTGTATGTTTTGACGAACAAAACGTAGCGGAAATCCGCAGGGAGGAGCTGTACCGCGATATTTCCCTGGTGCAGCAGGATTTTGTACATTATAATTTTTCATTGCGCGAGAATATCTGTGTCAGTGATTTCAGCCGCAGGGAAGACGAAAAGCGCATTCGGGAGGTGGCCGGGATTGTAGGCATACAGGAACTGGTTCAGGGTATCGGCGGCCTGGACAGCCAGCTGGGCAGGGAATTCGGCGGCAGCGAACTGTCCGGCGGCGAATGGCAGAAGGTGGCCATTGCCAGAGGGCTTTTTAAGGACAGCACATTGATTGTGCTGGATGAGCCTGCCAGTGCGCTGGACCCGCTGGTGGAGTATGAGATACTCACCGGATTCCTCAATATGATTCAGGGGAAAACATCCGTTATAATTTCCCACAGAGTGGGAATCTGCAGGCATGCAGACAAAGTAGTAGTCATGAAAGACGGAAAGGTGGCAGAGTGCGGCAGCCATGAGCAGCTGAAAAATGCCGGCGGAGAATATGCCAGGATATGGAATGAGCAGGCAAAGTGGTATTTATGAAAATTCCTTTTTATTGTTTTTCAAATATCTTTAGAATTTCTTCTAAAATCCCTGTCATTTAACTTTATTTTTTCACCATATACTGTTTTCACGGAAACAAAAGAAAGCTTTCCGGCATGCATACGGGGCATGCCGGGATGTGCCGAAGCACAGGGGGTGAAAAGATGGATTTATCCACAATTACTTATTATTTTACCAGGTACGGGGCAATTGCAATTTTTGTGATTGTGCTTCTGGAATATCTGAATCTGCCGGGTTTTCCGGCAGGGATTATCATGCCGCTTTCCGGAATAATGGCTGCCAAGGGAAATATCAGCTTCTTCTGGGTGATGGTTATCTCGGTTGCGGCCGGGCTTTTGGGAAGCCTGGGGCTGTATGCGCTGGGGCGCAAGGGCGGCGAGATGTTCCTGAGGGCGTATATCAGGAAATTCCCCAGGCAGAGGGAGGCGCTGGAGAGAAATCTGGAGTGGATACGGCAGAAAGGCTGCATGGGGGTGTTTCTCGGCAAACTGCTTCCCATGATCAGGACGATTGTCTCCATCCCGGCGGGAGTGGTGAAAATGGATTTGACAAAATATGTCATCAGTTCCGCCTGCGGCATTTTTATCTGGAATTTTGTGTTTATCGGTGCAGGATATGTGTTGGGAGACCAGGTGTTCCGGATGTTGGGCATGGGATAAACGGGAGAAAGGGGCGTGAAGACATGAGAATCGCATTGATGACGAATAATTACAAACCGATCGTGGCAGGGGTGCCCATTTCCATCGAAAGATTGGCAAGAGGGCTGGAAGAACTGGGGCATGAAGTGACCATCTTCGCGCCTACGTATAAAGAGCGGCGGACCATGAGGCAGCTTACAGGCCGGCGGGCTGCGGGGAAGTGGCGTTTCGAGGCAGTTCACGCACAGACAGGCTCCGAAAGGGGCGGGGAGGAGGAAAATGTATTCCGTTATTCCACATGCCTGAACCGTTTTGTTGGGGGAATCGTGCTGCCAAATCCCTTTGATATCCGGATTGAAAGAGAATTTAAAGAGCATTGCTACGACATTATCCATGTACACCATCCCATGCTTATAGGGAGGACCGCAGTACATCTGTCACGTAAGTATCAGATTCCGCTGGTCTTTACCTACCATACCAGATACGAACACTATATCACCAGCTACACAAAGGGAATTGTCAGGGTAAACCGGCTCATGCCATTTTATCTGCGTACTTTTCTGCGGCACTGTCATTTTGTATTTGCCCCTACGGAAGGGATGCGGGAATATTTGACGGATGTCTGCGGCATACGGCCGGAGAAAACGGGAATTCTGCCCACCGGGATAGAGAAGCGGAATTTTGATATCGAACCGGAAGCGGGCATGGGGATCCGCAGGCAATACGGTGCGGAGCATATCCCTTTTCTGCTGACCGTTTCCAGAATGGCAAATGAGAAAAACGTTAAATTTCTGCTGGAGAGCCTGAAGCGGGTGAGGGAACTGTATGGGAAGCCCTTCAGGATGCTGATGGTGGGGGACGGACCGGACAGAAAGGAACTGGAAAGGCGCAGCCGGGAGCTGGGGCTGGAGGAAAATGTCATTTTTGCGGGTACGGTTCCCAATGAGGAGATTGCTCCCTATTTTAAGGCGGCGGATGCATTTTTGTTTGCATCAAAGACGGAGACACAGGGAATCGTGGTGCTGGAAGCCTTTGCAGGTGCTGCGCCGGTGATAGCGGTAAAGGCATCCGGTGTGGAGGATCTGGTGGATGACGGCGTAAACGGCATTTTGACAGGAGAAGATACGGAGGAATATGCCCGGGCGGTGACAGGATTCCTGAACGGAACGCAGATGCTGCCCTGTTCGAAGATGGCGGAGAATGCGCTTCAAAAAGCCGCGCTCTATAGTGAAGAAGCAGTTGCGTTAAAAGCGGTTCATTATTATAATAGTGTTATTGCGGAAAATGAAACGCATAAAAAACGGAATATCCGGCTGCTGCCTGCAGGCTGATGAAAGCCTGCATGTGTTATGATGCTGGAAGCTGAGAGAAATGACGCGCCCATGTATACAGCTGCCGGAATCCGTATGACGCAAAAGGGAGGACATCATATGGAACAGCAGTATCATATTCTTGTAGTAGAAGATGATAAAGAGATACGCGAGGGAATAGAAATCTACCTGAAGAATCAGGGATATAAGGTTTTCCAGGCCGCCAACGGGGCGGAGGGGCTGAAGGTAATCGGGCAGGAGGAAATCCATCTGGCGATTGTGGACATCATGATGCCCGTGATGGATGGTGTTACCATGCTCATGAAGCTCAGGTCTGAAGAGCATGAATTTCCCGTTATCATGCTGTCTGCAAAGTCAGAGGAGGTAGATAAGATTATGGGCCTGAACATGGGGGCGGACGATTATGTGACAAAGCCCTTTACACCGCTGGAACTGCTGGCCAGGGTGAATTCCCATCTGCGCAGATATTCCAAATATCTCTCTGCATTGAAGGAAGACGGCAATAAGGACCATATTTATACCATCGGCGGGCTGGAGCTGAATGAGGATACCGTGGAAGTCAGCGTAGACGGCGAACCGGTGAAGCTGACGCCGATGGAATTTAAAATTGTACAGCTTCTTATCAAGAATCCGGGCAGAGTCTTTTCGGCGGATGAAATCTATGAGCGGATCTGGAATGAGAAGGCAGTGAATACCGATACCATCATGGTGCATGTTCGGAATATCCGTGAAAAAATAGAGATAGACCCCAGGAATCCCAAATACCTGAAGGTGGTGTGGGGAGTAGGGTATAAGATAGACCGGCAGTAAACGCGAAGAGGACTGCTTCGGCAGGAGGCTTCGGCCATAAGGAGGGGAATATGGGACTGTTTAAGAAGAAAAAAGAATCGGCGCTGCAGGAACTGCCCTCCTTCGGGGAGGATAACCATTCCCGGAAGGAAAAAGGACGTTTCCGCAGGTGGTACAGAGAGAAACCCTGGATATTCCGGGGGCTGGCGGTGAGCATGGCCTTTGCAGTGGTTTTCACCGGCTTTTACGGTATATTCAGCGCCAGGGCGGAAAAGTATCAGGACAGTCCCATGGAGGGAACCGAGAATATCTCCTGGCTTTACCAGAGCAGTTACCTGCTCTACCGGGATCTCTATAATGCCAGGGGTGAGCAGAACGCGGAGTACACGGATATCTACTTGGAAATGAAGGAAGGCTATCAGTGGCTTCTGGACGATGAAAAGTGCGCGAGGTACCGCAACATTCTGAGTATATTGGAAGAATCCGTGGAAGGGGAGGAAATTCTTTCCCTGGAGACATTAGACAGGGACTGGATGGCAGAAGCGGCAGAAACAGGGCTGCTGACAAAGGAATTGCTGGAAGCGTATGGGGAAGAGGGGATTCTGGAGGACGATAATTTTTATGACCTCAGCCTGGAGGAGTGTGCTGAACTTGAGAATGAACTCGATGTGCTGAACAGTTTTTTCCAGACCCTGGAAAATTCCTTTCGGGATCTGAATGTTAGTTATGACTACATGATAAAAGACCATGCCACCGGAAAATATGTTACGAATATGTCGGCAGAGGACATGGAGAGGGAACCGGAGTCACAATATTTTCAGGTGAGCTTTGTCTTTGACGGTGCAGGGAATGTGATGTTGGGGGATACCATCTGCGGCAAAGATATAAGCGGAATTCGAAAGGCTGCCAATGAAGTGATACGGGACAGTCTGAATGTGGGGCGGATCGGCGACAGTATGGAGGTTTTGTCGAAATACGGGACCATAAAGCCGCCTGTGGACTGTACTGTGACTTTTGCCGTGTCAAAGGCAGCATGGGAGACCCGCAAAGAGAGTTTTTATGTGGCACATGCCATAAAGACGCTGCCGGAGTCCGGTGTAGCCCTGTATTCTTCCGGTCGTTACCAGTTTTACAGCGTAGATGCATATTTGCATTCCGGTATGGGAAGTATCGTAGTCCTGTGTATTCTGCTGATGGCATTACTGGGATGTTTTCTGCCCCTGCCTGGGAAGACGAAGCCCTGGAAGGATGAAAGAATATGTGCCGTCCCATTTGAATTCCTTTTCTGCTTCGGCATAATCCTCCTGGTCGCGATGGATTATATCGTGAATATGATCGCCTGGGTAGCCAGCGGTGAGGCAGGGGGGGTATTTACCGATTATATAGGAGACATCGATTTCGCAATGTTCCTGGTGATGCTTTTCAACCTGTCGGTGCTGACAGTTTATTTCTTCGGCGGCTGGTATGCAGGAATCTGCGCCAGGGCACTCAGGGAACTGGGCGTGAAGGAATATATCAGGAAGAGAAGCCTGATTTACCGTTTTTTCCCCTTTGTGAAGGGAAAAGCGGTGCGGTCATATGAAGCGGTGGCACATATGGATTTGACACAAAATGCAAACAGGACAATTATTAAGCTTCTCATTGTAAATGGGGTGATTTTATTCGGAATCAGCTGCTTCTGGGTGGGAGGCTTTGGCATTACCCTGGTGTATTCCGTTGTGTTGTATCTCATTCTCCGAAAGTATGTCAGCGAGCTGCAGAAGCGTTATCGGATTTTGCTGAAAGCTGTGGACGAGATTGCGGAGGGACACCTGAATGTGACAATCAACGAGGATCTGGGGGTTTTTGAACCCTTCAGAGAACAGGTGTTCAAGATCCAGGACGGGCTGCAGAAGGCTGTGGATGTGGAAGTGCGGAGCCAGCGGATGAAGGTGGAGCTGGTGACTAATATGTCCCACGATTTAAAGACCCCTCTGACTGCCATCATTACGTATATCAATTTGCTGAAGGAGGAAGGCACAACGGAGGATCAGCGGAGAGAGTACCTTGCCACACTGGAGCGCAAGTCCCTGCGGCTGAAGAGCCTGATAGAGGACCTGTTTGAATTCAGCAAGGCAAGTTCCCAGAATGTTACCCTGAATATTATGGACATCGATATTATGAATCTGATAAAACAGGTGGCATTTGAGATGTCCGATAAGCTGGGGGAGGCTGGGTTGGATGTGCGGATGAACCTGACGGATGAGAAGGTGATTCTGCCTCTGGACAGCCAGAAAACCTTCCGCATTTATGAGAATCTGTTTGGAAATATTGCAAAATACGCACTGCCAGGCACCCGGGTCTATGTCAACGGCTTTCGAATTGACGACACGGTGGTAATCACTTTGAAAAATATTTCCGCACAGGAGATTACAGTGGATTCTTCGGAGCTGACAGAGCGGTTTGTGAGAGGGGATGCTTCCAGGAATACGGAGGGCAGCGGCCTGGGGCTTGCCATTGCGAAGAGCTTCACGGAGCTGCAGGGCGGTATACTGGAGCTGGAGGTGGACGGGGATTTGTTTAAGGTGACCACCACCTGGAAGGTAGACTTTCTTTATCTATATCCCGAGGCATCCCCGAATAGCCAGTGAGGGCAATCTGGGATAGCCCCAGAAAGGGAATAGAGTAAGTTCCAATGGCCTTGTAGAGAGGAAATATCCTTTCTATGAGGTCATTTTTCGCGAGACAAAAAATTGGTGAAATGTAACAAAACAGTGCCTATGATATTTCTGACATTGATAGATACGACTGAAAATAAGGGAAAATTGCCGTCCTTTATGAAAAATACAGATATCTGATGTGGAAAGTAGCAATCTGGCACAATTAAGGAGATTTAGAGGAAGCGCTGGTGGAAAAAGTTGATAAGTATCGTACATAGATTAGGAATGCTTTAAATGTGTGAAAATGTTTGACATTTTAGGAGGTTTTTATATAATATTGTAATATAAAATTAAATTTTATGTTAACTATTTTGAACACAAGATAAAAGACTATTTCAAGGATAGGGGCAGTGGATTCCTATCAGGAACTGATGGAGTGCTGTGAGAAATATAAGGATTTTTATAACGAACAGATGAGAGAGGGACTATAATGGGGATTTTTTTACTTGCGGTACTAATTGGTGTTGCTTTACATGTAGTACGAAAAAAAAGGTATGAAAAAACAGAATATTACCGGCAAACCAAATATCCATATGGTAGTGTTCGATTTAATAAAGGACGGCTGGGCGAATTCTACATATATAAATATCTAAAGTCACTTGCCGGATATAAACGGTATTTATTCAATTTATATGTTCCGAAAAATGATGGAGAAACGACAGAATTAGATGTTGTTCTTCTGCATGAATCGGGTATATATGTATTTGAATCCAAAAATTATAGCGGGTGGATTTTTGGAACAGAATCTCAACAGTACTGGACGCAATCATTGCCTACCAGGCGAGGAAAGTCACAGAAAAACCATTTTTATAATCCGATTATGCAAAACAAGGGACATCTAAAATGGCTTCAAACATTTCTTGCTGACCAAACTTTGCCTCTTTATTCTTATATTGTATTCAGCAATAGATGCACATTGAAAAATATTACGTTGACCAGCGGAAAACATTGCGTTGTTAATCGATATAATCTTTTTTCTGCGGTTGAAAAAAATATTGCAAAGGCCGGAATACAATTATCATCAGACAAAATCGATGAACTATTTGAAAAACTGTACCCGCTTACACAAATAAACGAAGCAGAGAAAATAGTACATATTAGAAATATTCAACAGAGAACACAGGACAATTTTTCACGGAATACCTTTTCTCCTGCGGCAACACGAAATGTTGAGAAGAGGCAATGCCCTCGTTGTGGAGGACAGCTTGTTATGCGTTTTGCGTCAAGAGGGAAACGCCAAGGGAAAAGATTTTTAGGCTGCTCCAATTATCCGAGGTGTAGATATATAGAGAATTTGTCCGATGAATAATTGGGCAGCAGACGAACCTATTCAAATCTGTGTTGGGCAGCTGTGAACCCGGGACTTTGGAGCGCCTTTGGTGGAGAAAAGATAAAAAACAGAATGAGCAGGGAGATAAAAATATGGGAATGGTAGGAAGATATGTAGCAATTGAGGATTTGCTTTTAGGACAGATTATCAATGGTGATAAAGATATTCTTGAGATTGACCCTACGCAATGTCAATCTCTGGATGTGGATAAATCATGGCAGGCCATTCAGTATCTTTTATGTAAAGAGGTTGATGGTGGGAAGCCGCCTATGGGCTATGTTGTCCCGATAAGAGATGAAAATGAGCTGAATTGCAAATTTTTTGATTTTGGCGTATTTTATATCACAGCGAAACAGGTTAAAGAAGCAGCCCATCACCTTAACTTTTTGGACGATAATACCTTAATGAATATGTATGATTTTAAGCTGATGGTAGAAAACAAAATATATCCACTTCATGGAAGAGAAAATGAAAACGAAGCGGACATATTTTACGAATACATTTATTTTCATTTATCAAAACTGAAAAAATTCTTCGAGCTGACGGCAGAAAAGGGATATGCAATCATATTCTATGTCATGTGATTCCTAAGTATGTGGTGAAAAATGAAGCTGTCCTGTTTTCCTGCTGCTGGAAATGCTCCCTATTGATACCGTTCCCGTTTTCTGTTATGATGGATACCGATAACATGTAGCAGACGGGAACCTGAATCAATGGCAAAGGAGAAAGAGGCATGTGGATTCTGATTATTGGAGGATTGGTCCTGGGCGCTTTTTTGGGGATTTTTTATCTGATCAGCAGATTTGCACGGTTTTTCATCATTCGAAGAGCGGCAAAGGATAGGAGAATTTATCGGTACCTGATCGGAATGGTACCGGCAGCGGTGCTGGTTCTGGGGTTAAGGACCGTATTTGACACAATCAATGCAGCGATTTGTATTCTGCACTTGACAGTGATCTGGATCCTGTGTGACATTGTCAGCAGGATTGCGGAAAAGAAGAGAGGAGAACGGTTTAAAAAGTATTATGCCGGAATTTTCGCGTTGGGCATTACAGCCGTGTATCTGACATGCGGCTGGTATTTGGCGCATCATGTCTGGAGGACATTGTACACCCTGGAAACGGAGAAACAGGTGGGAACACTGCGGATTGTACAGTTTGCGGACTCTCATATAGGCAGTACTTTTGACGGAGAGGGATTTCAGAAGCATGTGGACGCCATGCAGGCGGAGAATCCGGATATCGTGGTGATAACCGGGGACTATGTAGATGATGATACTTCAAGAGAAGATATGGAAGCTGCATGTGCAGCGTTGGGGACACTGGAAACAACTTATGGCGTGTATTACGCTTTTGGGAATCACGACAAAGGGTATTATGGACCGGGTTATCGGGGATACAGCGGGGCGGATCTGATTGCCGAGCTGGAGAAAAACCATGTGACTGTGCTGCAGGATGAGACGGTATTATTGGATAATCGTTTTTATCTGATCGGAAGACAGGATCGTTCGGAAGGTGCGGGCAGGGCGTCCATGGATGTGCTGACAGCGCAGTTGGATCCGGAGAAGTACAGTATTGTTTTGGACCATCAGCCATATGAATATGATGCCCAGGCTGCTGCAGAAGTAGATTTGGTATTATCCGGGCATACGCACGGGGGCCAGCTGTTTCCCTTTCACCGCATGGGACAGTGGATGGGGCTGGATGCCATGATTTATGGGATGGAACAGCGGGGCAATACCAGCTTTATTGTGACTTCAGGCATTTCCGACTGGATAATCCAGTTTAAGACAGGATGCAAATCGGAATATGTGGTAGTGGATATTATTTCACAGTGATCTTCATTTGATGGAAGCTGCACCGTCTTTCGGAACTTTCGGAAACAGGCAGTGGGAGGCATATCATGGATTGGAAACAGGAAAAGCGGATTATCAGAAAGGAACGTCTTGCCGCAAGAGATCGGTTAAGCACTGCTGAACGGGAAAGAGGTAATTTGTTACTGACAGAACGAATCTTGGGGCATCAATGGTTCTGGCAAGCCCAATATCTGTTATGTTATGTCAGTTACGGAAGCGAGATTTCTACATGGGATATTCTGCGCGAAGCCCTGGAAAAAGGCAAAAAGGTATATGTTCCGAAAGTTCTGAAAGACAGCGAAATATCGGAAATGTGCTTTTACAGAATCTGCGGGCTGGAAGAACTGGCAGAGGGTTACCGGGGAATACCGGAGCCGGACGGATTATCCGAAGTGTATCGTTATTCAGAAGAGACTGCAAAGCGAACACTGATGCTGATGCCTGGAGTGGCCTTTGACGAATATGGGAATCGTCTGGGCTATGGCAAGGGTTTTTACGACAGATATCTGGCAGAGAAACCAATTTTACAGCAGCGCACCATTGCAGTTGGCTATAGATGCCAGCGCGGGGAAGCGCTGCCGGTATCGGATACGGATGTCAGGCCATACCAGGTAATCTGTGTATAGCAGAAATTCGCTGTATTTCTACCGGAAAAAGAGACAATGTTCCGGTAACTGGTTATGCTTTGGCAGTCAGCCTGCCGTTATTTCTGTTCGGATATACGCTCACTTTGGCGTCACAGAAACAACGTCTATCTTTCAGCGAAAACCGAACCCGGGAATGTAACCATGATGTTTTGTGTTTGCGGCAGAATTTGTCCGGAATTGACGAAGGAATATAATTGGATTATAATACAAGTGTGAATCCGAAATGTCAAATGAAAAGGATAGAGAACATGACACTATATGAAGCACAAAAGGGCTGCAGCTACTGTATTGACGGACTGTATGTGGAGCCTGCCATTACAAGGCGGCTGCAGGCATTAGGACTGAATGACGGAACCATTGTGAATGTGCTGAACCGGAAAAACAAGGGGGCGCTGATTATTCAGGTCAGGGGTACCCGCCTTGCTCTGGGCAGGCATATTTCATCAAGGATTGAAATCCGTTGTCTTGACGGAATGGAAAAATTGGATGGACAGGAGGCTGCGCAATCGTGAGTCGGACAAAAGAGACTGAAAAAAAGCATATTCGTGTAGCGTGCATCGGCAATCCAAACTGCGGCAAAACCACCCTGTTCAACGCCCTCACCGGTTCCCGGCTGAAGGTGGCCAACTGGCCGGGAGTCACCGTAGAGCGGGTGGAGGGGGAGACCAGTTATGAGGACACCAGAATTACCATTGTAGACACCCCGGGTATCTATTCCCTGACCTGCTATACCATCGAGGAGAAGGTTACCAGGCTCTGCGCCATGGATGATGAGATTGATGCAATCATCAATGTGGTGGATGCCTCCTCCCTGGAGCGGAATCTGTATCTGACCCTGCAGCTTCTGGAACTGGGAAAGCCCATTGTACTGGCGCTGAACATGATGGACGTGGTGGAAGAGCGGGGCATGGAGATCGATATGCACCGTCTGCCGGAAATGTTGGGAGATATACCGGTGGTGCCTGTATCGGCGGCCCGGCGCACCGGACTGGACATTCTGCTTCATGCGGTCATCCATCACTGCGAGGAGGGGATGGAGGATTTTATCCTGGATTATCCGGAGGAGATCGAAGAGAAAATTCAGGCACTGGAGGCTATGATGCAGGAGAGCTATCCGGATCATTCCTCTGCCAGATGGCATGCCATTAAGCTTTTGGAGGATGACGAGGAGGTTAAAAAGGAGCATCCCATGTCCGTGGTTCATGTGGCGGACAAAAGCTATGAGAAGGAAATCATCCAGTGCAAGTACGCTTATATCGAAAAGGTGATAAAGGAGATTCTTTTTAACAAAAGCAAAAAGGCTGCCTCCACGGACAGAATCGACAGGCTTCTGACCCATCCGGTATGGGGGATTCCTGTGTTTCTGCTGATTATGTGCTTTGTGTTCTTCCTCACCTTCACTGTGGGAGACGCGCTGAAAGGCGTATTCGAGACCGGGCTTGACGCGTTGTCCGGCGGAGCCACAGCGGCATTGCGGGGCATCGGTGTGGCCGGATGGCTGGAATCGCTGCTTGTGGAGGGAATCATTGCAGGGGTGGGAGGTATCCTTACCTTTATTCCCAATATTTTTATTCTGTTTCTGGCCCTGGCTGTACTGGAGGACAGCGGCTACATGGCCCGGGTGGCTTATGTGATGGACTCCGTCATGGGGAAGGTGGGGCTTTCCGGCAAAGCCTTTCTGCCCATGATTCTGGGCTTCGGCTGTACGGTGCCTGCCATTATGGCCGCCAGGGCACTGGAGACGGAGCATGACAGACGCAAGACCATGCTGGTGACGCCCTTTATGTCCTGTTCTGCCAGACTGCCGGTCTATGTGCTGTTTTCCGATATGTTTTTTCCGGACTGCGCGGCAGCGGCGGCATTTTCCATGTATGTGGTGGGAATGATCATTGCCATACTGGCAGCCCTTGTGATCAATCGTCTGGAAAAGGGGAAGTCCAACGATTCCCTTTTAATTGAGCTGCCGGAATATAAGAGGCCCAATGGCAGGACAATCCGCATCTATGTGTGGAATAAGCTGAAAGACTACCTTACCAAGGCGGGTACTACCATTTTTATCGCTTCCATTGTCATCTGGTTTGTGCTGAATTTCGGTTTTTCCGGCATGGTGGCAGATCCGGCGGAAAGCTTCGGCGCAGGGTTGGGACGCCTGCTTGTGCCCCTGCTTGCCCCGGCAGGTCTGGGCATGTGGCAGATCGGCGTGGCGCTGCTGTCCGGTATTTCCGCAAAGGAAGTGGTGGTGTCCAGTTTTGCGGTACTGTTCGGTGTGGCTAACGCCAATTCGGATGCGGGGATGAGAGCTATCGTGGACAATATTCATCAGTTTAACCCTGCCTTCGGACCCCTGAACGCCTATTGTCTGATGCTGTTCTGCCTGTTGTATGTCCCCTGTGTGGCAACGGTGGCCACAATTAAGAAGGAGAGCGGTTCCTGGAGCTTTACGGTGAAAATGATGGTGTTTCAGATTGTGTTGGCCTGGGCGGTGTCAACGGCTGTGTTCCAGGTGGGGAGCCTGTTTGTGAGGTGAGTTTTAGGCTGAGATCCAGGATGGAGTATAATTCTGGCGGCAGAAGGAGCTTTTCCAAACGGACTCCTTTTGCCAGGTAGCGGATATTTTGATAGCATGGTGTTTTTCCGGAGGCCGGTTTGGAGAGGATGGCAAGAATCTGATGGGATTCAGGGGATAATTTGCGGATGTCTTCCAGGAGGGCTGAACTTGGCATGTAATATCCCCTTTTGTCGCCTGTAAAACCTAGGCAGAAGTTTGTGGTTCCGGTAAGGAGGTCCACTGCAAGCTTTGGTCTGATTTCATGATAGATCGCAACCATTTTTGAGCAATTGATGAAGTTGATAATTTGGGGTAAGGCTGCTAATTTTAAAGGTGTGGTGCCGTCTGGTTTGAAGCGGATTTCAGATTCTGAAAGTCTGTTTTGGAGGCATTTCCGGTAAAATTGAATGTGGTTTTTAACCAGGACTCCTTCTTTATTTATCAGATAGATTCCTGTGAGATGCTGGAAGTTCCGGGCAGTAAAGAGTGTCTGGAAAAAAGAGATATTGTGAGTGTTCCGATTTCTGTATAAAAAAAGGAAATTCTGGTTTTCAAGCAGATGTGCATAGTCTTTTGCGGCCATGGTGACAATCCGTATGGCGTCTTTTTTGCTGTAGGTGAGATGTGTCATAGATATTCCTTTCAAAACTTGAACAATAGGATATAATAAGATCGAAGAAGCCGGATAATGTATGATATGGAAGGAAATATGATGAAAAAAGAGAGCTGCAATACCGCAGTATCATCAACTCTCTTTTTATGACTA
>CAJULV010000002.1:0-172688 GCA_910587555.1 uncultured Acetatifactor sp.
TAATCCTCCTGCCGATATCATTATATATACTGCGATGGATAAAATCAACACAACATCGTTTTCACGCATGATGCACTCCCCCCTCTTGTGGTTGACCAGATTTTCTGATCTGCTGTTTATTTCACAGGTTATCTTCCTGCCGCCATAAGTCCCATGGGATACTCCATAAACCCCATGGGATACTCCATAAACCCCATGGGATGCCCTATATATCCCATTGGGATGCCCTATATATCCCATTGGGATGCACCATAAATCCGGATGACTTCTTTCAGGAGAGATTCATCCTTCATGCTGCGCAGACTTTTAGAGCGATTGCTATGCCTTTTTTGTTGAAAATTGAAAATAACGATGGTATAATTATACATGTTATTGTAAATTTTCAGATAACTAATGGGAGAATATAGATGCAAAAATTGATTATTATAGCAGGCTCTCCGTGTGTGGGGAAAACGACAGTGACACAAGAACTTTTTACTTCTTATGAAAACAGTGCTTATTTTGATGGCGATTGGGCATGGTGTGTCAATCCGTTTTCGATTGATGATCCGAGATTGAGAAATGGTGATAAAACAATGTCGTTTGCGTTATCTACATATTTAAACTCCGGTTTTGATTATGTCTTTTTTTCATCGGTGGTTGTTGTGGATAAAACAATTCGTGAAGCGATATTAAAAGACATAACAGCAAAAGATTATTCTGTTATTGGCATTACCCTGACCTGTTCAGAAGAAACTCTGCGTGAGCGTCATAAAAAGCGTGGAGATGCAAATGAATGCTCTTTTTTCTGGCTGCATCTAAAACCATATGAAGGCGATTATGTTATCAATACAGATCATAAAAGTGTTCAGCAAATAGTTGATGAAATGAAAGCTATTATAGGCCTTTTTCCATAATGAGGACAAGCAAATGAAGAAAACGGGGTTTTATATTATAGAGGTCAAATTCTTTATGTGAGGTAAGAATTTATGAAAAGAAGCCGATTATCATATGATGAGTGGGAATGTATTATTTCTAAAGACATATTTGGAAAAACGGTAAACTCGGAATTACTGAATGGCTATATTGGTATTATAGATATGAAAGAAGTAAGTAAAATACAGACTTGGAAATTTAACGGAGAAGATATTGTAGTCTGTGATAAAGGAAGAAAATGGCTATCGATTTTGCCGCAAAATGATTGGTATTGTATAACAGCTATGATGGATGAAAAGGAAACGGTTCTGCTGTGGTATATAGATATGATAGCAAATCAGGGTGTTGATGTAGATGGCATTCCATATTTCGATGATTTGTATTTAGATTTGGTAGTTTATCCGAATGGGACAATAATAGTTGATGATATGGACGAACTGGAGGACGCATTGTCAAAGAAGGATATTACGCAGGAACAATTTAATCTTGCAGTCGAAACAAGCCATAGATTGCAGCGAGGAATGTTGAGTAATATTTCTTCGTTTACAGAATATACAAAAAGGTGCTGTGAAATGATTCGGAAATTGCAGGACTGATAAATGGAAGAGGTATTATTTTATTGATAAATTGAGCAATGGAGGATATTCAAAAATGATAGATTATAGTATTCAAAATAAAAAGGCATGGGAATACAATGCATATGATTTTTGGTTGAAACACTCAGGCACACCAGTTGACAGAGCAAAAAGGGACTTGGAAAATCCTATCGGAATGTTGAAAAAATATTCTGACTATTTTGATACTTATAGTGGTATTAGAGTGGCAAACATATGCGGTTCCTGCGGAAAGAAGGCTGTTCCCTTAGCTGTTTTGGGAGCAGAAGTTACTGTTTTTGATATTTCAGAAGATAATAAGAAGTATGCGCTGGAAGTCGCAGCAGCAGCAAAAGTTGAATTGAATTTTGAAGTATGTGATATATTGGAAATTGATATGGAGAAGTATGGTAATTACTTTGATGTAGTGTTTATGGAAGGCGGCGTATTACATTACTTTCATGATATTGATGAATTCATGGGGATTATGTATTCGTTATTGAAGGATAACGGAAAAATGATATGCAGTGATTTTCATCCATTTACAAAAATAGCAGATATGTTGCATTTTGAACAACCAACTATGAGCTATTTTTCACAGGAAGTTTTCGAAGGAGAAATGGCTCATGCTCGCTTTTTTGAAGAAAATATTCGGAGGCAGATGCCTAAGTGCAGTTATAGAAAATATACAATGAGTGAAATTATTAATTCAGTCATAAACAGTGGTTTTACGTTGAGAAGGTTTGATGAACATCCTGCATGGACAAATGATAAGATACCGGGAGAGTTTACCATTGTAGCGAAAAAACAGGATAGGTGCAAATCTTATCTTAAAGCTATGTAAACTGTTTGACTGTGAGCCAGGAGAATTGTTTGAGATAAGGGAAAACAGTCAAAATTAAGGGGGAAAAGTATGAAAGTCGATTTACACATTCATTCAATGTATTCTGACAGTTCCCGTTCACCTGAAGAAATCGTAGCACTTGCGAAAAGTAGAAATGTCGGCCTGCTTTCCATATGTGATCATGCAACCATCGGCGCGTATTCCGTTTTACCCGAAATTTGCAGGAATAACGGGATAAAATATGTGTTGGGGGTGGAGCTGGAGGTCCTGTGGAAAGGGGAAAGCCTGCACATGCTCGCATACAATTTTGATCCGGGCGATGCGGAAATGAAAACGTTTCTGGACAGGCAGTATAAGGCGATCGCGTGTGAATATATCGTCTATAATATGATGCAGGACTATCCGCAAATGTCTTTGGAAGAATACCGTCATTTTACATATCCAAGGGAAAAGGGCGGATGGAAATATCTGTATTATGCGGTAGCAAAGGGCGCTGCGAAATCATATGAGGAAGCCAATGAAACCATTTACCGCAGGTATGGGACCCCGAATCATTTATCGGATTTTGGCGAATGCAATCTGCCGGACTTCTGCAAAATGGTCAAGCGGGCAGGTGGAGTGCCGGTTTTGGCACATCCGGGATATTTATATGAACGAAATCCGGGCGGATTTGTATCCATGCTCAGCGAGATGAGGATGTGTGGGTTAGAAGGGATTGAGTGCTATTACCCGTCTCACTCAAAAGATGCTGCGGATATCTGTGTTCACTTTTGCAAAAATAACGATATGCGGATTACCGGCGGTTGTGACTGCCACGGAGAATTTAACAAAAGTGAAGGATTTACGGTTGGCGGCCTGGAGATATCCCTGTCCATGCTTGACCTGAAAGGGATTTTGTGCAGCGAATGACGTTTATTGCACAAACCGCCTCATTGCATTTATTGTTGCTTTGGATTATGCTTACATGCAGGAGGTGCTTATTTATGGCTGATGAAAATAAAAAAGACTTTAATGCGATGCTGAACGACAGTAAGGATATGCCTAAGTTTCAAACCATTACAGATGAAAAAAGCATTGAAAAGTATGGTGGGGATCGGATGTATTTTGCCCCGCCGATTGCGTATGATAAAGTAATGCGGCTCGTGCCATTTGGGAAGCTGCTTACAGTAGGGACCATAAGGGAATATTTCGCTATGCAAAGCGGGGCCGATTTCACAGAACCGATTACCGCGGGAATATTTGTTTCAATCGTTGCATGGGCGAGTTATCAGCGTGCAGACGATAAAACGCCATTTTGGAGGACGCTGAAAGCAAATGGGGAGTTAAATGCAAAGTACCCGGGAGGTATTGAAGAACAGAAGAAAATGCTTGAAAAAGAGGGACATACAATTATCCAGAAAGGCAGGAAGAACATTAGATATTATGTGAAGAATTATGAAGACGCATTGTTTTCACTGTAAGTAAATTGAGGATTCGGGAAATGGAAGTTTTTGTTAAAGTCCGCCCTGTTACCGCCGGGACGGACTTTATCAATGTGTGGAAAGGTATTATAAAACCTGAAGATTCAGCTTGCTTAACCCGGATTCTCTGTACTGGCTGACAAACGATGAGGCTGCATCTATCAGTTTCTTTCTAATATCCACAATATTTTCCTCATCCTTCATACTCCTGTAAAGGGTACCATATTTCAGCACATCTCGTATACTGGACCCATAAGGAAATCCGTCCATGGTACTTGATGCATGTACTTCACGAAACATACAATCCCTCTTATGCATTAATTCCAGGCTTGCTGCCCTTTCCTCAAATTCGATTCTCAGGTACTCCAGGACCTCTTCCATTGTAGCTTTTCGATAGAGTTCCTCTGAATCCATATCGACAACATACCTTACCCTCGTACCAGCTTCATATCCTTTTATGATTTCATCATATCTTTCCGCATACCCCTTTAACAGTGCTGCTGCCTTATCCTTTATTGATACAAATACACTATTATAATTCTGCGGTATTTTATCATCCATCATTTTCCATGAAGTTCCCCACCCAAGGAACTCTTCGATATCCGGCCAGCCTTCGTTCCCCCATGACATCTCACCCGGCATCAGCCGCAAATTCAGGCTTTTGAAATCCTTCTGGTCATCATGCTGGAACATTTGCTTATACGCATCCTGCCCTTCCCTGGAAATCTCAACTTTAATTGGGCTGTCAGAGACCCCCTGCTCACTTAAAACTTCTGATATCCTTTTCGGAGAACCCTGTGCAAATATATCAGTACAACCTCTTGATAAAGAATATGACGGATCCACATTATTAATCTGCATTTTTGCCAGCCTTCCTTCCCGGAGCGTGTCTAAAAATTACAGTTCCGCGCTCTTACATTGTAATACCAGTTGTATCATCATCCAGCTCTGTATCAAGGTGCAGGACCCGGAAGATCTGATCCATTTCCGAAAACGGCTGTAACGGACTTCCTTGGCACGTACCATTTTGAAAGGCCACGCCGGGAAACTTCGTCGAACAGACAGCCTCGACACAATTTCCATCCTTTTAACATGAAAAGAGGGAAAAGTACAGAAAAATATCAGCCATTCCCACCCCCTGCAAAATCCGACAGCGGCCGGAATGTATACCCCATTTCCTCCCATTTTGTCAGCAGTTCATCCATAATCTCCCCGTTTGTCTTTGAGGTACTGTGCAGCAGGACAATGGCGCCGGGGTGGATACGCCCGGTAAGCTTTGAAAACGCCTCCTCATGGCTGGGCTGGGTATCCTGGTTCCAGTCCACATAGGCCAGGCTCCAAAAAAATGTGGAATACCCCAGTTCCTTTGCCATCTGCAGGTTCTCCGTGCTGTATTTTCCCTGGGGCGGCCGGTAGTACATGGCAAGCTCCGTGCCGGTCACTTCTCTGAAAGCTGACGCCACATCATCCATTTCTTTCCGAAAAGACGAAATATCCGAAATCTTGGACATATCCGGATGGTGGTATGTATGATTTCCCACGGTATGGCCGTCCTCCACCATGCGCTTCACAATCTCAGGGGCGGACTCCAGGAAATGCCCCACCACAAAGAAGGTAGCCGGTGCATTGTGCTTTTTCAGGGCGTCCAGAATAGGTTCCGTATTGCCGTTCTCAAATCCGCAGTCAAAGGTCAGGTAGATGACCTTTTCGTCCCCTTCGGCACAGAAATACGTATCATACTTCTTAAGCTCCGCCGCGGACGCATTCCCCGTGGGCTTCTGTCCCTCCTGACCGAAACCCAGCCCCCAGTTTTCGCTTTCCATCACAGTGGCGGCTGTCTGCTGCAGCTCGCTCATAATTTCCCCTGCCGACCTGCCCAGGAGGAACATTGCCCCCAAAAACAGAAAAGTCGGCACCGCCTGTTTCCATGGAATGCACTTCTTCCATTTGATGCCGCCGATGCGGGGAACTTTGCGAAAGATGTCTTTCACATAAATTGTTTTCATTTCCCTCTCCCGTTCCCGGCTATGCACACAGGGACAGCCTTGCACAGCCGGAATTTCCTTTTTCGTTAACAATATATGAGGTGAGGGCTTATTCAAATTCACATTTTCAGACTGCCTTATGCCGCTGATGATGCACATATCTGCGCCGCTTGTCCTGGCGTACCTGTACGAAACAGCTGTCGCACACCCCGAAGGAGGCTCCCACCGGCAGCGGCTTCCCGCAATACTGGCATTTGCGGATATACTCTTTCTTGTCCTTGGCAAGGTAGCGCATGATGGTGTCTTCCGTTTTACCGCGCTCCCGCTCCAGGCGCGCGGTGTCAATTTCCTTGCCCATGCGCACCGAGAACTGGTAATACAGATCCAGCAGTTTATAGAACGTCTCATACCGCATAAGTCCGGAATCCGAACACATCATCAGCGCCGGGAAATGCAGGGCCACATCCGCCGTATAGGTTTTGCAGTAATACAGCCACAGAGCCACCACATCCCGGTTTCTGGTATCGATGGAGCAGGTCAGCATACGGTACAACATACGCTTGTCCTCGAACCCATCGATTTCCTTTCTGTCCCGGTAGGCCCTTTCATATAAAAACAATACCTCTTCGATACTGATTTTCTCAAAAGGCGGCTCGATTTCCACCGACTTCCAGATTGTCATCACCGCGTCCAGGGGATCATCCATGTCCAGAAGTACCTGGGGGAAGCCAAGGCTCACATGGTCCACATCCGGCTCCGTATCATGGAAATGCTCCCTGATATAGTCCAGGTTTTCCTGTCCCACTGCAGTTACATATCCCGGGTCATAGAGTCCGAAGCGCCCTGCCCGCCCCGCAATCTGATGGATTTCCTCCGTCTTCAGTCGGCGGGTCTGCTTCCCGTCGAATTTGTCCGTCTGCACGAATACAATCCGCCGCACGGGAAGGTTCAGCCCCATGCCGATGGCATCCGTGGACACCACAATCCTGGTCTGCCCCTCCGCGAAAATGCGTATCTGCCTGCGGCGGATTTCCGGAGGAAGGCTTCCGTAAATTACACTGACCCGGATGCCGCGACGCTCCAGGCGCCCGGCAATGTCCAGAACCATCTTCTTCGTAAATACGATTAAAGCGTCTCCCTCCCGCACATCCTCCGGGAAGGAAAAGGGTTCTTCCTCACAGAGCAGCCGGGTTTTTCTCTCATATCTGTGCAGCTCATAAGTATCCCCGCACAGAGAGATCAGATGGGTGATAACCTTTTCCGCCGCGGGACTCATGCAGACATGGACCTCCCTGGCCTGTACCCCCAAAATGGCCCTTGTCCAGGAATGCCCCCTGTCGGAATCCGCTATCATCTGCGCCTCGTCTACCACTGCCACATCGTACTTCTGTTCCGTATCCAGCATCTCCACCGTGGAGGAAATAACCCTGCTGTTCTCCTCGTAGATGCATTCTTCCCCAGTGAGCATGGTGCAGGAGATACCGGCATCCCTCATCTTCTCATAAACTTCCAGCGCAAGCAGCCGCAAAGGTCCCACATAGACGCCGTTCTGCGCCTGCTTCAGCCGCTCCAGGGCCTGATACGTCTTTCCGCAGTTCGTGGGTCCTACGTGAAGGACAAATTTCCGCTGCATTTCAAGCGCCCGGGGGAACTCCGTCTCCGGCCTGGTGGGCACCAGATCGACAATCTGGCTCTTAAGTTCCACATCCATATAGCGCTGCAGCAGGGAACGCAGCGTCTTCTGACAGACAGGAAACCCCTTTGCGTTTCGGAGATATTCCAGGAATTTCACAGTGACCAGCTCCTGTTCGTCCTCTCTTAAGCTGGTCACATCCAAGCGCACCAGCTCCTCCATCATGATATCCCGGATCTGCATGATGGCTATCTGGTTATTCTCCCTGATGGCATAGTAAGTCAGATTCCGGATCTGCCTGTGGTACTCCTCCAGATGAGCCTGGCTCACCTTTCCGTCCCTGGTCCGGGCCATCTCCGCAATCAGCCGGTTAATCCGCTCCATGTAACCCTTTTTACCGCTGTTGTTCTTCTTTTTGACGTCTCTTACGCAGTCCCTGTACTGACTGAAATAAAACTGTGACAATTTTTCTTTCTGTATCATCCCTAAATCCCATTCCGGTTACAACCGGTGCCTTTATCAAGTAAATGCTGCATAATAATTTGCCGGCCTTTTCCTGTACAGCCCCCATCGGAATTTTCCGGCAATTCTGAATCTTTCATTTCAAGTTTCGTGTATTTATACACTATATTCTATAATAACCGCTGAAGCCGAAACTGTCAATTCAATCCGGCGCCTGAACACATCTCATTCTGAAAAAATGTAACAGTTCAGACAGCCCCTCTCGCGAAGTCAAAATTGCGCTCTGTGCAATTTTGCGAGACTTGCGGGCGCCAAAACGCATTCTTTTCGCGTTTTGTGTGCATTCTCGTAACAGTTCAGCGCCCTGTCTGAACTGTTACGAAAAAATATTACAGCCACCCCATAGCCGATACTATCCCGCTTCCCCATGTCACAGGGCTTGCCGTCCGCCCTCATCCATTCTGTGAATGTACATTCGTGACGGTTCGGACTCCCCGTCTCCCTGTACCATGCAGTAAAATTCCCAGCCATACCGCTCATAGAAAGAAGTGTGGTCTGTCAAAAGATACAGTTGGGCTATCCCCCTCTCCTTCATGTCCGCACAGACATAGTTCAACAGTGCGCCCGCCACGCCGCAGCCGCGCTTCCCTTCCTCTGTATAAACCGCGCAGACATTGGGGGTAAGCTCCTTCCTTGGGTGAAAATCATTTTCAATAACGCCCAAGCCTCCGATTATGTTACCGTCTTCCATGGCCATGTACCACTGCGGAACCGGCTGCTTCTTCGTCAGGCATGTCTCCATACTTTCCTGATACGCTTCCAGGGGGATGCCCCATTTTTCATGAAACCATTCCGCGGCCCTGTCTTTTATTTCAGGCTTGTCTGTAAGGCGGATTATATTCCAATTCATTGCGGTACGCCTCCTCTTCCCCGCGTCACAGCAGATAATTGTTTTCCCTGTTCGCAACCTGCAGGCCGACCAGTTTATATTTTGCATACCCTCCCGTGACCAGAGGTTCCCTCTTACAGATTTCTTCCGCTTCCTCACGGCTCTCTGTCTTCAGGATATACATACCTGCCATCCCCGGATAGCCTTTAAACACACCGCAGATTTCCAGCTTTCCCGCATCATCCAGCTTTCGGATATTCTCAACGTGTTCCTCAACTACTTTCTTTGTAATTTTATTATAGGTCTTGTTCTTTTCTATCATCATCATATACATCAGATTTTCCATAACATTTTCTCCTCCGATATCATTTTCTTTCCATATATTATACATGATATCGCGCCAAAAAGCATCTACTATTTCCGCAATGTACCTGTCCATCACCCGGCGTTTCACGGAAGCCTGCGGCGGAACCTTTTCTGTGACGGCAGCCTTTCGGGGGCTGCTTCCCGTCTCCTGGCTGTAACAGTACCCTTCCCCAGAATGCTTCCCGTCTCCTGACTGTAACAGCGACCTTCCCCAGAGTGCTTCCTGTCTCCTGGCTGTAACAGTGCCCTTCCCCAGAACCCTGGGATACGGCAGAAAACAAATGCAGGGACTGACGATATTGGAAAACGATAGCTTCTCCCAATGCCGGCAGTCCCCGCCTGTACACCGTATTGTTATTTAGTTCTCCGGAGCGGAAATACGTTAGAACCGCTTAATCTTCTTCGTGGTATTCTTCTCAAACTCCGTATCCCGCACCTTCAGCCGGAAAACGCGCTTGTAAAGCGGCGCTGCCTCATTATAGGTATCGATGATTTCCTGCAGCCTGGCCGGTACATCCTTTACCTTTTTCTTTGACGCATATTCCAGGTCAGGGAAAATCTCCGCTTCGATGACGCCTTCATTCTCCCGCACCAGCACCTCCTGTATCAGGCGGTTTGCCCCAAGTTTATTCTCAATCTCCTCCGGAGACACGTTCTCGCCGTTAGGCGTAATAATCAGGTTCTTCCTGCGCCCGGTGAGGAACAGGAAGCCGTCCTCGTCCACGTAGCCCAGATCTCCCGTCTTCAGCCAGCCGTCCTCCAGTGTCTGCGCCGTCTCCTCGGGCATCTTATAATAGCCCTGCATGACGCTGGTTCCCTTTACCCAGATTTCCTCGTCCACAATCTTCACTTCACAGTTGGGCATACACTTCCCAATGGAACCCGCCTTGTTTGCACTGTTGCTGTTATTGCTGATTACGGGCGCGCATTCGGTCATACCATACCCCTGCAGGATAGTGATACCATACTTTTTGAACTGCTCTATATATGCGGGATTCAGATAAGCTCCGCCGCTGCAGACCGTATGAAATTGCTTTCCGAACACCTTTGCCTTAATAAGAGGCGCCGGGATAAAAGCCGTTTCCTCCAGCTTCTTTGCAAGGGTCTCCACCATCAGCGGCACCATCAGAATCATATTCGGCTCGAAAAGCTTAATATTTTTGGCAACCCGCAGCAGGGAATCATTGATGCAGATTACAGCGCCGATGGAAGTCCCTTTGAGGATATCCATGCTCAGGCAGTAGGCATGATGAATGGGAAGTACCGTCATAATCACCAGTCCCGGCTCATACCCCATATCCAGCGCCGTGGCGTTTTCCGCCAGGTTCCTGTGCGTCAGCATGACGCCCTTGCTCTTCCCTGTGGTGCCCGATGTGAACATGATGGTAGCCAGGTCCTCCGGCTTCGGCTCATAGCCTGTCCCTTCCGGTGCCCCTGCCATAAGCTCCCGCATGGACAGCGCGCCCGGAACCCCGGTTTCCTCCATGGCAATCAAATGCTTCAGCCCGGGGCACCTGGCTGCCGCCTCCCGCGCCACATTTGCCTTCGTCTCATCATACACCAATGCGGTTACATCCGCCCTGTCAATCAATTCACACAAGTCCTCCGCCGGCAGGTTTGCATCCAGAGGCACCGCCACACTTCCGCCGTTCACAATGCCGTAATACGCGGTAATCCACCCGTAGGAGGTAGCCCCGATGACGGCAATGTGCTTTCCCTGCTCCCCCAGCCCCGCCAGTGCGGCAGAAAAGCGCTCGCTGTCTTCTCTCAGCTGGGTATATGTCCTGGCCCGGACTTTCGTCTCTTTTTTGCCGCCTTCACCGGCATCCTTTACCTTGTATCGGATGGCATCCTGTTCGCCGTAAGCTTCCTGTGCCTTAACCAACAGTTCGTAAATCGTACTGCGCAATTCGTTCATATCCTTTATCCTCCCCATTTACCCGGCGAATTCCCATAGGCGGGCGGGCACCCTACACCAGCTTCGTTAAATAATCCACCGCTTCCTGAACTGTCCGGATATTGGCCGCTTCCTCCTGGTTAATCTCCACATCCAGCACATCCTCGGCCTCGCCCAGCAGGCTCATAAAGTCAAAGGAAGTAAATCCCAAATCCTCGATAAACCGTGACTCGGGCCTGATATCCTCCTTCTTAACCTCTACATAATTTACAATCATATCTGTCAACTGATCAAACATCGTTAATTCCATCCTTTCCGCGTTTCGTTTCATATGCGCACTTCCTCGCACAAAGCCCTGCGCCCCTGTTTCCCGTACCGCCATTATTCTGCCCTGGCAGCTGCGCCGTTGGCTGGACTTTACACCAATTTAATAATATCTCCAATGCTGAGGTTCGGCTGTTCCGTCCCCTTGAACATAATCTTGCAGATATAATAATAGAAATATTCCAACTGCTCTTTGCTGTATGCCTTGATCTGATGTTCAAAGCTGAAATCCAACCCGTTATCCTCCGGCCGGTGCATCACAGTGAGGTACAATCCGTCCGAGTAATAACCATTGCAGTACCGCTTTGTCTTGTATCTGATGCCGCCCAGATCCGTCAGCCCCTTCTCCCGCAATGTAGCGGGCTGGTATGTGAGGGAAATGGTCTCATAGCCCATGCCCCGAGGTGGATTGTAAAGCTGGCTCCTGTAGTTAAGATACTCTGCCGGATTGAAATTCACATACCGAAACACCTCATTCTGCTTATCCCTGATTTCGTGTACCCCTTCCAGGAATGTCTTTTCCACGGGAATATTCGTCCTGAACGGGAAACAGTGAATACGGGTACCGCCGGATTTTTTCTCCTGGAGGGTCGCCCTTCTCGCATACGCCACCTGCATGGACACATCATCGCACTGATTGAGCTTCTGCAGGCAGGTACGGATTCCCATAATAAGCAGGCACTGAAGTGACACATGATGCTGCTCACAGAAAGACATCAGGCGCTTCGTGGGTTCCTCCTCCAGATGGAAGATGTCAATTGCCGCCGCAAAGCTGTCCGAGCCGGTGGGTGCCGCCCGAAGCGCCGGGTTGCCGGTAGCTGCCCTTGCTTCTTCCAACTTCCCGGGACCTTCTATGCCGTTGTAAATCGGCTCGGATTCCTCTATCAACCTGCGGAAATATGCCCTGTCCCTGGCCTGCGCCTTGCTTCCCGCCTCATATGCCAAATCCTTCTGGACCTGCTCCGTATAGGAACGCATATCCGCAGGATACGGAATCCCTTCAAAGTTCGCGTTACAGTACAGTTCTATGATATCCTTCAGAAAGCCTATCAGCGACTGGGCATCCAGAAATCTGTGATCCCCCGCAATGAACATCCCTTCAAAGCCGTCCGGCATCTTGATGATGACTACCCTGTTCATGGGAGCGTCTTCCTTGTCGAAGGGGATGCGGGTCCATGCCGTCATCTCTGCCTCTGCCTCTTCCATAGTTTTTTCCGTAAAATCCACGAATTCGATTTCCCGCTCTTCCTTTTCAACAATGTACTGATACCACTCTTTTTCATTCTTGTCGTAGGCAAGCCTGGCCCTCATGGATTCGCACCTGTCATAAGCCTTGTAGATGGCCTTGCGCAGCTCTTCCAGGTTCAGCTCAAACTCTATGGTCAGGCTGGTTCCTACATTCAGAATTTCCTTGCCCGGACAGTACTGCGCATAATAATTATGGAATTTCTGCGCCACTGTCAGCGGATACGTCTTGTAACCTTTTCTTGTCTTCATTATTTTCCTTTCCCCTGGCACCCATTCATGCCCTGCCTTCCAAAATAACCTTCCCATGTCTCATGGCATTACCCGGACTGACCGGACCATATCTGCACTGCCTCAGGCGCATACACCGGGTTCCCGAAGCACTTCAGACGCAAATTCCGACAACGCCTTTTCGTATGCCGCCATATCCTTATAGTAACTCTCCGCATGCGCAGCTCCTTCTACAATCAGCTTCCGTTTGGGAGAAGCACAATTATCATAAATCTCATTGCACATGCTGCAGGGCACAAAGGTATCTGCCGAGCCGTGAATAAACAGAATCGGCACTGTCGCCTTCCGCACCTCATATTTGGCGTTGCACTCATCCATCCCGTAACCCGCAAGCTTCCTGTTCAGGACATCAGCGCCCTGAATCGCCGGGAATGCCGGCAGATGGTACATGTGGTTCAGGACATGCGTGAATACTTCTTTGGGGGACGTAAAACCACAGTCCGACACAATGCCCTTTACATTGTCCGGCAACTCCAGCCCGCTTGTCATCAGCACCGTAGCGCCGCCCATGGATGTACCGTGGAGCAGGATGGAAATGTCTTCCCCGCACTCCTGTATCAGCCAGTGAATCCAGCCCAGGGCATCTTTCCTGTCCAGGCAGCCGAAGCCGATGTACTCCCCTTCGCTCCCGCCGTGCGCCCTGGCATCCGGAAGCAGCACGGCGTATCCCTGCTTCAGAAAATAATCCGTCATGGCAATGTAGTTGCTCAGGCCTTCCCCTGTATAGCCGTGAAAGCATATCACCGCTTTTCCGGTTCCCGGCACTTCCTCCTGCCCCACACCTGCAAAATACGTTGCATGAAGCCTCAGCCCGTCAAAGGATTTGATATACACATCTTTGTGCGCCTGTGCCAGCACAAATTCCTTCCTCTTCTCCATAAGCGGAAAATACTGCTCCCAATCCGTGCCGGACATCTTCGTGGTCCGCTCCGTCTTCGCATTTCCCCGCTTCATGGTCCTGTTGTAAAAATATACGGTTTCACCGATACCTGCTGCCGCAAGCACGCCTGCTGCCGCAAGCAACTTCTTCAAAGCACCCATGCTTCTCCCTGCTTTCCTGCTCTTCGCATATCCGTTAGGCTCCAGCCTTTACCTGTCCTGCTTCTTCTCTTTCCCGGCAGCTTTCTTCACGGCAGTCTTTACTACCGCATCCACTACCTTGTCGGCAGCCTTTCTCGCTACACTTTTCTGCTGCAAAGCGCTTCTCTTCATCTCAATGATTTCCTTTAACCGCAGCGCCTTCTCAATATTTCCCTCCACACGCAGCTTCTGCGCCGTAAACGCGGCTACCGGATCCGTCTCCCCGTCCGCAATTCCCCGCAGCACATCCGGCGCACAGATAAACATCGCATCCCTGTCGTAGTACTCGTAAGGTTCCACATGGAGTACACCGTCCTTTACCTCCACATAGAAAGCCCCTCCGGCTTCCGGATCCTCAATATTGAACTGAAATGCAAGATGCTCCTTTATATCGCTCACATCCGCTCCCATAAATTTCCCTTTGATCTCATAAAAAAAATCTGCGTAAGTCATTTTACCTCCGTTCTGCTTCCCGTTTACCGGTACTCGCCTCCCCAATCAATAGATACCGCCGCACTCCCGTCTTTCGACTGGCGGTCGATTTGTTTACAAGCAAACAATACCACATAATTCGACCATTGGTCAATTATCGGTTTCTCTAATTTGTCAGAAGAATCTGCCCATTTTTGTAGCACTATTCACAATTGTTCCCAAAACGCGTTTATGTTATCATCAAAATAACTGAAAGTATAAGAATCATAAACGGCTGTAAGCATCATACTTGCATGGGGAGGTTCGATATGCCGAACGAAAAGAAATATGACAGAATTTTAGATGCGCTTCATCAGCTCCTGGAAGACCAGACGATACAGAATATATCTGTAAGCGATATTGCGAAAAAAGCAGGCATGGGAAAAGGAAGCATTTATTACTACTTTCCCTCGAAAGACGCAATCCTGGACGCGCTCATCGAGCGAAATTATGAGCAGCCGCTGAAGACGGCGAAAGCCCTTGCCGGCCAGACGGAAATTTCGCCTTTTATCCGCATGGCCATGATTCTGCAGGCATGCCGCAGCTCCTCCGCCGCCTTCCTAAACCACAGCGGAACGGCGTCCCGCACGGGAACCAGCGCCCAGGACACCGCCTTCCTGCATCAGAAGTATATGAACCATCTGATTGCCGAGCTGAAGCCCAGCCTGACCGAAATCATAAACCAGGGAATCGCAGTCGGTGATATCCATTTTGAATACCCCGCTGCCCTTGCCGAAATTGTCCTCATTGTACTCGCCGTAAAGCTGAACAACACGTTCCTGTCCGCCACTGCGGAAGATTCGGAAGATACCATACGCGGGCTTGCGGCGCTGCTTGAAAAGGGAACGGATATTCCCCGGGGAACTCTCAGTTATATTTCGTCGGAAACCCTCTTTTGCAGATGAATATCCGGTCCGGGGGACAGACAGCCGAAGTCCGGTTCCGGTCCCCTGCCGGCACTTCCCGTCCCTGCACTGGCGCTTGTTGTCCGGCCTCCCGGCGTTGGTATATTCCTTTTGCACATCTTAATGGATGGCTTTCTTCTCTGACCTCACACTCTACTGACCCACACAAACAGTGAACTTCTTTTTCTTTCCTGGAAACATCCCCATCCATTTGAACAACCAGCAAATCAATCTGCGGTGTGACTTCATGCAAAACTTCATTCAATACGCTGGAATTTGTTTCACACCACTTCCACACTCCCTTCCACCCGTTTCCAAACCGTCCCGCCATATCAGGCTCCGGCTGCAGCCTTCTATATTCGTTGGCTCCACCTGTTATATGGTCAATCACTTCTTTTATGACCATATAATCGGTGGGTCCTTCTCCCACAATGCCAATCACTTTCCTCATAGCAGTTCCGGAACACCCCCTAATCTCCCATTTATCCACAATCTGGATAAGGGCTGTCCCAATTCCAATAGTTCCTTGGAGACCTGTATCCGGTCAATCACCACATATCCGTCTCTATTTCTGCTGACAGCAAAAAGCCGTATATCATCATTGCATAAATCCAGTCCATCCAATACCAACGGATTATGCGTTGTCATAAACACAGTCCTATGGGACTCCAATATCAGCTGAGAAAAAATTTCTGTCAGCCTCTTTGCCAGCCTGGGATTCAAGGCATGGTCAAAGCTGTCAATTGCGAACATGGCCGGGTATCTAATTATTTCCACTCACACCCCGATCAACGCATCAAACGCCCCCACAACATTTAACCGTCCGTAGCCCCACTCCCTATTCGGATAAGTCACATCAAAGCTCCTGGACGCCCCCCGGATAAAATAATTCTTGATCTCCCTGCCTGCCACCGCCCTGTTATTCCCCTCCACCACTGCCCACTGCATAAACTGTGCCACCGCACCTGCTGTGAGGGCAGCCGCCAGAGAGCTGCCCGTCTCTCCGCCGCGGATGGTAGAGATGTCGACTCCCGGAGCGGCAAAATCCGGATTGATCCCGCCTGTTCTGGTGAACCCTCTTCCGGAGTCGATATAAAAGCTGTTGTTGGCCGCATTATAGGTTGACACGCTGATCACATCTTTCGCCATGGCCGGCTCCGTCAGCGTGATATAGGGGGTGGATTCTAGGAACTGAACCGCACCGTTCATAAACTGTGTGATGGGAAGCCACATGTGAAAGGTTCCGTTGTGGATATCCCCCACGGACTCCACCTGAAAGGTCCATATGCCGGGTGTGGGCAGATACACCCGCAGTACTACCACTTCCTCCCCGGATGCGGGTTCCACCAAGGTACCTGCCATGGTAATTCTGGTCCGCTCATAGACAAAGCTGTAGGTGATACTTCCCTGGATGCCCAGGCGGACAGGCGGAATGGTTTCTCCTCCGGGGGAACGCACTGATACCGTAAATACATCCGGCACATTTCCCCACAGTTCCAGCAGAAATCCCTCCACATTTTCAGCCACCCGCACCTCCACGGGTACGCTTCCCGCGCTTCCTGCCCTGCTGGGGGTATCCATGTATCCCTGAAAATGGTGCCCCGCATTGCCCTCGTTGCCGCCGCACACCACCACGGCACGGCTTCTCCTGGAGGCGATGGCGTCCAGATAACTGGGCAGAGGAGCACTGCCTGCATGATCTCCATAGTTTGTCCCTACCCCCAGACAGATTATCACCGGCCTGCGGAACTGTCTGGCAAAACGGTCCGCATACTGCACCCCCAACATGATATCCGTCTCCTGGTATGCGGGAACCCCCGGCGGTATCATATAAAAGTTCCGCAGAAATTCCTTGGCCTGCTTCAGCTTTACCACCACGATGTCCGCATCCGGAGCCGCTCCCAGATAGCTGATACCGTTTCCCAGCCTGCTCCCCGCCGCCACGCCCGCCATGGCGCTCCCATGACCGATTTCATCCCTGCTCGGCACTACACTGTAGGGGTCCTCCGCCTCCAGGGCGCGGTTAATGTCCTCCCTGGAGTACTCTGTACCATAGTAGAGTCCCTCCGGAGGTTCCCCGGCCTGCACGGTCTGGTCCCAGATAGCCAGAATGCGGCTGTTTCCCTCGCTGTCCCGAAACGCCGCATTCACATAATCAATTCCCGTATCGATAAAGCATATCACTGCCCCCCGCCCTGTCAGGCTCAGGGGCGCCCTCTGTACCTGGGTGATGCCGCTGGCAATCAGGCTGTTGGGATCAAATCCCCGTTCCCTGCCAGGCTCCTGCATAAGGCCGTATAGCTTGGGTACTCCCTTGTAGGTATAGACATAATCGTCTGTATTTGGTATATTTGCCTTATCAATATATACAATATTGTACAGGTTATCAATATTCAGCCGACACAGGTCCAGAGCATCCGAATCCAGAAGCTGTACCGGAAATTCTGTGATTACATCATAGTAGTCATTAGAGAGAATTTTATCCCTGCAATCCATATCAGGCTCTCCTTCACAATCTGACACAGTCACATTATCATATGCAAAACGCAGCCCCCGGGTTCCTCCCAGTGACTGCGCTTATTTCTTCCGGTCATACACCGGATCCATGCACCTGCACGCTTTCCGTTTCCGACTCAATTGCCGCCGGCCTGCTCTCTTACATCCGCGCTGCACTTCCGGCCGCACACGTTTCCTTCCGACTCAGCTGCCGCCGGCCTGCTCACACCCAGGCTTCCTCTGCCACCAGCACCACTGCCGTGCGCGGAGGCACCTTCAGCCTGCTTCCGTATTGAAACTCCGTTTCCCCCTCTATATCCTTTCCGTCCTCATAATCCACGAAGGTATTCACCAGAACCCGCCATCTTAGATTGTCCGGAAGGCTGGGCAGCTGTATTTCCAAGGGCTTCCAGTAAGCATTCATCCCGTAGAAGACAATGTCGTCTTCCGTATCCTCCTCATTCCTGCCTGCATACATAATGCCGATAAGCCTGCTTGTATGGTTGATTCTGGCATTCCACGGGTAATCATTGTGGATACTGATGTCAGGGAAACCGCAGGATGCAACCTTCGTAGGTTTTCTCACAATCGCATGCTTTTTGCGGAAAGCAATCATATAGCGGAAAAAGTCATGTATCTCCTTATATTCTTCCAATCTGCCCCAGTCCAGCCATGAGATATAGTTATCCTGGCAATACGCATTATTGTTGCCAAACTGGGTATTGCAGAACTCGTCTCCCGCGAAAAACATCGCCGGTCCCCTGCTGCACATCAGCGTAACAAACGCGTTTTTCACCATGCGGCGGCGCAGCTTTTCGATTTCGGGATCGTCCGACACTCCCTCTACACCGCAGTTCCAGCTGTTGCCGTTGTTATCGCCGTCCGTGTTGTTCCAGCCGTTCTTCTCATTGTGCTTGACATTATAGGAATACAGATCATACAGGGTAAAGCCGTCGTGGCATGTCAGAAAATTAACGGACGCACTCTGCCCCCTCTTCAGGGAATCATACATATCTCTGGAACCGGTAATCCTGGTGATGGCAGCTCCGGCCATGCCCTCGTCTCCCTTCAGGAAACGTCTCAGGTCATCGCGGTATTTTCCGTTCCATTCGGACCACCTGTTGTATGCCGGGAAATGCCCTACCTGATAAAGCCCTGCCGCGTCCCACGCCTCCGCAATCAGTTTTACCTTCCCCAGAATGGAATCACAGGCAATTTCCTGGAGAATCGGCGGGTTCGCCATAGGCTCCCCGTTCTGGTCACGGGCAAGGATGGACGCCAAATCAAAACGAAAACCATCTACACGATATTCCGTTACCCAATACCTCAAACAGTCGATTATAAAACGGCGTGTCATGGGATGGTTACAGTTCAGAGCGTTCCCGCACCCGCTGAAATTGTAATACTGCCCGTCCGGCGTCAGGATATAATAGATATTGTTGTCGATTCCCTTGAAAGAAAAGCTGGGTCCGTCCTCATTCCCCTCCGCCGTATGATTAAACACCACATCCAGAATAACCTCGATGCCGTTTTCCTTCAGTTCATAAATCAGCTGCTTCAGCTCATCGCCTTCATGGTTATGCTCCACTACGGAAGAGTACCCCGTGTTGGGTGCAAAAAAACATACTGTATTATATCCCCAATAATTGTAGAGCTGTACGCCGTCCACAATTCTTGCGTTTTCCATCTCGTCAAATTCAAAAATCGGCATCAGTTCCACCGCGTTAATGCCCAGATCCCTCAAATAGGGAATCTTCTGCCGAAGTCCCTCATAGGTTCCCCTTGCCGTCACGCCTGAAGATTCATGCTTTGTAAAGCCCCTCACATGCATCTCATAAATAACCAGGTCCTCCAGCGGAAACTCCAGCTGCCTGTGTTTTCCCCAGTCAAAGTTATTTTCAACTACCCTGGCATGGTAGACAAAGGCTTCACCGTCCTCCGGGCGCTCTCCCCAGTTTCGCTGCCCGGTTACAGCCCTTGCATACGGATCCAGCAAAATATTGTTTTTATCAAAAAGCAGCCCCTTCTCTTTGTCGTAGGGTCCGTCCAGCTGAAAGGCATATTCAAATTCCTCAATCTTTAATCCGAATACCAACATGGAATATGTGTTTCCTATGTGATATGATTCCGGATATTCCAGCCTCGCATAAGGTTCCTTCTCCTGAGGCCGAAACAGCAGCAGCGCACAGCTTGTAGCGCCATGGGAATGCACTGTAAAGCTGACCCCATTCGATGCGGCTGTAGCACCGTCCCTGTTGTAAAATCCCGGCCGTACCTTAAAGCCATTGATTTCATCCAGAGGCTGTAATTTGATCCCCCTCTGCGGCCTATGGTCCACAAAATCCATCGTCTTTCCTCCTAATTTAAATCGCTGCGCTTGTTTCAAATCGCTGCGCGGCCGTCTGCAACGGTTATTCCGCCATACATTGCGGATATAGTGTACCCGCCTTCATGTCCCCATATTCTGTAAGACAATAAACGCTGCAGGAACAACTACTTCCCACAGCGTTTAATCACCGAATATACCCTGGGCACGCCTTACCAATTCCGTCTGCATCACTGATTCATATTTTTCTCTATACATGCAACAATTTCATTCTGCACAGGAATAACCTTCTTCAGAATTTCCCTGGCCTCTTCCGGCTGCCCGCCGCGCAGCAGGCCCAGCATCTCGTTGTAGGCCTTGTATATGGGAGTAAGAGAAAGATTTCCTGATGTCCCCTTAATCGCATGTACCTTTTCGATTGTTTCCGTGCAGTCGGAAGCGTCAAAATCTGCGGCTACTTCGCTTCCCTTTATCATCTTCA
Source organism: uncultured Acetatifactor sp. (assembly GCA_910587555.1). GTDB lineage: Bacteria > Bacillota > Clostridia > Lachnospirales > Lachnospiraceae > Acetatifactor. Next base: position 20,664 of record CAJULV010000002.1, read on the forward strand.
CAAAGGAACCCAAAAGTCTTGTATACAATTTTTCATTTCCCATCACGCGCTTCAGCCCGTCGTCTACATCCACGCCCAAAGCTCTCAATTCATCCAGCAAATTCATATCGACACTCCTCTTCTATTATCCCTTATCCGGCAAAACCGGCTCTGAGATTCATTTCGTTCTGTATCGCTTATCTGAAAGTAATCAGATCGACACAGTGCCCGTGACGCTCATATGTCACGGCAGGGCGCATTCCCCCACCCCGGCAGTAAAACTGGCACAGAAACCCCTGGTTCCTGTACCAGTTTCGGATTAATACTTGCCAAAGCCATCCCCAAGAGAAATTACCTGCTCATTTGCATTGGAAACAGCAGCGTTATATCCAGAGGAACTTCTGGAAGGTCCGCCCTGTCCCTTGCCCAAGTTGTAGATGGACAGCATCTCGCGCATTCTGGATGCCTGGTTGGACAATTCTTCGCTGGCGGCCGCGCACTCCTCACTGGTGGCGGAATTTGTCTGTACCACCTGGGATACCTGTGTGATGGCCTGTTCAATCTGTGCTACTGCAGTCGCCTGATAATTGGAGGATTCTGCAATACCATTGATGATATGTTCACTCTCCTGAACCACTTTTGTAATTTCTTCCATTGCCTTGGCGGTTTCATACGCAATCTTGGAACCGGCATTTACCTTATCGATGGAATCCTCAATCAGCGCCGACGTCTCTCTTGCCGCCTCTGAACTCTTCGCTGCAAGGCTTCTCACTTCCTCTGCCACCACTGCAAATCCCTTACCTGCCTCACCTGCCCTTGCTGCCTCAACCGCAGCATTCAATGCCAGAATATTGGTCTGAAATGCGATATCTTCGATAGTCTTGATAATTTTGGATATACTCTCGGAAGCCTTGTTGATATCTTCCATTGCAGACACCATGCTCTGCATCCGTACATTTCCCTGCTTTACATCCCCGATTGCACGCAGCACCAGATTAGTAGCGGAATTTGCCTGTTCCGCATTCTGCCTTGTCTTCTCCGCAATCTCATCGATGGAAGCCGAAATCTGCTGGATAGCGCTTGCCTGCTCCGTAGATCCCTGTGCCAGAGCCTGGCTGGCGCTTGCCACCTGGGATGAGCTGACTGTCACCTGGGACCCTGCGTCACTGATATTGCTAAGTACATTATGGTTATCTTCCACCAGCTTCTTCAGCGAGTTGCCCAGCATATCATCCGCGGACTTGGGCGTAACCGTTACCGTCAGATTACCGTTGGATACTTCCTCCGCAACTTCAGCCTGAGACTTAATGTTCTCTATCACCTTGACATACTCATCTACCAGGTCTCCGAATTCATCGTTATTATACTTCTCCAGATGGATATTTACATGTCCCACCGCGATATCCTTTGCCGCGTTGGAAAGCAGTATAATGGACTTCAGAATACTTTTAGTCAGGTCATATGCCACAAATACGGTAATGGCTATTGATACGATCAGCGCACCTACGGAAAAAATCATGGAATTCCTGGCTGCGATTGCCGCCTGATCTCCGCTGGCCTTCATAATCCGCTGCATGGACAGCATACCAAATATCACATTGATTGTTGTCAGTATAATAGGAATAAAGAATCCCCCAATTAATCTCTTCTTAATTGACATATTTTTCATCGTTCCATACCTCTCATTCTTCGCTGTTTTTCGCCTGCTCCATATCTGCCGGGTCCTCATCATAGAGCAGCTTCTCCGGATCCAGCAACAGCCTCACTGTATTCCCCACCTTACCGATGCCATAGACATATTTGTGATGGGACTTATCGCCCCGCCCTATAGTAGGCGGCGGCAGGATATTCTCCTCCTTAATCTCCACTACCTCCGCAATCTGCTCCACTACCAGTCCCACTGTTGCAGACTTCACGTTGATGACAAGGATGCATGTCTTGTCATTGTACTCACATGCTCCCTGCTTAAATCTCAGTCTGACATCCACCACGGGAATAATCCGCCCTCTCAGGTTAATCAGTCCCTTAATATAATCCTCCGTCTCAGGCACTCTGGTGACTTCCTGATACTGGATAATCTGCTGCACATACTGGATTTCCAGGCCGAAATATTCCACACCGGACTTGAAGGTCATGTACTTACCCTTCTGTGTATCATGGCTGTCCAGGCCATTCTGCTCACCGTCCTGTATTCCTAACAATCTGCTCGTCTCGTCCATAAGCTTACCGTTCCTTTCCTCAGATTTATTCTACAAGTCCGGGGGCGTCCAATATCAGGGCGATACTGCCGTCGCCCAGCTGCGTGCAGCCGGACAGACCCTTGACCTTCTTAATGTAAGAAGGAATCGGTTTTACCACAATTTCCTGCTGCCCTACCAGCCTGTCAACCAGGAGGCACACCTTTCTCTCCTCCACTTCCAGGACCAACATGACGCCTTCTTCCACAGATTCCTGATAATTCTCCAGGCCATACCACCTTCCCAGGCGGATCACCGGATAGCACTCCCCACGGATCATCACAAACTCGTCTCCATTGGGTTCATGCACCATCATGTCCTCTTTCACCCGGATAAACTGCTTGATAACGCCGGTCTCCATAACGAAGGAGGAGGTGCCCACTTCCATGACGATGCCGTCAATAATGGCAAGGGTCAGGGGAATCTTCAGGCTCATGGTACTGCCGAAGCCCGGAGTACTCTCTATCTCCAGCGCGCCGCCGATGGCCTGGATATTCTGCACCACCACGTCCATGCCTACGCCTCGGCCGGAATATTCCGTCACCTGTTCGTTGGTGGAAAATCCCGGAAGCGTGATGAACTGGTATACTTCCTTATCCGTGTAGGCCGCATCCGGCTTCTGGGGATCCAGTATGCCCTGCCGCCTGGCCTTTGCAAGGATTTTCTCCCTGTCCAGACCCGTACCGTTATCCTCCACACAGATCCATACCTTACCGGCCTCGGTTCTGGCAGACAGCGTAACCTTCCCCTTCTCCATCTTCCCCTTGGCCTTCCGCTCCTCATTGCTCTCTATCCCATGATCCACGGAATTCCTCACCAGATGCATAAGCGGGTCGGAAATATGCTCGATAATATTCTTATCCACCTCGGTGGTCTCTCCCACCATCACAAACTCAATATCTTTTCCCAGCTTCCTGGACACATCGAACACGATACGGTTCATCTTCTGGAACGTATTCGTCAGCGGCACCATACGCATGGACATGATAACATTCTGCAAATCCGTGGAAATAGATGCCAGTTGTGCTGCAGCCTTGTTGAAATTGTCCAGGTTCAGCCCCGGCACCTTCAAATCGGAACTCTGCAGCACCACGGACTCCGAGATAACAAGTTCTCCTATCAGGTCCATCAGCTGATCCATCTTGCTGATATTGACGCTGATAAAAGCAGCCTTCTCTCCCTTGGGCTTATCTTTCGCCAGCTTCTTCTGCTTTCCGGGTTCCTTGGACTGGATAACGAAATCACCGGGCACAATCTGCGGCTTTTCAGGCTTCTTCTCCTCTGCCTTCTCCTGATCCGCTTCTTCCTGCCTTGCCTCAATCGTCTCCACGCTGGATTCCAGGTCAATCTGAGGCATTACCGGCTGATCGCCGAAGTCAAAGCCCAGCAGGAACTGGTTCGCATCACACTCGTAGACCTCAACCTTTTCAATATCATATCCCACGCCGATAAGGTCACGTACCTCCTGCTCCGTACACTGGGCCTGGAGGAGTATCCGGAAGCCGTCTTTTATAATGGTTTCCCCGCTCTTCTCATCCGTCAGGATATCTTCCGGAGAATACAGAATATCCTCGGCAATCTCCTTCAGCGCGTACACGGTCTTGTACGCATGGACATTGGCCATTTCCGTCTCCGGAAAAAAGGTAATAAATATCTTGTAGAAACGGCTTGCGCTTGTAGCCACCGGCGCGATATAGAAATGCTTCGGTTCCTCATGTACATTCTCCGCCGCATCGCCTGCCGCAGCGCCACCGTTTTTGATCATATTCAAAAATTTGTCGAGATCCGCAATAATATTGCTGGCATCCCCGTCCACCGGGTCGCCGCTTCGGATCTTTTCCATCTCGTTGGAGATGAAATCTTCCACTTCCAGCACATGCTCCACCAACTCTACATGGGGAACATTGTCAGGATGTGATTCTCTCAGGTAATAGAATATATCTTCCAGCTTATGGGACACAGCTGTGATATTGTCGAACATCATGATACCGGAAGATCCCTTGATGGTATGCATGGTTCGGAATATTTCGTTGATGCTGTCTTCATCAAAGCATTCTGCATCCTTCTGTTCCAAAACCGTCTCCTGAAGCTGTTCCAGCAACTGGCCGTTCTCAAACAGATACATATCCAACATGCTTTCGGTATTAAAATCGTCAGCCATGTTTATCTCCTTTCATATCCTGTTTTAAATAAGATTCAGTTTCTTCATTGCCTGCTCAAACCGCTCCTGGTCGATAGGTTTGCCCGAATAAATGGTACATCCCAGTTCAAATGCCATCTTGACATTTTTTTCTTCATTCAGGGCCGTGGTCATAATCACCTTTACAGCCTTGTCCTCAGGTATGTTCCTCTGTTTCTCCAGATTCCGGATACCCATAAGAGCCTGATATCCGTCCATAACCGGCATCATGATGTCAAGGCATACCAGATCATACGGTTCGCCGTCCTCCAAAGCCATCATAAACGCGTCCACCGCTTCCATTCCGTCCACGGTGATGTCACATTCACCATACTTGGAGAGAAAGCCGGCCATAAATTTCCTTGTCGCGAAGTCGTCTTCCGCCAATAGAATCTTCATGTTCTTTCTCCTTTACATTTTATTTAGCAATGCATATGTCCTTCCAGCTATATCGGACAGTTTCTCCTGATACTCAACCGCTCCCAGATCATATGCAACCTTGGGCATTCCATAAACCACGCAGGTGGACTCGTCCTGGCCGATGGTCCTGGCGCCGGCCTTGCGCATGGATAAAAGCCCCTTGGCGCCGTCGCCCCCCATTCCTGTCAGAATAATCCCCACCGCACTGGCTCCCGCCGCCTTTGCGACGGATTCAAACAATACTTCCACAGACGGGCAGTGGCCGTTCACCTTGGGTCCCGCCTTCACTTCCACCTGATAGCCGTCCCCTACCTTCACCAGGTGCATATGCCGGTCACCCCCGGGGGCAATCAGCATATGTCCGGGCAGCACTCTATCCCCGGTCTCCGCTTCCTTCACCTGAATCCGGCACTGGTCATTCAGCCTTTTGGCATACATGGCAGTAAAGCCGGGCGGCATATGCTGCACGCACACGATTCCCGGAATATCCGTTCCGTAATCCTTGACAACATTAAAGATCGCCTCGGTTCCTCCTGTGGAGGCGCCGATTGCCACCAACAGATTCTTTTTGCTGGAGGACAGATACTGCTGCTCCGCCATTACCACCTTTTTCACATGGCCGATTCTGGCAGTGGAAGCAATCTTAATCTTCACCAGCAGCTCATTGCGTATAAAATCTTCCAGCTGCCTGCGGCTCGACACTGCCGGTTTCGCCACGAAGTCCACCGCTCCCGCGCTCATAGCGTCAAAAACCTTGTCGCTGAGAGAACTGATCACCACCACCCGCAGGGGGTACTGGGGCATCAGCTTGCGCAGGAATTCAATTCCGCTCATCCTGGGAAGCTCCACATCCAATGTCATGACATCCGGATTATGCGCCAGTATGGCATCCCTTGCCTCAAAAGGATCCTTCGCTGTCGCCACCACCCTGATTGCAGGATCCCTGCTCAGGTTCTGCACCAGCAATTCCCGAAAGACAATGGAATCTTCTACAACTAAAACCTTAATTGGCTGCATATGTCAATCCTTTCCTTATTTTCTGAAAATCGACGGCTGTATAATCTGAAACGGCGTGCTGTTCCTGTCGATTGTTTCCGTGGTTCCTATGAAGAAATACCCTCCGGGTTCCAGAACATCATAAACCTTCTGAACCAGTTCTCTCTTCGTCTTTTCATCAAAGTAAATCATCACATTCCTTAAGAATATCGTGTGCATCTTCTTTCGGAAAGGAAAAGGATCCATCAGATTAAACTGCCGGAAGATAACCTCCTGCTTCAGCTCAGGGGTGACCTGGTACTGGGTTCCTCCGCCCAGCGAGTTGAAAAAGCGTTTTTTCCATTGCGGAGGAACGCTCTTCAGCTGATCGGCCGTGTAAACGCCTGCCAGCGCCTTCTGAAGTACCTTGGTTGAGATATCCGTCGCCAGTACCTTGGTATCCCACTGCGACTTTTCCATCCCGAAAAACTCTGCCAGCACCATGGCAATCATATACGGTTCCTCACCGGAGGATGCCGCACCGCACCAGATGCGCAGATCCTTTCTGGCCGCTTCCTTCTGCTTCAGCCAGGGCAGCACCTGGCTCCTGAAAAAGTCAAAATGCTCGAATTCCCGCATAAAATAGGTATGGTTAGTCGTCAGAAAGTTTACCAGCATCTTCTCCTGACTGCCGGTACTGTCATGTTCCACAGCATTCATAAACTCGTCGAAGCTGTGCCAGCCGCCCCTCTTGATATAATTTTCCAGACGCCCGTTGACGATGACCTTCTTCTGGCTCAAGTCTATCCCGTACCGCTGCTTCATAAAAACAGATATTCTGTGAAACTCCTCATCCTTAATCACAATTTTTCATACCTCCTGCTGCACATTTTATTACAACCGGCCGCCCGGCGCAATGAAAATCTGTAAAAACGTAACAGTTCAGACAGTCCCTCTCGCGAAGTCAAAATTGCGCTCTGTGCAATTTTGCGAGACTTGCGGGCGCCAAAACGCATTCTTTTCGCGTTTTGTGTGCATTCTCGTAACAGTTCAGCGCCCTGTCTGAACTGTTACGTAAAAACATCTTATTCAGCATAGCTGACGCGATATTTTTCGGCATATTTTAAAAATATCGGGATTAAACTTCACTTCCGCTTCCCTGCCCATAATCTCCAGTGCTTCTTCCCTGCTGTAATTTTTCTTCTCGGTCAGTGCGCAGTAGACCTCCGCAACGGAAACGATCTGAGCCGCAAGCGGAATCTCATTCCCCTTAAGCCCCTCCGGATACCCGCTCCCGTCCCAGTTCTCATGGTGGTAATGCGCAATATCCACCGCCACACTCAGGAAATCATTGTAGTCGCTTCCCACATGCAGATCCCCGAGAAGCTGTGCGCCTATGTCCGTATGCTTCTGAACCGCTTTGCGCTCTTCGTCATTCAAAGCCGCCTTTTTTCGAAGCAATTCCCAGGGAACCCCGATATTCCCGATATCACACAGAGGCGCAGCCAGTTCTATCGTATCAATATAGGCATCTGATATCTGTCTCTCAAACAACGGCGACAGCTGCATTCCCTGGGCAAGGATACTGCAGTTTCTGCTCAGTCTCTTGATATGCTCCCGCCGATAGCAGGAATTCTGCGCCGCAATAGCCGCAAGCGCATACAGCACATCTTTTTTCTCCTGCTCCATCTGCTTTAACTGCTCTTTCACGGAAGCCTGAAGCCTGCGGTTGGTTTCCTTCAGGGCCAGGTTCGCCTGATACAGGCTCAGATGAACCCCTACCCTCGCCTGGACGATCTTCGGCACAAAAGGCTTTGTGATATAATCCGCTCCGCCCAGGCCAAGGCCCTTCACCACATCCTCCGGGTGATCGAAAGCCGAGATAAAGATAATCGGAACATTCCGGGTTTTCTCATTGCCCTTCAATACACTGCACAGCTCATAGCCGTCCATCCCCGGCATTGAAATATCGGATAAAATCAACTGCGGAACAGCTTTCCCCACAATCTCCAGGGCAGCCTCCCCGCTTTCTGCCAGGACCGGGCAGCATCCCATCTCCCGGATAATATCCTCCAGGACCAGCCTGTTTACCTCCAGGTCATCCACGATGAGAACCTTCGCCATATTCCTGACACCGTTATCCATATCTCCACCTCCTTCCGGCTATCAGATACTCAGTTTATGATATTCATCCATTACCTTGTCATAGTTCTCTTTCTGGACCGCCATCTTCAGCCGGAGAATCTGCCGCCTCACGTCGGAAGGCGCCCCTTCCGTCAACTGCCTTATGGACTCCATAAACATCTCCGCCTTCTCCCAGTTCTCCATTTCCACGCTTAAGATAAGCCTGGACAGATGGCGCTTTAAGTTTTCCCGGTTCTTCGGCGTATCATATTCCTGGATGTCCTCCGCCTCCTCTCCGGAGCCTTCCCCTCCGGCGAACATCCGCATGAATACAGCCTTTACATCATCGGGTGCCTTCGGCGTCTCTTCCTCTTCTGTCTCCACCCATATGGAAAAAGAGAAGTTGCTTCCCCGGCCTTTCCTGCTCTCGGCCTCAATCCCGCCCCCCATTAATTCCACCAGCTGCCTGCAGATGCTCAGCCCCAGTCCAGTCCCCCCGTATTTCCGGGAAATAGACGCATCCACCTGGGAAAAGCTTTGAAACAATTTGTCCATGTCTTCTTCCCCGATCCCGATTCCGGTATCGGATACAATAAAAAACAGTTCTGTCTGCTTCTCCACCTGAGCCGTCCGCAGCACCTGAACGGCAATCTCTCCCACGGCTGTAAACTTTAACGCATTGGAAATCAGGTTGTTGAGAATCTGCACAATACGCAGTTCATCCCCAATCACATACTCCGGTACCTGAGGCGATACCGTCATGAAGAAATCCAGGCCCTTTTCGGTAATCTTGCTGAAATGCTGGGCTTTCACATAATCCAGCATATTTCTGAAATGGAAGCGGCGCGGCTCCAGAACGAATTTCCCCGCGTCCAGCTTCGAAAAATCCAGAATGTTGTTAATGAGCTTATTCATATCACCGCAGCAGCGCTCTATCAGCTGCAGTGTCTTTACCGTCTGTGCATCCGTCACATCATCCAGCAGTTCCCTCACATTGCCCAGAATCCCGTTCACCGGCGTCCGCAGCTCATGCGTCACATTCGCGACAAATTCCGCCTTCATCCTTGCCGCCTGCTGTGCTTCTTCCCTGACCTGGCTGATCTCCCTTCCCAGGTGCTCCCGCTCCAGCAGGTCATTTGCCATACAGATGTAAGTCCCCGGGCAGCCGGCATTCTCTTTCATCCTGGCTTCCACGGGAAAGCAGGTGAGGTTCCTGCGATAGATGATCAGATGTCCTGCCGCATCCCCAAAGGAAAAATCCGATTCGAAGCCGTCCTCCGTCTTTCTGAACGTATTGGGAAAAAGGGTACTGATATGCTGATTTTCCATGTCCTCATACCCCAGCTTGCTCCGTGCCGCCGCATTCGCATACGAAATCCTTCCTGTCCTGTCGAACATAAGGATCATTTCCAGCGCATCCTCCATGGGAAATACGCAGGTTCCACACTCTCCCATACCCTTCCTCCACTGATGCAGGCAGCGGCATCCCACAGCCCTCTGACATTTCATAATTACTCTGACGCTTCAAATGAATCCGGCGTTTCACCTGAATCTGACGCTTCATTAGAAAAGGCAGCAAACCTGCTCGCATATTTGCTGCCTGCTTCTATCATGAAAAATCGAATACCCCAATCACCTTATTAATGTTGAAGAAATCCTCCCTGGCAAGTTCAAAACATTTCAGAATGTCCGGCGCAAACTGACCGCACTCGCCATTCATAATCATCTCAAACGCCTTCTCATTGGTAAATGAACTCTTATATACCCTTGGGCTGACTAACGCGTCATACACATCCGCAACCGCCACAATCTGAGCACTCAGCGGAATTGCATCTCCCGCCAAATGGTCAGGATATCCCCTGCCGTCCCATCTCTCATGGTGATGGCGGCAAATATCGTAGCAATAGCGATAGAATTCACTTGTCCGGTTCCTGTAAAACTTCTCCAGCAAGTCGCATCCGATCGTGGTATGCGTCTTCATAATCTCAAATTCTTCATTCGTCAGACGCCCCGGCTTCAAAAGGATAGCATCCGAAATCCCGATCTTTCCCACATCATGAAGAACGGAAGCCCTGGAAATCGCATCTACCTGGAAGTCCGTCAGGTTGTACTGTGGGAAATGCTCCTTCAGACATGTGGCCATAAGCCTGGTATAATACTTAATCCGCTTTGTGTGATCCCCGGTTTCCACGCTTCTGGATTCCACTACGGAGCTGAGGGCGTCAATCATGAATTCGTTTGTCTCTCGAATTTCCTGCTCCTGAGCGCGGATTGCAATCTCCTGCTCCTTCAGGCGCATCTCCATGTTGCGCTTGTTCTGGTACAGCTCAATAATATTGCTGCTCCTGCGCTTGACAATATGGGGGTAAAAAGGCTTATGTATCACATCCGCCACCCCAAAGGAATATGCCCTGTCCTCGCTGTCCTGGATAGTCTCACCTGTAATCAGGATGACGGGGATCTCCCTCAGCAATCCCTTCTCCTCCATAAACTCCAGCACCCTGAACCCATCCATGACAGGCATAACGATATCAAGCAAAATCAGAACGATATCATGGCCGTCCTCAATCTTCCGGACAGCCTCTTCGCCATTTTCCGCCTCAATCAGTTCATAAGTATCCTGCTCGTCATGAAACATTTCCGCCAGTAACGCACGATTTATGTATTCATCGTCTACAATCAAGATCTGCCGCTTTTCCATTTCACCACCATTACTCTTCTTGTATTTATTTCAGAATTATGATACCACTTTCCTTTATAAATGTCAATTCACTTCCCGCTTTCAATATTGACAAAATAAGGCTCCGGCTGTAATATATTGTTACCGTTCCCGCCAGTCCGTTTCCGGACAGTATTTTAAGGCAGGACCGGCATATTTCCGCATGAGAGGGAAGAGGAATGACCGCATGCCTGTCAGAGACAAGAAATTTTACCTGGGAGCCGTTTTTTTCATAGTGCCGTTTTTGGCCTATCTGGCCGTCACTTTGCTGCTGTTTCATCGTCAGACGGTGTGTTACGCCGGAAGATATATTTCCGATATTACCGATTACCTTTCCACAATTCAGGGAATAGAGGTGGCATACAAGTTCCCCTACCCTGTTTTGTTCCGGACAGGACAGTTTTTTATGCTCTTTACCACCCCCCAGCACGCCCTTGCATTTGCCGCTACGCTGCTGAACGGGCTGTCCGTCCTTGCGCTGAAGTGGTATCTGGACACTTTTCTGGACGTGGGCAGCCATCCCGGCAGGAGCTTCCTGTCCACCGCGCTCACCTTTTCCCTGCTTTTCATTTCCATGCTTTATCCAGTGTCCTACCTTGGGCATTACAATGAAATCGGGGAGAATTATCTGTATCGCTACAAAGGGACATTTTCGCCCAACCCATATCACAACACCACTTATCTTGCCGCACGCCCCTTTTCCATTCCCGCCTTTTTTCTCTTCGCGGATATCCTTGGGACGTATGAAAAGGAAGATAAATGGTTTCACCCCAAATACCTGTTGTTCTCCCTTTCACTGCTGCTGACCACCATGACAAAACCGAGCTTTACGCTGGCCCTCTGCGCCGCGGCAGGCATCATTATGCTCTACAGGCTGATTTCCGGGCGTTTTCAGGGAATAAAAGCTTTTTTCCAGATGGGCATATACTTTATTCCCACTTTTCTGGTGCTGCTTTATCAGTTTGTGGTGGTATTCGAGCCGGATAATGCGGAAGCAGGCATCGGGTTCGGCTTTTTGAAGGCCTGGTCCACAGCCTCTGACAATATTCCCCTGTCCGTTCTCCTTGCAGCGGCCTTTCCGCTGACCGTCCTCCTGCTTCGGGGAAAAGAAAAAGATTCCTCCGCATTGCTCCGCTTCTCGTGGCAGTTTCTTGTAACAGGGCTTTTAATGCTGCTCTTTTTATATGAAAAAGGAATCCGCATGCCTCACCTGAACTTCGCCTGGGGCTACATGTACGGTCTGTTCTTCTCCTCCGCAGCCAGCCTGATCTTCCTGGCAAGGGCAACCCTGCATCACAGCCAGCCGCGGTGGAAGCTGATTCTGCAGTGGAGCGTATATGCCGCCCACCTGATATACGGACTGGACTATTTCGGCGTCCTGCTGAGCGGCGGCCTGTACCTGTAACCCTGACGTGTGCGTAGATGAGACTTTCGCCTTTAGCGCTGACACACACATCGCGCAGCGACTATAAAGGATTGACGGCGCCGAAGAGACTTTCGTCTTTAGCGCTGACACACACATTGCGCAGCGACTATAAAGGATTGACGGCGCACAGAGCAAATTTCATGCGTGCCCTTTCGAATGAAATTTGCTCTCCGAGTGTGCGCCGAAGAGACTTTAGCCTTTAGTGCCGTCGCGCAGCGACTATATTAGGAGAAACATGAAACCACTTTTGCACAGTAAAAAGCCCTTAGGCTTTCTCAACAGATTTTTCACATGGCTGGACGGCGCGCCCCTGTGGCTGGCCGGGTTTCCGCTCATGGCTGTCCTGTTCGCCCCCTACCTCATACTGAAACAAGGCAGCGTATTTCCCGTTCATGACCAGCTGGACGAGACGCTCCTGACCTATGTGCTGAATGCAAGGCATCTGTTTGACTCCGGCACTGTCTTTCCGGAGATCCTGGGCGGCATCGGCAAAAGCGGAATGCAGCCCTCCGCGGTTCTGTTCATCCCCCTGTATTGCCTGTTCACACCCCTGACCGCCTTTCTGATACAGTATCTGGCAGTCTGCGCCAGCGGTTTCTGGGGCATGTACGGCAGTGTGAAAAAGCTGTCCGGAAGCGGTATTCTTGCGCTGGCCATGGCAGGATGCTTCTGCATGCTTCCCGTCCAGCCCATATACGGCCTGTCGATAATGGGTGTCCCTTTGCTGCTCTATGCCTTCCTGCTGCTGTCCGAAAGGCGGCATACGGCGGCGGCATACGGACTCATCGTCTTTTTCGGGCTTACCACCCACCTGGTGCTGATCGGCTATGCGGTTCTGTGCTTCTGGCTCCTGGTTATCCTGATCCGCCTTATTCAAAAGCGCCGTAACCTTCATGTGAACTGCGGCTTCGCCCTGCTTACGGCAGTGTACCTCATTGTCAACTACAGGCTTTTCGCGGAACTGCTTCTGGGACAGCGCAGCTATGCCAGCCACAGGGATGAACTTGTGAACGCGGCCACTGCCTTCTGGCCCACAGTAAAGGATGTCTTTTTTCACGGCGCCCAGCATGTGGAGTCCCTCCACGATTACCTCATCCTGCCAATCGTCATATTGCTGGCAGGCGAGGGTATATACTGCCTGAGAATGGGGAAAAAGGGAACCCTGAAGCCGGAACTCATAAAAACCTTCCGCCTGGCCCTGGCCGGCATGGCTGCCCTGATTGGCATTGCCTTTTTCTATGCCATATGCAAATCCCGGCCGGCGGTGGATTTCAAAAATTCCATGGACGGTTTCCTGCGCTATTTTCAGGCAGAACGTTTTTACTGGCTCTATCCGGCTTTATGGTATCTGGAATTTGCCCTGGTATTCGGCTTTCTGTGGAAAATGCCCGGAGCGGCCTGGTATAAAACGGCGGCGCTGATACTGGTATTGTTTCCGACCCTGAATCTGATCCGGGTTAATTCCCTGTTTTATATGAATATCAATCAGATCAATAACGGCAGCGGCGTCACCGGCTATATATCCTGGGAAAGTTTTTACTCGGAGGATTTGATGCAGCGGCTGGAAGATGCCATCGGAAAAGAAATGTCCTCTTACCGCGTTGCACATCTGGGCATAAGTCCGGCGCCTGCCCTCATGCACGGCTTCTACACGGTGGACGGCTATTCCAATAATTACCCGTTGGCGTATAAGCATCGGTTCAGACAGGTTATCGCTGGAGAGCTTGCCCGGAATGAAGAAGCCAGAGTGTATTTCGATTGCTGGGGAAGCAGATGTTACCTGTTTAACAGCGTAACCGGCACGTACTGGATGCTGCGGAAGGACAGCGGCGTACAATATGAAGATCTGGCCTTCGACCTGGACGCGCTGAAAGCTCTGGGCTGCCAGTACCTTTTTTCCGGTGCGCAGATTGCGGACGCGGAGGAAATGGGGCTTACCTTTTCGGGCTATTTTGACACCGAGGACAGCTATTGGGGCATCTGGCTGTATGAGCTGGCGCGGTAGCCGCCATGGTAACAGTTCAGACAGCCCCTCTCGCGAAGTCAAAATTGCGCTCTGTGCAATTTTGCGAGACTTGCGGGCGCCAAAACGCATTCTTTTCGCGTTTTGTGTGCATTCTCGTAACAGTTCAGCGCCCTGTCTGAACTGTTACCAGCCATGGGCCGCTCCCGGATGAAAGTCCCACAGACACCTTGATTTTAGAGGGAAAAAACAGTATAATAAAACGAAACAGCCATCCGAAGTCCCTTCGGTTTTAATACCGTCGCGCTGCGGTTTTTACCGAAGCCTCCGGCCTTCATGCCGCCGCGCTGCGACTCGATTAAGAGGTGACCATGAAAACGTACGCAATTCCCGATGTTCCCGATATTGGTTCCATCCAGGAACTGGCAGATGCCCTGTCCGTTGCCATGACGGCGGGTATCCGTGTCCTGACACCTTCCGGAAAGCTGCTTGTCCACGATAACCGCTGCGGCAGTTTTTATCGTGAGATTTTCAGCGCATCCCCCGTTGCCGATGCCGCTTACAGGCAGTTTGCCTCTGAGTTTTGTGCCTGCGGGGAATCTGTCTTCAGCATACGCTTTTGCCCGATCACAGGCCTGACGGACGTCCTGATCAATATCACCTATGACGACTCTCCTGTAGTCGCCCTGCTGATGGAGGGAATCCGCCTGTCAGAAAATGCTGTCTGCGATGACAGATACCGGGAAATCGCCCGCTCCCTTCAGGTCGACGAGACGGTTTACCTGAACAGGATTCACGCGCTGCCCCTGTTTCATGCCGAACATTTGAACCATATATTAAGCCTGCTTTGCCTGACGATAAAGCATCTCTACCGGTTAGTCCATACCAACCTGAATCTGAAATCCACGGTGCATTCCCTGGAGGACCAGGAATCCCTCTATCTCCGGGAGAAAAATGTGTTGGAAGGGCTTGCCGAGCGGGATTCCATGACCGGGCTGTACAACAGACGGAAATTCGAAGAGTCCGTGGCCTTCTATTCCGAGCAGAAGGACCGGAATATCTGCATGATATCTGCAGATGCCAATTTTCTGAAACTGACCAACGACATCTTCGGCCACGAGGCAGGTGATATGCTTCTGCAGAACATCGCCAAAATCATGGATGAGCTGTCCAAAAGCGATTGGCTGGTGGCCAGGTGCGGCGGTGACGAATTCCGTGCAATACTTCCTGATACAAAACTGGAAACCGCCCTGGACTACTGCAGGCGTGTGGCGCGCAACTGCCGCCTGGACAAAAGCCTGACGCTTCCGCTCTCGGTGGCCCTGGGCGCCGCCGAGTGGAACAGTTCGGCAGAAACCCTCCAGGACTGCTTCTCCAGGGCGGATGTAAAAATGTATCAGAACAAAACCGCGCTGAAACATGAACTGCAGATTCCCAATTATATCATGGAGCGACTGTATGACCGACAGGTCCTGAACAAAGAAGTGGCGGAAGACATTGCCGAACTCACCTGCAGGTTCGCCGTGTACCTGCAGTTTTCAAAGGAGCAGGCCCGGGAAATCAGCCTTGCCGCCCACTATCAGGACATCGGCATGGCAAAGCTGCCGGAATCCTTCGTCATCCGCGGGCAGTTCAGGACAGAGGAGGAAACCTCCCAGGTCCACATGCATGTGGCGCATGGCTACACCATGGCAAGGCAGTTCGACGAACTCTACAGAATTGCCGATATCATCCACTGCTCCCACGAAAACTGGGACGGCAGCGGATATCCCAACAACCTGAAGGGAGAAGATATCCCCGTGGAGGCCCGGATTATCCGCCTGGCCACAGATTATGTCGGCAGGACACACCCCACTGTAAGGGGCGGGTTCTACACCGTAGAAGAAGCCATACAGAAGCTGCAGCAGGAAAGCGGCAGAATCTATGACCCTGATCTGACATCCCGATTTCTGCAATTTTTATATAATCAATCTATGTAATCTGTACCCACTGTGCTGCTGCGGCTTACGGCACGGACACCGGAAT
The DNA here is from genome assembly GCA_910587555.1 of uncultured Acetatifactor sp. Classification (GTDB taxonomy): domain Bacteria; phylum Bacillota; class Clostridia; order Lachnospirales; family Lachnospiraceae; genus Acetatifactor. Next base: position 36,711 of record CAJULV010000002.1, read on the forward strand.
GCCCTTCCCCGCCGCCCGTCCCAAGCCCACAGCAGTGCAGTTCGGACTTTATTCACTCTTCTTTAAATCCTTCAGCGCCGTGCTGATTTTAATGGGATTGCCGTACCGAAGGGTACCCATACGGTAGATTTTTGCTCCCAGGATCCCTGTGCCCGCAGTTGACAACGCCAATATCAGGAAAGACACGATTACCTCCCAGGGCGCCACCGTTCCCATGGCAATCCGTGCAAACATGGTGCTGTACGAGCTGACCGGCAGAAATGACAGAACCCGGATAACCTGCCCGTCCACATTGGTCAGCTGAAGCAGCGAGAAGAAATACACTGCCATGATGACTACCATCAGTCCGGACACACTCTTGCTGATGTCTTCCGTCTTGCTGACCAGAGCGCCCATGGCCCCGTAAAGAAACGCGTAAAACAGATATCCGCCCAACCCGAAGAAGGCAAATGCCAGCAGCACCTCACCCGGAATATGGAAGAACATATCCAGCATGCCGCCCCACTGCTCCCTGTTCACCTGATAGGAAATAAGCACGGCCCCCAGCACTACCCCCATCTGGAATACACCTCCGATGGCCCCGGCAATCACCTTGCCGAACAGCAGGCTGTTGGGAGAAGTACTGGTCACAAGCACCTCGATAGCCCGGTTGCTCTTCTCGTTGGTAACGGAGACGGCAATCATCTGCCCGTAATACACAATCAGCATAAACACGATGATCACCAGCGCATAACAGTACCAGTAGTTGCTTCCCGAATCCTTGTTCAGCACATTCTCCGTCACCGCAATGGGTACGTCGTACATAGCCGTAATCTCTTCCAGATCCCACCCCGCAGAACGGCAGTAATCCATCCGATAGAAAAGCTTCATCGCCTGCTCAAAGCTCGCGGCATTCCTGTCCGTCAAGGATTTGTTAAAAACATAGTACTCATATTCCGCGGCTCCGGTCACCACAAACCCGGCCTCGGCCTCCTGGGACTCCACCGCCTGTCTGACTGCGTCCTCATCCGCCGCTTCCTTCCAGGCCGTGTCGGGAAACATCTGCGTCAGAATTTCCGGCTGCACCACGCCCGCCAGGTCCAGATACATGTAAACCGGCTTTTCTTCCTCTCCCTTTGTCTCTTGTTCCCCGCTTCCTCCGCCTACAATCACTACGCCTGTAAAGCCGGACATATCCACAACGCGGGGCAGAAAAAGCAGCAGTACACCCAGTACCGCCAGAATGGCGGTCAGTACCATAAACAGCTTGTTCGTAAAATACTCCTTCAGTTCATACCGTAATACAATCGCAAACCTTTTCATGCTTCCTCACCCACCTTACTCACAAAAATGTCGTTCAGAGACGGCTCATATCCCCCGAATTTCTCCACCTCCACATCGGATTTCACCAGCTGTTCCATAAACTTGCGCCTGTCCATGCCGTCCTCCAGCTCCAGAATCAGAAATTCCTTCTTCCTTCCGGATATATGCACATAAGGACTCCACTCCTGCTCTGTCTTCTCCGCCAGCTTATCCAGATCGTAATTTTCCGCAGCCAGCATCAGCCGGTTCCTGCCATACTCCTTCTTAATTTCCTTCAATTCCCCTGCCATCACCACCTCTCCGTGGTCTATTACAGCTATGTGGTCACAGAATTCTTCCACGTAGCTCATCTGATGGCTGGAGAAAATCACCAGCCTGTTCTCCTGAATCAGCTCGCTCACCACATCCTTCAAAATCTGGGAATTCACCGGGTCCAGCCCGCTGAAAGGCTCATCCAGGATTACAATATCCGGATTGCACACCAGGGTAGCCGCAAGCTGCACCTTCTGCTGATTCCCCTTGGAAAGCGTCTCCAGCTTCCGGGCGGCGTATTCATCCACCTCCAGCCTTGCCAGCCACTTCGCGGCACTTTCCTTCGCCTCCCTGGGCTTCATCCCCCTAAGGCACGCCAGATATATCATCTGGTCCAACACGGTCCTCTTCGGATACAGGCCCCGCTCCTCGGGCAGATAGCCTATCTGATGCTTTGACGGAACAAATTTCCTGCCGTCCAGCAGGATTTCCCCGCTGTTCGCGTGAAACACATCCATCAGGATGCGGATTGTGGTCGTCTTGCCCGCACCGTTTCTGCCAAGCAGCCCCAGCGCCTTTCCGCTCTCCACCGCAAAGCGAATGCCGTGGAGTACCTCCTTTTCTCCGAAGCTTTTTCGGATATCCTTTACTTCCAGTTTCATCTCTTTCCTCCTAATTTAAACCGCTGCGCGATAGCACTAAAGGGTAAAGCGCGATAGCACTAAAGGGTAGCCTTTGCGACTTTACTGTCCAGCTAATGTTACGCCGTCAGACAGCCTGTATTCGCGCTGCCCTGCCCTTTACACAAAAATAACTTCTTCCCGGGAATTTTCTGCAGCCTGTTCTTCGTCCTGTCTCTTCGGTACGGTAAATACCCCCCCTGACAGCATTTTTCGCCCGTCCGCAAGCTGCCGCTCCAGACGTTCGGTTTCCTCCGTCAGCAGCGCCATGCCCTCCTGGGTAATCTGATAAGTCTTCTTCTCCCTCCCGGGCAGCGTCACAATTACACCGTCCGCGGTCAGGCGCCCTACCATGGTATACAGCGTGCCGGTTCCCAGCGTTATCCTGCCCCCGCTCAGCACATTGACATATTGTATGACGGCATAACCATGCCTGGGCTGAATCAGCGCCAGGAGCGTATAGTAAATTGTCTCTGTCATGGGTATGTATTTTTTTCGCAATGCCTCATTCAATTAACTCCCTCCTTTCTATCTGCTCTCGATATATCGAGCATTGACATATCGAGGCTAGTTATAAAATACCACAGCTTCCGGAAGTTGTCAAGTTCATTTGGAGATGAGATGAACAGACATTGAAAAGAATTATGAATTCCATATTGACATTTCAGGAATCTATGGTAATATAAACATATGAACAATGATTCATATGTTTTGGCCGCATGGCCATATACTGCGGGAGCAGAACAAAGGGAAAGTTACGGAAGCATGAAAAAGAACCGCAAACAGAAGGAGGAGGATTACCATGAAGAAAACCTATAAAATTGAGGTTGACTGCGCAAATTGCGCCCTGAAAATGGAGGAAGCGGCAAAAAAGGTGGAGGGCGTCCTGGAGGCGACGGTAAGCTTTATGACCCAGAAAATGAAAGTGGAGTTTACAGAAGCGGCGGACGAGAAGGCAGTGATGCAGAGCGTCCTCAAGGCCTGTAAAAAAGTGGAAAGCGACTGCGAAATCTTTTTAGACTGACAGTCGGCAAATATCTGAAAGGGATCGTTTCGGCGGTTCCTTTTTATAACATGATACCAATGTCAAAACGGGCGCCGCAAAGCCCCTTTTGACCATCACAGCATTGAAAAAGTAAGGTGACGGAGATGACAAAGAAACAGAAAAAAGTCTTATATAGAATCATTGCGGCAGCCATTCTGATGCTTGTACTCCCCTTTATACCGGCGGAAGGCTGGCTGAAATTTGCCCTGTACCTGGTTCCCTACCTCATTATCGGCCATGACATTCTGCGGAAGGCGGCCCTGGGCATCTTCCACAGGGAGATTTTTGACGAGAATTTCCTGATGGCGGTTGCCACCGTAGGCGCCATGCTGTTAGGCCTGTACAGTGAGGCAAACGGTATGGAGGGAGAATTTGCCGAGGGTGTGGCGGTTATGCTGTTTTACCAGATCGGTGAGCTGTTCCAGGCAGTGGCCGTGGGAAAAAGCCGCCGGAACATCAGCGCGCTGATGGATATCCGGCCCGACTATGCCAATATCGAGGATGCAGACGGCAACCTGGAACAGGTAGATCCGGACGAAGTGGCTGTGGGAAGCATCATCGTAGTGCAGCCCGGGGAAAAGATTCCCATCGACGGCATCGTGACGGAAGGCAGTTCCACCCTGAACACCAGTGCGCTCACCGGGGAAAGCCTGCCCAGGGAAGTCGGCACCGGCGGGGAGGTCATCAGCGGCTGTGTGAATCTGTCCGGGCTTCTGCGGATTCGCACTACCAGGGAATTCGGTGAATCCACCGTGTCGAAAATCCTGGACCTTGTGGAAAATTCCAGTATGAAAAAGGCCCGCACGGAGAATTTTATCACGAAATTTGCCAGATACTACACCCCCGCGGTGTGTTGCAGCGCCCTGGCACTGGCAATTATCCCTTCTGCGGTAAACCTGATAGCGGGCAATCCGGCAGGATGGAGTACCTGGATTATCAGGGCATTGACCTTCCTGGTCATCAGTTGTCCCTGCGCGCTGGTAATCTCCATTCCCCTGAGTTTCTTCGGCGGCATCGGCGGGGCATCCTCCTGCGGCATCCTTGTGAAGGGTTCGAATTACCTGGAAGCTCTGGCACGGACAAAATATGTCGTATTTGACAAAACGGGCACACTGACCAAAGGTGTCTTTGAGGTAACGGAGGTTCATGCCGCTCCTGAATTTGAGAAAATAGCTCATGGCGGCCTGTTGGAACTCCCGAAACCGGAAAAAGCAGGCACGGAAGAGACTGCCGACGTTAAAGGTGCCCTGCTTGGGCTTGCTGCCTGCGCGGAGAGTTATTCCAACCATCCCATCAGCAAAAGCCTGAAGGAGGCATACGGGCAGGAAATTGACAAAGCGAAAGTCAGCGACATAGAGGAAATCGGCGGTCAGGGAGTGACTGCGCTGGTCAACGGCCATACCGTTGCGGCCGGAAACTTCAGGCTGATGAACAGGCTGGGCATTACCCCCGAGAAAGATACCGGCGTGGGAACGGTTATCCACATTGCCGTAGACGGTATATACGCCGGATATATCCTGATTTCCGATGTGGTGAAGGAGCAGTCCGCCGAAGCGATTGCGGCCTTGAAGGCGGCGGGCATCAAAAAGACGGTCATGCTGACGGGAGACAACCGGAAAACCGCGGCGCATGCTGCCGCACTGCTGGGAGTTGACGAATACAAAAGCGAGCTGCTTCCCGCGGACAAGGTGGATGCGGTAGAAGCACTGTTGGCACAGAAAGGGAAAAAAGAAAACCTGGCCTTTGTGGGCGACGGCATCAATGACGCGCCCGTGCTTTCCCGGGCGGATATCGGCGTGGCAATGGGCGCCCTTGGGTCGGACGCAGCCATCGAAGCGGCAGACATCGTACTCATGGACGACAATCCCATGAAGCTGGCGCTGGCCATGCGGATTTCAAGGAAGTGTCTGCGCATCGTCTATGAAAACATCGTATTTGCCCTGGCAGTCAAGGCAATCTGCCTGGTACTGGGCGCCTTTGGCATTGCAAACATGTGGATTGCCATATTCGCAGACGTGGGCGTCATGGTGCTGGCCGTGCTGAATGCCATACGCTGCCTGCGTGTAAGTGACGAAACAGGCCGGCGCGTTTAACGGCCAAATCGCCGGGCATAGGGAACTATATCCGCCCCTGCATTTTATACATGCATAGCCACATACTATGGTGTTAAGGGCAAAGGCTGCTTTTGCCAAAATGGATGCAGAGGAACATAAAACGGATATGGAAGAATTCGTAATTGTAATAATCCCCTTTCTGGGAACCGCTGTGGGCGCAGCCATGGTGTTCTTCCTGAAGGCCAAAATGAACACGCGGCTGGAACATGTGATGCTGGGCTTTGCCGCCGGCGTTATGATCGCGGCATCTGTATGGTCCCTCCTAATTCCGGCCATAGAGATGGCGGAAGCACAGGGACGGATTGCCTGGCTGCCCGCCGCGTCCGGCTTTCTGGCGGGAGTGGGCTTTCTGCTGTTGTCGGGCAGGCTGATTCCGTCGGCGCGGAGGGAACGGAAAAGCCGGGAAGGCATGGTATCCCCGGTCAAGGACGCTCCCCAGGAGGAACAGGCTGGCAAAAACCGCAGACCGGCCATGCTGGTACTGGCAGTAACGCTCCACAACCTGCCGGAAGGCATGGCTGTGGGCGTGGCACTGGCCGGCGCCATGACGGAAAATACGGGCATTACCATGGCCGCCGCCATGATGCTCTCCATGGGCATTGCAATCCAGAACCTGCCGGAGGGCGCAATCATTTCCATGCCGCTTAGAAACGCCGGGGATTCCCGGCTGAAAGCATTTCGGAACGGCGTCCTGTCCGGTGCGGTGGAGCCTGCAGGCGCCTTTATCACCGTTCTGCTGGCGGAACAGGTTGTCCCGGTCCTGCCCTATCTCCTGGCCTTTGCGGCAGGGGCGATGCTGTATGTAGCGGCGGACGAACTGATTCCCGAAGCCGGAGGGGAAGGAAACGGGAAAATCGGTACCATGGGGATGGCCGTGGGGTTTGTGTTGATGATGGTCCTGGATGTAGCAATGTAACAACTCATACTAAAAAAGATAACATACGGAGGAAAAAAGATGCGTCTGTTAATTATACGGCATGGTGACCCTGACTACAAAAAAGATTCCCTCACAGAGAAGGGCTGGCGGGAAGCCGCGCTGCTGGCCGACAGAATTTCCGAACTGGACGTTGCGGCATTTTACGTCTCCCCCTTAGGGCGGGCAAAAGATACGGCATCTCTCACTTTACGGAAAATGAACAGGGAAGCTGTAGAATGTGACTGGCTGCGGGAATTCTGGCCGCAAATCAACCGCCCCGATGTCCTTGGAGTGCGGAAGACGCTGACCTGGGACTGGCTGCCTGAGGACTGGACAAAAGAAGAAGCCTACTTCCGGCACGACGAATGGCGCGAGACAGAGACCATGCGGGAAGGCGGCGTAGGGGATGCCTATGAAACGGTTATACGGAATTTCGATGAGCTGCTGGCAAAGCACGGATATGTCAGGGACGGCAAATACTACAGGGCAGAACGGTCCAACAGGGACACAATCGTATTTTTCTGCCACTTCGGGCTGGAATGCGTACTGCTGAGCCGACTGATGAATGCGTCCCCCATGGTACTGTGGCATCACACCTGCGCGGCGCCTTCTTCCGTGACCACACTTGTCACGGAAGAACGCAGAACCGGGAAGGCTTCTTTCCGCATGGGCGCTTTCGGTGACACTTCCCATTTATACATTGCGGGAGAGGAACCTTCCTTTTCGGCCAGGTTCTGCGAGACATACGACAACGCCGATGAGCGGCATGATTAATACATCGGTGCGGTCATCAGGCAATGATTACCCGGGAACGAATGCAGCGATGTACTCATACTAATCCCCTTTAATCTGCTTCAGATGGTCCGGATTCTCCACGATCAGGTTGCTGCGGATATCGATAACAGGCCCGCCCGTCCCCTCAATGTATTCCCTGGTGATGGTTACCCTGCCGATATTGTCATCCTTTGGAATCTCATACATGATATCCAGCATAAATTCCTCAATGATGGAACGCAGCGCCCTGGCGCCCGTATCCCGCTCCAGGGCCTTGTCCGCGATAGCCTCCAGAGCATCCTCCGTGAACTCCAGCTTCACCTCATCCAGCTCCAACAGCTTCTGATACTGCTTCAGAATGGCATTCTTAGGCTCCTTCAGCACCTTCACCATCATATCCCTGGTGAGTCCCTGCAGCGTAAATACAACCGGCAGACGGCCGATAAACTCCGGTATCATACCAAATTTCCGGATATCCTCCACGGTTACCCTGGACAGGATATTCTTCTCCTTGTCATACTTGTCCCGCAGTTCCGAATTAAAACCAATAGACGCGCTCTTCCGCAGGCGCTCCTTGATGACCTCTTCCAGATCCGGAAAGGCGCCGCCGCAGATAAACAGAATATTCCGGGTATTCACCGTGGCAAGGGGTACCATGGCATTTTTACTGTTTGCCCCTACGGGTACTTCAATCTCTGCACCCTCCAGAAGCTTCAGCATACCTTGCTGCACGCTCTCGCCGCTGACATCCCGCGTATTTGTGTTCTTCTTCTTGGCAATTTTATCAATCTCGTCGATAAAGATAATACCCCGTTCCGCTTTTTCCACATCATTGTCGGCAGCCGCAAGCAGTTTGGTGACCACAGACTCAATATCGTCCCCGATATAACCCGCCTCCGTCAGGGAGGTTGCGTCGGCAATGGCAAGCGGCACATCCAGCAGCCTGGCCAGCGTCTTCACCAGATAGGTCTTCCCGCAGCCGGTGGGTCCTATCATCAGCATGTTGGATTTCTCGATCTCTATGTTGTCCATGGTGTTTGTTGCCACCCGCTTATAGTGATTATAGACCGCCACGGAAATCACCTTCTTCGCGTGCTCCTGGCCTACCACATACTCGTCCAGGCTGGCTTTGATCTTATGAGGCGCGGGAATATCCCGTATATTCAGAACAGGCGCCTGCTCCCCTTCCTTTTTCTTCTTCTTTTTCAGCTTCTGCTTGTTGGGGATACCGCCGTCGCCCCGCAGGTCCGCCAGATTCACAAAGCTGATATTGGGAAATCCGCCCTGCTTTGTCAGCTGATCCAGGTCATTCTGCAGCTGGGGATTACTCAGCATCCCCTGGTAGTCAAACTGGCTGACCGTCTCCATGGTTTTGTGCATGCAGTCACTGCAGACACAGATATTGTTTGGCAGCTTGAACATCCTGCCCGCCTTGCTCTCCGGGCGACGGCAGACAAAGCATACATCCTCATAATCGCTGTTATCGCTTTTCCCTGCATTCTTAGTCGCAGAAGCGTCTTTACCCGTCAAAGTATCCTTGTCTGCCCCGTCCTTGTTCTCCTCCACCTTGCCTTCGGTGTCCTCATTTTCCTTATACATATCCGACATTTTATTTACCCGTCTCCATTCTCCAAATCACGCCTGTCCGGCCATGCTTTGGGCTGCACCGTCTGTTGCATACTCTCGTTTTAGTATACTTGAAAACAGCCCTCTATTCAAGTGAACTTTTTCTAAAGAACCTTTCCATGCAAAATACCGCACCCGGCATTCAGCCATAGTGCGGCAATTCTGCTGTTAAGAGCCTTCACCGGACAGTTGTCTCGGTTTCGGACTTATCCCTCTTCCGGCCTGGCGCCGAGGGTGATCTCAATGTCATATGACTCGTACCCGCCGTTTTCCAGGCGCTTCACGGTAACCGTCACTGTTTCACCTGCCTTGTAGTACTGCATCGTCTTCTGCAAGTCCTCATTGGAAGATATCTTCTGTCCGTCAAATTTCACGATGACGTCACCCATCTTGATACCTGCCTGCTCCGCGGCCGTACCCTCGGACACGCTGTATACATAGACGCCCTGGGGCATGCCGTACATCTGTGTCATCTGGGCAGGAACATCCTTGGGCGCGATACCCATATAACCCTTCTCGCCCTCGTCCACGATGTCAGTCCTGGTCTGACGGTTCATCAGATCCGCAATGATGGGGCTGGCAGAGCTGATGGGAATTGCGTAGCCCATGCCCTCCACGCCTGTTGCCTTGATCTTTCCGGAATTGATGCCGATAACCTCACCGGTTATGGTCAGAAGGGCACCGCCTGAGTTACCGCCGTTGATGGCCGCGTTGGTCTGGATATAGCTGCCGGTGGTGCCGTCTTCGTTGGTCACTTCCCTGTCCAGGGCGCTGATAATGCCGTTGGTCACGGACTGCCCGTTGCCCAGGGCATTGCCGATGGCAATAACAGGCTCACCCAGCTTCAGCTTGTCGCTGTCTCCCAGGGTAGCGACGGTGATAGCCTTCCTGGTTTCCTCGGAAAGGCTGTCCAGCGGTACCGAAATCACCGCCAGGTCCATCTCCGAATCCTGCCCCTTGATATGGGCCGTCGCCGTGGTGCCGTCGATAAAAGTCACCTCCAGGGTGTCCGAATTTGCTACCACATGATTGTTTGACACAATCAGCAGTTCTCCTTCCCTCTCCTCCACAATGATGCCGGAACCCGCCGAAGGTACGGACTGCTCATATGTGTATCCAAAAAAGGAAGATGTCATGGTAGCATTGTTGATGATGGATACCATGGCCGGCATCACCTCCTCCACCACACCGGAAATATCATCGCTGACATAAGTTACCTGGTTGATGTTGGTCATCGGCATGCCGGAGCTTTCGCCTCCCGTCTGAGAAGCTGCCGCCTCCACGGATTCCCCGTTCTGCGCCGGAAACAGCCTGTCGGCTCCGTAGCTTACCGCCTGGAACCCTGCCCCCGCGAATACGCCGAAGGTAATCCCCAGCCCCATGCTCACCACAAATTTGCGGAAGGTTCCCTTCTTCTTTTTTCCTTCGGTTCCGCTGCTGCCTGCGCCGTAAGTGCTGCCTGTACCGTAAGTGCTGTTGCCCGTCTGATAAGATGTGTAACCACCATTTTCTGAATTGGAATAAATTTCGTTTTCGTACATAATGACTACCTCTCTTCTTTATAAAATATTGTGTATCGCATGTTTCATCTTTATGTACTTTAGTATATCTGCCAATTGTGATGAAATTGTGTTTACAAAATGAAGTGATTGTGAAAATATATAAAATCCTTCTGCCCCGGAAACTTCAAGTTTTATTCCAGTATTCCCTGTTTTCCGTAATCTTCATCACCAAGCCGCGGGGCAGCTTTTTATAGTGCCTGCCCAGCAGATAGCCTGCGTACTTAAAAGCGCATTGCACGCAGAAACCCGGAAAACGGTACAGCCGCTTCCGCACCCGAAGATAACGCCATGTAGCCGCCACCAGTTTTTTCCCCTCCGCCTCTGAGGCCGCCGCCCCAAAGACCTCCGGATGCTGTGCCTGTGAAACCCCAAGGTCAAAATTGCGGCGCAGCTGCCGGATGTTGGTATAATTATGGGCATGGACCACCTGCGCCTGCGCCTCGTAGGAAACGGAATAACCTGCCTTTATCACCGCCGCCGCATAGATCATGTCCTCATTAAATATGGTATGCCGGATAAAACCACCCAGTTTCTCGTAGATATCCCGCCGATAGGCCGCGCACACATTGGAACAGAAAAATGTCTTGATACCCAAAGTATCCAGATCCGCCAGCGACTTTCGCCGGGAAGCTTCCGGATAGTTGAACGTTCTGGACGCCCTCTCAAATTCCGAAGAATCCTCCCCCGGAAGCTGTCTGGCATAGGCGGCAGCCACATTTCCCATAAGATTTTCCGTCAGCCGCTCAATCAGCCGCGAATCTGCAGGCATGGCATCCTGCGTCATCATCACAAAAACATCCGCCTCGGAATACTGCACTCCCTGATGCCTGGTTCCGCCGTGGTCAAATTCATGCTTTGAGATATGATGGACCTCCGCATTGGGATATCTCCTGCAAAAATCAACTCCCCTGGTCACTTCATCCCAATCGCTTTTGCCTCCATGGTTTAATTCGTCCCAGTCGCTTTTGCCCCCATGGTTTAATTCGTCCCGACCGCTTTTGCCCCCATGGTTTAATTCGTCCCTGCCGCTTTTGCCTGCATGGCATTCCGCTCTCCGGATATCCCGTTCCCCGGTTCCTACGCCTTCGAAGCCTTCTCCCGTCCGTGCTGTCCCGTTTTCCCTGTCTCCGGCCTCCTGTAAGCGGCTCTCCGTGTGCATAAGGATAATCTTCCGAACCGGCACCGTCTGGTTTTCCAGTCTGTCCAGAAGAGAAAAAAGCTCCGCCCCCGCTTTATAGACAGGAATGATTACATCGATTTTCAAATTGCCCTCTCCTCTCCCGAATACTGTACACCCATACTATAGCACCGCTTTCCCGGTACCGCAAGTATGTGTTTTCGACTTCCGCTGCACGGGCCTGCGCAGTAAAAAAGCTGCCGCCAAAAACAGCGACAGCCCCCTACAATGCGCTTCTTCCTCTTACTTCCGCTTATTTTTTCAGATACTGGCCCGTCTCGGACTTAATGACGGCATCGTATTCCCTTACGCTCTCTGTCACCTCATAATCATCATCATCAAACAGGAACTGATGCAGCCATATTACATTGGATTCCAGATCCTGCGGGATAACACAGCTTCCCTTGGCGCCTATATTACCTGTGGTGCGCAGCTCCTCGGTGGGGAATCCCGCCTCATCCGCAATCCGGTAATTCGCAATATTCCCCAGCAGCGTCATGATATCCTTGGAATCAATGCTGGTATAAATATCACCGATACAGTCGTTAAACACCTTCGTCAATGTAGCCAGATCCGCCTTCTTCGCCTGCTCCTCAATGGCCTTCAGCACAGTCCTCTGACGGGCGGTACGCTTAAAGTCATCGCCGGCAGTGGCACGGATACGGCAGTACGCGGTAGCCTGTGTTCCGTTCAGCAGCTGATAGCCTGCCTCCTTAACGGGTGTATAATCACATTTTAAGACAGACGACACACCGATCTGATAATTGTTCAGATGAGACACTTCCTCCTGGCTCACATCCACATAGACGCCGCCCAAACCGTCAATCACGCTGCTTAAACCCTTGTACCCCACCGCCACAAAATCGGTGATGTCCATATCCAGGTTCGTATTCAGCATCCTGACTGCCTGCTCCGCCCCGCCGGCCGCATAGGCAGTATTACACTTCCAATAGTACTCCGCCTTATCCCTGTAGGGTCCTATATTTAAGTAGGAATCGCGGTACACACTGACCAGCTTGATGTCGCCCGTATCCAGGTTGATGCTGGCGATCATGATACTGTCGCTTCGGCTGCCCTTATAAAGCTGGCTCTCCGTCTCCGCATCCAGCCCGAACAGCGCTATATTCATGTAGCCATGCATGGTGCCGCCCTCTTCCGTCTTCTCTATAACCTCGGTAGGAATCGCCAGATTCTTCGGATCCAGGGTTACCATCTTGGGTCCCTCGCTGGTCTTGTTCATCACCAGATAGAGAACCACCACCATGACCAGAATAATGATGATCTCAAAGGCAAAGAGAATCATTTTTCTCTTCTGTCTCGCCGCACGTTTTGATGTCCTTCCAGTTGCCATAATACCTTCTCCTCTTCCCTTTCGTTCCGCAGCTTCTAAGCGGAATTTCGTATTCGTTAGTACGCGTTTTTATTAATAAATCCTGTAAAAAACGTCATCAGGATTATTTTCAGATCAAATCCCAGCGTCCAGTTTTCAATGTAAAAAAGATCATATTCAACCCGTTTCCGGATGGAAGTATCCCCTCTAAGGCCGTTGACCTGTGCCCAGCCGGTCAGCCCCGGCCTCACCTGGTGCTTTACCATATACCTGGGAATCTCTTCCTTAAACTTCTCTACGAAAAGCGGTCTCTCGGGTCTGGGACCAACCAGGCTCATATCGCCCTTCAATATGTTAAACAGCTGAGGCAGTTCGTCAATGCTGGTGCGCCGCAGAAACTTTCCCACAGGAGTGACCCTGGGGTCGTTCCGTACCGTCCACGCCCTTTTCTCCTCCCTGGGAGACTGTTTCTCCATGCTGCGGAATTTATACATGTAAAACGTTTTGTTATGCAGGCCGACTCTTTCCTGTTTAAAGATGACAGGCCCGGGACTGGTCAGCCTGACCAGCACGGCAGCCAGCAGCATAATCGGGGAGGTAATTACAAGCCCCGCCAGCGCCCCCACTACGTCCGTTATCCGCTTTATGATAATATTACCTGTATTCGTCAGGGGTACATACCGGATATTAATGACCGGAAGTCCCATCAAATCCTCCGTATAGGGCCTGGTAGGTATCAGGCTGTTGTAGTCCGGAATAAATTTGGTGTGTACGCCTGATTTCTCACAGACGGAAACGATTTCTTCCAGGTTATGATAATCCTTCAGGGACAGCGATATGGCGATTTCATCCAGCTTATTTTCCGGCAGAATCACTTCCAGATTCCCCAGCCTGCCCAGCACCTTCACTCCCTTGTAAAGAGTTCCGGCCGGGACATGGTCGTCCAGAATCCCGCAGGCTATATACCCCCACTGGGGATTGTCCATCAATCTGTCAATATATTCCTCCGCTGCCCTGGAATACCCAACCAGCAGAATATGTTTCAGGTTATAGCCTCTGCTCCTGATGGTTCGCAGGCCCTTGCGCAGGGCAAGCCTGAAGCACGAGGTAAAGAATACATTGAACAGGTAGAAAAGTACCATCACCCAACGCGAATAATTTATTTCCCGTATAATCATATACAGAATAATAATCAGCGTCACTATTCCGATGGTATTCGCCTTGATAATACCGTAAATCTCAAAGCGGCGCCGCACTGTCCGCTTGGGCGCGTACACACTGCAGGCATAGTACATGAGCATGTAGATCGGCACGATAAAAGGCAGCAGCCTTACATACTCACCCGCAGGCAGCACACCGATTCCCGGACCGTCTTCCAATACATAAAATTTAAAATAATAGGCCGAGATAAAAGATGCTGCCGTAATGGCAGCATCCAACATTACCATTGCTCGGTTAAATACTTTCTGATTATCCTTTATCATAAGCGCCACCTACGGTAATACCTTACAATATTATTATGAAAAAAACAACTTAGGATTTTATGAAGCCCTTTCTTAAGATTTCTTAAGAATACGCAGCAGATTCAGATAGAGCTGACCCTGAATGGCCAGATAATTTCCCAGATTTTCCCAGCAAAACGCGGTTTTCCTGGCCGCCCCAGTCCCGGAGAAGGATTTCTTAACGCCTTCTGCCAGCCCCTTCAGATAAAGCCTCCCCATGCCTTTTTTACAAAAAAATAAGAATTTAACCAGAATTCCCGTCATAAGAAACGGCAGATTCCAGATTAGCTGGAGCAGAGGCATGTTTTTCACAATCACATATACACTGTTAGCGGCTGCCTGGCCGGTCTTCCATTCGTTATACCGCGAACCCGTAGACGCGCTGCCGTAGTGGATAACCTCCGCGGATGGCTCATAGTAATTCCGATAGCCGTGGATCCGTGCGCGGTATCCGATATCCAGGTCCTCCAGGTAGGCAAAATGCGCCTCGTCGAAAAGTCCTGTGTCCTCGAAGACGCTTTTCCTGTAGATTGCCGCGCCGCCGCAGGCCGAAAAAATCTCCGTGGGCCGGCTGTAGGCCGCAGCAGCTTTTCCCTTGCCCCGTGCGTATGCCCACCCCAGTACGCAGTACCTGTCCCCGGCACCGTCCAGCAGGTCCGGCCTGTCCCACATCAGCATCCTGGCGCTGACGGAAAAAGCACGGGGCCTTGCCTCGATGGCATCGTACAGGGCGCGCACAAACCCGGGATACACCTTTGTATCGTTATTGAGAAGAATTATATACGGCGTATCGGAAGCTTCAATTCCCACATTTACGGCATGGCAGAATCCGGTATTCCTGGGGAGGGCAATGACAGGTATCTGGGGAAACTGCTCTTCCAACAGCTCCAGGCTGCCGTCCCCGGAACCATTGTCCACCACCAGGACCCGATGTCCGGGGCTGTTTTCCTGGGCATCCAAAGCTTCCAGACACCCTTTCAGAAATTTAATCCCGTTATAGTTGGGAATGATTACGGTTATCTGATTCATAATGATACCCCCCTGCGCCCTGAGGCGCCCATCCGTTCAAGGCACAGTCTCTCTGTCGGCAGATACACAATCCGATATCCCGCGTCCCGCATGGCCATGCCGAATTCCAGGCTGGCACGGCGGATGTCACAGTCCCCGGGCAAAACAGAGGCATCGAAAATATCCGTCCCCGGAAGTGTCCGGTAGGAAACACCCGTAACTCTCCGGAACAGCTCCCGGCATTCCGGGCGCACACGAATATTGCGGATATCCACGGCAAAAGCATCCTGGGGCAGGACTGCCCGGTGCAGATAACCGCTGTAATGTATGGGAAGATTTTCGTAGAAGACGCTGCCGTCCTCCGCCATTCTTCCCCCGATTATGCGCATACCGTATCCCGGTCTGGCTTTCGCTGACAAAACATTGTACTTTTGTCCGCTGCCCGCTTCGGACACGTTTTCCTTCCTTGCATTGCCTGCTTCGGATGTATTTTCCTTCGTCGCAATTCCTGCTTCGGATACGTTTCCCTTCCTTGCAATTCCTGCTTCGGACGCGTTTTCCTTCGTCGCGATGTCCGCCTCTGGTTTATTCCCTGCCCGATAGCTTCCTGTCAGCCGCCTTCTGCCGATCACACTGCCGCCCACGGCTCCTACATCCGGCCTGCTGTCAAAGAGATCGCCTTCATACTGCAGCCGATAAAATCCGACATGAGCGGTCTCCGCCGCCTCGGCATGCCACCCTGCCCGCTCCGCGAAGTCCTGTACCGCCCTGCGCCCCGCGTCATATGCGTAACGCTTGCTCTGTGGGTTTTCCGCGGTAGAGCCGGTGTGGCATCGCCAATGATAGAGTACTTTGGGAATGTGTATGACGCTTCCCGTTTTCGCTGCCCGGCCTGCCTGCAGCGCGCCCAGTTCCGCCGCCGCCCGCAGCACCAGGTCATAATCCTGAGCGCCATCAAATTCACGGCGAAATTTCAGTTTTTGTATCAGTTCTCTGTCCATCACCAGGAAATGACAGATATAGTTATTGCTCAGCAGCAGGTCAAGGTTAAATGCTTCCTTGAAATTCGGCTCATAATATTCCGTCCTGTCCCCGTTGCACTTGTCTTCATCCGAATACAGCAGCCCAGGCACACATCCCTGCTCCCTCCCCGCTTCAATCGCTGATGCCATTTCATACAAGGCATTTTCCGCCAGGACATCGTCATGGTCCAGCAGCCCTACATAGTCCCCCACGGCATAGGAAAGCGCCCTGTTTGTATTTTCGGCAATGCCTGCGTTTTGGTCCAAATGAATATAGTGAATCCGCGAATCCCCCGCAGCACTGCTTTCCGAATCGCGGCTTTCGCAGAAGCCCGCAAAATCATCGAAATCCACAATGCTCCGCACCACCCGTTCCACGCTGTCATCCTCCGTGGCATCCGCCAGAATCAGCTCCCATTTCGGATATGTCTGTCGGCGAAGGGACATAATTAATTCCTTCAAATACGCCGGCTGCGTCCTGTAGGCGGGCACAATGATGCTGAACACAACAGAGAAGCCTTTGTCTTTCCATCGGCGGCGCTGCTCTTCCAGTTCTGCCTCTGAAGGCGGCATCCAGGCATATGACGGCCGACTTTTTTCCTCCGCCCGCTCCCTGACCGCATACCAGGTTTTCATTATGCCGTTTCTTCTTAAATAATATATGGTTTTTTTCAAAATTGCCCTGTTAATTCTGCCCATCGGAACCTCCCTGAAGCCAGCCCAACTCCTCCCAATGAAGTTCAAATATACCGCAATTGGAAACCGCAAAAAGCACATTGCCCTGCCCTTCACATGAAAAATCCCGCAGCAGCCTCAACCGCAAACACCACGCCGCAGCACAGTACCGCGATTCCCACCATGTTTACGCCCTTCCACGCGGCTGCAATGCCCGCCGCCAACGCCAGAATTCCGGCAAGCGGAATCTGCGGGGCCGTAATGATGGCAGGAAACGTCATTACGGCAAGCGTCACATACGGTACATAGTAAAGAAAAGAACGGATAAACCTGTTTTTGATTTTTCTCCGTATTAAAGTTAACGGCAGGACGCGAATAAGGAAAGAAACCGCAGCCGCCACCAGTATGTACAGATAAATATTATGTGTCATTTTCTCAATCCACATCCTTCCCGGCTTCATCCTGCTCCCCCGGGGCATCCTTCAGCGGAAACAAAAACGCCGCCGCTCCTGCAATCCCCACAGTGAGGAGGCTGATCTTCATGCTTTCGGACAGACCGTCAAACGCAGGAATCCTGGACACCGCAAAGCTTGCCAGAAAACTCACCAGTATCACCCCGCCAACCACCCTTCCGGTTTTCGCCGCCGGAATGATAATCGCCACAAACATACCGTACA
This sequence comes from uncultured Acetatifactor sp., assembly GCA_910587555.1. GTDB lineage: Bacteria > Bacillota > Clostridia > Lachnospirales > Lachnospiraceae > Acetatifactor. Next base: position 54,373 of record CAJULV010000002.1, read on the forward strand.
ATGCCACGCTCAATGCACTCACCACGGAAACCGGCATCACATTGCCGGCAGCCACTCCCATTGCCGTCCCCATTGCCCAGCCTGGCAGCGCTATGGCCATGGCTCCGTAACTGTAATAAGGATTCAGGCATCCCGGCTTCCCTACCGAAATGCCGAAAATTTCATCCGTAATACCGAATCCCACCAACAGCCGGTGCCCAAGAGCCGCGCCGGAATCAAATTTCTGGCTCAGCGCACAGCTCATAAGAAGATATCGTATATTTGTAACCAAAATAACAAACGCCATTTCAAAATACGGCGCATTTGCCATGATTACCGTAAATTCCGCATACTCCCCCGCGCTGGCGTGGTTCAGCATGCTTGACAAAAATCCCTGAAACGGGTTCAGCCCCGCCTTCCTTGCCACAATCCCCAGGGAGAAGGCCACGGCAAAATAGCCAAGCGCAATCGGAATTCCGTCCCGTATCCCGCCCGCAAATGCATTTCTGTTTCGGTTCAACTTCGCCACCCCTAACTGTATACCCGGGTTCACCCCTTCTCATTGCACTGTATGCCGCGTGCATTGCGTTGACGCCCGGCTTCTCTCATTACGTCTGATAATCGCAGCCATACGCATCTACCTTTCCTTAAATTCAGCGATAAGATTCTGCTCCTTTATATATTTACGTGTCATTTTATCCAGCTGCTCCCATGCCAAAAATAATCTTCTTTTCGCCACATCTATATAATCAATTTCTTCTCTTTTAAACAATGCTACATTTTCATTCTTTTCAATTCCGATAAAATTCCTTCCTTCCATCAGAGCGGCAACTAAAAACGATCCGCTTCCAAAGGTATTATCCAATACAACATCTCCCGGATTTGTATAGGTCCGTATCATATATCTACCCAATTCTATTGGCTTTTGTGTAGGATGCAGCACGGCCCCTTCACATTCGGCAGTTTTAATATATATGATATCTGTGGGATAACGTTCTCCTTTGCTTACCACATGAACCGGTTCAAAATCACCATAGTTTCCACACAATTGATTTTTTCTTGTTCCTTTGTCATATGGCTCGCCCTGTGTCATTTGCGGATGATATGTCGGTTGTTTCTTATAAAACACGCACACATCTTCGTGCTTTCGAAGGGGCTGCTTCTTGGCATTCAGAAAGTTCGTTGGTTTTGATTTCTCCCAAACCCATTTGTATTTGTAAATATTAGGCTGGCTTAAAATCAGTTTCGCTGTAAAAACGCCATTCGAAGTTAATACAATTGCCCCATTGGGTTTAATAATCCGGTTATACTGCTTCCATAACTCGTCCAGGGAAATATAGCAATCCCATTCGTTTTGTGTCATTCCATACGGCAAGTCACAAAGAACCATATCTACACTTCCATCTGGTATTTCATTCATATATTCAAGACAATCGCCTTCAAAAAGCTGATTTATTACCTTATCCATATCTGCAACCGGTGTATCTGCTTTTTTCATCAACTTCTCCTTAACGGTATTCATTTACCTAATCTATAATAACACACTTCATTTTCGAACACAAGTTCTATTTTCTGTTTTGTTATACAAAAATCCAAATAATCCTGACATTTTGCTTTTCACGCAAGCTGTTGCGTTCCTCCGCCTACCCATTTCTTACCAGCCGCAGCACCTTCTGTACCTCGTCCGGAATCCGAATCCCCAGAGGACACATTTCCAGGCAGGGCATATCCGTGCACTGCCTGCATCGGGCGGCGCTTTCCTCGACCCCCAGGTCCAGCTTCCGCAGCGCCCAGTATTCTTTTCCCAAAAAGAAGTATAGATATTGACGGAATAAGGTATGAACCTCCGTTCCCCATGGACAGGCACATCTCTGGCAGCGGTCACAGGGAATGGGGGTAAATTCCTTTTCCAGCACTGACAGCGCTTCCCGGAAGGAGGGAATGGCGAAATGCCCCTCTGGCTCACTTTCCCTCCTGCGGAAAGCCTCCCCCGCACCCAACGCCACATCCGCCTGTTCCGTTGTCCCGATTCCGATAAGCGCAGCGGAAACAGGATAGGCCAAAACCGCTTGAATTAACAGTTCCGGAGGAAATAAACGCGGAAGAAGCCCTGCCGCATACACCTTATTCACCAGGAAGCCCTTTGGGGCAAAAAGCGGCTCCTCCTTCATCCGATCCAGCATCCCCCTCTCCACAAGGTTTCCGCTGCCCTGGAGTACATCCACCCTGCTGTCACCGGCGCCCCGAAGCAAAATGTCATAATAATGAGATGCCACTCCCGCAAACCGGATACGTCCTTCCCGTTTTAATTCCGTCAGGGCGTCCAACGCACCGCCTTTTCCAAATACCTCATCCCCATGTTCCGGGTCCACCTGATGGACAAAGTACAGATCCGCGTAAGTGCCCAGATTCTCATTGGACACGGCCACAGCCCTGTACATTTCGTTCCCGTCATAAAATCGCGCCTTATCCGAGATGACAATGCGCTCCCTGCCCACACGGGCGGCAAACTTTCCCAGCTTAACCTCCGCATCCCCGTACTCGGGAACAATGGCTGTATCATAGAGGTTGCAGCCCAGCCGAAACGCATGTTCCAGCACCGTCAGCGCCGCTTCCTCCTCCAGATTAAAATACGCCGGCAGCACCGGTACGCTTCCCTTGAGGATTGGTATGGTGCCGAATCCCACCTCGGATACCTTCAGCCCGGTGCGGCCCAACCTGCGGTATTTCATAAGCTCCCCCCGTCTGTCCCGCCGTCCGGAACCGGACACGCTGCAAAGGCACGCTCCCCATTCGCGCCCGCTTCCGACGCAAGCTCCACATTAACCCGCTCTTCCGCTACCACGCTCTCCACATTCGCGCTTTCATCCAACGCAAGTTCCCCGTTCGCACGCTCTTCCGGCATGCTCTCCACATTCGCGCCCGCTTCCGACTTACAGCCTGCAAAGGCCCGCTCTTCCACCGCAACCCCTTCCGCGAGCCGAACCTCCCTAAGCTCCCGGCAGAAAGCGAATGCCTCCTTGCCGATCCGCTTCAGTCCGGGCGGAAAACATACCTGTGCCAGGCTATGGCAGCGATAAAATGCCCGGAAGGGGATCTCCGCCGCACCATCCGGTATCAAAATCTCCCGCAGAGAGGTACAGTTTTCGAAAGCCCTGGCTCCAATGCTGCGAACCCTGTCCGACAGTTCCACCGTCTCCAGCGCCCCGCAGCCGTAAAATGCCATCTCCTCAATCTCCTCCACGCTCCCGGCCTGCCGCACCGCCCTCAGCCACTTGCAGCCCCGGAAAGCCCGCCTGCCGATCCGTTTTACTGTGGCCGGCAGGATAATTTCCGTAAGCAGATTTCCCTCCTGAAACGCGCCCTCCCCGATTGCCGTGACGCCTTCTGCCACCCGGAGCCTGGCAATATTTCCCGTACACTCCTTCAATACGCCGTTTTCGTCCGTCTTAAAACAATTCAAGCTGTCCGTCACCGCCTGTTTTGCCAAAGGCGGCAGTTCCCTGTCCCTGTCCCGAATGTCCCCCATTGCCACCCGGCAGCCGTCCGGCAGGATAAATTCCCGCAGGTAAATACAGTTGCGGAAGGCATACTCCCCCACCTGTGTCCTTTCGGAGTAAAAACGGATTCCTTCTATCCCCATGCCGTTTGCAAAAGCCCAGCCGCATACCAGCCGGATGCCCGGGCCAACCTCCACCATGCCGCTGCACCCGGAACCGTCTAAAAGCATATGGTTTACCGTCACCATGGGCGAAAGCACTCTCTGTCTCTCCATCCAGGCCGTGCCATGAAACGCCCTGGCGCCGATATATTCCACGCTGTCCGGTATCTCCGCTTCCTCCAATGCCGACGCATCTCGGAATACCTCAGCCTCTATCCTCCGAATCCCTTTGGGAATGCGCACTTTCCAAGCGAATCCCCGGTAACCGGTCAGAATTTCTTCCTTTTCCACCGCAAAACAGCTCATGGCACTGTGAAAAATCAGGCGTACCGTCTCCGGAATCCGCGCATCCAGAATATCGCTGTAAGAGCCAAATCTCCATGTCTTTCCCCGGAACACCGCCGACACAAGGCACGTACAGCCCGAAAAGGCGTACTCCCACAGACGAACCTCGCCCTGCTGCCCCAAAAGTACGATTTCTTCCAGGCTGCAGCAATCTTCAAAGGCATGGGCTTTGATGCAGGCGCCATCCGGAAATGCTGCCCGCTTCAAGTTCCCGCAGCCCTCAAAGGCGGACTCCCGCACCACATGTACCCGGCTGAAATCAAAACTTTTCAATTGTCCGCAGCCGTTAAAGCAATTGGCCTTCACCGCCCTCACATTCGGACAGATACATTCCTCCAACGCCCTGCAGCCCTCAAAAAGCCCCTCTGGCAAAATTGTTTTTCCGATAATAGATGCACGTTTCAACGATATGCAATAAGCAAAGGCGGATGCTCCCAACCGGTCCGCCCGAAGATTCACTTCCCTTAAGGCGATACACTTATGAAACGCCCTGGCATCAATCCAACACCCTTTTTTCGGGAAGCTTACCTCCGCAAGCCCGCTGCAGCCCCAGAACGCGCCCTCCCCAATCCTCTGAAGGCTCTCCGGAATCACCACCCCGGTTATTTCCCTATTTCCGGAAAAGGCAAAGGGTGCAATTCCCGTAATCCCTTCCGGCAGGCGCAGCACGCCTCTGCAGCTCTTCCCGGAAATCACAATCGTCCCCGCTGTCGCAGGCATCCCTTCCGGTCCCTTCTCCAAAAAAGTGCCGTCAAAAGCATTTTCTCCGAACCACGCACTGCTTCTCTGTGTCTTGTATCCTGGGGAAGCAGGCGTGCATTCTGCGGCAGATCCGTGCCGGGAAGAATGGTCAAAGATAACTTTCAGCTGCGTGCATCTGGAAAAGGCTTCCTTTCCGACCTGCGCCGCTTCCTCCAGGCACACTTCCCTCAGATTCCCGCAGCCATAAAAAGCACGCTCTCCCACGGATTGCCACGGCAGGCTTCCCACCCGCTCCAACCCGGTACAGCCCGAGAATACCTCCGCCTCCAGGCACATGCATCCGTCCGTTTCCCATTCCACCTGCCGCAGCCCGCTGCAGCCTTTGAAAGCCGCCGGGCCGACCCAACGGATCCCCTTGGGAATGTGCAGGGCAGTCAGCTTCTTATTTCCGTAAAAGGCCCCGCCCGCCACGACCCGCACCGTCTCCGGAAAACGCAGCGCTCCCTCCAGATTTCTGCCGTCCCAGAGAATTTCCGCTTCTGTCTCCCGCCCCTCCCGAAGCCAGTTTTCCAGGAAAAGGGTCTTTTCCCACACATTTTTCCCCACGGACCGGACGGAACCCGGAATCTTCACTTCCTCCAAAGCCGTACAGCCATAAGCCAGCCTGTCCGCAATGTGGCAAACCCCTTCCTCCAGGCAGAGGCTCTTCAGTTTTACACAATCCGCAAAAATCCCCGTTCCGTATCCCTCACCGCCGCCGGAGATCCGTCCCCTCCTAACCCCGCTCTGTGAAAATGCCAGATTTCCCACAGATTCTATCCCGGGCAGAAGATGCACGTTCCGCAACGCTTCACAGCGGCAGAATGCCATATCCCCCAGAAAACGCAGACGCTTCGGGAACGATACCTCCCTGACCGCGGCACAGCCATAGAAGGCCTGTTCTCCAATCTCTCGAATCCCTTCCCCAAAGGATACTTCCTTCAATGCACGACACTTTTTAAACGTTTTACCGTTTATTCTTGTCAGCTTCCCCCACAGTTTTACCCGCAGAAGCTTCACACAGTTCTCAAATGCCCCCGTTCCGATCCGCTCCAGCCGCTCCGGAAATTCTATGGACTGCAGCAGAACACAATCCCGAAATGCCCCAGCCCCGATCTCCCGCAGGCTTTCCGGCAGCAGCACCCTGTCGACAGCCTCATTTCCCGCAAAGGCGTCCTCCGCAATCACGGTAATCCCCTCCGGCACCGTCACCCTGGACTCCTCCCCCAGATATTTCAGCAAAATGCTGCCGCTGATCCGAAAGTTCCCCAGTACCTGCCGCTGAATCAGCCTCACCTGCTCCGGCGCCTCCGTCCCCTGCAGGCCGGTAATCCCCTCCAGCACATATTGCAGATTTCCGGGCATTTGAATCGTCTTCAGCGAACTGCAGTTTTTGAAGGCATCCTCATGGACGCATACCGCATTCCCCTCGAAGATAACCTTTTCCAGGTTGATACAGTTCCTGAAGGCACGGCTTCCGATTTCCCTCAAAGACCGCGGAAAGCGCACGAACCCTATTCCTCTTTTGTCAAAAAAGCAGCTCTTCCCGATTGCTTCGATTCCCTCCGGGATATCCACATGTTTTAAGTTGGTGCGGAAAGTGACCAGGCATCTGCCCTCCAGTTCCATCATCCGCAGGATATCCACGGCTATGACCCTCACCAGCCGGGGAACATCCATCTCTCCTGCCACCACCTCAACGGCATTGGGAAATCGGTATGTCCCCTTATCCGCCAGAGACCGCTCCCGCTGCCCCGGTTCTTTCTCCGCAAAAGATACCTCCTGCAGTCCCCCGCAGCCCGTAAAGACATCACAGATGCACTCCTCCTCCAGCTCGGCCGAAATCTCCAGGCGCCGCAGAGACACATCGTTCACAAAAGCCTGCGCTCCCACGCGGCACACGCCGGGAATCCGGGCCTCCTCCAAACCGTCACAATAAAGAAAGGCACAGTCTCCCAATTCCGTCACGGAGTCTGGCAGCGCAATCTTTTTTAAAGAATGACAGCGGTGAAAAGCATACTCCCCGATAGCGGATACTCCATCCGGAATCACCGCCTCCTCCAGATTGCGGCATCCCTTGAAGGCTTCCGCCTCAATCCGGCGCAGGCCCCGGGGAAACAAGATCTTTCTCATGGAGACACAGGCCTTAAAGGCGCCCTTCCCAATGGTATGAACCCCTTCCGGCACCGCAACTGCCGCTTCCCGTCCCGTATATGCTTCCACTACACCGTCTCGAATGTGAAGATCTTCCATTCCTGCTGCCTCCGTACCGCCTCTTTCCTCGCGTTTTCCTTATGTAATACCTGCTTTTCATGGAAAACCGCTTCTCGCGATCCTCATGAAAAAATCAGTTCCAGCACTTCCCTCAGTTCTTCCGGGCTGCCGCACTCATATAACCGCTGCTTATACCGCTTAGTCCCTCTGCGCTTCCTCATCCCGTAGGAAGCCAGTTTACGGATATAGGACATGGTAAAAGTCTCGTCATAATATCTGCCTGCCAGCTCCATCTGCTCCAGCAGGATCTGCAGATGTGTTTTGTCACATATCTTTCCTGTCAGCTCCCCGAAAATAAAAGGATTCTCCAGTCCGTACCTGGCAATCATGATACCGTCGGCACCGGTCCGTTCCATCATCCTTTCCCCGTCCGCCGCGGAGCAGATGCCTCCGTTGGCGATTACAGGAATCCCTACCGCCATCTTTGCCCGGGCAATCTCCTCCCAATGGGGCTGTCCGTCATACATCATGCTGCGGGAACGTCCATGGATGGTGAGCATGTCCGCCCCTGCGTCTTCGCACATCCTGGCAAACTCCGCCGCAAACATCTCTTCTTCCCGAATTCCGGTACGGCATTTTACCGTTATGGCTTTGCCGCTCTTTTTACAGCCCCGGATAATAGCGGCCGCCCGTTTCTGATCCGTCATCAGCGCGCAGCCCTCGCCGCTTTTGAATACATTCGGCACCGGGCATCCCATATTGATATCGATAATGTCAAAAGGTTCCAGAAGCTCGCTGCATGCCATCCGCTCCATCACCGCGGGGCTGCCGCCCAATAACTGAACCGCCCTGATCTTTTCCTCCTCCGTAGTAAGCAGCAGCCGCTTAGTAGCCCTGTCCTGGTATTTCAACCCGTTGGCGCTGACCATTTCCGTAAAGCACAGTCCTGCCCCCATTTCGTAAGCCAGGATCCGGAACGGGTAACAGGTATACCCCGCAAGCGGAGCCATCATCACGTTGGAGGGCAGAAGCAGGTTTCCCACCCGAAGTTTTCTGATTTCCATCTGTTGCTTCCCTGTCCTTTCCCGTTTGCCTCCTGTACGCTGCAGGTTACTCTGACAACCTGTCTTACCCGTTCCCATTCCGCCGCCTCGTCGTTTCCCCTCTTCAGAGGTCAAAAATCACAGCACTCATCCCTCGATGGAAATGTATCGAGGCTTCTGCTCCACTGCCTTCGCTTCTTCCCTGGGAAGGTGGAAGGACAGGATACCGTTCTCGTACCTGGGTCGGATGTCCTCCTCCTTTACATGTTCCCCTACATAGAAGCTGCGGCTCATGCTTCCCGCATAACGCTCTCTGCGGATATAGCTGCCATTCTCATTCTTCTCGTCCTTATCCAGGCTCCTGGAAGCGCTTACGGTCAGACTGCCGTTCTCCAGCTGCATCCTGATCTCGTCCTTCTTGAATCCGGGCAGGTCAATGTCCACCTCATAACCCTCTTCCGTCTCCTTCACATCCGTCTTCATCAGTTTTCCTGCATGTTTCCCGTACAGCACCCTGTCCGCATCGGAAAATGAACGGAAGGACGGGAATGCGAAATCCTCCATAAAGTTATCAAACAAATCTTCTCTGAAAATACTGGGCATCATCATAAGTCATATCTCCTTTCTGACTGCAAACTCTATTCGCTGTCTTTGAATGCTTCAAAGTGTTGTCTACCTGAACTGCAGAATCGAGATGTCGTATCTCTCTTCCTTTGTTCTATCTATACTATAACACTTATATTAGCACTCGTCAATAGAGAGTGCTAACAATTCTATGAACTTCGAATAAAGATTCCATAAAAAGAATGCCCCAAAAACAGAAAATTGATTCGTTTTGATTCCCATGCCTACTCTTCCAACCGGCATTCACCGTCCGTCTTTATAATGAATCCCACATTTCCCACACTGCCGTCCGCAGGGATAAAGCCGTTATAGTCCATGGAGTTTATGCGCAGTTCCTTACCCTCTGCTGCATAAACACCGTTCCAGCTGTCCTGCAAAGCAATATCATGGCTGAAATGCCCAAACTCCCTGCCCGAGCCGCCTCAGACAGGGAGTTTTCATTTCCTCTATTCTCTTATTTTTCTGTCGCCGCCGGGCACTGCCTCTATCCCCGCACCCGGCAGGTATTGTCACATGGAAACAGAAAATATTACTACAGCACAGCCTTCAAATCCTCCGTCAGCTGCTCCAGCATGGCCGAAGCATCCTCAAGGCTCTTGCCCTTCACACCCATATAGAATTTAATCTTCGGCTCGGTTCCGGAAGGACGCGCACAGCACCATGCATCATCGGGAAGTTCGAAATAAAGTACATTAGACTTCGGTAGGCCGGTCTTGCCCTCCTCGCCGGTAACCATGTCCACACAGCGATCCGTCTGGTAATCCCTGAACTTCAGCACCTGGCGCTCTCCCACTGCCTTGGGCGGATTCTGACGAAGCTTATCCATAATCTCCGCAATCTGTCTGGATCCGTCGATGCCCTTCAGGGTGATGGTATACTGGGACTCCTTGTAATAGCCGTATTTCTCATAGGTATCCAGCATCATATCCCACAGGGTCTTGCCGTGCTTCTTGCAGTAAGCCGCCACTTCGCAGAGACACATAACCGCCACGATGGCATCCTTGTCCCTGGCATGGGTTCCTGCCAGGCAGCCGTAGCTTTCCTCCAAGCCGAATACATAATTGTTGCTGCCATTGCGCTCGAAAAGCTTAATCTGCTCGCCGATGAACTTGAAGCCTGTCAGCACTTCAATCAGCTTCACACCGTAATTCTGCGTAATGGGCCTGGTCATATTAGTAGTAACAATGGTCGTCACAAGCGCCGGATTCTCAGGCATGGTGTTGACGGCGGTTCTCTCTCTCAAAATATACTCCGCAATCAGCATGCCGGACATATTGCCCGTAAAGGATACATACTCCCCTGTCTTGGAGTCCTTGGCGTACACACCGAGTCTGTCCGCATCCGGGTCGGTTGCCAGTACGATATCCGCATCCTTCTCCTTCGCCAGGCGCAGTGCATAGGTAAATGCCTTGGGATCCTCGGGATTGGGATAATCCAATGTGGTAAAGTTGGGATCCGGATTCTCCTGCTCGGGTACCACATACACATGCTTGAAGCCCAGCTCGGACAGGATACGCCTTGCGGGAACATTTCCGGTGCCGCACAGCGGTGTGTATACAATCTTGATATCGTCAGCCACTTCGGCGATTATCTCGGGATGGATGATCTGCTTCTTCAGTTCCGCCATATAGGCGTCGTCGATCTCTTTGCCGATAACCCGGTAAAGCCCCTTCTCCTGCGCCTCGGCCTTGTCCATGGTCTTCACGGTATGATAGTCCTTGATGGCCTGGACTTCCTCGATAATCTGCTTATCATAGGGCGCCGTCACCTGTGCGCCGTCCTCCCAGTATACCTTGTAGCCGTTGTATTCAGGCGGATTGTGGCTCGCCGTTACCACGATGCCCGCGGTACACCCCAGCGTGCGAAGGGCGAAGGAAAGCTCCGGCGTGGGACGAAGCGCATCGAACACATATGCCTTGATGCCGTTGGCAGCCAGGCACAATGCAGCTACATCCGCAAACTCGGGAGACATCCTCCTGGAATCATAGGCGATGGCAACGCCCTTATCCTGCGTCCCGTTCTTCAGGATAAAATTGGCAAGCCCCTGGGTGGCTTTGCGGACCGTGTATATATTCATGCGGTTGGTGCCGGCGCCGATAACCCCCCTCAGGCCTCCGGTACCGAACTCCAGCTCCTTGTAAAACCGTTCCTCAATCTCCCCCTTGTCGTCCTTGATGGCCAGAAGCTCATCCTTGGTAGCCTGGTCAAAGTAATCATCCTCCAGCCAGAAATTAAACTCGTCCATAAAACTCATTTCGCTTCTCCTCTTTTCTGCGCGGTTCTTAATTTGAAAAGCATTTTTCCATACCCCATTCCGCACCCATATTCCGCGCTGCCACGGATGCGCTGCTTTTCCTTATTCTACCATATCCTGTCCGGGATTACCAGACAAAAGAATCTTAAAACCGCAGACTTTTACGCCTCTCCCTCTTCCCTGTGCTTCAGCCATCTGCCCATCATGGCAATCAGCACCGGCACATCCAGCGGCTTCGTCATATGCTCGTTCATACCGGCCTCCCTGCTGGCTGCGATATCCTCCGCATAAGAGTTTGCCGACAGGGCAATGATAGGAACGGACAGCGCGTCCGCCCTGGGAAGCTTGCGGATGGCACGGGTAGCCTCGTAGCCGTTCATAACCGGCATCTGAATATCCATGAAAATCAGGTCAAAATACCCTTCCGCCATCTCCCCGAAACGCCTCAGCCCTTCTTTTCCGTCGGACGCACATTCCACTGCGGCTCCTGTGGCGCCGATAAGTTCCATGGCAATCTCCTGGTTTATTACATTATCCTCCACCAGAAGCACTCTGTTGCCCCGGAACGCCCCGTCGGAGAAAGCTTCCTCCTCCCGTGCGGCGTCTCCCGCCGATTCCCCGTCATCCTGCAGCTTCAGAAAAAGAGTGACCGTCACCCTGGTACCTTTCCCCAGGGTGCTTTCCACATCAATGCTCCCGCCCATCATACGCACGATATTCTGGGCGATGGTCATCCCCAGGCCGGTACCTTCCACCCGGCTGATACGGGAATCCTCCTCCCGGCTGAAGGGTTCGAAGATGCGTGGGATAAACTCTTCCTTCATGCCTATACCGTTGTCTTCAAATATGAAATCATAGGAGCAGCACCCGTACCTCCTGGTTTCCCGCTCTATGACGGATAATTCCAGCGAACCGCCGGAAGGCGTAAATTTCACGGAGTTTCCCAATACATTCAGGAATACCTGCCGCAGCCGCCCCCAGTCCCCGATGACGTCTTCATGTATAAGCTGCATGGGGTGTACCTTCAGTTCCAGACCGTTCTGGGCTACCTCAGGCCGAATGGACTCCGTCACATCCTTTACCAGAGCCGACAGTCTGAACGTATCCGCCACCAAATCCACGTTTCCGGACTCTATCTCGTTCATGTCCAGAATCTCGTTCACCAGGGACAGCAGGTTTGTACTGGAGGAACGGATCTTCCCCAGACAATCCTCCACTCTATGCCTGTCTTCCATATGCTCAGCCGCAATCTGCGTCATGCCGATGATACCGTTCATGGGCGTCCTGATATCATGACTCATGCGGGATAGAAACTCGCTCTTGGAAGCATTGGCCTGGTTTGCGGCCTCGCAGGCGGCCTGCAGCGCCCGCTGCTCCCGCATCTCCTTCCGCTTGCTCTCCGTCACATCCTGGGCCACATACACGATATCCTTGGCCCTGCCCTCCGCATCGGCCTGTGCCATTACGGCAGTGGCGCGAATCCAGCCGAAATCCTCCCCGTCTGTACTCTCGGGCCGCTTTCTGTACGCAAAAGTCACAAAAGGCTGTTCGGGTCCAAGCACCTGGGTCAGATTACGGGCGCTCATGGTGTAGAGATAATCCGCCCTGTCCTCCGGATGTACGAAAGTCTCCGCATACGTGCGCAGCGCCGTATTGTACTCTGTCTGCTCTCCCAGTACCTTCTCCACCTCGCCCAGTTGGTTCACGCTGCGGAACAGATTCCGTTCCAGATCCCCGTAATAGGTGGCAAAAAACATGCTGCTGAGACTGCCGATGATACTTGCCTGCTCCTGGGCCTTCTTCCTGCGCTTCTCCTCCTGATACTTCTCTTTGGTGACATCCCTGCCCAGGATATTCACCAGCACCTGGTCGCCTCTCCGGATATAAGTCACATGCTGCTCCAGCCACTGCACCGGGCTTCCGTTCAGGCGGTACTGACAGATTTCTTCCCTGTAATCCCGCGTCTTCTCCGCCTGCTCCCGCAGATGAGAAGGCTCCATCACCTTCCGGAAATTGTCCATGTCCTCTTCACGGATGGAGGACTCCAGCGCCCGGTAAAAATACTGTGTATAGCTTCCCGTACCCACATTGGTTTTAGCGCTCTCATTGAGCCAGAAACGCTCACACTGGTCGCTTTCCAGATGTACCGTGGTCATAACGCCGAATCGGGATTTCAGAATGGCCGCCATCTGCATATCCCGCTGGGACAGTATCTTCTCCTGGCGCACACGTTCATCCACATCCTGAAGCGCCAGAACCGCATGCCCTTTCGTTCCCTGATTCCTGCCGAAATAGGCAATCACGGCCACATAACGGCAGCCCTCGCCGTTTCGCCACTGGCAGAGCATATCCATTTTCTGCAGCCCCGTATCCCTGGCATGGCGCAGCCCCTCCAGGGAGAATTTCCTGGCAAACCGCTCCTGATTATCACGGTCTATATGTTCCCTTATCCTTGAATTCAGCACCACATCCCACATGAGCGTCTGAGAATGCCATCCCGCCTGGCTGTACCCGTCCTCCCGGATCAGGTTCACTTTCCCGTCATTCAAATCTATGGAGTATACGCCGAAGTTCTGTTCTCCCAATGTGCGGGTAACCTCCTGAAGCCGCACGCTGGCCTCGTCCAGTTCCAGGCTCTCCTTCAGCATATCCTGGACATCCTTCATGTAAAGCAGCACAATCTGTTCCTGCTCCGTATACGCGGAGTCCGGCACCACCTCCATCAGGTTCCAGCGAAACCCGTTGGGAGAACGGCGCCTGTAACTGCAGAACAGCATTTTCCGCCCCGTGCGCAGAATGCTTTTGAGGTACTCCAAATGTGTAAAGCTTAAGAACCGGTCCCTGTCGTCCGGGTGCAGAATCCCGTTCTCCTTAAACTGCTTCAGCCATTCGGAAAAAGTGGCCGCCTCGTTGTCGGCAGCCCAATCCTCGGCCGCAGGCTTCACGATATCGTAAGTATTTTTCGTCAGGTTTACCCGCAGAATCTTGCGGTAAATGGAACTGACCTCGTCCTTGTGGGGCGCCACGGTGATCACAAACGCAGGAATTTCGTCGCTCCACACAATCCGCTTCGCCGAAATATCCATCGCCCTGCCACCGGGTCCCTCACAGCTGACCGTGCGTATCTCCGCCTTATCCCCAATGGTGCGCAGAGGACAGTTGGCGCAGGAATAAGCCCACATTTTATCACAGGCCATACCCTTCCGCACCTTGGGCAGCAACTGCCTGATCCGGCTGTTGAAATACAGAATTTCATGATTATCTTCCCGGACGACGTAAATTCCCGCCGCCGGTATGGAATCCAAAATCTTCTCGTAATCTCTGCTATCCATGTAAGTTCTCCCCGGAAACCGCCTTGCTAATTCCCTGCTTCCGCTTCTAAAATAATCTGTTCTTATTCTACCATGGAATCACTCAATAATCAAGTTCGGCGGTAAAGCGGGAAAATTTTTATACCTTAAGAGAGAAATCGCTTCTGTCCAAAGAAAAATTGGGATTGAAATAGGGATCCCCTTCCTCCAGGACCGCTTTCCACTTCTCCCTGAATGCTTCGGACTCCCGGTTATAGCGTTGGGCGCGCTCCCCGTCCGTATCCGGTCCCCTGGATGCCGACTCGTAATGGAACAGCTCGGCAAAGGGCGTAAAGACATTCAGCAGCCCCCTCTCCCGCAGCTTCAGGCAGAAATCCACATCATTCAGCGAAACCGCAAATTCCTTGTCCAGCCCTCCCACCGCTTCATACAGGCTCTTCTTCACCATCAGGCATGCCCCCGTCACCGCGCTCACATCCTGGGCATAACACAGGCGTCCCATGTAGCCCAGGTTCTGGCGATGCTGTTTATAGTGAACATGTCCCGCGGTCCTGTGTGCCCCCAGGCCCACCACCACGCCCGCGTGCTGAATCGTCTTGTCTCCATAGTAAAGCTTTGCCCCCACCGCGCCCACGTCCTGCCTCTGGGCATACATCAGCAGCTCTTCCATCCAGTTCACGGTGATGACTTCCGTGTCGTTGTTCAGGAGCAGGATGTATTCGCCGGAGGCATGCCTGACGCCCAGGTTATTGATGGCGGAATAATGGAAGCTTCCGCGGTAGGTTACAATTGCTATTTTCTCATCCGCACTGCGGAGAACCTCACTTTCCCGTGCCTGTACGGCCGGCCCGCCCGCATCCCCGCCGGAAGCCCCGTTTCCTTCCGCCGCGGATACATTCTTTCCCCGGGGGGAAGCCCCGATTCCGCTTCCTTCCACCGCGGATACACCCTTTCCCCGGGGGGAAGCCTCGATTCCGCTTCCTTCCGCCGCGGGTACGCCCTTTCCCTGGGCGGATGAACCGTTTTCCGGGGAAGCCGCCGGCGTGTACTCATATCCAAGCAGCTGGCTGTAATACCTGGCAATCTCCTCCGTGGTACTGTTGTTCTCCACAATGACAATCTCATAGTTGTCATAGGTGGATTTCTCCAGGATGGAACACACACAGCGGCGCAAATCCCCGCAGTGATCCTTATTGGCGATGACCACGGATATCTTCGGCGTACCGATAATCTGGTAACGGATGCGGAAAATGGTCTCGAAGGCCCTGGTACTCTCAATCTTGAAATGGCGGTATCCGTGCTTGGCCAGGTGTTCCGCCACAGCCCCTTTGGCCGCTTCGATGGCATAGGGCTTGGCCTCGATATTGGATGCCACGGAGCCGGGATGGCTTCTCCAGTAATACATCAGCCGGGGCACATGGACGATTTTACGGGCATTGTCCGTGAGCCGCAGAATCATGTCGTGGTCCTGGCTGCCGTCGTATTTTTTTCGGAACAGTTCGTTTCCGTCCAGCAGCTCCCTGGAAAAAACGCTGAAATGGCAGATATAATTGTTGGCGCGCAGATTATCCGGGGCATAGCCCGGCTTAAAATGCATGGTCAGCATACGGTCGATATTGCCGCTTTTAAAGGTGGTTTCGTCGCAGTACAGGTAATCCGCATCCTGCTCGTTGATTGCCTTTACATATTCGTAGAGTACGCTGGGATGGAGAAGGTCGTCCTGATCCAGCAGCCCGATATATTCTCCCGTTGCCATCTGCAGGCAGGCGTTGGTGTTCCCCGCTATGCCTTCGTTTTTATCCAGATGCTTATAGACAATCCTGCCTTCCGCCCTGGCGGCATACTCCCTGCAGATATCCCCGATATAGCCGTGGGCTTCGTCTGAGCCGTCGGCAAGGCACAGCTCCCAGTTGCGGTAAGTCTGGTTCATGACGGAATCCAGCATTTCAATCTGGAATTCCCTGGGGTTGTTCCACAGCGGCACCAGGATGCTGATTTTCACCCTGCGCGGAAATACGGCGCTGCCCTCTGCCGCTGCCTGCTCCGGCGAGGGAAAACTTGCCCTGCCGAACTGCTTCATGGCCTGCCGCTCCCGCTTCTTATATGCCGCCTTGGAAAGCACGCCTCTGGGACCTCCGCAGTTGCGCAGCCTGTCCCGCTGACGGATTGTCCAGTGGAGTACATTCCTAGCAGGCTTGCTGGCCTTCCAGAGCGGATTGCCCTTGATACGGTTCAGCTTCCATTCCAGTTCTTCGTTTTTTGCCTCCAGATCGGCTATCCGCCCCGCCAGGTCGGCGCACTTTAAATGCTCCTGTTCATAGGCTTCCCTGTAATCCGTCTCTCCCATACGATTCCTCTCTCTCAAACCGCCTTATACTCGTGAACGCATTTAACTGCCGCTTTCAGCTCCGGATTGCCGATGCGTTCACTCGTTATACTGTGCAGACGGCAATTAATTACGTTTTGGGGTAAAAATTCTTCGTTTACACCTTGCTTCCATATCTCTGGCCACGGGCATGGGCAGGCGCACGATTTCCAGCCGTACCCTGAATATATTGGTCTCTTTCCTCTCCAGCCGTTCCAGATTCACGTTGATATTGGGGTCCTCCGTGGCAAAGACCAGGCTGGGGCAGTCTCTCTCCCCGTCCTTGTCAGCCGGACTCACGATACTCCCGTTTACGTAGAGGAGCTTCCGTTTATGCAGCGGCACCGTGGCCCCGTTGAATGTCATCTCCCGCACCTTCACCGCACAGGGGTACATTCCCGGGTCAATGCGCAGCATCTTCACGTCTCCGCCTACCTTCAACTCCAGCGCAATCAGCCAGTCTCCCTGGTAAGCTTCCCTCACGAAATAGGACTCCTCCTCCTTATATCCCTCTCCCCTGTCTTCATATATCTGGACCCGGTTCACATCCTGGGAATCCTGGTACTTTTCCAGCCAGTCCTGAGGCCTCATGACGCGGCAGCCGATTTTCTCCCGCATCTCTGCCATCGAAGAACGGTTTCCCGTCACAAATCGCTGAAAGTCACCTTCTTCCTCCCAGAATTCCTTCACCTCACGCTCCGTAACGGCCAGTTCATCCCTAATCCAATTCAAGCTGATCTTCTTCCGCTTCTCGTCCTCCAGCAGATACCAGTACGCCGCCCGGAAGGCAAGGCGCTTCATATCCATGGGCTTGCCGAAGGTCCATTCATAGTCAATCAGGGTCCACCTTCCGTCCAGCAGTTCACTCTCCGGATAATCCCGGAAGCATGTCCTGTCCTGTTCCGGCATTTCCCCCTGTCCCGGTACGCCCTCACCCTTCGGGCCGATCAGAATATTTCCGAATACCAGGTCGAAGTCTGCCGCCGGATACCCGCTGTTATAGCCCACCCGCTGGACAAACTGCCTGAAATACCTGCGGAAGGCCTCCGTATCATTCCTGTCCAGGCATCTGTCCAGCAGCTCCAGCAGAGAGATTCCCCGCACAAATTCAAACTGTGCGCAGAGCTGCCCGTCCACCTCCACCAGCTCGCATTCGTTGATTTCCAGTTTTCCTCCCCGGTACCGCTCCTTCAGGCTCTCACAGGCTGCCGCCATCCCCCGCACATGCTCCTCCGCAGCCTCCCCCATGGGATACTTCCTGACAAGGTCCGTCTCCTGGCGGTTCCCGAACCAGCTCCTGAGAATTTCTGTCCGAACAGCGTATTCCGGCGCCCTGTCATTGGAATATTTCACATATTTCACGTCGAACCCACGGCCAATGACCGCCACATAGGAATTGGAAAACAGCGGGAACAGCCCGTCCTCCGCGATTCCGTCGAAGGCGTTTTTCTCGTTGAACAGAAGCAGCCTGTCGCTGTCGAAATTCCGTAAATTATTAAACAGTTCCCCTTTACCGGGCAGATATTCGTCGCTGTACAATGCCGTCATAAACTTGTAATCCGGATAGGGATAATAAAAATGATATTCCCCCGCCCCGCAGTTCAGAAAGATGCGCTCCAACCCGTTTCTGCTGAAGGTACGCACGTCCCCGCCCGATACATAATTTTCAATGCCTGAAAAATAAGTGCCCAGATGATCTTCCCGGCACCCCGCAAAATATTTTAACCCGTACTTGTTTTCTATGGCTATCACGATCCGCCCGCCGGGAGCCAGATGGGTGAAAAGCTTCGTCAGATATGTCTCGTAAGGCCTGTCGCCGCCCATATAGCTCCTGCCGTATTCAAATACACCGATAAGGCAGATATAATCAAAATCCCGGTCCAGCCCCGGCTCTATGTCCTGAAAGTTTCCCACATGAATGGTAATATTATCGCATTCCCTGTGCCGGTAAGCGTTGATAAGGCTCCGTTTTTTCGATAAATCCAGACAGGTTACGCTTCCCGCCTTCCTGGAAAGCGCACCGGTTATGGCCCCGCAGCCGCTGCCTACCTCCAGCACCTTGCATCCCCTGTGCATGGGAATCCAGTCCACTATATTTTCACGCAGCGGGGACAGATGGTACAGAAACGGCCAGGACTTCCGCTCCTCTATCACCGCATCGTATTCGGATGAGGATTTGCTCTTTACGATGTCCAGCAGCGCGTCCTCCACAGCCCCCTCGCTGTAATAATCTTTTCCTGAATACTGGCTGTAATCCAGTTTTACCTTGCCGATTTCTTCCATATCATACTCCCTGCCCGCTCCGACGGGCATTCATCCCCAAATGCGGACGCACGCTTTCTTCATGCCTACCGGGGACGGAAGCGCCGCTCTCAGCCGCTGCCTGCCTCCGCCGGTGCATCCGTCACCGTGACCCGGGATTCCATGTCATAATATCCCACGGTATCCTTATCTGACACTACTGTCACATCCATCACATCATACAGTCTGTGATACACTTCAAATGTATCTCCGTTGTATCCTGTCACCCCCAGGGACAGCAGATACTCCCCGCCCTGGAGGGTCATCTTCTGGGTAAAAGCGATATCCTTCACCTGTCCCGGCTCCCCGCTTTCCAGGTAAGCCTTCTCTATCATGGTATTGGTTCCCGTAATTTCAATACCTAATACATTTTTAATCGATAACGCAAAAATCGGCGCCGGCACATGGTCATGGAACCTGACACGCATATGCAGGGTAAATACCGCGCCCTTCAGAATGGCCATCGACCGCACTCCGCGCTCGTCCGTTACGTAATAATCCACGATTTCCGCCTGTTTCGTGCCGTATTCCTGGGCATCCGGGTTCACGCCCGCACTACGGAGGGTTTCCGGCGCGCCTGCCTGTCCCTCCGGCTCTTCCGCCGTGCCGCCGTGCCCTGCCGGGATCTCGTACTGTCCCACCAGCACCCGCTTGTAGGCGTCTATCATTTCCTTGGGAGAACCTTCCCCAAGGAGGTTTCCCTTATTCAGCAGAAATACCCTGTCGCAGTATTTGCTGATAATGCTCAAATCATGGCTGACAAACACGATGGTCTTTCCCATCTTCTTGAATTCCTCGAACTTATGGTAGCACTTTGCCTGAAAGAACACATCCCCCACGGAAAGCGCCTCGTCCACAATCAGGATTTCCGGCTCAATATTGATGGCGACCGCAAAAGCCAGCCGCACGAACATACCGCTGGAATAGGTCTTCACCGGTTGGTTCACATAATCCCCGATATCGGCAAATTCCAGGATTTCCGGCAGCTTGGCATCGATTTCCCTGTCCGTAAAGCCCATCATGGTACCGTTGAGGTACACATTTTCGATGCCGTTATATTCCATGTTAAAACCGGCGCCCAACTCCAGAAGCGCCGAAATCCGCCCCGCCACATGGGTCTCCCCCGCAGTGGGATTAAGCACCCCGGTGATGATTTTCAATATGGTGGACTTGCCTGATCCGTTGGTGCCGATGATGCCCACAGTCTCGCCGCGGTAAATGTTCATGCTGACGCCGTTTAAGGCATAGTGCAGCTTATGAGCCTGTTTCCTGCCCAGGCCCAGGGATTCCTTTACCCTGTCCCTGGCCCTGTCATACAGCTTGTACACCTTTACCACATCTTTGATTTCAATTGCAGGGACATCCACCTCCTGCACCTGTATCTTCGTCTCTCTGTCTTTCATGATACCCCCAGGCAACTACAAAACATCCGCAAAATGCACCTTCAGCCGCCGGAACACTGCCGCCCCCAGGCCGAACAGCGCCACCGTCACAATCCAGAAATACATGGTGGAGAAAAAATCCTGGAAAAACCACTGCCTCCCATATATGGCGCTGCGGTATCCTTCCACCACATACACCAGCGGATTCAGCTTCAGCACAAGCACCCATCCCGCCGGCGCCGCTTCGATATTCCACAGGATAGGGGTAGCCCAGATCCCAATCTGCAGCACGATGTTGATAATCTGCGTCAAATCCTTAAAAAAGACCACGACGGAACAGCTCGCATAGCAGAGCGCCAACACAAAAATAAACAGACAGAAACTGTAATATACCACCTGGACCGTATATACGGTTGGGTAATATCCGTACAGCGCGGCCACAAGCAGCAGTACTCCCACAAAAAAAACATGAATAAAAGTTGCCGCTATGATTTTGATAATAGGAAGAATGCTGATCTTAAATACGACCTTCTTCACCAGATAGTCGTATTCCCGCAGGGCATTTGTGCCGTTATTCAGGGCCTCGTTAAAATAGAACCAGGGCACCAGCCCGGCAGTCAGAAAAAGCACAAAGGGTATCCCCTCCGCCCCACGGCCCGCATTCCCCATCAGCTTGTCAAATACAATGTAGTACATTCCCACGGTCACCACCGGCTGCGCCAGTGCCCAGACCGCTCCCATATAGGAACCCGCATAACGTTTTTTAAAATCGTTTTTCGCCAGCTTCCAGATCAGATGCCTGCTCTGGTACAGCTCCACCGGAATCGTGGTAAATTTCTCATACCATTTCGCAAACACGACACATGCGGCAAGAATCAGTATACAGGAAATAATTTTCTTCAGCAGTTCCTCCTGCGGGTTTGCGCCTGGCCCGGGATTCTGGTGCAGAACAATGAGCAGTCCCATCAATATCCCTATGGATGAAAATATGGCAATTCCGCCTTTTTTGCTTATCTTCATAGTTAAACCCCTTACCTCGCTCCCGCTGTCCGCCCCGGGTATTCCGCCATCCTGACGCAGCTGCCCGGCTCATCATGCGCAGACAATCATTTGGCCGTTACCCGGGGACTAAAATTTCTTCTCGCATTGGGCAAGCCCGCCCCAGCTTCTGTCACGCTCCACCATCACCAGCTCCATTCCCTCCGGAATCGGCCACTCTATGCCGATGGCAGGGTCATTGTACAGCAGCCCGCCCTCATCGCCGGGATGATAAAATTCCGTACATTTATAGCAAAATTCCGCGTAATCGGAAAGCACCAGATAGCCGTGCGCAAAATCCTTCGGTATAAAAAACTGCTTCTTGTTCTCCTCGGAGAGTACAACCCCGAACCACTTGCCGAAAGTAGGAGAACCTTTCCTCAAATCCACGGCCACATCAAATACCTCGCCCCGGATCGCCCGTACCAGCTTGTCCTGGGGGAATTCTTTCTGGAAATGAAGGCCTCGCAGCACACCGCGCCTTCCGGAAGACTGGTTGTCCTGCACAAATACCTGGTCAATCCCCGCCGCCTTGTAGTCCTCATACTGATAAGACTCAAAAAAATATCCCCTTTCGTCTCCGAAAACCTTGGGGGTAATCACCTTTAATCCCTCGATTTCACATGTCTCCACACTGATTTTTCCCATGTCAAACCCTCCTCGCCGCCTCCGCTGCGCGCCGGCCGTATCCCCGGCGCCGGCGGAAGCTCTCCGCATTGTATTTTTTCGATGTATCGGTAACTCTCTGTCCGGTCATACTAATTGGGCAAATAACTGACATTCATGTCAACATTTCCTTCGATACCGTCCACACTGCCCTGGGATGTATACTGCCACATTTGGTAGTACCCCTGGTATAGCGGCACGCTGCGGTACTCCGCAAGCCAGATACAATAGTTCTCCAGCTTATTCGCATACAGATAATGATTGTACCAGTTCCGGCTGGCATAGACGCCCGCGGTATAGCCCGCGTTTGCAATGGTACTGCAGAACGCCTCGCAGACCCTTGTCCTGGTATCCACGTCCAGATTATCCGCCCTTCCGTTTCCTCCTGCGCCCTCGGTATCGATAAATACCGGATAGTCCAGGTTGTATTCCCGAATCAGCTCCAGTACCGCAGAAGCTTCTTCCACTGCCTCCACCTCGTTTACCGCCTGAGTAAAGAAATAAACGCCCACCGGCAGCCCGCTGGCAGCGGCGCCCCGTATATTGGCCTTAAAATTAGGGTCCTCTACCAGGCTGCCCGTCACCGAGCCGCGGTAACCGGCCCGGATAATGGCAAATTCCACTCCTGCATTCTGTACTCTGTCCCAGTCAATCTCGCCGTTCCACTTGGAGACATCGATGCCCACCTGCGAATTTGCCGTAGACTTCTGAATCTTTTTGATTTCCGTTTTATCCGCGTCCTCCAGGGCATCCATCACGGCCGTATCCTCAGCCTCGGCGTCAATCTCCTCCTCTGTCTTGATCAAAAGGGAAATATCGTCGATGGCCACATACTCCACCTTGTCCTTCACCCGCACCCTGGTCTCGTTGGCCGGCACGCGGTAGCCTTCCATGGGCATCAGCTCCACATAATACTCTCCCGCCGGCAGGTCGCCGATATAGATAATGCCGTCCTTATCCAGGTCCTTATACTCTCCAAGGCCTTCCAGTTCCACAAAAAAGCTTTTCCCCGTCACCGGGTTCCCCTTTGTGTCCACAATCTGGATGCGGAGATCCTTCTCCACGGAAGTCACCACCAGCGACAGCCTGGCCGCATTATCCTTCGCCGCCTCCAGGACGGGATTCACTTCCTGGTCAAAAAAAGTATTGTCCCTGAGAAACGCCGACAGATCGTCTCCTATCTGTCCCGGCTTCCTGGCCTCCTGCTCCCCCTCATCCTCCTGCGGCAAGGGACTCTGTGTAGCCTGGGACGCCCTGTTCCCGCTGTTCCCGGGCGGCCTGTTGATATAGAGTACCAGAAGGGACACCAGCAGGATCACGGCCATGGACGACAGGATTGCCATCCTCCGCAGCTTAGAGTCCATTTGCTACCTCTACCAGATATTTTCCGTAATTTGTCTTCATCAGCGGCTCCGCCAGCTTCAGCAGCTGTTCCTTGTCAATAAAGCCTCTCTTGTACGCGATTTCCTCGATGCAGGAAATATAGAGTCCCTGCCGCTTCTGGAATGCCGCCACAAAGTCCGCCGCATCCAGCAGCGCATCGTGATTTCCGGTATCCAGCCAGGCAAAGCCCCGTCCCAGAGTCTCTACATGCAGCATCCCCCGCTCCAGGTAAGCATTGTTGACACTGGTAATCTCCAGCTCCCCCCTGGCTGAAGGCTTCACATTCCTGGCAATCTCGACTACGTTTTCGTCATAAAAATACAGGCCGGGAACCGCATAATTGCTCCTGGGTTTTTCCGGTTTCTCCTCAATGGAGAGGGCATTGCCGTTCTCGTCAAATTCCACCACGCCGTACTCCCTGGGGTCGCGGACATAGTAGCCGAAAATGGTAGCTCCTTTTTCCCTGGCAGCCACGCTCTTCAACACCCTGGAAAAACTCTGTCCGTAGAAAATATTATCCCCCAGCACCAGCGCCACTCTGTCGTTTCCGATAAAGTCAGCCCCGATCAGGAACGCCTCCGCCAGCCCATTTGGCTGCTCCTGCACCGCATAGGACAGCTCCATCCCAAGCTGATGCCCGTCTTTTAAAAGCTCCCGGAATACAGGCACATCCCTGGGCGTAGAGATAATCAGAATCTCACGGATTCCCGCCAGCATCAGTGTGGACAATGGATAATAAATCATCGGTTTGTCGTACACCGGCATTATCTGTTTGGAAATCGCCTCTGTCAGAGGGTACAGCCTGGTGCCGGAACCCCCCGCCAATATAATTCCCTTCATCAATCTTCCTCCGTTTTCTATCGTTCTTCCTTCGCAGCGAAAAACCCTGCCCGTTTCCTACTTTTCGTACATCTCTGTGTAATACTTCTGGTAATCGCCGCTGGTCACATTCTTCATCCAGTCCTCATGATCGAAATACCACTCAATTGTCTTTCGGATACCGTCTTTAAACATGGTTTCGGGATACCATCCGATCTCTGCCTTAATCTTGTCAGGCGCAATGGCATATCTGCGGTCATGGCCCTTGCGGTCCTCCACATACTGAATCAGGTCCGTACTCACATGGGCTTTTCTGGGATCGGAATCCGGCAGCTTCTCCTGCAGCACTTCTATAATCGTGTGGATAATCTCCAGATTCTGCTTCTCGTTATGCCCGCCGATATTGTAGGTTTCAAACAGGCGTCCCTGCTCCTGCACCATATCGATGGCCTTGGCATGGTCCTCCACATACAGCCAGTCACGAACATTTTTGCCGTCTCCGTACACCGGAAGCTTCCTTCCCTGCAGCGCATTGTTGATCATCAGCGGAATCAGCTTTTCCGGGAACTGGTAGGGTCCGTAATTATTGGAGCAGTTGGTGATATTTGCCGGAAAGTGATAGGTATCCATGTACGATTTCACCAGCATGTCCGACGACGCCTTGCTGGCGGAATAGGGACTGTGGGGGTCATAAGGCGTGGTCTCATAAAAATAAGCATTCTCATCCTCAGGCAGAGAGCCATACACTTCGTCCGTGGATACATGGAGGAATTTCTTTCCCGTCCGGAAACTCCCGTCCGGCAGCTCCCAGGCAGCCTTGGCGCAGTTCAGCATCACAGCCGTACCCAGCACATTGGTCTGCACAAAAACCTCCGGATTGCGGATGCTTCTGTCCACATGGCTCTCCGCCGCAAAATGCACCACCCTGTCAATGTCGTTTTCCGCAAAAATCCCGGCGATGGCTTCCTTGTCGCAGATATCCGCCCTGACGAAGGTATAGTTGGGGCTGTTCTCGATATCCTTCAGATTCTCCAGATTTCCCGCATAAGTCAGCAGGTCCACATTGATAATGCGGATTTCCTCACCGTATTTCCGAAACATATACTGAATATAATTGGAGCCGATAAATCCGGCGCCTCCTGTCACAAGATAAGTTCGCATTTTTCTACTCCTTTTGTCGTAAAATGTATTTGATATTAGTATTGCTGAAAAGGAAAGTTCCATACGGCACACAAAACAATCAACTAAACTCATTATACGGACTCTTCCAAATTATGTCAATTGTAAAGTCGGCCATTCTTTCCCTGTCCGATACAGGGCATCTTCCGGTTTATCCGGCCCTCCGCCGTGGATTTTCAAAAAAACAGCCCCAGCAGATACCTCTGCCGAAGCTGCCCTTTTTCACACATTATAACCGGTGCGGCGGAAAATGTCCCCTTAATATCCAAGATAGCTGATATTGAAATCCACATTTCCGCTGATTCCGCTGACGCTGCCGGTTGACCTGTACTGCCACAGGTCGTATCTGCCCTTGTATGTGGGCTTGGCAGCATACTGGGCCAGCCAGATCTTGTAAGCGCTCAGGCTTCCGGTATCAATCTTACTCTCCAGCCATGTCTTGTTGGCATAAATACCCGCCGTATAGCCGCTGTTCTGGATCGTCTGGCAGAAGGCCTTGCACACTGCGGTCCTGGTGGCCTTATCAATCTTATCCGCCCGTCCGCCGCTGGCTTCCACATCCAGGAAGACCGGATAGGAAATCTTGTAATTCCTGATCTGATCCAATACCATGGAAGCTTCCTCCACCGCTTCCGTCTCGTCCACTGCCTGGGAGAAGAAGTATACGCCCACTTTCAGCCCCGCCGCCGTGGCGCCCTTGATATTGGTCTCAAACTTCGGGTCTTCAATCAGGCTTCCCTGGGTGGAACCTCTGTAGCCACAGCGGATAATCACATAGGAAATGCCGGAATTCTTCACTGCGTTCCAGTCGATTTTGCCGTTCCACTTGGATACGTCGATACCCACGGTACCGTTGCTCCCCGTCACCAGGGAACCGTCGCTGGCAAAATTGTATTTCGCGCCCTGGATAATCTGCTCACCGGTAACCTTGCTGCCGTCTGCCTTGAAATAATATACCTTACCTTCCAGCGTCTGCCATCCGGTGTATTTTGCTTCGCCTTTTATGTAAAATTTATCTGCCGTGTAGTAATCCGCCCTGGTAGCTTCCCTGTATTCATTATCCACCAGCACATACAGCTGCTGGCCGCCTGCATCCTTCAGCAAAGTCACATTGTCCTCACGGGGATGCCTGCGAACCGTGACATTACAGGTTGCGCTCAAGTCCTGGTTCCCGTACCTGCACTTCACGGTTATAACTGCCGTGCCCTCCTTGACGCCTGTAACGGTTATCGCTGCCTTATCCACCTTCACTGCGGCAATTCCGGTATCCGAAGATTCCGCCGTCACCTCGGGCAGGCCCGCCAGCGTATTGGAAAACAGTGCGTTAATCACCGCAGGTACCTCTGCATACACCGTCAGCGCGGTTTTATCCAGCGTAAGGGTATTGCTGCCCAGGACGCTGACACGTATGGATGCCGTGGCCTGGGTCTCCGCCCCGCCGTTTTCATAGCTCGCCGCCACTGTAATCAGCGCCGTCCCGTCCGCCACAGCAGTGACATTGATATTACCTGCCGCATCCACCGTTGCCGTAGCTACTGCCGTATTGCTGGAAACAACCGCATACACAACCTTCTGGCCAGCTGTGAATCCCGCTGCCGTCGCTTTTGCCGCCAGCACATTGCCCGGCACCGCATTCAGCTCTTCCGGCGTTACCGATACGGTTCCCTTTGCCAGCACCGGGGGTGTCGGCGTCGGCGTTGCTGTCGGAACAGGCGTAGGCGTTGCTGTCGGAACAGGCGTAGGTGTCGCTGTGGGCGCCTCCGTGGGTTCCGGTGTGGGCGTTGCCGTAGGTTCCGGTGTAGGCGTCGCCGTGGGTTCCGGCGTGGGTGCCTCTGTGGGTTCTGGCGTGGGCGCCTCCGTGGGTTCCGGTGTGGGTGCCTCTGTGGGTTCTGGCGTGGGTTCCTCCGTGGGATCTGCGGGCGGCTCCTCCGAGACTTCCGGACTTGAACCCTCCGTGATCGGCACTTCGGATTCCTCCGCACTCAGATACAGCACCCGCTGCGCCGTGGCCACTGCCAGCGTCACGGGATCCGGTATGGTATTCTTTGCCACCTCATTGTAAGTAGCCGATATCACCTTGCTCTCCACCCAGGCCACCGTATCCTTCAGCGTGGATTCCACCACTGTCTCATTCTTTCTGGTGTCCTCCTTTGCGGCATTGACCTCGCTTTCCTTCTTCACCTCATTTGCCACATTAACCTTTTCGTAGGCAATTTCCTTTTTCACCTCCACGGACCGGCTGTCCGTAAAAAGGCTGTAACCCGCATATTTTTTGTCGGTCAGCGGTTCCATTGCCACCTGATATGTGCCGGGCTTAAGTTCTTTCTTATGGATAATTCCGTCCATATCATCATCGGACCAAATCTGCGACTTCCCGTCAGGGTCGGTAACCGTTACGGAGAAGGGGACGTTTGCCACCAGTTTATCCGATTTTTTGTTGATGAATTTTATCTTTAAATCCTTTTGAACCGATGTAAAACTCGGCTCTACGGATACTTCCCGCTCGTAGCCGTTCTCGTGATAGCCGTCATCGGGTTCTTCCTCCGGAGCCGGCGTCTCCGCATTGAGCCTGGCCATCTGCACGCCTGCCACAGCCAGCAGCCCGCTCTCGCCTATCATGTTAATTCCTTCCAGCTCCCTGCCTACATCGGCAAAGCTGGCAATCTGCTTTTTATTGGTATTAATACGGATAAATATGCCGCCTGTCACAATGGCCAGCACCAGTACCGCCACACCGGTTATCACCATCACCCTGTCCATGACATCCATGCCGCGGACGGCGCTTCCCAGCCTTGCAAAAAGTCCGCCTCCCCCACCGCTGCCTGCGGTCTGCCTGTTCCTGCCCGCTGCCTGCTTATTCGCTGCCGGCTTCGCCGGACGTGCAGCCCCGCGATTCCCTGCCCTGCTGTGGTTTCCGGCGGGCGTTACCGCATTTTCCTGCCAGAAATCGCCCTCCTCTTCCTGCGTATCACGAAATGCTGCCTGCCTGCCATACGGTTCGGCTCCGTTTTCCGCCTCGAAACCATAGCGATCGGCGGCCGCATCGTCATACCGCTCATCCGTATAACCGCCTGCCAGGTCCCGGGATGCCGGTTCCTCTTCATACCAGATATCCCCCGACTCTCCGGAAGCAAAATCCCCGTTCTCCGCATTCACAGCTTCATCCGGCCCATAATATACCCCGTCCGCTTCCATGGCTTCATCCGGCTCATAGTACACCTCATCCGCTTCCATGGCTTCATCCGGCTCATAGTACATCCCGTCCGCCTCCATGGTTTCCTCCGGCCCATAGTGCGCCTCGTCCGCTTCCATGGCTCCTTCCGGCCCATAGTATGCCCCGTCTGCTTCCATGGTTTCCTCCGGCCCATAGTGCGCCTCGTCCGCTTCCATGGCTTCATCCGGCTCATAGTACACCTCATCCGCCTCCATGGTTTCCTCCGGCCCGCAGTGCGCCTCGCCCGCTGTCCCTTCCCCGAACCCATATGAATCCGGTTCCGTCTCCCTTTCCTCTTCGGACAGCATAAACGCATCCCTTCTGTCCCGCATCGGGAACCTCACACGGCTCCCATCATCGCTTTCATGTTCCACAGCCTCGGAGTAACTCACTTCGTCGTCAACCGGCTCATAGCCTGTATCTGCTTCTTCCAGTTCTTCCCGCTCTTCAGGTTCCTCCGCCGCTTCTTCTATGTAAGCACTGTCTTCTTCCGCGCTGTCCCAGTCATATACATTTTCGTCCTCGTCCCAATAGGTATCCCTCTCCATGAAAGGATCCATCTTCCCGGAATCACTGTTCCTGCCACGTTTCAAAAAGTTTTTCATTTTCCTACCCCCGTCCGCTTTCGCAGACATGAATGCAACAGCATGAAAGCGTATTTTTCACCTTTCCCCATGCCCGCTTCCGCGGACATCTGCCAGAAGCTGAATATAAAATTCATGCTTACCCGCTTCCCAAATCCAAATCCCGTAATAAATCTGTAATATTATAGCATTTCAGCATCACATGTTCAAGTAAGAACTACAATTCTTTATAATTTCTTAAAATGTTTTAAATCGTATTAATAATGTAGACTTTCCCGCTCCATAATAGTAAAATGATAAATAAAAAAGAAACGGAGTACCGTATGAAAAATAAGCGAAACGCTAACGACACACAACGGGGCAACACCCTTCCCATACCGGATATCGATATTATAGACCTGGAAAATGACAGCGGCGCGGTAGCGTCCGCAGAACCGGCTTCGGAGGACGCGCATCCCGCTGCTGCCGGGAAAAAGGGAAAAAAGAATGACCGTCCCTTCCGGGTCGTACACATTGCCCTCCTCACCGTCTTTCTGCTGTTTATATGCGGCCTGGTCTACAAAATAGCGAATTTCGGAGTCCACGTGGACCTGAGCGAAATCTTCAAAGACGGGCCGGGAACCTATGAGGATAACTTCGACACCATACTCCCCCTCTTTGATGCGGAAGGCAATCCCGTGTACAAGCACTATGGGGAGGGCACCACCATAGTCGCATTCGGCAATGCCCCTTTTGCGGACGACAGGAGTTCCGAAGATAACCTTGCCGCTCTCATTGCGCAGATGACAGGCGCCACCGTATATAACTGTTCCGTCAGCGGCAGCTATCTGGCTGCGGACGGCGACAGCCTGGACGCGGCGGCGCATCCCATGGATATCTTTAATTTTTACTGGCTCTGCTCTCTGGCCACGGGATATCATGAAGATACGGACGCCGAGTTCCACAAGGGAATGGATCTTCTGGGAGACAGCGCGCCCGCCGAAGCCTGGGACGTATACAATACCCTGACTTCCGTTGACCTCGCCACTGTGGATGTGGTGGTGGTCATGTACGACGGCAGCGATTATCTGGCCGGCCATCCCATGTATAATGATGCGAAAGATACGGATGTCACACAGTTTACCGGCAATACGGAGGCCGGTATTGAACTCCTTCATTATTTTTATCCCAATCTGCGCATCATCGTCATGTCCCCCACCTATGCCTATGGGCTGGACGAAAACGGAGATTACATCAGCAGTGATATCCAGCGGTACGGCTGGGATGTACTCAGTACCTATGTGATCAAGCAGTATGCTTCCTGTAACTCCAGGGGGGTCACCTTCGTGGATAACCTGTATGGTACCATAAACGAAGACCAGGCGCCGGAATATCTGACGGATCATCTGCACCTGAATCTGGCCGGACGCAAAAAAGTAGCCGAACGCTTTGTGTATGCGCTCAACTACTTCAGTCATTTACTGGAATGATTGGGTTTCCGGATTCCACAATTCTACAGCCGAATCTCTGTAGATCACATAGCCGTCTATCTCCGCAAACCATGTCCAGCCGAAAGCCTGCGGATCTCCCGTCAGCTTTCGGTCTGCCGGCAGGATACAGTAATGACAGGCCGCCTCCCTTGCCAGCGGTACCAGTACCTCCAGGTCAACGGGGTCCTGTTCCAGGGCGTCACAGAGCGGGTCATGGTAATTCCATCTGTCCACTGTCATCTCCCTCCCGTAGGGCATGCAGACAAAAGCGGAATACTGCCTTACATAAGGCACCAAATCCAGCGGAAAAGCCGCCATCACTTCCCTGCCCGGCACATTGATAGCATCACAGATATGGACCACGCTGTCCGGCACATGATACAGGTTCTCCGCCTTCGAAAAAAGCGGGCTGCTGTAAATCAGGCTGCCGGAAACCGCAAGCGCCCCCGCCATACACAGCGCTGCCAGATCCGCCGGCAATCCCCTCCAGGCATGGAAAAGACTCCCCTGGGGCGGTTTGACCTGCGCAATACATCCCGTGATGCACACACAGGTATACGCGATTACCACGGTAATCGGCAGCAGCCACAGAATCCGGTAATATACCTCGTCCCCAGTGACTTTATATACCAGCTGCGCAAACAGCGGGTTAAAGTACAGTACCAGAAGCACAACAGGCATATAGATAAAAAGAATGCGCATATAACGTCTTTTTTCCTTCATCCACAGATAAAGCAGGGCTATCAGATACCAGATCACAATCATTCCCGTACCCATATAATCCCGAAACAGTGCTAACATATCAATTCCCATGGTCTCTCCCAACAATTAAGTTCCGCATATGCCCTCCCGGTACCCTTTATCCGGCCATATGCCTTTATAAGCGCTTCACTCACTCCAGCAGCAGATAAATCAGCGCATACGCCGCACAGGGAACGCAGCAGGCGCACAGGGGAAAAAGCACCCGGATGCGCTTATAGCACAGCGCTCCCAGCAATCCGGCAATTCCTACAGCCAGGCAAACCAGAAACGCCCCAAGCGTACTGCACAGGCATCCCGTCACCGCCGCAGCTCCCAGCAAAAGGTAAAATGACACCTGTATCCGCTGTTTCTCCTGCAGCTTCTTCAGAAGAAGGAGCATCAGAAAGACAAGAAACGGAATCACGATATTCGCCAGAGCCGCTTTTCCCTGACGGCTCCTGGCAATCAGAAAGTTTTCCGCCGTGTAGATGGAATAATTTCCGAACAGGACCAGCACCTCCGCAAATACAAGAAACAGCGGCAGCTGCCTCCCCCCTTCCGGAAATAAAACTCTGCCGAACAGATAAAATATCCCATATGTCATGGCAATCAGCACCACCGGCAGCACCACTTTTGCCACCGTTATCGCCGGCATCCCCGACATCCTTGCCAGAAAGGATATCCAAATCGGAAACGGTGCCAGCCCATGCCTGATATCCATCAGCGTCGACCCTCCCGTGTAAGGAAGCTTCCGGTACATGGTATCCGCCTCCTGGGTGATGGATGATATCGCCACATAGTATGCGTCGTCCGTATCCGCATAGGAAAGCCGCACTGCCTGAACCAGCTGAAGCAGCAGCACCCCCCAGAAAACCAGCCAGAGCAGGACACCCGATGCCGGGTTGTCCCCGCTTCCCTGCCCCCTTGTCCGGTCCGGCGACGGCTTACGCCCCTTCACCAGACGCTGAATCTCCACGGCCACAGCCAAAAGTGCCATCGCCGCAACATATCCTGTAAACAGCTGCACCAGGCGGCTGAAGCTGTGTTCCTGAATAATCAAGGGTACGCTGATCAGCTGAAAGCCCGCCCACAGAAGGAACTGCCCGCTGACCCAGCGAAAGACCAGATGGCCGCCCAGTTTATCCGCCTTCAGAAACAGTCCGCCCACAACGGCAGGAGCCGCCAGCAGCAAAACAGCCAAAATCAATAACTGTACTCCCAATCTCTCCTACTCCTTTCCCGCTTCGCCTCCGGAGGCCATTATCGAGAAATCACTGATTCCTGCAAAGGCGCCGCATCCGGCTCCCCCCGGGCACTTATCCCGTCCCTGCCCGCCGCCCCAAGCCTGCATCAGCGCCGGAACAAGCCACAGTTGATTCACTGCCGCCGTATATTTATAATCCATTATCCCCGCACCGCGCAGCACAAGTATCCCCACCAGAATTCCGCAGAAAAACAGGGAAAGCACGGCGGTAACCGCCCCACTGCGCCAGCGGATTTTCTCTCCCGCAGACAGCTTAAGCGCAGCTGACATCAGTGTCAGAAAAATCATTGTCACAAACCACCAACTGTAATAATCCACATAATTTCGCGTCAAAATAGGCGCTCTCCCGCCCATAATCTCATAATTTCTCCCGGTATGGGAAACGTATGCGCCTCCCCGAAGCTGAATCTGCATAATCACAGGTGTCACCGTATAGCCGAGCACATCCCAGCCAATCTGCCGGACCACCATGGATGCATGCGCCTTCCACCCCGTCTCCGCGATCTGCCGGTAATATGCCCTTGCCGCCTTCGGCGATACCTTTTCTTCGATGGCTGCCTCCAGATGCTCCATATTCCCGGGTGTCAGGGACGCATCCCACACCACTTCCCCGGTAATCTCCTGTAAATCTTCCGTCCAATTGTCATGGTCCACCCATATGGTTGGCCAGGCAAGGCGTCTTGCCATGGCCGCTTCGATGCTGCGTCCCGTCTCTTCCCGCCCGGCGGTATCCGTCGCACCGGACAGCACCGCCAACAACCCGCCGCAGAAGACTGCCAGCGCCAGAAGCAGCGCCACGCGCCCGCGCCCGGAAGCAGGCGCTGCCGGCTGTATACGCGGCGCTTCCCTCCTCCGTCCCGCTGCCTGCAGTACAAACGAAAGCATCAGCAGAAACAGGGAATTCATGAACGAAAAGGGCAGAAGCGCAAGATGGCACTGCATGGCAAAGGGACAGGACAGGAGAACCAGCGCCCTCCATATCCCCCGGCCTTTTCCGACAATCCCTCTGCCGGAGGGCTGCAGCTTCTCCAAAAAATAATACCCTGCCCAGAATGCCGCCGCAAGCTGCAGCAGGTACAATATCTGGGGATTCTCCCCGCACAGGCGCAGGATTGCCCCATACAGAACAGACTCTGCTTCCCCGAAGTCCTGAATATGCCCGAAATTTCGGCACATCCAGGCCAGGCCGAAGAGAATCTGAATGGTAAATCCCGTAAAAAGCATCCCTCTGACAACGGGCGCCATATGTGCCGCCGCCTTTTTTACACCCTGCATCAAATCTCCTCTCCCTGATACCGGAGCCTATGCATAAAACTTTTTCACGGTATCACAGATATAATCTACCTGTTCCCCTGTCAGCCCGTAATACATGGGCAGGCGTGCCAGCCGCTCGCTCTCCCTGGTAGTGTATCTGTCCTCCCCGTGGAAACGGCCGAACTTCAGCCCCGCCGGCGCGGTATGGAGCGGAATATAATGAAATACCGAATGGATATCATTTTTTTTCAGATAATCTATCAGCTCCGTCCGCTCCCCGAGATCTGCCGCCTTGATATAGAACATATGCCCGTTATGCACACATCCCTCCGGAACCACAGGCAGTTCTATCTTTCCCGCCTCCGCCAGCGGCTTCAGATTCTCATAATAGCGGTTCCAGCAGAAAAGCCTGGACTCATTTATCTCCTCCGCAATCTCCAGCTGGGCATACAGATAGGCTGCGTTCATATCGCTGGGCAGATAGGAGGAACCGTAGTTGATCCATGTATACTTGTCAATCTGCCCCCGATAATATTTGCTGCGGTTGGTACCTTTCTCCCTGATAATCTCCGCCTCTTCCACATCTTTCGGATCCCGTATCAGAAGCGCTCCGCCCTCACCCATACTGTAGTTCTTGGTCTCATGAAAGCTGAAACAGCCAAAGTTGCCGAAGGTCCCCAGGGCCTGTCCCTTGTAGGAGGCCATGATCCCCTGGGCCGCATCCTCAATCACTGCCAGCCCATGGCGTTTTGCGATATCCATGATGGTATCCATCTCGCAGGCCACGCCGGCATAGTGTACCGGCACTATGGCTTTGGTCCGCTCCGTAATCGCTTCTTCTATCCGCTTTTCATCAATATTCATGGTATCCGGCCTGATATCCACAAACACCGGCACCGCTCCCCGAAGCACGAAGGCATCGGCCGTTGACACGAAAGTAAACGAGGGCATGATAACCTCATCCCCCGGCCCAATCCCGGGAAGCAGCAGCGCCGCAAGCTCTGTCGCGTGCGTACAGGAAGTTGTCAGCAGGCATTTTGCCGTCCCTGTCTTTCGTTCAATCCATTCATTGCACTTTTTGGTGTACGAGCCGTCACCGCATATTTTCTGGTTTCTGACACACTCCTGAATATATTCATACGCTTTCGGGGCATGTGGTGGTACATTGAAATTAATCATGGCTTACCTCTTTTCTTTTTATATCTGATGTTTATTTTCAGCTTATGGCCGATTGAAAATTCTTTATACGAAACACTCAGCGAACCGGCGAATCCGGATCCCATGTCGTCCTGCTGATGATATACTTGGGTCTGCCCTTTACTTCCTCATAAATCCGCGCGATATAATGTCCGATAATCCCCAGGCTCAGCATCAGAAAACCGCCGATAATTAAGATCAGAAAAATCACCGTGGTAAATCCCTCCACAGCCGTTCCGGAAAGATACTTCACCAATGTCTGGACAAACAGCACCACGCTGAATAATATGGCAATCACACCCATTACCGTCACCAGCTGCAGCGGAAGCGTGCTGAAGGAAGTGGCATTGGTTACGGCATACTTCATCAGGCTGAAAAAGGACCATTTGCTCTTCCCGTACTGCCGCTCCTGCACTTCATAAGTGACAGACTCCGTCCGAAAGCCCACCCAGAAGCTCAACGCCCGGAAAAAGGTATTTCGTTCCGGCAGTGTCAGCAGCACGTCCACCACCTTGCGGTCCAGGAGCTTGAAATCCGAGGATGCGTCCATATCCATATTAATCAGCTTACTCATAACCTTATAAAACAATCCCGCGGAAAGCCTGTGTACCGGGCTTTCCTTTCCCCGGCTCACTTTGATGCCCTCCACTACCTCGGCGCCCTCCTGCCAGAGCTTCCACATCTGCGGAATCACCTGGGGCGGGTGCTGCAGGTCACAGTCCATCACAATGACCGCATTCCCCCTTGTCATCTCCAGCCCGGCAAAAATTGCCGGCTCCTTGCCGAAATTGCGGGAAAATTCCGCGCCCCTGATACGTGGGTTCCTCTCCGCCGCCCTGCGGATTTCGGAAAATGTCCCGTCCCCCGAGCCGTCACTGACAAATATCAGCTCGTAGTCGATGCCCTGTTCCTCCAGAAGCCCGGACAACACTCCCGCCGTGTTCGCTATATTCTCTTCTTCATTATAGGCCGGCAAAACAATAGATAAAAGTGCCATTTTCTCTCCTGTTTCAAGTCAACACCCCCGCTGCAGGCAACGGGACATCAAGCTTGTAGCGCTGCAAAGCTAAAGAACATCCGTTACCGCTCCATATTCTCCGTCTTGATATACATGATGCCGTCGATAATGCGGATGGAATTCTCCCCCGGGAAACTGTCCATTGCAGTATACTCCTCCGAATAATACATCTCCGCCATTGCCTCCGGCGGCAGGATATTCAGCGTCGCCCCCAGGTAATTCCGGATGAAAATACGGTAATTATCCCCCCTGTACAGCAGGCTGTCGCCATTCATGCCTATCATGCCCGATGTCACCGGCAATGTGATATCCGTCACCGGGTACTGTTCGTCTCCCACAACCCCCACCATGGCAATGGGAATACCGGGAAAATATCCTTCCGTCTGTTCTATCCTGTCAAGAAGCCGTATACAATAGGCATAAGTCTTCTCATACCGCTTCTGCAGGTTTGCGTAAGCGATATTGTCCGTTATACAATAGCAGAAAACCAGAATCGCCGCCGACAGCAGCGCTCCCCACTCCGGCCATGAACCCTTCTTCATCCCTGTGCCGCAGCCGCCGTTTCCCGCCAGAGCCACCGCCCCCACGGCATACAATACCCACTGATAGCGCATCAGCAGATGATAGTTCACCTCGGGCGATACCAGCAAGATGATATTGGTCGCCAAAGGCAGCGCCAGCACCGCTGCTACCATTATAACCAACAGATGCGGATTCTTCCAGTACTTTCTGCGACGGCCGTGCAAAAATACCGCGGCGGCTGCGGAAAACGCCAGCAACACCCAGGCGGCCAGCGAAAAAGTATTCTGAAACAGCACATTTCCCTTCAGGGAAAATTTGAAAAAGTCCACATACATTTCGGCAATCGTCGATAGCAGCCCTCCTGAAGCATTTCCGGAGGCCATGCCGCTAATCCCCTGATAGGTATCCAGTTCCTTCCCCTGAATTCTGAGCAGAATCTGCAGAATTCCGTAATAAAATCCGGCTCCCAGCACACCCATATAGAGATAATGCAGCATTACCCGGATTGTTTCCGCCGTCCCTGCCCCGGCACGTCCCTCTCCCGGACGGACTCTGTCCTCCCCCGGCTTTTCCCGGCCGCTTTGGGTGGCTTTTTCAGCATTCGGCGCTTCCCAGCGGCGCTTCTTCGCCGTCTTCAGCCTTTTTTCGTCCCATTCCGCCGCAACTTGCTGTCCGCCGTTCTCCGCCAGCAGCATCAGCACGGCATATATGGACAGTATCATGGCAAATGGCAGGTACCCCTGATAAATCCCCATGCTGAATGCCAGGCAAAGCGCCCCCGCCAGGAATCCCGTCCGGAAACGCTTTGTAAACAAAACTGCCAGCACCGCCAGCATCAGCGCCAGCATATACCCATCCAATGTATACACGTAGGCAAAGGTGGAAGCCAGTGCCGGAAAAACCGCCAGCAGGGCGCTGATGCCCATCACTGCCCAAAGCTTCCTCACCTCCAGCAGCTCGCACAGCGCCGCCGCCGCAACGCCCAGAAACGTAAGTCCCAGTAAACCGATAACCCAAGGAATCGTATAATAGGAAGAAAAACCGCAGGCAACCGACAGGAACCACCTGCCTGAGGTAATCATGTTCTGGTCGAAATACATACTGTCCAGGCCGTCATGATTCGGAATATCCGACAGCAGCATGGGCATATGTACCAGCAGCCCCGTGAAAAAGCAGGTGAGAAAAGCATATCTCCACTCCCGCCGTATCCTTCCATATAAGATTTGAAATGCCTGTGCAGGTGACATCATTTGTCATTCCTCCTCATTTACCCGCTGTGCGGCAACGCTTAAGGGTGAACCCGCTTCACGAATTCACATGATCGGGTCCTGTTCCGTTTCTGCTGTTATAGCTTCTTCCTGTTCCTCGCTGTACAGCAGCCTTTTCGGGCGAACTACAAGTTCTCCGCAATCCGCTGTGCTAGCATTTCTCTCGCCGCTTCGTTGGGATGAATGCCGTCAACGGTATATGCTTCCCAATCTTCCCAGTTTTCACGCGAATAAACATCATAATACAGATCCACAATCTCCAAATCCAGTTCCTGTGCCAGCCGGATTTCCGCCTCCACATAATCCGAAAGCGTCCCTCCGCCGTAGTCTATCTCGTCACAGGTCTGTTCAGGAGCCACATACCAGGCAAACGTGGGCGTCAGTAGAAGAATGCGCAGCTCCGGATTCACCTTTTTCAGAGCCTTGATCGAAGTGCGAATCGCTCCCAGATAGGTATGCACATCATAGGGGTCCTCCGGATTTTCAATCAGCGTACCTGAATGGTAATCGTTCAGTCCCTGCTGTATTATGATAGTCTCTGCCCGGGAAAAATCCGTCTTCGCCAGGCCGTCGATAGTTTCCGCAAAATATTCGGTATTGTCTTCCTGTATCCTGACCGACTGCTGCACGCTGAAATCTTCCGCCCATACGGCTCTCGTCAGTCCCACAAGAGACAGGGAACCCATCGTCAAATCCATTCCTCTGTCATTCCTGCTTCTTGCAGCACAGGTTCCCCCCAGCGCGGCATTAAATACCGTTTTCCCTGTCAGAGCCTGCAGCCGGGCAGGCACTGCCGTCTCGTCCCGAACCAGCCCCATCACACTGTCGCCGAAGACTACTATCTGTACCGCGTTCTCTTTCGCCTGGCTTCGGCGGCTTCGAAAAGTTGCCAGGAAGAGCGCCCCAAACAGAAAAACGGCTAAAATGCCATATATCATTGTCCGTCTCACTGCCTTTTTCATCTCATGCCCCTTTCCTGCATTTCACAACTCTCCTGACTGCATTTCGTGCCCTTTTCCTGCACTTCGCGGCTTCTGACTGCATTTTGTGCCCTTTTCCTGCACTTCGCGGCTTCTGACTGCATTTCGTGCCCTTTTCCTGCACTTCGCGGTTTCTGACTGCATTTCGTGCCCTTTTCCTGCACTTCGCGGTTTCTGACTGCGTTTTGTGCCCTTTTCCTGCACTTCGCGGCTTCTGACTGCATTTCGTGCCCTTTTCCTGCACTCCGCGGCTTCTGCCTGCGTATTATGCATCAGGCTTCAGCAGTTCCCGCGCCAGCCGTACCGCGCCTTCCCCGTCAACCATCCCCTTTTCCCTGCGGCGGTAATATGCCCGTCTTCCAGGGTCCTCCGCCAGTTTCTCAAAGAGGATTCCGATTCTGTCAAGCGTTGGTTCCGGTTCCTTATGCCAGTTCCCTGCGGAATCCGCAATCTCTTTCTCCCCGATATACGCCACCAGCGCTTCCTGGTTTTCCGCGTAGGAAAAACAGATAAACGGCACTCCCAGCGCCGCCAGTTCATAAATGGTAGTGCCGCCGGCCGTCAGTGCAATCTGGCAGCGGGCCATCAGGCCTGCCATGTCCTTTACATCATGATGCAATTGTATATTCCCATGCTTTTTTTCCGTTTCCTGCAGTTCCCGGAAATTCGGATGAAACCGTCCCGTCACCACATGAAGCAAAAAATTGTCATTGTATATACGGTCCAATATCTTTCCGGCTATGTTGCCGCTGTCCCCGCCGCCTGTGGTAATCAGTACCTCCCGGACGGATTCCTGGCCTGCCCCCTCCGGCTGGCTCCCCTTCGTCCAGGAAGGCTCCATTGACGGCTGGACTGCCCTCTCCGGCTTGTTCCCCTCCATCCCGGAGGGCTGGACTGACGGCGTTGCCCCGGCTCCCGAATTATGCCCCATGCTTTCAGGGCCTTCCTCCCGGTTCCCCTCCGCAGCCATCCTGAACTGACGTCGAAGGGGCGTATAGCTGCTGCCAATCAGAAGCCTGCTCCCGGTTTTCCCATATAATTTCCGATATGCCTCCAAATCAGCCGGCGCATTGTAATTAATAACACAATCCACCGGATAGCAGTGGGTTCCGTAGTCATCCATCAAAACGGTATAGCCCGTCCTGCCCAAAGCTTCCAGGTATAAATCCGTCACATAATAGCTGTCCACCAGCACCTTGGCTCGTTTATGCGGAGAAAGGGCCCATACCTCTTTCCACTGCGGAAGCTCCGATTCCATGTCCCGGTAATCCGTCCCCAGTACATAACTCCGGAACCCGTTTTCCCGCACAAACTCACCGGACGCCTCGTCTGCGCACACAAAACAGATCCCCTCCCTGCTCCCCTGCAGCATTGCCAGTTCCTCCGCGACTGTCATGCAGCGCATCAGGTGTCCCATGCCAATGCGGGCATTTCCGTCCGCACGTATCAAAATCATCCTCTGCCCTCTGTCCCTTTCACTCCGGCCGCGCCCTTTCTGTCCCTCGCTTACCGTCCTCCGGCGAGCCGGAAACGGAATTCTGCCTCCCTAAGCCCGGCCGAAATCCACCAGCCCCCAGCTCATGGGTGTCCCCGCCTTCACGTCGGCAGCGGCCTTCTTTCCCAGTAATTCCTCATAGTAGACGGTGTGAAGGCCGTTTGCAGGCCTGACGCTCCGCAGGTTCTCCGGCGTAAATACCTCCCCCGCTTTCATGTCCCGGGCGATAAACAGGGAACGGGAATGCTCCCTCTCTTTCGCCTGTCCGGGCGTCAGCTCATAGGTCACCTTTCCCAGGGACTGCTCTATAATGCGGATATTGTCAACCATGGCCTTAAATTCCTCCGGTTCCATGGAAAACGCTGAATCCGGGCCTCCGTCCGCACGCCTTAACGTCAGATGCTTTTCCACCATTTTAGCCCCCAGCGCCACCGCCGCGCCTGCCACCGCGCCTCCCATAGTATGGTCAGACAAGCCTGTAATACAGTCGAATGTTTCCCCCATGGAAGGCATGGTGCGCAGGTTCACATCCCCATAGGGTGTGGGATATGCCGAGGTACATTTTAAGAGAATCACATCCTCATTGCCCGCCTCTTTACAGGTGCGCACCGCCAGTTCAATATCGGAAAGCCCGGCTACGCCGGTAGCCATGATAATCGGTTTCCCAAGCCCGGCAATCTTGCGGATCAGGGGAATGTCCGTGATCTCAAACGACGCCACCTTGTACGCCGGCACCTGCAGTCCCTCCAGAAAGTCAACACTGCTGAAATCAAAGGGGGAAGAAAAAAATTCCAGCCCCATGTCCTCCGCCGTCTCCTTCAGCTTCGCCTGCCACTCCCAGGGCGTGTAAGCCGTCTGATACAGCTTATGCAGCGTGATTCCGTCCCACAAGGTTCCCTGGGTAATCTGAAAACAGGGCGCATCGCTGTCCAGCGTTATGGTATCCGCGGTATAAGTCTGAATCTTAACGGCATCCGCCCCTGCTTCCTTCGCCGCCCGCATAATTTCTACTGCACGATTGTAGTCCATATTGTGGTTTGCCGACATCTCCGCCACAATAAACGCGGGCGTGTCCTTGCTGATAATATGGCTTCCTATTTTGATTTCTTTATTCATACCGGCTCCCTTTCACATGAAATATCTGCCGGAAGCAATGCTGCATCCCGGCATTATCCGTTCCCCGTCTCAAAATCGGTCCTGCTCCTTCCCACACCTGGCAGGCAATATGCCTTCCGGCTGATGCAGATTGGCAAAGCCTCTGCTCCTTCCCGCACCTGGCAGGCAAGCTTCTCCCTGCACAACGCAGCTGCGGATCTGTTTCTTCAGCCAGGATCAGGTAAAAATGCCGGAGACGTCCAGAAACGCAATTTTTTCGTACTTTTTACCGTCTCTGACTGCCAGCCACCGCTCTGCCGTCATCCTCATATAGGTCACATCATACCAGATTCCCTCTTTGCACACATGTGCCTTCTTCTCTTCCACCGTCTCGCAGCCGCAGAGCCTGTGCAGCTGAATCACCCCTTTGTTCAGGCTGAAAACATCGCTGTATACGGCCTTCTTCCCCAGCGAAACCAGGGCGTGGTCATACAATCCCATCTCCAGAGAAAGCGCGGTTCCCATACTGCGCAGCCGCTTTTCCCCCACATAGTAGGCCCAGCCCACTCTGCCCTCCGGATTTTCCAGCCCTGTCAGGTTGATTACGCCCGCAGGCTGTTCCTCCACCTGAATCAGCCAGTACATCACATCCGGATTTCTCCTTATGGAATCCAGCCATTTTTTCTGCCCTTCCAGGGTTAATTCGGGATTGGTATTCATATACCTGGTAATATCCGGCGCCATACGCCAGCGCATGATATTTTCCAGGTCTTCCTCCCGTATTTCCCGCAATGTTACACCCATGTGTCCTCCTCTGCCCCCGAAACCCGTTACTCTCCTGCCCGGCCGCTCAGAAGCGCCTCACATACTTCCAGCAATTCCGGCATCCCTGTCAGTTCTGCTGCATCTTCCAGCGGAATCGCTATCCCCAGCTTCTCCTCCAGTTCTCCGATAATCATCACATGGGCAAGGGAGTCCCACTGTTCCACATCTTCTATCATGGTGTCTTCCGTGATGGTTCCCGCCGGAAGTTCCAGGGCATTTTCTATCAGTGCAATCACTTTTTCCTTCATTCCGCATTTTCCTCTTCTATTTTTACATAATACATTCTGTGGGGGGTACGGTCAAGCCGGAGTTCATATACACATGCTTCCGCAGGTACCTCCTCCTTCCCCCACACATCCCCACGCAGTTCTTCCGGGTCCAGCTTCCGGTACCCCAGCCGCTCGTACAAATCGGCCGCCGGCATATTCCTGGCTGTCGGTATATAAATCCCTCGCAGCCGCTCATAGCCTCTCTCCCGCAGATCTCTCTCCACATCCTCCGCCAGGGCGTATTCAATGTTTTTCCCCATTATGCGGCAGCTCATAACGAAATCCGTCAGGACAGGAATCCCGCTGCTGCAGTCTGCCATTATCGCAGCCACCACTCCGTTGTCCCCAAACCTGTCAGACACGCTGTACAGGTATGTTCTGATGTCAGACGCCTCCTGCAGCCGCGCTATCTGCCCCTGTGTATACCGCCTTGTAGTCAAATTAAACTGATTCGTCTTATTCAGCAGCTGCGCCAGCCGTTCCCCATGCTTTCGGGGATTTACCCGGACTGCCCTGATTTCCAGCTGTTCCAGGTAGCTTTCAAAGCTTCCCACGGCCTCCTCCAATTCCTTCCGCGCCGCATTTGCGGCATATTGCGCGGTCCTGGCCCTGTCCTCCTCCGTCACCGCGGATTTGGCAAAATATTTCCTGTAAATCTCCACCATGGCGAAGGCAAGTTCTTCCTTCCGCTCCGGAAAATCAGGCACCGCCACCTGGGGCAGCATCTCTCTCACCAGCTGTCTCTCCTGGGGCGAATCATCCCAGAACACAAAAGAATCCGGTCCCAGATTCAGTTCTGCCGCTATCTCTCTGATATTCTCATGCTTTGGCGCCCAGTTGATACGCATGGCGGCAAATGCGCCGGGACGAAGCACCATATGCGGATGCCGCTCCAGGATTTCCATGGCGTCCGCCTCGTTATTCTTTGACACAATTCCCAGCAGCACGCCCTGCTTCTGCATCTGCAGGATCACCCTCTGGAGGTTTTTATAGGCCAGCCCTCCGTGTTCCTCCGAAAGCTCCACCGGCGTATGCTCCCGCTCCCCGGCAAGCCCGCCCCAAAGTGTGTTGTCCAAATCCAGAAGAAGCATCTTCTTCGGCACCCGGGCCTCTGCTTCCGCCATGTCCAGAATCAACTCACACAGCATCTTCTGCGCCTCGTTTCCCAATGGTATTTTTCCCATATACCACATTTTCACGGAAAAGGCTTTCTCCTCTCCCAGAGATTCCACAATCCGGCGGCAGGGAAGTATCCTCACATTCTTCCGCTCTCCGCAAAGTTCCGCCAGCCGCTGCTGCCACAGATGCTCCAGCGCCTCCTTCCGCCCTGCGTCCGCCAACACGGAAAGTTCGGTCCCCCATAAATATGCATCCGAAATATAGTATATCCTTTCCTTCCGCAGGGATGCCTTCAGGCTTTTAAACCAGCTGTCTATCCTGGCCCCGGCCGCATCCGGTTCCAGCTCATGCTCCAGAAGCTCCATCAAGTCAATCACCAGGAAAGTGATGTCCGGCCCAAACGCGTGATAAGACGCGTTCGGGTTCATCAAAATCCCCAGTTCATTGCCGTATCCTTCCCCCTGCCAGGTTTCCGCCCGCTTTTTCAGGAGACGAACAACAAAATCCATGTTTACATTTGAAAGCAGTGCCAGCTTCATCCCCGCCCCATTCCGTGCCGTTCCGTCCATAGCCCATCCTCTGTCTTTATTATGGGAAGCCTCGGCAGCTTCCGTATATGGCATGAACACACCTTACCGCCGTGCCCCATGCCGCCCTGCCTGCTGCATAATGCCCGAAGAATCAGCGCTCCGCCAGCCGCCGGTATTTTATCTCCGCTATCTCCCAGTCCGTCAGCGTATCAATATCCTGCACCTCCGTCTCCGGTACCACCAGGGGCAGGATGTTGCCCAGCATCAGTTTCCTGTTCTTCCGGAAGGCTTCCGTCCTGAAAATGTAAAATTGCCCTACA
Organism: uncultured Acetatifactor sp.; assembly: GCA_910587555.1. Taxonomy (GTDB): domain Bacteria; phylum Bacillota; class Clostridia; order Lachnospirales; family Lachnospiraceae; genus Acetatifactor. The sequence continues at coordinate 98,842 of CAJULV010000002.1, forward strand.
TCGTGGTAGTGAGGTTCCAAATCCTGCGAACGGCTGTCCATATATTCAGGCTGTCCGAACACCAGCCTTTCGTTCCGCACCAGCATAGCGCGCTGCGGCGGATAGGAAAAACGAACCACGGGAATCAGGGTGTCCGCATCGCTGTCCAGCAGCCGTTTCACCGCGGCTGCCAGTTTCCCTGCCGTCACAAAAGGCGCCGTGGGATAAATACAGCATCCCAGTTCAAAATGTTCTCCCCTTTTTTCATACTCCTCCAGCACCTCCAGCAGCACATCATTGGTGGTGGCGTAGTCACCGGCTGTCTCCCCGCTGCGGAGGAAAGGGACTTCTCCCCCGTATCTTCTCGCCGTTTCCGCTATTTCCCCGTCGTCTGTGGACACCATTACATGATCAAACATGCCGGATTTTAACGCTGCCTCTATGGAGTAGGCCAGAATGGGTTTGCCGCAGAATTCCCTGATATTTTTTCCGGGGATGCGCTTGCTGCCCCCTCTTGCAGTAATGATTGCCACACTTTTCATAAACATAATCTCCTTATTATAATCGCTGCGCGATGGCTCTAAAGGGCAATGGCTCTCCTGCGTTTTCGAGCCTTGCCTTATAATCGCTGCGCGATGGCCTGCCCGTTTTCCACCCGGTAGACCAGGTCGCACTTTTCAATGGTCTGAAGCCTGTGGGCAATGATGACCAGTGTCTTTCTCCCGTGAAGCCTGTTGATGGAATCCATGATAGCCGCCTCCGTATCATTGTCCAGGGCGGATGTGGCCTCGTCCAGAATCAGCACTTCCGGGTCGTAATAGAGCGCCCTCGCAATGCCGATGCGCTGCCGCTGGCCTCCGGAAAGCCGGATTCCCCGCTCACCGATACCCGTATCCAGCCCCTCGGGCAGCTCTCTCACAAACTCGTCCAGCTGCGCCTCCCGCAGAACCTCCCAGACCCTCTCCTCGTCAATATTTTCATCATGAACGCCGAAGGCAACGTTTCTGCGGATGGTGTCGTCCAGCATGAAAATCATCTGAGGGATATAGCCGATGTTTTTCAGCCAGTTCCGGTACCTGTTCTTCACCTCCGCACCGTCTGCGCAGATACTCCCTTCCTGCACCTCCAGCAGCCCCAGCAGAATGTCCACAATGGTACTCTTGCCCGCTCCGGAGGTTCCCACAATCCCCACTGACGTTCCGATGGGAATCGTAAGGCTTGCGTGGTCAAATATCAGCTTGTCCGTATTCGGATACGCATATACAATATCCTTCAGTTCTATAGCGCGGCGCAGAGGCAGCTTCTCCTCGTCAGTGGCAAAAGAAATGTCCACCTTGTTGTCCGATATTTCATCCTGCAGATTGTCGCTGACCCCCATGAAAAACGGCTCGAAATAAGCAATGGAATTGATTTGATTGTTAATGCGGTTTACCGCCGGCAGCAATACAAAGGCAGCGGCTGCCAGCGTGGAGAGTACCTCCAGCATGTTTTCCGTGGCAGTCCCCAGAAGTGTCAGCACAATCATATATCCCATCATAACGGCAATGCAGACCGTCTCAATCAGCAGCTTCGGTATATTATTGTAGAGGCTGTAGCGCTGCACGGCACTCACATAGCCGCTGCCGCACTTTCGGTATTCATCTACAAAATACTGCTCTTTGCCTGTAACCTTGACCTCCTTGATCCCCTGCACCGTCTGCGATATCCACTTAAACAGACCGCTGTAGTAATCCTGATTGTCCTTGCCCGCCTTATACATAATGGGCTTCAGAATATTCTTAATCAGCGCCATCAGCAGCACAAGGGAAGCCGCAAGCAGCATCGTCAGTACCCCGTTTGTCATCAGGCAGTATCCCACCACGAACAGGGACATCACGCCGTCGGACATCAGCTGCAGCAGCGCCAGTATCAGCGCATACATGTTGTTGACATCGGAAGTGATGCTCCTTTGTACTACAGCTGTGTCTGCGTTTAAATAAAATTCATATCCTCTGCGCAGATAGCTGCGCATCATTCTCTCGGAGGTGGCAAACTGATTTGTATACACAAATGCCAGGGTCAGCTTCTGCTGTACAAAAAGAAACAGATTCTTCACCGCGAAAGTCACAACCAGGAACACCATCACCATCACGGAAAAGCTCTTGAAATCCCTGTATCCCAGGAAATCGTAAAAATCCTTCACAATACCGCCCTTTTCCAGGACCTGGGGGTCCATGACCACGTTCACCGCCTGCACCAGCATTCCCACCCCGGCCGTCTGCAGAAACGCGCCGATGATCATCAGCACCATCAGGCCTGCCATGGTGCGCTTTTGTTTTTTATCCAATAATACGCGAAGTTTCTTTACTATCTGCAGCACTTTCCGCCTCCTGTTAAAACCGCCGTACAGCGGTGCTTATTCCGCCTCTTATATCTGTTCGTTCTGCCTGTGGATCAGGGGGTCTTCATAAGCGTCCATAAAATCCTCACCCAGCCGCACCACTTCGTCCGCAAACCGGATCGCCTTAATCTCCGTCAGCACCGCAACCACCTTTTTAAAGCGCAGCCCCGGGAAAAAATTCAGCATTTCCATGGGTACCGTGGCATCGAACTGGGGATACTCGGAAAAAAGCTTCCGGTAATCCAGATTGTCCCTGGGATGGGGCTTCAGAAAAATCGTCCCTTCCTGCTTGTACCTGTCGATGATATCCCGGAAAATCCGTTCCCTCACATCCAGCGTACAGAGCGGGTCTGTAAGAATCAGAATCTTATCTCCCACCCTTCCGCTCTCCTCAATCTGCCTCTCCAGCCCTTCCTTATCCCGGATGAAAGCCTGCAGAATCCGTTCCTTGTCCACCTCGGTCAATCCGTCCACCAGCTCCTGTCTGGACTGCTCTATATACCGGGGACAGGGATAGCGGATTGCGGAAATATCATTGACTTCCATGTCAAGGCAGTACTTTCCGTATCCATTCTGCACAAATAATAGATTCAGATACATTGACAGGAACATTTTCAGTTTAAAATGCCCCCTGTTGTCATATCTGGCGGCGTCAAAATTTTTCAGGCAGTTCAGCCCGTCCTCCAGGGCATGATAGTAAATCCTGTTCTGGTTCAGATAATAGCCGATGGGGTCGGAATCACAGTACACATAGACATCCCTGTAATCCGCAAAATTCACCGGCACATAGGGCGCCTCCAGCTGCGCGTACCGCCTGGTAAAACGGATACGGCAGTACAGATTGCCCAGAAAGCCTCTCCCGCCTTCCCTCCACCGGGCAAGCTCCGGGAAAAAATCCTCCCGCTTCTCGTCAAATTCCATAACTTCACGGAAAAGCCCTATGCGCTCCACCCGGCCCTTCAGATCCTCAAAATGATTGGACAGACTGGACAAAACCAAATCCGCCTTCCCGATATCCTCCGCAGAGCCTCCCGCCTCCCGAAGCAGCTTCAGCTCCTTCAGGAACGTGACATATACATGATAATAGGTATGGCACACATAGATTCTCGGTAACTTAGCCCGGCGGTTTCTCTTCCTCATACAGTCTTACACTTTCCGGCAGCCTCCTGCCTGTATCGCGAACGCTCCCTTTTTCATATAGACCTTATTCTAACACAATAACCTGATTTTGTAAAATACTTACATCCCGATTCAGCACTTTCTCTCCATCGCAATTCTCGCAAAATTGCATAGAAATGTGTCCGCGGACACATTGCAATTATTGACTTCGCGGAAGAGGCTGTCTGAACTGTTACATCTCTTCCTTACATTCTTCCGGCAACGATTTCAAAAAAGCTGCCATATTCAGAAAACACTGTTTTCCGAACTGACAGCTTTATCCCGTTCTTTTATTCCTTCCCCTGTACCTGTTGAACCCGCCGGTGTATTTCCCCGTCTCCATACCATCGTGTCAGCACCAGCCTGTCTTCCGACAGGATATCCGCCCTGCCGTTTGTACCCCAGAGCCTGATTTTTCCCAGATTCTCTTGGCCGTGCAGCCTTGTACGGCAGCGGATATATGGATTCCATATTCCCTATTGCACCACTCTGACCGTATCCCCATCCTTCAGAGCCTTGTCCGTGGCGGATATAATCCGGGTATCCCCTGTAATCTCCGCGCTCTGGACCGCAGCCGCAGTATCGTTTTCGTCCAGTATCCGGACGCCCACCCTGCGCACCTTCCATTCGGTCCCCAGGATACCTTCCCTCTCTTCGACCACATAGACATAATAGTTGTTCTCCCCCTCCCTGTAAACGCATTCCTGGGAAATGCAGGTGCTGTAGGATTCCGTCTGCATCCTGTAAGTAAGCTCCGCTGCCTGCCCAAGAGCCATTTCCTGCAGTTCAAAGGACAGCCTTGCCTGAACCGTGCCGTCCTGCCCTTTTTCCAGATATTCCACCAGGGCCTCCCCTGTCTCCCGGCTGCCGTCAGGCATTGTTGCCTTCATCTCAAACCGGGTACCCACGGCAATATGCCTGCTCTGGGATTCGCTGAATGTCGCACTGAGAATTCGCTCCCCGTCATCCATGGCATAGACAATGCAGGCCCCGTCCTGGGTCCTCTCCCCTACCTCCAGGCTGCACCGGGTCACTCGCCCGGGATTTTCCGCATATACCCAGCCGTCCGCTTCCAGCAGCGCTTCCAGCTTCTGTAATCCCTCTTTCTGATAAGTGATATCTAACGCCAGCGCATTTATCTCCGTCTCGGCGGCATCCAGGGCCGCATTGGCATCTTCCATCAGCCTGGCAGCATCCCGCAGGCTGTCCTCCTTCTGACGCATGGCTTCCTCGAGCGCCTGGGCGGCTTTCACCACATCCTGCTCCAGCTGCAGCCGCTTTTCCTGCCGGGTGTAATTCTGCTCCGGACCCATACCGCCGCTGCTCAGCTCGTGCAGCCTGCCATCCAAGGTTGCTTCGCTTCCGCCGATTTCCGCGGCAGCCTCCTGCGCATTGCCGCTCACATCCCCGGTTCCGCCCGGCGGGTCATCTCCGTCCGTCTCCTGCCCGGACTCGGCCAGATACCCGTCATACAGGGCAAGCGCCTTCTGTGCCGCATCATATGCCTGTTGGCACACCAGGATTTGCTCATCCGCCAGGAGTGCTTTCCTGTCGTAGTCCTCCCTGGCCCTGGCCGCCTCCCTCTTCCGGGCCTGTCTGGAACTGTCGGCATCCTTCACTGCTGCTGCCATCTGCACCTCCAGTTTGGCAGTCTCCAGACGGCGCTGCCTAATCATTTCTGCCAAATCCCCTGTCTCAATCCGGAACAGCTCCTGCCCTGCCAAGAAGGCATCCCCGTTGCCCACAGCCACAGTGTCCACACGCAGGCCGCTTTCCACATAGACACCGTATTCCTGCCCCTGCATGACCGTGCCGTTCACCGTAATCACATGGGCCAGGCTGCCGCTGTATGGCTTCGCCGTGGACACCCGGGGCAGCCCGGAAGCATATATCCCCTTCGCCGCCACGGTACAGACTGCCATAAATACCAGGAATGCGGCAAAACTTATCAGTGCTATCTTCTTTCCCTTTGTCAGCTTCATCCGTCAATCCTCCATCCAACGTATAATCCTGGGACAGCCCCCTACCCCTTCAAAGCCGAGGAAATTATCCCCTGCTCCAGGGAATCCCGAAACAGCCCGAACACCAGCAGGGACACCGTCAAGGTCAGCACGGAAGCCGCGCAGGCCCTCCCTGCCTGGTCCGCGCCTATCTCCGGCAGATACAGGGACAGCGGCCACAACGACATATCCTTCAGGAAAGCCAGTGGCTCTTCCATCAAATTCCACACCTCAAAAAAACCTAAGACAAACGCCGCCATAATGCTCCCCTCCGCCAGCGGCAGGCCTATCCTGCTGAAAATAATCCACTCGCCCGCCCCGTCTATCCTGGCCACCTCATACAGCTCCTTCGGCAGGCTCCGGAACCCTCTGTACACCAGGAACACCGGGAAGGTTGAAAACACCGCCGGCAGGATAACCGCGGCATGGGTATTCAGCAGCCCCAGCCCGTTCAGCACCAGGTACCTGGCCAGCATGGTCACTTGGAACGGAAGCAGCATCAGAATCACATATACGGAAAACAGAATATTTCTCCCCCTGAAATCATACACAGCAAAGCACCATGCACCGGGGACTCCCACCAGAAGCTGCCCCGCCAGGATGCAGGCTGCTATCTTCACGGAATTCCAGAACAATGCCAGGAACTCCGGCGTCAGGAATAGCAGCTCCTTAAAATTCTCCAGCGTCGGGTAATCCGGTATCCACTTCCAACTGATATAGTCCATGGTATCCAGCAACAGCGGCTGCATCCGCCCTGTCCACTCGATGCCGTCCGCCAGGGAGCCGAAAAACAGGAGCAGCACCGGCAGGCAGATAAGTATCCCCAGGCCCAGTACCACTGCCAGCTGCAGCAGCTTTAGCAATTTACGGCACAGTTTTCCCATATTTCCCTCATACATAAATAAACTCCTTCAATCTTCCCTGTTCCACAGCCTCTGCAGCAACAGGCTGATGCCGCCCAGCACCAACACGGACAGCACCGCCCCTGCCGCCATCTTGTCAAAATCCAGGTTGGTGTACCAGTTGTTGAAGATATGCTGCAGCAGGTAGATATCCTCCTGGGGATAGGCGCCGCCCACCAGATATACCTCCCGGAAGACCTTAAAAGAATTCAGCAGAGATACTACCAGAATCGTATACATACTTCCTTTCAGATTCGGCAGTGTCACTCTCAGAAAGCAGGTCACGCCTCCCGCGCCGTCCACCCTGGCCGCATCCAGGATATGCCCCGGTATGGAGCGCAGCCCCGCCAGCCACAGCACCAGCGTATAACCCAGGTTTTTCCACAGATAGCTACCCACCAGTATGTAAAAGGCGCTGCCCTCCCCCAGGAAATCGGTATGCATCCCCAGGAGGCGGTTCAGGAAACCCTGCCGCTCAAACAGCATCTGCCAGACCAGCACCATAGTAGCTGCCGGAACCGCCATGGGGAGGAGATAGAGATATTTGTACTTGTCCCACCTGGCCGTGCTGTTTAACACCAACGCAAGCCCCAGGCCTGCCAGAAGTAGCAGCGGCACGCCCAAAGCGATAAAGCGGGCTGTGTTGCCTGCCGCCAGGCGGAATGCGCTGTTCTGGAAGATGGACAGATAATTTTTCAGCCCCACGAACTGCTTCGTCAGGGAAGTCCGGAAGGAGGACAGGAATACGTTCCCGAAAGGAACCAGGAGGAAGACGGAAACCCCCGCAAGCCCGGGCAGCAGAAAACAGGCCGCCGCCCGCTTCTGCTTCTTTGTGCTGCGGCTGGCATGCGCCCTTTTTCCGTTTGTCTTTTTTTCCTTTTTCATGGTCTGCTTTCGATTCACTTTCCTGTTCATGCCCCTTAGTTTGTACTATTATTGTAAGCCTTAGATAATTGGTTTTCCTCTTTCCACAGAAATGTAACCACTGGCCTGAATCATGCAGCAACCAGCTTAGAACCCCAATTCCCGGTTATCGTTGTCAGTGTCAAATAATGCCATGATCCTGCGGAAAATCTCTTCTGCCATCCAGTCACCGGCACTTTCCCGGACAGGTATACGACTCACCTTCTCATCTCCCGGCATATCTTCCCACATCCAAAAGCATACATCCTCCACATCGTGGATTACCTCCCTGGACGCAATTCCGCACAAAATAATATCACATCCAAAGCGCTTATACACATTATAGAGAATTGTCTCCCTGTTCTGTACTATGTCAATATACTCAAGCCCATACAGATATGCCCGCCGGAACTGCCCAACAGCTTTTGCATTATACCCCTCTTCCAGGAATCTTCCTTTCAGCGCCTGCAGCATGCCGATCAGCAGCCTGCGCTCCCCATAGAAATATACCACCGGAATTTCCAGTTCCCCCGGACTGGTATATTTCCTGTATTTCTCAATGTAATATCCCTCCTGCCAGATACGGCTGCCCAAACCGCCGAGATTTCCTTTCCCGATTCCGGCTTCCTCCCAACAGCAAAAGATTCCCTTAATATATTCCTGCCGTACTGCCGTCTCCGCCAATATACTCCTCATAAGTGAGGCACTCTTCTCCAAAACAACGAGATATATGCCCTCCCCCGTCTTTCCTGGACCCGCAGCCAGCTCTGCTGTCACAGCCTTAAAATAAAACAGTTCCGGCCACTCATCCTCATTACTGCCTACCAGCACTGCGCTGTCCAGAAAATCCGGGAAAAAGCAAAAAGGCTTCTCCCTTTCCTGCCCCAGCATTTCCCACAGACAGGCTATATCACCTGAAAAATCACCTGGCAGGCTATTATAAAGCAACGCGGTCACATAAGGCGCGGCATAACTATTGGAGGAAGGCGTATGATAGCGGCCTCTCCCCCGCAACATCAACTCATGTACACTACAGGCCTCTGCAAAAATCTCAAACCCATCCCCATTGACCCCATATCTGCCTTCTGTAAAGAATTTACGCCTTACCCCCACTACACATTCCAGTGAAGCCGGAACCGTATAGCGAAAATGATTGTTGTACGCTGCCACCAGGACAAAACCTTTCCTGTAAAGTTCCGACAGGACAGGCCTTATTTCATCAAAGTCCTTACTCTGTATTGTACCGATACTCAGGCTGACCAGCATGGGTTTCTGCTCCAGGCACCACTTTAACGCTGCCTCCAGTTGCCCTCTGGTTCCCTGATGAAGCCTGGAATCCAATACCTTTATACTGCCAAGCGATGCATCCGGCGCATAATGGGCAATAATGGCTGCACATACGGTGCCGTGGCTGAGATGCCTTTCGCACATATCAGACCGCTCTGTGATTCTCAGGTCAGGTCCGACTTCCAGATTATACCGCAGCACTGACGTCCCTATATAACGCTCGTCCACCCCGTCATCAATGATAACAATATCATGATAGCCCATCCCGTTATCGTTCCTTCCAGTCTCCCATTCTTCCTGCAGCGCCCTTAATACATATACTCACAAGCGAAACCATTTGCCGCACCAGTCGTAAAATACTAAATCAAATCATACCTGATTTTGCCTGATTCCGTCCTCGGCAGACATTCCAGGTATTTGACTGTCACGCAGGCCAAGGGAACTTTAATCCTGTCCGCAATAAACAACTGCATTGCCTTCCTGTTCCCCTCTTCCTTCTCATCTGTGGCAACCGCCAGCGCATCATCCCTGCCACCGCAGCAGCAATCCGCCCCCGGGAACTGCTCCCTTATCAGTGTCTCTGCTTCATCCAGGCTGACACGCTTTCCGAACATTTTTATGATCCGCTTTTTCCTGCCTGTAATATAGTAGAACCCATCCTCGTCACGCATCCCCAAATCCCCGGTACACAGCCTGCCCTGCCGCTCATCCCCCTTTTCCAGGTCCTTCCATCCTTCGGCATATCCCATTGAAACATTCGCCCCATAATAAACCAGTTCCCCTTCTGTCCGCGGCTCCCTTATCTCCTTCCCGCTTTCATCCTCCAGCACCAGCCTTCCTCCCGGAATCGCCTGGCCAATGCTGCCGCACTTCCGTACCGCCCATTGATAAGGAAGCCAGGCAATCCTGGCTGTCGCTTCGGTCTGTCCGTACATGGCATAAAATCTGATGCCGTTTTGCTCCGCATACCTGGCAGCCTTTTTATGCAGCTGCCCTGGCAGCTTCCCTCCCGCCTGGGTCATCATCCTCAGGCCAGGGAATTTCCTGTTAAAAAATCCACATTTATTCAGCATCTCATACATATATGGAGTTCCGCTGATTGAAGTAGCTCCGTTTCGCTCAAAATAATCCCAGAACTCCTTTTGAAAAATGCTTTTATCAGGCAGCAGCAAAGTTGCACCGACCAGGAAATGGCTGTTTATAATGGACAGGCCGTAAGCATAATACATCGGCAGGATCAGCACTGGCCTTTCCTCCCGGTTTAATTCCAGATATTCTGCTATGGATTCCGCGTTTGCTCTTACATTCTGATAGCTGAGCCTGACGAATTTCCGGCTTCCTGTTGAACCGGATGTAGTCAGGAGCAGTGCCAGACTGTCGTGCATTCTGTAAGGAACCCTGCAGCCTGTCTCCAATAACACATATGTCCCAATACGGGTAACCACCCTGAAATCCGGATACTCCTGTCTCCGTGACGCAAGAATATACAGGTAACGCGGCCTGTACAGTGACATAAATGCCTCAATCTGTTCCCTTCCTGTTTCTTCTCCGGCAAGCAATTGCACCTGCCCGCAATTGAAAAAGGCTGCATATCCGGAAATAGCATCTATTGTGTTGGTACAGATATGTAGGATCAGATTTCTATCTCTCAATAATCCTTTCATCCGGCCGCAAATTTCCGACAGCTGTCCATAGGATAAAACCGCTTTCTTTGACTGTATGGCAGTCCTTCCATACAGCCCTCCCTCCTCCTTCCGCCTTCTGATTTCCATTGTCCACCCTCGCCTTCAACCATATATCCCTTCCCTCACCTGGCCAGGCCTATTGCCCTGCTTCGGATATCTGCCTGGCCTTATGGAGAAATCCGTACAATATATCCTCTTCATGCCTGTCAAGCTCACTCAACTCGTTCCGAAGCCGTTCCAACATCTTCTTCACCGACATTTTCTTTTCTATCAGGCATAAAAACTTGATATATGCCATCCGTATTTCCGCACTTTTTCTTGCCACCTTACTTTGATATTCCTGAATAAAATCCCCCAGTTCCTGCTTTCCCCCATTTCTTTCCGAATAATAGACTAATCTGTCAGCCATGTCATTGTGGCAGCATTTAAAAACGTTAAAGGCTGCCATCTGGCTGACGATTCTGTCATCCATGTTCTCTTCATCCGGCAGTTCCATCAGCATATCAATATACTTCAGAAAAATTTCATTAACCCTTCTCCCTGCACAGCTGACGGAATGCTCCCACGGCTTCAGATACATCCGATTATCATGCTGAAACTGCTCCGTGACCTCACCCGTCACATATGTTTCCAGCTTGTCCAGGAACATTCCATTGCTATAAGGCGACGGCATTCTATGTCCAAACCTTCGCATGGTAATCATCATATACTCTTCCCATCCATCCATGGTTTCAATATGTTTCAATGCGCCGTCAAAGGCCTGTCGAACTTCTCCGTAAGGCAGTGAAAACACCCGGTATAAATGCTCGAAATAGCCATAACAGGAAAAATTCTCCAGCATGTTATCATATCCATAGAACAGCACCTCATGTATAAAATGATGCTTGCCATAATATACTTCTGCACAGGACAGATAATAGAAGTCCAGAAAAAGAACGCAATAATATTTTTTACCGATATTCTCTCTTAACACAGAAATAATATCCCTGAACTGGCTGCATACTACTCTGTTTATGTTGCTCAGCCGCATTACTTTATTATATGTATTTCCTCCTGTCCCATATGTAATGGCATCTGAAATTTCGCAGCTGAGGATGTTTATTCCATCCAGCCTTGCTACCGGCATCATATAGTTCTGATAGTACCAGTTTCGGGCATCCGGGTTTGCACGTACTGCCACTAACGGAAAACACACGAACTGCGGCGCAATATAATCTGATGGAACATTAATCTCTAAACTGTATCTGTCTTCCATTCCTTTTTCCTCATTAATCCTTAATTATTCATGACACCATAAGCCCGTTTCGGAATCGTTTCATTTCTGCCTGAATTGTTTCCCCATAGGAATTGATGGGGTAAATCCGTCTGAGCCGCTTGATTTTTTATTCAGAAAGATATATTTGCAATTCTGTGTTTATCGCATCCACAGCCTCTTCTACACTCTGTTCTCCTGTCAAAACTTTTAATCCCTGTGAAATCACCGAGTTATATATCCTGTTTTCACAGATATTTACTCCCTTAATATCCTCTATTATCTTGTCCAATGCCCTAAAATCCTCTTCTGTCGGCCAGTTTATGTCAATTTCGAATCCGTCCCCATTTTCTCTGTGAATGGATGATGTCCGCTGCGAGAATCCTTCGTTTTTTTCCTGTATATCCAAATACGCCTGCCTGTTGACAGGAAAACCCAATAATGCCCTCTTCTGAAATTCTTCCGAAAGCATGTATTTTACAAAAAGGGAACTTTCTTCTTTCGTATCTGTAGCTGCATTTATGGACAGAAGGCTTACCGGCATACAAGCCCCATAGTTCTGTCCGGGCAACATCCCCCAGGAAGTGGCATCGTTATATTTTAAATAGGAAAAATAGTCACTCAAGTCATTGTATTCTCCCCACAGGAAACCGCCGTAAAAGGGCGCTTCAGGAAACAAGCTGACCCTATTATATCCGGCAATACTTACCCCACCTATGCCAAATACCCCATAACGCCGTTTTAATATCGTCTCATACTGCGGTCTCCCGACTATCAAATGACGAAGTTCTTCCGGAACCCCTTTTATCTGCATCTCATAAATCCGCTTTGCCTGAGACAGAAATTCCTCAACAGCATCCAGGTTCAGGGTTCTGTCCCCAGACATCCATGCTCCCATAGAGGACTGTGCCAGCAGCCCAAGAATTTCATCCTCATTGACCACTCCCACCACACATCCGCCACTTTCGGCATTGGCGCTTTCCAGCATATTTGTCAGTTCTGTAAGACTCTCAATTCCCTCAATTTCTTCTTGTACTCCCACCAAGACAGGAACCACAAAGGAAACAGGCACTACATATAATCCATTCTCTGTTCCCATTCCATCTATTATATGGTTAAAATATTCTTCATCCGTCATCTCTCCCCTGATTTCACTCAGATCCATCAGAACTCCCTTTTCCAGGTAAGAATGATACGGAATATCATCCATGACCAGAATATCCGGTCCCTCTCCCGCCGCCAGCTCTGTAGCCAAATTCTTCAGGGCATCCTCCTCGGTCATTCCGTAGCTGCCATTCATACCAATTTCATATTTTACCGCTATGTCCGGGTATTTTTCTCTGAAGGCGATTACCCCCCTGTTAATCTGGCTGTCTTCATATAGGCTGTAAACCCGTAAAAATTTCTGGGCAGGCACAAAATCATCCTCATAATCATATCGCAGCAGTACTCCGTCAGAGCAGTAAATCAAAAAAGAATCCCTGCTGTCCTGATTCTCCACAACTGCCATTCCCGCAAGCTGCCGGTCCCTGTTTCCCAGCCCGTAGATACTTCCGTCTACCAGCTGTTCCATAGAATCCCCATACATCTCATGCCAGTACACGCCTTCATGCACCGCGACATAGATTCCATTCTCACAGGGATATATTAAGATATCGTTTCTGCCTCCTGCAAAGGAAGACAATATCTCATCCTGCTGCGCTGCTATTTCCCCCTTTTCCAGATCATACAGCAATACGCCATCCTGGCATACAATGTAAACGTTTTCTTTATCTGCCGCCAGATACTGGGGATAACCCTGAATTTCCGCCAGAAACTTTGTCTCACCGGTATCAGCGTTTATTTGATAAACGGAATTCCCCTGCAGCACATAAAAATATCCCGCACCATAATAAAAAATCGGGTATACATCCTCTGCACCAAGGATACTTTCCAATTTTATCAACCTGTCATCCACTGTCGCCAGCATACATATCCGTTTGCCATCTTCATATGTATAAAAGAGCCTGTTTCCCTCCGGGGAAGATTTCATGGTATATGGCATATATTCCATGATTACTCCGCCAATGGCCAGTGTATCTCCCTTCTCCTGAAAGTGTTCCCCACCGTCTTCTGATACCATATCTCTCAGGGAAATGTTGTCTGACAGGCGAATGTCCTCATCTCCCTGTACAAGTTCCGTGAAAGTTGTCTGCGCTGACAATTCCACAATCTTTTCCACATAGCCTCCCGGTTCCGTATCCACATTCTCTTCCTCTTTCCCGCTGCATCCACAGCACAAGAAAATTAGAAATACCATAACAACTATAAATACCATTTTCCTCATATCAATATCCTCCATAAACACTTATCAACCACATACTATTGTTTATATAGTCATTTCATATACTTATCTGCCTGATAATGATAAAGCTGCGCATATCTACTATCATTTTTCATCAGTTCTTCGTGACTTCCTTTTTCAACCACTTTTCCCTCTTCTAATAGTATAATATATTCGGCAAGATGAATATTTGACAATCTATGAGATGTAAAAATAGCAGTTTTGTTTTCACAATAATTCGTTAAAAAATCAAATAATTTATACTCAGCCTCAGGGTCTAAAGAAGCAGAAGGCTCGTCTAACAGTACCACCTTGCTGTCTCTATAAAACATTCGTGCCAATGCCAGCTTCTGATACTGACCTCCAGACAATTCAACTCCATCCTCATCAAAACTTTTTGTCACATATTGCCCTAATCCTTTGGGAAATCCCCGTACCATTTCCAATGCTTCACTGTTTCCAAGACATTCGTAAATATCTTCGTCGTTTTTTTCCCTATTACTATAATCAGATATGGAAATATTTTCCCTTACTGTAAAAGAGTAGTTACTAACATCCTGAAAAAAGGCATTAAAACATTTCCGCAAACTGCTAATTTCATATTCTTTTATATTCACGTCATTTATCAAAATCTCTCCTTCTGTTGCATCATAAAATCTAAGAACCAATTTCATTATTGTGCTTTTTCCTGCACCGTTAATGCCTACAATACAAGCCTTTTCCCTTTTCCCGATCCTAAAGCTCACATTATCTAATATCATTTTCTCTGTCCCAGGATATTTAAATGAAACATTCCTAAACTCTATGCTTACATCGCCCTCTACACTTCTCTTCCCAGTATCCTGTATCACACTTTTTATCTTTTCAAAACTTCTAATATTGTTAATCCTTAGTCTATCCTCATATATATTATTAAATGCATTCACCAACGTAATTACATTCATCAGTAGTTGCCCCAATAATCCGCTATATAAAGTATAATCTCCTATTGTATTTCTTCCCTCCAAAATTCCAAATGCTAAATAAAGCATAATACCAACCATACAGATTTCCGGCAGCATGACCAAAACAACTATGAACCGCGTTTTTTCTTTTAATATATTTCTTTTCTTGTGTAAAAATACTTTCCAAGCATTAGAATATTTTTTTATTAGGTAATCTCCAATATCGTATAAGCGAATCTCCATAGCATGATTTCGGCTGGACACAATACTCTGTATATATCCCATACTGCGTTGTTCTTTTATGTTTTTTAAATCCCAATTATAAATAAATTTAGTATATCTTTGATTTATCACTGCTGAAGGAATAATTGCTAAAAATATTACTAATGCAAACCAAATTTTATAACTGCTTACCACAACAAATATACCGCAAAATGCAACCATAGAACTTATTGCATCAAAAACATTCCACAATACTGTCGTTATTACATAATTATCTCTCTTTACAGCTTCCATTGTATCATAAAAAGCAGGAGAATCATAACATTCAATGTCTATATTTGCCATTTTCTCCATAATATACATATTCATATAATGCGAAAGCATCATATTCTGCAAATGTGTACAATATCTGTCGAGTTCGTTCAAAACTCTTTGTGCGATATTTACAAAAAGAATAAGCGCAAACAAAAAAATAACGTCACTTTTAAGTTGTTCCTTCGCTACGCCCATTGTTAAAGCACTGATTGTCTTGCTGGTTAAAAAGGTTAAAAAGATAGCAGAAAAAGAAATGAAAAAACGTGTAATTATTCTAACAATTGTATAAAATGCAGATGCCTTACAGGAAAGTTTTATACAATATAAAACTGCTCCCGCAACATCTTTTATCGCATTTTTCAAATTACTATACAATACAAAACACCCTCCGTCATTACAAATCATGTAGATTAAAAAACAACGCCGCAAACCATTTAAAAACACAATTAACCATAAGATCTACGGCGTTGCTAAGCCAAATCCAATAATATTTTACATTTTACTTCTGAAAGTGCTTACTGTATCCATTACTTGCAGCAACATTTTCATACTTCCGCATGTTATTCTGCTGAAAAGTATTCTGTGACCCGTCCAAAGTATAGCATGTGCAGCTATCATGACACGAACAAGTTCCACAGCTGCAGGCATATGCCTCTATTGACATATCACTGTTTCTGTTTTTCTTACCTAATCTTTTTGCCATAACAGTCTCCTTTCTTTTAGTTATTTTTATTTTAAATCTATTTTACTGGATTTTGACTTCATAACAACATTTGCTATTCCTAGAATAGAATTAAATTCATAATTCTGAATTCCGTTTGATTTTATACTACATTTAAATTTCTTTTCCACTTCTAAAAACAAACAAATCATGTCCAATGCTGTAAACCGAAATATCATGCCAGTAAGTTGATTATCATAATATTCTTCCGTTAGTAAATTCTCATCAACTCCCATTTTTTCTCTTAAAATATCTAACAAGCCATCCACAATATCATGCTTCTCCACAACGATTTCTCCTTCTCACTTTATACAACACATTGAATATCACCATACCCAATTAATTTATTTAAAAGATTCTCACATAAGAATTCAAAATCTTTTTTTTGAGTACAATTCAAAACAGGAATTGCATTGTTTTTGTAATGATCTTCTATTACTTTACTTACATCCTTAATATCCATATTTAAAAAAGATAATCTCGCTGTTTCTGTATAGCCTTTAAGGTCTATCATAGTATTCGACATATGAATACTGTCTATTTCAAATCCATATCTGTATTTAAAAAGCAAATTCATCATATTATAGAATTTCTCTTCTAAAATTTCATATTGCGTACAAAAAACAAAATAATCTGCACATACAGCCTGCGATATCATAAATGGTATTAATCCAAAACGGCTGCATATCTGATTACTATATTTTAACATCGCATCCGGAATTATCATGATTATGGCATCTATTTTTCTCTGGCTTTCCAAATATCTTATATAATTATTTAAATAGTATACCTTTTGATCTTCCCTAAAACTTATGTTTTTCAAGAAATCCGGATATGGAACTATTTCATCCAATACCGGCCACTTCTGTTCACTTATAACTACAGTACTATATCCTTTCCCTTTAAGAAATTCATTAACTCCTAATGCAATTTCATTTCCTCCCAAATCCGGAAACATTTCCCCTATCATAATAACTGAAGCTCTGGGACGATATAATTCAAATGGTATATATTCTATTTCACTTGTAATTTTTTTACTGACATAATATTCAAAAGTTACATGCTTCTCCTCTGCCAATTCATAAAACCTGTCCATGTCTTTCTGCATAAGGCAATACATACACATGACATTTTTTTGCAGACACAGAGCCGTTTCAATACTATCTCTTACCTTATCGTACATTCCCTCCTGTTCGTTAAGAACATCGATAATGACAAGTGTATCATATTTTGACAATTCCTCAATTAAATCGGTATGTATTTGAATTCCCAACTTGTCCTGATTTCTGAGTTCTCCAATATCCCTTCCAAGTAATCCATTGTTTTCTGTTGCCACTACCGACATTATTTTGGGTGATTTTGCTTGAGCATTCCAATATCGAATAAATGGAACTACTTTTTTATCAAACGGATAAATCACTGCATTTTCCATATCCATTCCTTTCTTTGTGGCATTTCGCCTCATAAAACAGTACTTCTCTCTTTAACTCATATAATGTCCTCTCTCTAACTCCTGAACAATATGTAAGTTTCTTTTCTCGCGATAGTTTGCTTCCATCATCCGCATTTCTGGCACAAAGATTACAACGTCTAAATGCCCAACAGTTTTTGCATTCATCTGCTGTTAAAGCACCTATATTAAGTATTTTTCTTGCATTTTCATAAAAAAACCCTTCTTTTAGATTCCCTATTATCATAGCCGGAGAACTCTCACTGACTCGCTCACATGGGAATAAATTTCCATCAACATCCACAAATAAACGGGTTTGTCCGGGAATGCAAGGCCCCCCTGGTGCATCTGTATAAGATAATTTTTTAACCTTGCCCTTCATCTTACTCTTGCTCTTCATATCCGAAATTTCTTCATATGCAATTGGAGATATTTCTCCAATATTAATCCTATCTAATTCCGCTAAATAGGCTAAAAAAGAATGGTACTCTCTCTTAGCAATGTACTCTTCGGAATAACTTACTTTCTCCAGGGAATATATATCATCAATTACAGTTGCATGCACATTTAGCTCTGAAAAAACACTTTCCTTGTCAAACACAGAATTAATCTCATCAAAATCGTTTTGTGGATCAATCACCATACTAATTGATATCTTTCTGAAATAATCTGGAAACTTCTCCTTTATTTTCCTTAAATTGCTTACGATTATATCATAACTCCCCTTACCATCAGCAGCAAATCTCCGATTAGTATTATGTATTTCTTTGGGTCCATCAAGGCTTATCATTAATACAAAATCTTTTTTCACCAGATATTCAACAATTTCTTCATCTAGTTTAGTTGCATTCGTAGTGACAGAAAACCTTAACTCCTTTCCTTTAAAAACCTTCTCTGCATATTCCACAACCTTCTTTACCAAATTCATTTCCAATAATGGTTCACCACCATAAAATGTAATAGAAACAAATTCGCTGTCCAACGAATGTTCTGCTAAAAAGTCAACAGCTTTTAAAGCCGTTTCTATGGCCATTCTTTTACCTGTATGAGTCCTTTGTCCACTATTATAAAAATCTGAATAGACGCAATATGAACATCTCAGATTGCAATTTTGTGTCACCTGCAAGGTCATCATATTAATCTTACGATTTAAATAACCTTCAATCAAATCGGTGGATGGATGCTTGATTTCTCTTACCTTGATATCAGAAAAATATCCATACGCATTATAACTTTCATATTCCCGTCTTGTATCTTCATCATCAAAATTTATATCTCCATCATGATTTTTTAATAGCTTTCCCAGATAGAAATATAGCTTCTTACTTATATTAATAATTTCATCTGTATTAACATCAAAGGCATAATACTTCCCCCAGAACTCAAACAATTTAATAAACGGAACTCCCATTATCTCTTTACCTCACTCCTGTCTCTTCTTTTTGTATTCGTTTATAAAGTAGGCAAGTTTACCCGTCTCACCGTCGGGAAGTAATTCCTCTCTATATACAAACTCCCATTTTGCATTCTTTAATGCCTCTTCTTCTAATTTATCTACAAATAAATCACTAATCGTTTCTCTCCATCCCATATAGGATGGTTTAATAACTAGCTTCACCGTAAATTGATTTATATCTGTTTGTACTACTTGAAATTGCAGTATAATGTTTCCAACTTTTTCATTGATATATTCAACTACTTTAAGGAAAACATATGCCGTAATTTCCTCCCCTCCATCAGTCGATATTAATTCACATTCCCTTCCATTAATCAACTCTAAAATAGTGTCCTTACATCTACAGCTGCATTCTGAAGCAGCATACAATATTCCCCTCTCTCCTATTTTGTATCGGATAAAAGGCATTGCCCTATTGTTTAATGATGTAATATATATATCTCCAGCCTCGCCAAACGGAACCGCTTTTCCTTCCCTTAATACTTCTACGTATACACTAGATGCGTGAACATGCATTTTTTTATTATTACATTCACTTGCAATGCTATTCGCTTCATTACAGCCATACTGATTTGCTACTGTACATTGAAATGCTTGTTCAATCTCATAACGAACCTGATCCGTTAGATACTCTCCCGTTAGTTCTATATATTCTATACTTGGAATTGGTGGAAAATTTTTCATTGCAATTCTCTTACTGAGTAACAGTGCTATTGATGGCTGCATCATGATCCATTTGGGTTCAAACCTCAGCATTTGCGCATAAATGTCATCAATGCGCTGTGAACTCATATTGTTTTTGCAGAACCCTATTGCCTTGCCATTCGATAAAACAGTTACATCCTTAGCCTCTAACAATCTATTTCTTGCGTATTGAGTAGTATAAAAGTAACAGTATTTATCACTGGGCGTTATTCCAAAATATTCTTTTCGTCTATACCATAACCCCATTAAAGATCTGGTTTCATCGTGTACATCCCAATACACCTTAAGATAGTGTCCTGATGAACCGGATGTTCTTTGAATACTTAATTTTTTCGAGTTTGCATAACCCTTATAAACATCCGACAACATTTCCGTTTCTCTACCAATAATCATTGATTTATCTACTAAGGGCAATTCTCCAAAGGCATCCGGTAATAACTGCCCTAAATCAATCTTCCTATTCCCTAATAATTCTCGGTAAAAAGGTACTGTAGTATATGCATGTACTACCATTTCAAGTAATTTGTCAAATAATACATCTTTCATTTCACTTATTCCTGGTTTGTAACCCAATACTCCTTCCCGTGATTCTATTCAAAATCTATAGTAGTAAGTTCCTTTATAAAATCAGCCAACTTATCTATTGTCGTAAGGCTTTCAATTAACAGAGCTTCATCCTCAAAATTTATACCATATCTATTTTCTATCTCGACCAGCAGCAGCATAAGTTCAACAGAATCCAACTCCAAGTCTTCAATTAAATTATTATCTCCGTCATCTATTAATTCCTTTACAGAAGGTTTTATATTTATAATAAACTCTTTAATATCATTTCTATAACTATCTTGCTGACTATTCATGCTATCCTCCATCTACCTTTTACAAGATTTTTATCCTATTTCGGACAAACGTCTATCCCTAAAGTATTTCCCTTATAAGCATTGTAATCTTACCCTGTATTTCGGTTCGTTTTTTATAATAATACTGATTTCGAGGATTGTCCATACAGCTACCCCCAATAGCACTATACCGGCTCCCAACAGCAAATTTTTCCTCTACCAGTCTACGCATAACACCCCCAGCACCTTCTCTTCTCCGCATAAACAGCTGTACCCAACCCCCGCAAGTCCTCCCAGCAAACCATAATCACCGAATTCCTGCGCTTCCATCCATGGAACCATATCATTCTTCCCACCCCCAATGGCCTTCATAACCAAGTATTTAAACCGCGAAATCTCCTCCGCTGTGTTACTCATACGCGACATCAGCGCCAGGTTTCCGCAGATACCATGGCACAGGCAGAGGCTTTTTTTCAGGTAAATCTGTTTCCCATCTCCCGCCGTCCTCTGTTTTTCCTCCGCAAAACCCTCAGTCCACCTCAGTTCCTCCCTGAAATCCCCCTCTGCACATTCCATTGCCTCCATTCGTGCCAAGACAATGCCACCCCATCCATGACACCATGCCATTTCCTGACTCTCCCGAACCCGGCTTTCCCCGCCGCGCAAATCCTCCCAATCCAACATATCTTCTCTGTAATAATGTTCTTCATACCGGTAAGCACTGTACGCCGTCTCCAAATATTTCTTCTCCCCGGCAACATACCCAAGCCGTGTCAGGGCCAGCATAATCCCAGCTGTCCCATGGGCAAAGCCCGTTAAGGCTGTCCCTGCGGAACGGTTCACCCAGCCAGAACCATATCCGTAATCTGTTGCCGCCCGTATTAACCAGTCCCCTGCTTCCCTTGCCCATACCAGGTAGCAGCCCTCGCCTGTCAGCCTATACGCTTTCAGGAAAACCAAAATAGCCCCTGCATTCCCGCCCAATACATCATATTCCCGATCCCCTTCTAACCCTCTGGCAGCTGCCTGGCACTGCTTCCGCAAATACTCCAGGAAAATGCAATCCCCATAGATATCGTAGAACAGCATATAGGCAAACGCCAGCGAAGCCTCTCCCGTATATGCCCCTGTAAACCGCTTTCCCACTCCCCTCTCCTGAAATAGAGCATCCGTATGCCGGAAGAGCATGTCCACCAAAACCTTCCGCAGCCTTTCATATTCTTCCTTATCCGTTTTCCCTGAAAGCTCTGCCATAAACAGCGTGACCCCCGCCAGCCCGCCATACAGACTGTAGTCCATGGGCCGTATCAGGCAGCTTCTCTCTCTGAATCCCGTTGCCATCATACTGATCCACCCCACTTCTTTACCGTCCTCCGACCATATAGCATTCTCCAGCAGAATATCTCCAATCCGTTCCGCTGCCCTGATTCTGAACCCTTCTGCTTCCTCCTGCCCCCCGGTTCCCAAACTGCCGGAGGCAACTCCCACCTTCCCTGCTTCCCGCAGGTATCCCTGCTCTGTTTCCCGCTTCGCCCCCATCAGCAATGCTGTGCGGATCAGCCTCTGCTGCCTTCTCAGATCCTCTGCCCCCATACGCCCCAGGCGCCTTTGGATGCATTTCAGTACCGGATACTCGAAGTATCCTTTCAACCTTTCCCCTGTCCCGCTATACATCTGCCGCCCACCGGGACAGTAGGTGAAAATGGGGACATCTCCCCGCCTTAATTCCTCCTGTTCCTGCTTCCTAATCCACTCTCCTGCCTCCCCGGCTGCATCATTCAGCACATCCCAAACAAGCTTCCGCCCTTCCTCTCCCGTCAGCATATCCGGATGCCCCATAGCCTGCAGCAACATAAAGTACATCTGCGTATCTCGCACCACATATCGGACATCCGCATTCCGGAACTGCCACAGCTTCTCCCAAACTTCCCTTTTTCGTCCGGATAGAAATCCATAAGCATCCTCAAATCCTCTCTGAATTTCTTCCAGAAATTCAGCAGGCTCAATAAACTCCCCCTCCAGGACAGCCAGATTTTTCCCTTCCCCTGTCTCAGGCTTCCGGTACTCGATATGCATATTTATGGTGCCAGGCTCCGCCACCATGGGCACTTTCACCGAAGCCAGCTGCCCTCCTTTCCCGTTAATGGCACTTACATTTATGCCCTCCCCGTCCCTGTTCCATGTATATAAGGGAAGAAGCCCTGTCTGCAGCACTGATTCTCGGTAAAATCGCTCCGTATTCCCCATCTCCCTGTCCTGCCCCATCCCCCGGCTTCCCACTATCATCTCCAAATCCACGATAACCGGATATTCACCGCAGGCAATCAGGTTCTCGTAATGAATGTCTTCAGAACCTAACAAATAGCTGACACACAGCAGAATACCATTCCTGTAATAATACCGCTCCAATTCTTCCCGGGAATGGCAGGCAGACCCGGATACCCACTGGCACCAGCCATAGCTTGCTCTGTCCCAGGCACAGTTCCACCAGAAAGGCACTCCAAGCCCCCTGAAAACCCATCCGAGGAACGCCGTATATTCTTCATCTATTGCAAGGCTCCTTGGCTTATATACCAGCTTCTCCCCATTATCTGCTTCCAGAATCAAAACTCTTCGCCCATGCCTGTGGGCATCCGTACTCCCGCCGCCAAGCCTTTGGATATTCCTGCACGGGTTCCCCTGGAAAAACCTGCTGTTGATACCCTCCCTGTCCTCCGTGAACCGATCCATTGCTTCCCCTATATTCCGCACAAAATCCCCCAGGGTTCTCAGCACGCCTTCATACATCAGGGGATATGCATCGTATACCTCCCGTAGGTAATCCGGGTTCCCCAGAAAATCCTCCTCAAAGCAGGCATACTTCTCCTCTCCTGTAAACCCTTTCAGAGAGCCTTCTTCCTCACAGATTTCCATCTCCAGCAAAAATGTCCGTAGGGTAATCCTCTTCATTTGACCCAGATACGCATCCATCAATTCCCTGGTTAATTCTGGAACCGCGGCTCTCCTGGCACTTCCCATTTCATCCAGGCAACGCAGCAACGCCCGCTGTAAATGGTCATAATACTGCTCAAATACACCGCCTTTGGTATCCCCGCCACCAACTGTCTCCCAATACCATTGTTCCAGTAATGCCTTCTCCATCTGTTTACCCTCGCTCTTCCTACTTTCTGTAAAAAAAGAAGGCATCCCTGCCTTCTTTTCCAATACACTCAACAACAGGCAATAGTCAATATCGTATCACATCCCAACGTTATAGTAGCCATACTATCCTCTGCCCCAGCCTCTAGTAGTCTCTTGATTTCATCAAACTCTCTTTCTAGGCTTCCTGCTGATGTTTCATGCCCATATTTTACCTTTCTGATTTCTGCCCTGCTCATATTTACCTCCTATTTTCGTTTTATGTTTAATCGCCTCATTCCTTTCTTCCACTTTCAACTATCTGGATTCCAATAGCACTATTGCGGCTCCCAATAGTTATCTCGCCTTATGCAAATCCCTTCAGGTATACTATCAGCTTAAAAGTATTTTCTTCTGCCTCTATCTGCATATGCCCTTCATACCGCTTCACTACCTGCTGGATACTCCGCATTCCTAATCCATGGCGGGCTTTTTTATCCTTTTTCGTAGTTCTCGGAATCTCCCCATTAAACTTAAGTTTCCCTCCTGTCTTACTATTGGAAGCGATTATCACCAACATCATCCCCTTCCTGGTGCATTTCAAATCTATCCAACGTTCTACCCCTTCCGCCAGGCCCTGATTCGCCTCTATGGCATTATCTAGGATATTCGAAATTAACGCCACAATTTCCACAGAACTAAGAAGCAAGCCGTCCATATCGCACATCGCGTATTGAACAGCAATTCCTGAAGCCTCCCCCTCCTTCATTTTCCTTTTCAATACCAGATTCAGCATTCCGTGATTCACCAGTTTTCTGTTTATATCTTTTTTCAATTCTATATCAATTTCCTCCAGATGGCCAAGCGCCTCCTTTCCCCTGCCTGTCTCTATTAAATCCTGCATGAACTGCTTATGTTTACTGAAATCATGCTGC
This sequence comes from uncultured Acetatifactor sp., assembly GCA_910587555.1. Taxonomy (GTDB): domain Bacteria; phylum Bacillota; class Clostridia; order Lachnospirales; family Lachnospiraceae; genus Acetatifactor. Next base: position 123,415 of record CAJULV010000002.1, read on the forward strand.
AGTATCTCTATTTTCTCATAAGCCTGCTGCCATATCCGATACTCATTTTCTATTGCCTCCATCTTCTGCTGTAAATTTCGGGAACTCTCCCTGGTATGCTGTAAAGCTACATATGCCAGGAAACACACCATGATAAGCAAGCTCCCCAATAGGAAAAACCACCAATTATATATCAACATCTCTGAAAACATAGCGAGATAAATTCTCTGAAAATACGTCACACACACAAATAACGGCAGTACCAGAACCCATACCCATCTTAGACAATGTTCAAGCTCCCGTTTCCTCTGCCATACCAGCCGACACACAGGGCGCAGCCCCCACAGCAAAACCGCCGCCCCCAACAGTTGATAAACAGCCCTTGGAACAGCAGCTATCAAAAAGAGTTCCCTCTGTAATCCCGCAAAACCCAATAATATATAAGCCAGCGTCTGAAGCAAAAGGTCCACCAAAACCATCATCATCCACAATATATATCCCAGGCAAAAAGAATTCGCATATCTGCAATGATACAGATATCTGGTAACCCCTGCTATCCATAAAATAATCAATATTGTAAAAGCCTTGGAAAACAGGGCAGGACTCATCATGTTATTAACTGTATTCATCCCGGCAACAAAAATCACAGAGAACACATATGTAATCCTACGCTTCCACACATCCACTCTCGGCTCCCAAATCGCCCCCGCCAGCCTCAGCGTAATCAACACTTTTACCGCGGTGAACAAAAACTCACAGCAAAAATAAAATCCCCTTACCATTGTCTCCCCCAATACTTCGCAATCTCATCCTTCACCTTTGTCAGCCTGTACCGGCTCACAGGCAGACGCACGCTGTCTGCCAGGGTGATTTCTTCCTTTTCCAGGCAGGTGATGTATTCCATATTGATGATATGCCCCCTGTTGATATAGAGGAAGCTTTCCTTCGGCAGCTTTTCGTACGCTTTCTCCAATGGCAGCTTCTCACTGTAATCCTCCCCGCCGAAGCAGTGGATAATGGTATATTTCTTTTTCTTCTCCTTCTCCAGGTACACAATCTTGTCCAGACGGAGCAGCTTCTTCATCTCGTCATTTTCCAACAGATAGATGTCTTCCCTGGCCTTCCTCTGCCGCTCCCTCCATATCCCGGCCAGGGCATCCGGAAGCTCTGCCTCATACCTTTCTTTTACGATATAGTCATAGGGCCTTACCTTATAAGCCGGCAGGGCATATTTTTCATAGTTGGATAAGATTATAATATCGGCATCCCCATCTCTTTCCTTAAGCCGTTTCGCCAGTTCCAGGCCGTCCATCCCTGAAAGCTCCACGTCCAGGATATAGATGTCACGGCTTCCTCCGCCCTCTGCCGCCTCCATCAGCGTATCTCCCGCCGTCACGCACAGGATATCAGCCTCTTCCCCTGCCTCCTCGCAGTATTTCCTGGCAATCTCCTCCGCCTTCTTCCCAAATTCCCTGTCGTCATCCACAATCGCTATCCGCATAATCCTTCCCCTTCCTTTGTATCCCCCCATGGCTCATTCACCTTCCTGCATGGAAAACTGTGCGGCACGGCTTGACAGCAGATCCGGAAAAATCGCCTGTTCACCTTTAACAGTCCGCACGAAAGATGAAACTGATAACCTTCTTTCTTGGTATTATTTATCCGATCATAAAATAAGTCTCTCCCTGCAGCAGCCTGCCGAAGAAAACCAGGCCGCAGAACAGCTGGTAAGCCAGCACGCATCCGCAGATGCCAAATGCTAACCTGTAAAACAGGCAATGCCCCTTTCTTTTCAGCAGGAGAAGCCACTTCTCCAGGCTGAATACAAAAATCAGAAACAGCGCAATAGAATAGCCCCACAGGAAATTACCGTCCCGGGAGCGGCTTCCCGTTTCCACCAGAAGCAGCGCCTCCAGGAAACCCGCTCCTGTCATCCCCCATGCAAAGAGATAGCGCCTGTCACGCAGAAGCTCCCCTGCGGAGAACAGCAGCACAAGCAGCGGAAACGCGGCGGAACACAACACTGCTACTTTCGTCCTGCTGGCATGAAGGGAAAAGGTATACCAGGGAGACAGCGCAATGCCATGTCCCGTGTCCGTCCCGAACAGTACCATATTCTGCCACAGTATCACACCGCAGGCCGGAAGCACCGTGCTTCCCAGCAGAAATACCTGTTTAAACGGCGCCTTTCCGCACAAATCCGCCAGCAGCTTCACAGCCAGCACCGGTGCAAATACCGTGAGAAAGCTGGGTTTGATGCCCGTACATAATGCCAGGAGTCCCGCCAGAATAAGCCATTGCCTGCCGGAAACACAGTCCCTGTATCCCTTCTCTGTCTTCAGATAGTAAATCACGGCCGCCAGCGCAGCCGGTTTCATAATCTGGTAGGTGGAATTGTGCCAGATATTCCCCGCCTGATAACTCACATACCGGTATTCCCCCGCGTAACGCCAGAAAAACGGCATCACCAGATTCAGCAGCAATGCGCAGCCCAGGGTCAGGGCATCCGCCCCCTCTCTCCCCAGCAGAAGCGCCAGCAGCCTCTCCGTCAGAAAAATGCACAGTACCGAAGCCGCTGCCAGGAACAGGGCGATCAGCACCGTACCGTTTCCCCCCGCCCGGTAGAGGAGCTGGTACGCATACGCCGTAAAGCTGTAATACCAGCCGTCGTCAATAATCATGCTGATATGATAGGGCAAATCCGACTGGAAATACCGGTTGTTATAGTCCAACGGCTGGACGGACTGCATGTAAAAGAGGTAAAAGCACAGCCCCCCGTATATCAGTATAACAAGCCACAAAATGGCTGTTGTGTATTTTGACAGTTTGCTTTTCATATCGCTCCTTCCTGCTCTGCCCCGGCAGCGTCAGCTTTATATGCCTGCTCTTCCGCGCCGGGAGACGTACCGATATTCGCCAGGGTAAACCTCCCTCCTCCTATGGCCGGGAGCATAACACGCCTCATTCACCGCCCCGCAGCTCGTAGAGTGCCAGTTCGTCGTCGCCGTACACCAGGCCGTATCCCCGCTCCTCGCACAGCAAAGCAATCTCGCCGTAAGCAGGAACCGCCATGTATCGGCTTTTCAGCGTATCGATATTCGGCACCACAAAATCCCGCATGCAGCAGCTGATCCCGAATCCCTTCGGCAGCCCGTAAAGCAGCTGGTACGAGGTCCGAACCTCCTGGCCTCCCACCATGTCGCTGAACACCCAGATTACCACATTATCATAATTGGGCACATCTTCCCTGTTCAGAACAAGCCGCTCCGCCATCGCTTCCGTCCACGCCTCCAGGGAAGCCGCACGTTCCTCCTGCCTGAAGGGAATCTCGTAGTCAAACGGAGAAAGGGGCACATAGAAGTAAAAATAGGCAAAAGTCACTCCCACAAGCACGGCTTTTTTGTAAAATTTCGTATCCATCAACGCGATAACGAACATAGCCGCGGCCATGAATGTCAGCAGATGCCTGCTGCCCTCCGTCAGCTTGTACATGAGCAGTATTGCAAAGAACATCGCCAAAAAGCAAAATGCCAGATGGGCCTCGATAACCAGCTTTTCCCACACCCGGCGGGCCTGCACAGCCGCATTCTGCGCGGTTTTCCCTACAACCGGCACCTCAGCAGCGGTTCCCTTCCCTTTGGATACCTCCGCAGCGGCTCCTTTCCCTTCCGACACCTCCGCAACGGCTCCTTTCCCTTCCGGCACCTCCGCTACGGCTTCTTTCCCTTCCGACACCTCCGCAACGGCTCCTTTCCCTTCCGGCACCTCTGCTGCGGTTCCTTCTTCCGTTTCCGCCTTCAGCCTGCGAAACAGTATCAGATCCCTGAAGCACTGCACTGCCAGTACTGCCATACAGACCAGATAGCCCGCAAAATGCGCACCGGAAGCCAGGCCGTCACTGAAGCCCTCCCGGATAACCCTCACCATCGTCCGCCCTGCATAATAGGCCTTCCGCAGCGTAAACCAGACGCCCCCAAACAGCCCTTCTTCAAAAAAGGCGGTAATCCAGTCCGTGTAAAACAAAGGCGTAAAATACGCCGCCCCAAGGGAATGGTTAATGTACACATAGATTCCCAGCACCGCGGCCAGCACCGCCGTTCCGGCAGCCCCATTGCGCCATTTTGCCGCCCGGCTTTTTCCCCTGCGGACCCACAAAAAAATGGGAAGCAGCATGAAAAGTACCAGATACGGCCGCATCAGCGCCATCAGGCCCGAAACCAGAAATAATATTACTAATTTGTAGTCTTTTTCGCGACGCAGATAATTAACTGCCAGAGAATAAAAAAAGATTAAAATGACAAAGCAGATTACCTCCGCCATTGCCGAAAGCATATATCGGATAAATGGTTTATACAGGCAGAACAGAAGGGCCAGCACTCCCACCTGCTTCCAGGTCGGCCTGACCAGCCATACAAAAAGGAAGCAGCACAGGCACACCAGAAAAATATTGCAGTAAATCGGAGACATCAGATTCCAGCCAAACACCAGTCCCCAGATAAGCCAGGGAAACACCAGCACCGGACTCCATGCCGCAAAAGAAAGCTTCAACGCACGGCTCTCGTTGAAGCCGAAATACCCTTGGGGATACCCAAAGTCCAGAATACTCTCCACCTGTTTGAAATAGAACAATTCATCATTCCACTCGGAAGAAGGGATATAGGTCTCTCCCAGCCTGCCTCCCTCCGCAGCGCAGTACACTATGCAGCACAGCAGCGGAAGCAGCCCCAGAAGCAGCGATTTCGCCAGTGTGACATACCGTTTTTTCCACCAGTTTAAAACTCTGTCCATCTTATATATCCTCATTCCTCCGCCCGCAGGCATCTATATTCAGCTTTTCCCGAATTACATACTGGGGCGAGTTGTTCAGGCTGATATAGATACGGCCGATATACTCCCCGATCAGTCCCAGCATCAGCATGATCATTCCCCCGAAAAACACCAGAGCCGACATCAGGGAACTGAAGCCCATGGGTACATCCGGATTCATCAGGCGCTTAATAATGGTATAAATGCCATACAGAAAGCCCGCACCTGCGCTTACCGACCCAAGGGCCGTGGCAATTCTCAAGGGCTTCACCGAGAACGCCGTAAAACCGTTGAACCACAGTCCCACCAGCTTCTTGAGCGTATAGCCCGAAACCCCGACCTCCCGTTCCCTGTGATTCACGGACACATTGGCAATATGCTTCGTGGCGCGCAGAACCAGCCCGATTACATAGGGATAGGAATTCTCATAGCGCACCATATCCTCCACCACAAACCGCTTTACCGCAAAATAGCTGGAAATATACAGGTCCGCCGGTTTTTCCAGCATAATACGCGTCATATGCTCGTTCACACTGCTTCCCAGGTTGCGGAATTTTGAATGCTGCTTGTGGTCGTACCTTGCATACACGGCGTCATAGCCTTCCTCCAGGCAGGCAATCAGCTTATCCGCCTCGTCCGCCGGCGTCTGCCCGTCGTCATCCAGGCACACCACATAATCCCCGTCCGAGTACCGCAGCCCCGCCATCAGCGCCGAATGCTGCCCAAAATTTCTGGCAAAGTCAATTCCGATTATATTTTCGTTTTCCCGGCACAGTTTCCGGATTACGTCGAATGTACGGTCCGGCGAGCAGTCGTTTACCAGCAGGATATCATACCGGTACCGCTCCATCTTCTTCATTGTATCCGCTATCTCCTCCACAACCCCCGGAAGGGTGTGTTCCGAGCGATAGCAGGGAATTACAAAACTGATTTTCTTCCTTTGTTCCATAAGCCTCTCACTCTCCCGCCGCTCTCCAGTCAGTCTGAAGGATTGCCATCCAGATAATATCCCGGTACGTTCCGTCTATCCGCACGTCATCCCTCAAAAGCGCTTCCTTTCGAAACCCCGCCTTCTCATAGCTGCGGACGGCCTGCACATTGTCGGCAAGTGCCCGCAGGTAAATCCTGTGCAGCCCCTCCTCCTCAAAGCAGTAACGGAGCATCAGTCCCGCAGCGGCAGTCCCCGTCCCCCTGCCCCTGGCAGCAGCCTCCCCTATGAAAATACCGTACTCTGCCTTATTATGTGTCCTGTCAATATCCCGAATATAGACGCTTCCCAGCGGAGTTCCCTCCCCGGACTCACAGATCATCATCTGCACCGCCCTGCCGGTGTCTATCATCGTCCTGATCCAGTTCTCATGCCCTTCCCTGGTAAAAGGCGCCTGATAGATAAAATTCTTCCGGACGCTGTCGCTGTTTCTCCATTTAATAATCAGATCCGTGTCCTCCGGTGACATACGGCGCAGATAAATACCCGCTTCACCATCCACATATTGCTTCATCCTTACACCCCTGATGCGCTTCGGCGCACATAACAATCCATATTTGTTCTTTGACCGCAGGCGGAACTATATCTCCGTCCCTTCCGGCCCGTTCAGCTTCTCCCGCTTCTCCGCACTAACGGCAGTCAGGCGGTGTTCGAAATCACGTTTATCTTTAGCCGCCAGGACCTCCAGTATCATTCCCGCAAAAAAGGACTGAATCCCCGCCAGTACCATAAAACCGCATACAATCAGCGTCGGAAATCTGGGCACAAGCCCTGTCCGCAGGTATTCGCCGAAAATGGGGATCATAAACAGCAGTGCCGCAGCCACCAGAAACAGGCAAAAAGCCCCGAAAAACCGCAGCGGCCTGTAATTCCGGTACAGCTGCATCATCTTGCCGATTACGCGCATGCCGTCACTGTAGGTATTCAGCTTGGAAACGCTGCCCTCAGGCCTGTCCCGGTATTCCACCACCACGTTTTCCACCTGCATGCTGTAATTCACCGCATGGATGGTCATCTCCGTCTCTATCTCAAATCCCTTGGAAAACACGGGAAAGGTTTTCACGAATTCATAGCTGAACGCCCTGTACCCTGTCATAATATCCTTGATATCCGTATGGAACAGCCCATTGATTCCCACACGCATCAGGCTATTGCCGAAATTATGGAAGGGACGCTTATTTTCCGTAAAATACGTGGAGGAAAGCCGGTCGCCTACAACCATGTCTGCATTGTGTTCCAGCACCAGCGCCGCCATTTTTCCTGCGCAGTCCGGCGGATAAGTGTCGTCGCCGTCTGTCATCAGGTAACATTCCGCGTCAATCTCCCGGAACATACGGCGTATCACATTGCCCTTGCCCTGCCTGTACTCATGGCGGACGACAGCGCCCTGCTGCCTGGCAATCTCCGCCGTGTCGTCCGTGGAATTATTGTCATAGACATAAACCCTGGCCTCCGGCAGAGCCGCCTTCACCTCCCGTACCACCTTGCCGATGGTCTGTGCTTCGTTGTAACAGGGAATCAATACCGCTATTTTATCCATCTGTCCGCTGTCCTTTCCAAAATCACGGCTCGAACGCTTTGTCGTAAATCATCCCAACCGGCTTTCCCTTTCGTGCATCCATACCGGGCCTCTTTTCTCCTGCGATACCGGAAGCCATTCATGGCGGCTGCCCCGGCAGCGCCGGAATGCCCCGCAGGCAAAACAGTCGTTTTGGCATAAACTCACTTTCGATAATACGTCAAAATCTTCTTCACCGCATGGATAACGTCTTCCACATCCTCGTCCGCAAGCTGATAGTACAGCGGAAGGGACATCGCCTCCCTGTAGTATGCCTCGGCATTGGGACACAGCCCTTTCCCATATCCCAGCTTTTCATAATAAGAATGCCAATATACCGGCAGATAATGCACCTGTGAACGGATGTTCTCCTCCCAGAGCGCATCAAAAAACTGTCTCCTGTCGCAGCTAAGCCTGTCCGGATTCAGCCGCAGGATATACAGGTGCCTCACGGTATCGGAATCCGGAATCTCCTTCTGTACCTTCAGTTCCGGCATACCGGAAAAGGCCCTGTCGTATTTCTCCACAATTTCCTTCCTTCGCCGTGCAAATGCAGGCAGCTTCTTCAGCTGGCTGATCAGCAGCGCCGCCTGAATATCCGTCATACGGTAGTTAAAGCCCAGCTCCACCTGTTCATTATACCAGCGCGCCTCCGTGGGATGCGCCATCTCCTGCCGGTTGCGGGTAATCCCATGGGCACGCAGCCGCAGCAGGCGATGATATTTCCCGCTGTCGTTGGTGGTGACGGCCCCGCCTTCGCCTGCAGTAACCGTTTTTACCGGATGAAAACTGAAACAGGTCATATCCGCCATGCTGCCCACCGGCGCCCCCCGATACCGGGTGCCAACGGCATGTGCCGCATCCTCTATCAGCACCAGCCCATGTTTCTCACAGATACCCCTAATGGCGTCCTGTTCAATGGACTGGCCCGTGAAATCTACCGCCACAATCCCCTTTGTACGGGGCGTAACCAGCTTTTCCACAGATTCAGGGTCTATATTGTAAGTCTCCGGATTGATATCCGCGAAAACCGGTTTCGCACCGCAGTACAAAATACAGTTGGCCGAAGCCGCAAACGTAATTGGGCTGACGATAACCTCGTCTCCCTCCTGAAAGCCCGCCGCCAGCGCCGCAATGTGGAGTGCCGCCGTTCCGTTGCTCACCGCCACCGCATACTTTGCCCCTGTCACCTCGCAGAGTTTACGCTCCAATTCGGCAATCCTTGGCCCGCAGGTCAGCTCCGGGCTGATCAGCGCCTCCGTCACCGCCTCGATATCATCCCTGTCAATATACTGTTTTCCGTAACCGATTGGCGTCGTCCTCACCGGCGTGCCGCCGAATATAGCCAGTTGTTCCATTTTCGTCCTCTCCCGCTATTCCTCTCTGCCCTTTTGTACATGCCCTCCGCTTCCGTCGGCATCGATTGTATGACCCTGTCACCGCAATCCGGGGGACCCGTTTCCCGCCCCATATATTTCCCTGCTTACAGCGGATATTTATGCTTGTCTTCCACCGTGATATTCTCTCCCAGCTGGACTTCGATTATCTTCAGCTCCGTGTCTGCGGATACCATATGCCTGCAGCCCGCCGGCATGGAGATGACGTCCCCGGGCACAACGGCCTGCTCTGCCCCGTCGATAACAGCCCTCCCCCTGCCGCTCATGACAGTCCATATCTCGTCCCTGTGGTCATGGCTGTGGTAATACAGTTTATGGCCCGGCAGAAGCACGATTTTGATAGTCAGGCTGTCTTCCTGGACATCCAGCACCGTAAAGCTTCCCCAGGACTTCTCCGCGTACATGACCTGCTGTTCCATCTGCTCCACAAAGGGCTTGATATAGCTGCTCTGCTCCTTGTCCGTAACCAGAATGCCGTCACTGCTGGCGGCAACCACCATATTCCGGCAGCCCATGCAGAGAATGGGAATGTTCAGCTCGTTTACCACATTGGTGTTTTCACAGGTTTCATTCAGGATCACCCGCCCCAGCGACGGTTCCTCCATGGCTTCCGCAAACGTATTCCAGGTTCCCAGGTCCTTCCAGCCGCCGTTGTAGCGAAGCACCTGAATTTCCTTTTCCCGCTCTGCCACCGCGTAGTCGAAGCTGATTTTCTCCAGGTCCGCATAGCGTGCATACAGGTCCCGGTAATCCGTAAACGAAATCAGTTCATGCGCCCTCTGCAGGAGATAGCCCAGGCGAAAGGCAAATACACCGCCGTTCCACAGGGCGCCTTCCGCGATATACTTCTCCGCGGCGGCTGCGTCAGGCTTTTCCTTAAAGGTGTTCACCCGGCTCACCCTGTCTTCGGATACCGGGATGATGTAACCGTATTTTTCACTGGGATAAGTCGGTTCAATCCCCAGCAAAGACAAATCAGCGTTTCCTTCTTCAGCCATCCGGCCCAGTTCCTTCAGCGCCTCAAAATAGCTGTCTTCCACATAAGGGTCCACGGGGCATATTACTACCGCACTGTCTTCTGCCACACCCTGCTCGTCATGCAGGTAAGCGGCAGCGAGGCATATGGCAGGAAACGTATCGCGGCGGCAGGGTTCCACGCAGATATTCACCCTGTCACCCAGCTGGTTAATGATGGAACTTACCTGCTTTTTGCTTGTGGCAACGGTAACGGATGCCTCCGGGTCAGCCGAGATAATCTGCCTGTATACCCGGGTCAGCATGGATTCCGGTTTGCCGCCTTCATTTTGAAATATTTTGATAAACTGCTTGGAACGGACGCCGTTGGACAGGGGCCAGAGCCGCTGCCCGCTTCCTCCGGACAGTAATATAATATTCATGGTTGCGCTTTCCTTTTTCCGTCGGTTCTGTCATTTTGTTTACAGTTCCCGTGCGCACAGTTCCAGCGCGGAAGCGATCACCTTGTCCATATCGTAATACCGATAGCTTCCAAGCCTTCCGCCGAATATGACTCGCTTCTCGCCCTCCGCCTTCGCCTTATATTCCTCGTAAAGCCCGTCATTCTTCTCATTGTTCACAGGATAATAGGGTTCGTCCCCCTTCTTCCACTCGCTGGAGTACTCCCGGGAAATAATGGTGACGGGTTGTTTTCCGAATTCAAAATGCTTGTGCTCAATAATCCTGGTATAGGGAACTTCTCTCTCCGTATAGTTTACCACGGCATTGCCCTGATAATTCTCCTGTTCCAGTTCTTCCGTCTCAAAACGCACGGAACGGTATTCCAGCACACCCAGGCAGTAATCGTAAAACTGGTCAATCATACCCGTATAAACCACTTTCTCCGCCAGGGCGTCCAGCTCGGCCCTGTGCGCCAGATAGTCCGTGTTCAGGCGGACCTCCGTACCCTCCAGCAGCTTTTCCACAATCCGCGTATAGCCGCCTATGGGGATTCCCTGATACCTGTCATTAAAATAGTTGTTGTCATAGGTAAAGCGCAGGGGCAGGCGTCTGATAATGAAGGAAGGCAGCTCCCTGCAGTCCCGTCCCCACTGCTTCTCCGTATACCCTTTGATCAGCTTCTCATACACATCGCGCCCTACCAGGGAAAGCGCCTGCTCCTCCAGGTTCCGCGGCTGGGTGATATGCAAATCCGCAATTTGGTCCGCGATGATCTTCTGCGCTTCCTCCGGCGTGGCGATTCCCCACATTTTGCTGAATGTATTCATATTAAATGGAAGGTTATACAGTTCATCCTTATAGCGGGCGATGGGCGAATTGATATATTGGTTGAATTCCGCGAACCGGTTCACATATTCCCATACCTTTTTATCCGAGGTATGAAAAATATGAGCGCCGTATCTGTGTACCTGAATCCCGCTGATTTCTTCCGTATAGATATTCCCGGCGATATGCCCTCTCCTCTCCACAACCAGGCACGTCCTGCCTTTTTTCACTGCCTCATGGGCAAACACCGCGCCGAACAGCCCGGCCCCTACAATCAGATAATCATATTTCATTTTCGTCTCCTCAAATCGGCTCCTGCCCCCGCCCTGCATTAGCGGCACGCATTATATACCAACCGGCTTTCCTGTTCTGCATTAGCGGCACGCATTATATACCGGCCGGCATTCCTGCCCTGCATTAGCGGCGCACAGGCTTACGCCTCATCCAGTGCGCGTTTTACCCGAGCTTCCCTGGCCGCCAGGGCACGGTCATGCTCCGCCATAATCCGCACCAGTTCCTCATAGCTTGTCTTCTGGGGATTCCACCCCAGAACCTCTCTCGCCCTTGTGGGGTCTCCCAGAAGGTTGTCCACATCCGTAGGCCGAATCCAGTCCGGATTCACCCGAACCAGCAGCTTCCCCGTCTCCCTGTCGTATCCCTTCTCGTCAATGCCTGTTCCCTCCCAGCGAATCCATATCCCGTTGGCGGCAAAAGCCCTCTCCGCAAAGTCCCTCACCGTATGCTGTATCCCTGTGGCGATCACGAAATCCTCCGGCCTGTCATGCTGCAGCATCATCCACATGCATTCCACATAATCCTTCGCATACCCCCAGTCCCTCAGAGAGTCCAGGTTTCCAAGTTCCAGATACTCCTGTGTCCCCTCGGCAATCCGCCCAGCCGCCAGGGTAATCTTGCGGGTGACGAAATTCTCTCCCCGCCTCTCCGATTCATGGTTAAATAATATCCCGTTTACCGCAAACATCCCGTAAGCCTCACGGTACTCCTTTACGATCCAGAATCCGTACTGCTTTGCCACCGCATAAGGGCTGTAGGGGTGAAAGGGCGTAGTCTCTTTCTGGGGAATCTCTTCCACTTTTCCGAACAGTTCCGATGTGGATGCCTGGTAAATTCTCGTTTTCTCCGTAAGCCCCAGCACCCGTACCGCCTCCAGTATCCGCAGCACGCCGATAGCATCCACGTCCCCGGTGTATTCCGGAACATCAAATGACACCTGCACATGAGACTGGGCAGCAAGGTTGTATATCTCATCGGGCTGCACAGCACCGATAACATTCACCAGGGAAGAGGAATCCGACAGATCGCCGTCATGAAGTGCGATTGCGTTTGCGGCAATCAGATGGTCTATCCTTTTCGTATTGGGCGTGGATGCCCGCCTGACAATCCCGTGTACTTCATATCCCTTTTCCAGCAAAAACTCCGCCAGATAGGAACCGTCCTGCCCGGTAATGCCTGTAATCAATGCTTTCTTCATATTATTGCCCTCCGCCGGAAAATACTTAAAACTTTTTTCATTATAGCAGATTCCCCATATAATTCCAATCATAAATTAGTGATTCCTTTATTTTCTAAGCGAATGCGTGCCGATCCGGCAGACTTTTATCAGAGTGACCTGTTAGAAAATGATATGGGTTAAATACGGCTTTCCCGGAGAAGTCAACAACCCCGCTGCAAGCAACGGGGCATCAAGCTTGTAGCGCTGCAAGCAGCGGGGTATGTGACCCTCGCGGCATTCGCCAAATGGATGCTGACGCATCCGCTTGGCTCATTGCCCGCGGGAATCTAATGCGGCTACGGGAAACACGCCGCTCATTCCGGAACGTGAAATAAGTGGCCCGACAACACCTAAGCCACCATTTCAACTCCCCTTTTATGTAATATAGTATAGTGCATTCGTGCGCCGGTGTAAAGAAATACCCGTCGACAAATATCGACAGCGGCATGTGCGCCGCCTGCTCGGGCGGTCACACTCCCTCTGCCAAAACCTCTCTATCTGTTCCTGATTTCCTCCAGCAGAGCCTCCAGCCTTTCCATGTCCTCTGCCGTCACCTTATCTTTTCCCACAAGCGCGGCAAAAAAGCCGCCCGGCCTGCCGCCGTAGAAATCATCCAGAATTTCCTGCGTCTGCGCCTGCAAAAGCTCATCCCTCGTCATGGCGGGCTTTACATAAGCGCGGGTCCTGCTCACAATCCCTTTTTCCTCCAGGCGGAACAGCAGGGTGTTCAGGGTCTGCCGCTTCCAGCTCTTGCCCTTCTCTTTCATCATCTCCAACAGCTCCCTGGTCGCAACGGGATCGGAATTCTCCCACAGCACTTCCATGACATTTCGCTCTGTCTCCGTTATTTTATGGCTGACCTTCATCCCTCTCTCCTCCTCCTTTTGAATACCCTTCATTTTACTGTACTTTACCTGCTGTGTCAAAGCCTTATTTCAATCATTTCATTTCCGTCCGAGACAAAGCGCCGTATATATGCCCTTATTCGAAATGGATCGTCCCCAACAGGCTCCGGATATCCTCCACGCTGAGCCATTCCGTATTGTTGCCGGAACTGTAGGAAAATCCCGCCGGAACCTTTTTGCCGGTAGGAACAGCCCGCCGGCTTTCACTCCACACCATCTGCGGATACACGATAAAGTGATTATCATATTCATACGTGTTGGGGGCGTCCTCCACGGTCACCATGACCTCGTGCAGCTTCTCGCCCTCCCGGATTCCCACCTCCCGCTTTGTACATCCGGGCAGCATGGCCTCCGCAAGATCCGTAACCTTAAAGGAAGGTATCTTCGAAATAAAGGTCTCACCGCCCCTGGCTTCCTCAAGCGCCTTTATCACCAGTTCCACCCCCTGCCGCAGGCTGATCCAGAACCTGGTCATACGGAAATCGGTAATGGGCAGTTCAGAAACGCCCTTTTGAAGGATATTATGGAAAAACGGTATGACGGAACCTCTGCTGCCGGCCACATTGCCGTAGCGGACAATGGAAAAGCTGATGTCCTTGGTGCCCGCATAGGCATTTGCGGCAATAAACAGCTTGTCCGACACCAGCTTTGTACCGCCGTAGAGGTTCACCGGGTTTACCGCCTTATCCGTAGACAGCGCCACCACCTTTTTCACACCCATATCCAGCGCCGCGTCTATAACGTTCTGTGCGCCGTTGATATTGGTCTTAATCGCCTCTGCGGGGTTGTATTCACATGCCGGCACCTGCTTTAAAGCCGCCGCGTGTATCACATAGTCCACGCCTTCAAGCGCCCTGCGGAGTCTCTCCTTATCGCGCACGTCCCCGATAAAAAAACGAAGCTTCGCCGCGTTTTCCCTGAATTCATTCTGCATGTTAAACTGTTTGAATTCGTCCCTGGAATAAATGATGATTTTTTTTGGTTCATAATGCTCCAGGACATACTTGGTAAACGCTTTGCCAAAACTCCCTGTACCGCCAGTAATTAATATTGATTTGTCGTTCAGCATAGTTTCCTCTTTTCCCTGTTAATACAGTATTTTATATCTATTTCCGCTCTCTCACCGACATGGGCGTAACCGCCCCGAGAGCAGGCGGCCTCCGCAGAAAGCGCTCTTTCACAAAAAATGCAGAACTGCCGACAACACAGCCGGCCTGTTATAACCGGCATGCCGGTATTTCTGCCGTCTGTGCTGTCGGACAATCAGTTACAACACAAATAGAATATGCATTATCCTTACATCATATCCGGCGACCAGTCAATATCCGTATCTCCTTCGGAGGGAACCGGCGTCGGTTCGGGTGTGGGTTCCGGTGTCGGCTCAGGCGTGGGCGCCGGCGTAGGATCCGGCTCGGGTTCGGGATCCGGCTCCTGCGGCGGTGCAGGCGGCTCCGGTTCCTTCGTAGGCGCCTGGGTTGCTGCCGGCGGCTTCTTGGTGGTTGTGGGCTTCGGTGTCGCGGTGGGTTCCGGTGTCGGCGTAGCCGCGATCTCTCCCTGTTCGTTATAAGTCACGTTTGTAGTCTTATATTCAAAATTCTCCCGGTTTGTCCACAGGTCAAAAGCTTCTCCCGGATCGCCGGTACGTTCGGATTTCGTATATTCCCCTACGATAATGCCGTTGGCATAGGTACCTGTCTCCTTCAGCATATGTCCGGTCCCGCTGTCGATCTGCCACTTTTCAAAGGCACCGTTATATACGCCCTCAGAGACGGATGTCTGCAGCAGCCAGGTCACGCCCCTTGCCTGCTTCAATACAATAATCTGCCCGTTCGCCTGATAACATACATTAATATAAGGTTTTTCTTCAATATCATACCCCACCTGTACGGAAAGCGTCGCATCCCCGGCACCGCCGACAGTGTAGCTGCGGCATCCCTCATATAACCCGCCTGCCATTGCGGCAAACCACTCTTCACTGCTCACCAGGTGAATAGCCTCTCCTATATACTCGGCAAGCTCCAGATTCTGCCTCAGGTTCTTCATTGCCTCCAGAACCGCTGCTTCCGCCTCCTCGCTCAGTCCTTCCGGAACCCCGCCGCCCTGCAGGGCATCCCCGGCAGGAGCCGGCGTCTCCGTATTCTCCGGCGTGCCTTCCTCCTGCCCTCCTACAGGCTCCGACTCGCTTGCCAGGGGAATGGGTTCCAGCACGTCTATGCTCCCTTCCTCTGCGCTGCCCTCACTGCCGTCGCCGCAGCCCCCAAGCAGGAGCGCAGCCAAAAAAGCCGTCACGGCACAGTATCTCCACTTATTTTTCATAATAACCTCCACATTCTCTTCTATCCTGCCGGCATCCGCTTACAGCCGGCCATTTATAATCGGCACAAACCGCGGGTCAAAACCGGATTCGAAAATTTCACTCCTGTGCCCCCAGTGCATCCGCGTCCCCAATCAGCTTCCTCAGGAACGCATCCGCCTCAGAACCCTCCGGATATGTTCCCTGCTGAATCAGCTGGCCGGCCAGCCCGTATATGCTCCTTGCCACCACAGGCCCGTACAGAGTTGTCTGCACGCCGCCCTTTTCCAGCACCGCATATCCCCGGAAAGCGAATTCCGTCTTATACTGTTCCACGGGAAGCCCTACCAGCACGGAAGTAAAACGGTATCTCCCGTCCACAGTCTCAAAAATCACGTCCTGCTTCGTGCCGTCCGCATTGGTACCGTAGGACAGGCCGCCCACAATCTTCTCCCCGCCCTTTATCATAGGATACTGGCTCAGATTTGCGTTGCTGGTGACCAAAGTCCCGTATTCCTTCAGAGTATATCCTTCTACGCCGCCGGAGAGAAGCCTTCCCCGCAGCTCCGCCGAAATGCCGGTCTTAAAGCGGATTCCCGTCTTGCCCGTAATCCGGATGGAGAAACCGTGATAAGTCAGCAAATCCTCCAGCCCCGGCAGCGGCGTGGCCGTATATATCACCCCGTTATGGCTCAGATTCCATACATACATGCCGATGGCGGCGCCGTTCTCGTTATATTTATAGAGTACCGCCGTCTTCGCGTTAGCGTCAGGCGCCGTGACAACCAGGTTCCCGCCGCGCTGCTGCCCCTGATATGCCACTCCGTCCAGCCACATCACCGTGTCGCTGTAGCCTTCCGGATATGACAGCACCACCTCTGTGGAATAAACCGGCGCCCCACAGGGTGCTTCAGGCATATTCTCATAGACCGGAATCTTAAATACAAACGGGCTGTCCAGGGCGCCTGCCCCTTCATAAAGCCTCTTAATGCTGGAAGCTTCCGTGGTGGGCGCGGTGATATTCTGCATATACTGGTGGGTATAGGGCGCATACGCACCGTTGGGATTCACGTTAAATTTCTGCAGATACAGCGTATCCTGTCCCTTTTTGATATAGTTGGCGGAAATAAAGTCCGATCCGCCCCGGATCGATGCCTCTACGCTTGACCACCCATGGTCCTTCGCGTATTTCAGCCCGCTCAGGTAGACCTGCTCATTAGTGGTTCCCGAGGCTCCCACGTTAAAATAATTGTAATACCCCTCATACCCCGGATATTTACCCGATATCAGCGGCGACGTGCCTGCTCCCTGCTCCTGCAGCACCCTTGCCGCCAAATGAAAGGGGCTTACCTTACGCCCTTCTTCCCGGCCGATTTCCCAGAAAAGCTGGGCATATGTCTTGTCTGAACCCGGTGCCGTTCCGTTCATAAATGTATTTCCCAGAAAAGACGCCACCGCATCCAAAGTATGATACTGCTCATTGTAAGTCAGCTGCTCAAACTGAAAGACAGCATTTTCAGACAGGCCGTTCCTGGGGTCCATATACAGCTTTAATGCCGCCTCCGAAGCATAATACCAGGTTCCTTTGTCATAAAGCCCGTTCTTCGCCCAGTCCGGAAGGGTCTTGTATACCAGGCTCTTTGCCCCGATTTCGTTTGCAATGGACACTCCCCAGTCCAGCCCCGTATTCATCTTTACAAAAGTCCAGTTGGGATGTGACTGCTTCAGGGCCAGCAGCGCCGGGCGGTAACTCTCAGGAAAAGCCTCTATATCCGGATAGGCAGCCTGCCCTTGGGCATCCACCGTATAAACGGATCCGCTGAGATCCAGGCCGTATGCCTCCTCCCATTCCAGGAAGCGGGCATCGGAACAGGCCAGATATGTACGGGGTACATACCCGTACCTCAGCGCGCCGTTGTATTCCAGCTTCACGTAATACCATACTTCCGTCTCGTCATCCACATACATATCCAGAATGTTGACGGTCTGTCCGCTCAGGACGGTAACTTCAATATCGCTTTCCAAGGAAGGCTGCCGGCGAACCGGATACTCGTCGCTCAGGTAGACCAACGCCATAATATCCCGCTCTGCCGCAATCTGCGACAGGCCCTCTCCCGCTTCCTCCAGCCATTGCGCGGTTTCTTCATCCATATTTCCGGAGCTGCGCTTCCATGGGTTTTCCGAAATTCGGGACGCCTCTCCGCCTGCCCCTGCGCTGTCTCCGGACGACACGGTTTGGTCACCGAATTCCGTGCCCGGCGCCGCTTCCTCCGTCCCCGGCATTCCCTGGCTGTTTTCAGTCCCTTTTTCCTCCCTGCCGTCCTGCTGTACAGCGTCCGTGCCCTCCGCCGATGCCAGCATTGCGGGCCATTCTATATCGACGCTCAGCAAAGCGGTTAGCACCAGTGCCACGCATACGAGCCTTGCCATTTTTTTCATCTTCATATCACACCTTTCTGCAGAGTATCTCAACTCCAAAAAACAGTTTACTACACGTACACCTCATTCAGAATAACATATTATCCGCTTTTGTCACCCGGTAATTTCTTCCGTTCGGGCTGCGCCGCCTCACGCCCCCCGCAGCCGCACCATGGCATGCAGCTTCCGGATTCCTCTGGGCGCCAGGGCAAACAATGTATGATAAATCTTATTTTTTCCTGTCAGAACCGGATTTCCCATGGACCTGAACCAGTTTTTCCGCAGATAAGACACGATTCCCCGGTACATGGCGTTGTCCCTGTTCATCTGCGCAATGGGAATATGCAGCATATATTCCAGCCTCTGAAAAATCCCGAAGCGGAATGACACTTCTGTCAGTTCCGGATAATCCCGCTTCACAATCTCCGCCGCCATATCCGCATTCTCCACACAGTCGGCAAACACCCTGGAAAATTCTTCTCGCCCCGCCTTGCGCGAATTGCTCCCCACACGGTAAAATACATGGTAATACTGCCACGGAAGGGACACCAGCCTCCCGATATCCGGAAGCATCCTCACAATCAGATGAAAATCCTCGTTGAGTTTCCCCGCCGGAAACGCCTCCCGGGGGAAAAGCTCCCTTCGGATCAGCTTGGTGCAGAGCGAGCAGTCTCCTCTGTGAAGCAGCAGTTCCCTCATAAAATCAGCGCACGCCACCACATGAGGCTCTGCAGGCGGCTCACAGATATCCGAGAGCGGCTTGTCATTCTCGTCCCTCTCGTCCCTGGCGATCTGTGCCGCCGGAACATGGAACTTCCGAATCCCCCACAGCAGCTTTTCATACATATCCGGCTCTATATAATCGTCACTGTCCACAAAACCCACATATTCCCCAGACGCGTGGGCAAGCCCCAGGTTCCTGGCCGCGGAAGTCCCTCCGTTTTCTTTATGGAAAACCCTGATGCGTCCGTCCTCCTCCGCCAGGCGCTCACACAAATCCCCCGTACCGTCAGTGGAACCGTCGTCCACAAGGAGAATCTCCAGGTTGCGGTAGCTCTGTGCCGTGATGGAACGGACACACCGAGGCAGATATTCCAGAATATTATACACCGGGACAATTACCGTAATCAGGGGCATATCGTCCATAAAGGCACCTCCTGTCATTTTCAAGAACGCTCCCGCTTTCACACATCCGGTTTTTCAGGAATCCCCCTGCGGGTCCCACTGCCGCCGACGGGAAAAGCCCGGAACATCTTCCTTGCCTTATGCTCTGTCAGAACCGGCGCAGGGGAACAGGGGATACAGCCTCCCGTCTGCCCGGGGGCCTGTCCGCCCGCTTCGAAACCGGACTCCCCGTTTTCCTGCCCCAGGATATTTCTGATCCGTTTCAGCAGCTGTCCTGCGGCGTTTTCCGCATTCCAGTCTTCCGTAATCGTACGATAAGCACTTCGGCCCAGCTGCCTACAATAGATTCTATCTTTAACCAAACTTTCTGTCAAGAAAAACAGCTGCCGCTTTTTTCCGTCCTCATAAATCAGCCCGTTTTCTCCCTGCCGTATCAGCCAGGGCGCCGAGCCTATCATATGGCCGGCTACCAGCGCGCACGCACTGTTCATGGCCTCGTTCGCCACGGCGCCCCATCCCTCGCGCCTGTCGCTGGTAAACAGAAAAATATCCGCCTTTTCCATGGCCCTGCGCACCTCTTCCGGCGACCGGTATCCCAGAAATGTGACATGGCCCTCCAGGCCGTATTCCCCCGCCAGCGCCTCCATCCGGGTCCTCAGTTCGCCGTCCCCGATGATATCCATATGAAAATCCAGTTTTTTATCCCGCAGATATGCCGCCGTCTCCAGCGCCAGTTCCGGGTGCTTCAGGTCGATAAGCCTGGCCGCCCAGAGCAGGCTGGGAATCTTCTCCTCCCCGTAACCCTTTTCCTCCAGCAGCCTGTCAATGTCGTAATGCCTTGTCTCGGGAAAATATCCCCAGCAGTACATTTTTCCCGGGTACGCCCTGACAATGTGAAAATCGGAGGGCACATAGGCCCCGGAACACAGCAGGTATACCGGCGCCCTGCGGTAACGGGTGTGATCCCTGTACTTTTTCATCAGCCCCCTGGGAGAAACCGCTTTCCACTGCCCTGTCCTGTACAGGCGCTCACTGTAGCGTATCACGGGCCTTCCGGCTTCCAGGCGGGGCGTGATATAGCTTTCCTCCTCCGTACCACCGAACAGTACGATGTCGCAGTCCAGGATCAGGCGCTTGCAGTATGCCTCTTCCTCATAAAAACAGCGCACATATGCGGGCCTATCCCCTTCATGCCACCCCATCCGCACACGCTCCTCCTCCATGGGTTCCGTCTGTATGAAGGTAAAATCTCCTTCCAGAAGGCGGTGCATGACGTTGCAGAAGGGAATCTGGTGGTGATTGATGTAATTGGATACAAACGCCATCCTGATGGCCTGTCCTTTTTTCATTTCCCCTCCCCGCTTCCCGTGTTTCTCTCTGCCCCCGGCATCCTTCCCGCAATATCCCTATACACCTCTAACAGCCTGTCGTAATTTTTATCACGGTTATGCGTATTTTCCGCATGCCTTCCCGCGTTTCCGCAGAACATACGCCGCTTCTCAGGCTGCTCCCACATCTGCATCACCGCCGCCGCAAGGGCTTCCGCAATGCGCCCCAGTTCATCCTTCTCTCCCGCGGTTCCGGCGCCCGCCTTACCGCGTTCGTCAGGCATCACAAATCCCTTATACAGAATGCCGTCCTCTCCCTCCGTAAATATGTCGGGAATCCCTCCCACTGCCGCACAGACGCAGGGCATGCCCAGAAGCATGGCCTCCCCCAGGGAGTTGGGCGAATTTTCCAGTGCTGACGGGCACAGGAACAGGCTGCTCTTCAGGTATCTGTCCCGCATCTGCCCTGCGTTCATCTTTCCCAGAAAAATCACCTTTTCCTCCATCCCCCCGTCCCCAAGAAGCTTTCGAAGATATCTTCCGTAGGCGGATATCTTCAGCTTCTGCTTCAGTGTCCTGTAGTTCACCAGGCTGTTGCCCGCCACATAAACCCGTGCGTCAGGGTACTTTTCCAGAATCCGGGGCAGGGCCAGGAGTACATAATGGAGTCCTTTCAGCGGATAATCCCCCTGGCTTACAAATATGGAATGGGGAATGCAGTCCTCTTCCTTCCAGGCCGGCCCGTAAAATTCAGGCCGAAGCGTCTCGTTCATAAAATGATAGCGTGCATGGGGATTCCACTTTGCCGCGCTTTCCCTGTCCCACTTCGTGCGCCCGGTCACGTTTCCTGCCAGGCTGATGCTCTCCCGCTCCATATTGCCCCGCAGCACAAATTTTTCCTGCTGCCGCCTCAGGCTGTCCCGCTTCAGCCAGTCCCGAAATGTGACTGATGACACCACCTGCTCCGGCAAATCCGCAAAATAGGCCTCCGCATACAGCGTACACAGGCCCTGCAGCCCCACCAGCAGCCTGTCCTTATCGGGAAAAATCCTGCACATAGCCAGGGTATGCGGATATTCCGTGCCAAAGCAATGTACGATGTCAGGCTTCACCTTATCAACGATTTTTTTCAGGACAGGTTCCAGGTTTTCATCATATTTTTCCGGACAGCTCACATTTTCCGGAAAACCGTAGCAGCTCATAAAGGCAATCTCCTGCCCCTCCGGGTATTCATTTCCCTTCATCGGAAACGCCACTGACAGCCGGATTCCGTTCTCATGCCGCTTTTCCAGCAGTTCTCCCGCCAGCCCGCTGAGCCAGCCCTCCTTGTTGGAAGCTTCCATATGCAGCTGCCGCGCGATAACCGGCAGCACAATATTACACAGCCATAATACTTTCATAGCAGTTTCCATGCCTTTCCGATAATTCATATCCAGTACACCAATGCATTTATTCCCAAGTATACAGCACCTAATGCCCGCCCCCTTCTCACATCAGTTGAAAATCCAGTTCAGATAGGGCAGCAGCCTGATATCAACCGCATACATGTCCCTCAAAAGCAATACAAAGTATCCTCCGAAGGCGCAGGCCACTCCTGCATGGCACAATCGGGACAGCCACCCCCGGGGCATCTCACCCAGCAGCCTGGGAAGCAGAAAAACCTGGGATATAATCATGTAATAGCCGACTCTGGAGACCTCCGGGATAAAAGCGCCGCAGCAATATACGGCCAGCCCCGCCAGGTTCAGAAAAAAATAAAAGCGGTTCACCCTGTCCTCACCCAGGCTCCGCTTGTAACAGAGCAGACAGAGTGCCAGTACACAGACACATTTTAATATGTTGGCATAGGAGAGCTGCCCGTTGTCAAAAGCGGAATTCCGATAAAAAGGATAGAAAAAAAAGATAATTTCCTTATATAAATCCTGGCAGAAAATCAATGTACACAGAAAAATACCGCCGGCAACATAATGCCGTCGTTTCAGCGAAGCCGACGCCAGAAATCCTGCCGTCAAATAGACCGGGATGACCAGAAGCACGGACTTATGGAACATGGCCGCCGCCAATATCGCCAGAACAAATTTCCCGTACTCCCTCCGAAGCACATATTTCATGGAAAAAAGCGCAATGGCCAGCGCCAGATAATACCGCACGGAATTCAGGCTGTTAAAATAATAGCCGCCTGTCATCAGCAGATACAGGGAAAAAGCAAAGTAACTTCCCTGCTCATACAGCGCCTTTACAAAGAAAAACACCGTTATTATGGAAAAAAGCGCAAATATATACAGATATTCGTCATATCCGAAGATGTCCTGCATCCACTTTACAATATAGTTGAAGCCTATTTCCGAGGACACATGCCTCTCCTGGGCAATCAGCTTAAAATTATCCCGATACACCCAGTAATCATTGCCCACCGCAATCCTGCAGGCAGATACCCCTGTCAGCAGGCAATATATGGCAAAGGCGGCAATCCGGTTTCTGGCCTGCTGCCGTTCACAGGGGCGGCTTCCGAATGCCCTGCCGCCCCGGATGGCCTGCGGCACATAATCCCCGTTCTCCACAAACAACCCCAAAGCCACCGTCACTATCGTCAATGTGATGTAAACCAAAGCACTCCACTCCATGCCAACCTCCCCGCATTGCCGCCTGCCGGGCTTTCCTCCCTGCATCTTCTCCGGCACCGTCTCCCTGCCGGGCTTTCCGCTTCCCCCATATGTTTTCCTGGCTTCCGGCCGCTGATTCCTGTCTCCGGAAACGATTCTCCAGCCATGGCAGCTTGTCCGACAACCGTTTTGACCGCTCAGCGATAATGCCGCCGCGGAAAACAGTCCGCCTTTTACAATCTGAGGCTCTCATCTCCTGCCTTCATCCACCGGAAAGCCTGTCTCACCGGCACCTCCGCACACAGCGTCCCCCTGTGAACCAGAAGAAACCGCAGCGCCATAATCATGTCCAGCCTGCCGTAGAGATGCCTGTACAGCACCCCCTTATCTCTGAAAAACTTCTCATTATAACCTTCAAACCATGTGGACTCCCCCGCTTTCTCCTCCGCAATGGTAACCGGAGCCGTATACACGATATATCCTTCATCTATAAACGCTTTTAAAAACAAACTATCCTCGCCGCTGCCGTATCTGGCGCCGCCTCCGAACAGAAGGGAAAAGGTTACCCCGGAACGCAGCAGGCTTTCCCGGCGCACCGCAAAGCTTACCGCCCCGTATCTGCCGCAGTTATACCAATGCACCTTTTTCCGTTCCGTGATATGATAGGTTTTGCGGCTCTCTTCCACTATAACATTAAAAAGTATCATATCTGCATCAGGATTTTGAACAAATTCGGCTGCAACCGCCTCCGCATACCCCGGCCTGTAAACCAGATCGCCGTCCGAAAACAGGCAGATATCGCCCTCCGCCCGCAGAATCGCCTCGTTCCTGCTTCTTCCCACGCCCCTGTCCGGAAAGGAATAAAAGCGAATCCGGTGCCCTGACACTTCCTTCTCCTCATAATCCAGCCTGTCGCACTGGTTGATGATCACCGCGTCCGAATCCAGCCCCATACGGTGTATCAGCGCATCCGGCTCCTCATGCATTACCGATGCCAGAACCTCTACCTTCATAAGCCATCCTCCTCTTCCTTAGTCTCCATCCGGCTTCCCTGCCATGGTCACCGCCGTTTCCGTCCTCCGAAAATGTCCGCGGACTGCCTGTCACCTTTCCTCGGCAGCCCGCCCCCGTCCTGTTCTCCCGAAATAATAACGGCGAATCAGCTTTTCGTCCGCTTCCCAGAGGATAGCGGCCGTCACCTCACAGTCCTGCTGCTGCAGGTATTCCAGCACATACTCCAGCTTCCTGCCCCCGTGGCAGCCGGCCTTCACTGCCAGCAGAATGCCTGACGCCTCGCGGAGTACATCACAGTTTTCCGGCTGCGTCAGGGGGGAAGCTGCCGCAAACCAGGAGGAATCCACCGTTTCCGGGCATCGCTCACGCAGTCCGGCAAGAACCTCCTCCGGCTTCATGTCCTCCTGTACCGTGCAGACCGCCACTCCGCGTTTCCCGTTTTTCTGCTCCCGGCCCTTCCGGGCTGCGTCCTCACGCCCTTTCCGTTCCGGCGCCAGGTCCCCGCCATCATGTTTTTCGCCGAAAAAATACCGCATATTCTGCTTCAGCCCCGGACTCTCCAAGGTCCCCGCCGCCTTCAGCCCATACCGCTTCCAGACAGTCGACGGCAGCCAGATCCCGTCATCACCGGTTTCCTTCAGAAGCAGGGCAATCACCGCAAAAAAGCATGACAGCACCGCGCTGAGGGCTGCCGCCCTGCCGACACGGACATCGGGAATGATTTCCTCCGCCCTGCCCGCGTCTATCACGGAGACAGATCTAATCTCCTGCAGCGTAAAATCCTTCGTCATCACCTCGTCCACGGCCCGCAGGATTCTTTCCGCTTCTGCGGGATCCTCTGCAGTGACCGTGACCGCAGGCACCCTCAGGTCAGACCACACAAACGCTTCCATGCCTTCTCCCGATGCCTGCTCCGGAAATCCCCCGCTGCCGCCAAGGCGGGACTGCAGCATTTCCTGAAATGCCCCTGACTGCAGATAAGTATTCCATGTCATCGCATTGATATAGCTTGTCTGCAGCTCCGCCTCGCTGGCTACATTATAATCCACTCTGTACACAGAGGTTGCCGCAAACAACCGCTGGTCCCGCAGCAGGACATTTTTTACATAGTATCCCCCGCCGAAGGCCGCCGTACCCAGAACCGTCACCAGAGCGATTAACGGCAGCCTGTGCAGCATTCGCAGCACCGTCAGGCGCAGGTCAAATGGTTCTCTGCCGTAGTGCCCTTTCCAAAAACGTCCCTCTCCCTGCGGCATAGCCGATTCTTTCCCTGTCATTCTTCGTCCTTCCTGCCCTGTGCCTCCATCTTTTTCCGTTTTTCTTCCCGCAGGGCCGTAATCTGCTCATCCTCTATCCCCTCGGTGCTGTCCGGCCAGAACAGGATCTTCAGCGTCAGCAGCATCAGCTTGAGATCCAGCCACAGGGAATAGTTTTCAATATAAGTCAGGTCTAGCTTCAGTTTATCATATGGGGTAGTGTTGTATTTCCCGTATACCTGCGCAAAGCCTGCCAGCCCCGCCTTTACTTTCATGCGATACGCAAATTCCGGCATGACCTCCAGATACCGGGCTATGATTTCCGGCCGCTCCGGCCTGGGACCGATAAAGGACATATCCCCCCGCAGAATATTAATCAACTGGGGAAGCTCATCAATCCTGCATTTTCGGATAAATTTACCGATGGGCGTGATGCGGCTGTCGTTTTTGCCCGCAAGCCTTGCCACACCGTCTTTCTCCGCGTCCGTTTTCATGCTGCGGAACTTCAGGATATGGAACTCCCGCTGGTCCAGCGTGCAGCGAACCTGCTTGTACAATATGGGTCCTCCGTCATACAGCTTGATCAGAACGGCCGTAACCAGCATAAACGGAAACGCAAACACCAGCAAAACCAGCGCGCATATAATGTCGATTGCCCGTTTCATGAAGCGCTGCTCCACGGAAAGGCTGTATTCCCGAGTGAGAAGCATGGGACTGTCAAATACGTGGAGTTCTTCCGCTCCCATTAGAATGACATCCGTAATCTTCGGCAGCAGGTACACCCGGATAGAGTGGCCGTAGCAGAATTTAATCAGCGGCGTCCTCTCCTCCACCGATATATCACCCATCAGCACCGCATTGCATTCTCCCTCCTCATAGAGCTTCAGAATGGAATTGCTGACCGTCTCGAAACCTTCCCCTGCGTGTATGGTTCTGGTAATGACATATTTGTCTTTGCGGCTCTCAAACTTGGCGCAGGTTCTTTCAATAGGCCTGTCCCCATGAATCAGCAGCAGCTTTCGCGGCGGAAATATAAACCTGTAAATACGGTTGGCAATATTAATGTAAATAATAATAGCCATCGTCTGCGTCACCGTCATAAATATGAAAATATGGGGGACAAACAGCTGGGCAGCCATTACGGACAGTTCTCCGTAAATAAATACATTGGCCATTAATGTGGCAAAAACCTGTGAAAAAATCACTTCCACATTCTTCAGATATCCCAGCCGCATCCCCCCGTACATAGATGAGAGCAGAAACAGAACAACGCCGTAAATGGTTATTTCCAGCATATTGCCTTTAAACCAGAGCTTCTGCAGACCTTCCACCACACTGCCGCGAAAGTGATACATCCAGCAATATGCAAACACGCCCACTTCCAACCCGATACAGATTGCCGTCAGTCCTAAATTGATCAGCCGCTTAAAGCTTTCCCGCTTCTGCAGCTTCCTTTTTTCGCTGGTATTCAACTTCAATTTTGTATTCCTCCTATATATAGCCACTGTGCCTTTGTGAACCCTGCCTTTTCATAATCACCGCGCCTTCGTGACCCTTCCTTCTCATAATCGCTGCGCCTTCGTGGCCCTTCCTCCTTATAATCGCTGCGCCGGCGGCACACGCCCTCCTTATATGCGCCGTTTCACTGCCCTGATTGCCCAGAAGCAGAAGTGATATACGCTCCGCGGCAGACTCAAGCCTTCCGATCTGCGGTACAGATTCCATATGCGGCGGATGGCCTCCATTTTATTGGAAGAAAGGCTCTTCGCCGGACGGCGGTATCTCGCCAGGTTCTCATCCAGCCCGTAGGCGGTATACCCTTCCCGCAGGACCCGGAACCACAGTGCGGTGTCTTCGCTCTTTACAGCAGGCATTTCCAGCAGCTTCCTGCTGATTTTCTCCGTATCAAACATTACCGTGGTAGTAAAAATTGTGGTATTGCCCAATGCCTGTCTGTAGTGAAGTGTCTCAGGCACATGGACCACCCTTCCGCTGCCTCTGCCCTGCTCGTCCGCAAATTCATATCCCGTAAACACAAAGGCGGCGTCCTTCTCCTTCATATAAGCCAGCTCCCGCTCCAGCTTTTCCGGCACCCACAGGTCATCCGCGTCCAGATAAGCAATATACCTTCCTTTAGCTTCCTGCAGTCCCCGGTTCCTTGCCCGGGCTGCCCCCTGATTGGACGGCTGCCGGATAAGGCAGATCCTGGGGTCCCGCGTGTTGTCCATATACCGTTTTATAGCTTTCAATGTACCGTCTGTTCCGCAGTCATCCACCAACAGCAGTTCCCAGTCCTCATAGGTCTGGGCAGCTACGCACGCAATGGTTTCCTCTATATATTTTTCCGCATTGTACACAGGCACAATGATGCTGATCAGTTCGTCCATACTGCTCCTCTTCAGAATCTCTCCATTGTAGCAAAACAACTGTATCAAAGCAGCCGTATCTGTCCGTCACGGCGCGCCCTCCTGCCTAACCGCGAACAGATAATAGCCTTCCAGTGCCTCCGCGCTCACTCCAAGTACCTTTTCCATACGCTCCACCAGTTCGTCGGAAGACTCCCCTGTAATCATAATGCAGTTAACCCCCTGTTCCAGTGCCGCCTGCACACATGCTTCCAAGGTAATCACATGGCCTGTTTCTTCCGGCGGACTGGCCTCCGCGTCCGTCTCTCCCGTCATACTCAGCTCTTCCATCCACCGTTCCATCATAACGATATCTTCATTATATAGGTCATATGAATACGCGTCCAAAAAACCGTCCCAGATATTTCTGCCGTAGGGAAGCAGGATACCCGCATCCTTCTCTCTGGCATATTCCATAATCTCCCTGGGCGCCCACAGGCAAATCCGTTCTCCGGAATGCGCTGCGGAAAGCTGTTCCACCACGGAATAAGCCCTGAGCCGTTCCTCCTTCCGCGCTTCCCTGTCCCATGCCCTTCCGCCCAGGCTGCCGCAGAGCAGGAGCAGTACCGTCAAAGCCAAGGTTACGGTCAGGACCTTCCTCCACGCTCCGGCATTCCCAGCACGATATTCCGTCCAGAACACCGTCAGTCCGTAGGCAATCACCGCCGTCACCGGCACCAGACTCCAAATCCACTCATAATTATAAAACTTCGTCTGGTATCCCATCAGCACGGCTGCCGTCACCGGAAAAATACAGCAGGCCGCCATGACGGAAGTGTACACAAGCAGCGTCTTCTGCTCCTTTTGTTTTCTGCCGAACCACAGGAAAAGCAGCACCGCCATCAGCAGCACCGGTAATTTCCCCTTATCCGTATAGCCTGTCCACCCGGACCATGCATTATAAAGATATTCCGCCATTTTTCCCTCTTAATCTCATATTGTATTCCGCCGCATGCGCCGGAATACGTTTACACCGGAGTCTGCACCTGTGATTTTCTGTCTTTTGCGGCAGCCGTCCCGCTTTTTCCGCCGCAGCGCTGCAGAATCCCCAAGGCCAGCAGAAACGGCAGGCAGACGCCGCAGCCGTATAGTGTCCATACAATACAGGCCTCCGCCGGAATGCACAATACTGCCCAAAACCACTTTTTTCGAATGCAAAGCGAAAGAAGCCAGGGAAGAAGAACCAAATTCCGGATAGTAACCCCCATCCATCCTCCGCATAGCAGCTGAAATCCGTCTACTCCGGCCTGGTACGCCCCCACCCACATCAGCAATGACACAACCGTCATAAAGGAGGCTCGCTTTTCCCTGTAAGCCTTCTCCCCTGCCTTGGGAAACAGCGAAACCGCCAGCATGGCAAATGCCGTATAACTGCTTATAAGCGTCACCACGGGAATCACCTTCCATACCATATCTGCAGGTGACATTCCTGTCATTTTTGACAGACCCGCATAAAGCGTGGGAAGACACAGTACTTTAAGTCTGAGCGGTATCCCCCCGGTATATGGCAGCCCTGTCATGGGATTCACCTGATAAACCCCATCCGTCTCCAGAATGCTTCCCACTGTCTCCACTGTCATATCTCCCTGGCGGTAATTCGAATCTCCCATGCAGATAAATGCCAGCTGTGACAGGAATATCAGTGTAAATACCGCGTACAGACAGCATTCTGTCCTGCTCTGAAAGCGGAACTTCCCGGCAGGCGCGTCGTCCCCGCTCCCCGAAAGACGCTTTCCCGAACGGATTCCGTAAAACAGCACGCCGCATACCGGCACGGCACACACAAGTCCGCCAAGAACCATGGCACACCTGCCAAAACTCCATCCAAAAACCGCGGCGGCCAGATGTACAGCAGCAGCCGCTCCAATGATAACAATCTCTCCCGCAATCAGGTTATCGCCAAACAATCCTCTTTTCACGTCCGCCGCCCCTTCGCAAATTATGCCTGTATTTTCCCTATACTATCATTTTTTCCAGAATAAGGTCATTTTATCATATTTATCCAATTAAGTCCATAAAAGCAGCCGGATTTCATCTGGCTGCTTTTATTCCCGCAGTTAGAAGCAAGTCTGTCTCCTGTTGCCTCTTTCGTATATTTCTACATAGCCTTGATATCAAGCCGAACCTTATCCGCGATACGTGCAATGTATTCGCTGTTTGTGGGCCTGGTTCTGCCTGATGACGCTGAGTATCCAAACATCTTTTCAAAAGTTTTTTCATTCCCCCTCGTCCACGACACTTCAATCGCGTTGCGAATGGCCCGTTCTACCTTCTGATCCGTCGTCTTAAACCTTCGGGCAACCGTGGGGTACAAAAGCTTAGTTACGCTGGTTACTACCTCCATATCCCTTCCGGTCAATAAAATGGCATCTCTCAAGTAATGATATCCCTTCAAATGTGCTGGAACTCCTACGTCTAACATAATTTCAGTAATATATTTCTCAAGTTCATAATCCTTAATAGCAGTAATCTCCACGCGAATTCCCCTTTCTGATGGATTCCTGCTTCTACTGCGGAACATATATAAATATTACCATATATGTCAAAACAAAAAGCCTTGCCATTGCCGCCTGTTGGCGGGTATTCAGGATACTGTAAGCCATAAGTTCATACCATAGCTGTCAAAACTGCTCTCTCACCAGATATATCGGCCGTCTCTTTACCTCCATATATGTTTTTGCGAGATATTGTCCTAAAATCCCCGTACAGAAAAACTGTACGCCGCTGGTCATCAGAATAATACATACCAACGACGGCCACCCTGATACCGGATCTCCGAATATCAGTTTGCGGACAATGATAAAAATAATCATCAGGAACGCAATTACACAGAAAAACACTCCCATGACGGATGCCAGCATCAAAGGCACCGTGGAAAAAGCCGTTATCCCGTCAAGAGAATACAAAAACAATTTCCAGAAATTCCACTTCGTCTCTCCTCTGGCCCGTTCCACATTTTCATATTCCAGCCACCTGGTCCGGAACCCAACCCATCCGAAGATGCCTTTGGTAAACCTGTTATACTCTTTCATTGCAATGATGGCATCCACCATCTGCCTTGTCATCAGCCGATAGTCCCTTGCGCCGTCCATGATTTCCGTTCTGGATATCTTTTTCATCAATTTATAAAACATCCTGGCAAAAAAACTCCTCACCGGCGGTTCTCCCTTCCTGGAAACCCTCCTGGTGGCCACCGAGTCGTATCCCTGCTCCATATAGGAAAACATCTCCGGCAGCAGTGAAGGCGGATCCTGAAGATCTGCGTCCATTAACACAACATAATCGCCCCCGGCATTTTCCAGTCCCGCAAATATGGCCGCTTCCTTCCCGAAATTCCTGGAAAACGAAACCAGATGTACACGCCCGTCCTTCTCCCGAAGCTTTTTCACTTCCGCAACCGTCCCGTCCCCGGAGCCGTCGTCCACATAGATAATTTCCAGAGAAATCTCACATTCATCAAAAAAGTTCTGATTTTTCAGCAATTCCTCATAGAAGTACGACACGTTTTCTTCTTCATTATAGCAAGGTACCACAATACTTAACAGGCTCATAGTAAATCTGTCTCCTATACATAGTCACTGCACAGTGAACCAACGGAAAAGGCATCGGCAGGAATCGACTTTATCTATAGTATACATACTTCGCATGTAATCCGCAAGTATTGAATTCTATTTTCGGGATAAGTATAGCTTTTTTCAGGTATGTAAAAGATATAACTATAAATAATTCTTAATTTTCCCGCCATTCGGATGACTGAAAATGTTTTTTATGGTAAAATATTGACATTAGTGTAAAATGTAATCATCATCATAATTGTTCCAAATGATGTGATCCGTACGACAGGAGAGTAATTATGAAACAGATTAAGATACTTTCATTGCTTTTAGCCGTCATTTTGGCGTTTACCGCATGTGCCCATGCGGAAGACACACCTGACCCTGTCATTCCTGACCCTACGCCTTCTTTCTCTGCCACTGACGCGCCGCCGCCCTCCATCTCCGGCTCTGCGTCTCCCGAGGTTCCCACGGAAGACGACTCACAGCCGCCCGAGGAAGGTATGGTGCGCAGCAGGCTGACCAACGAATGGGTATATAAGGACATTGCCGACACACGCCCCATAGCGCTTATCATTCCCAATGAGAGCAACGCTATCCCGCACTATAATCTGTCCAAAGCTTCCGTCCTCTATGAAGCGAATGTGGAAGGGCGCATGACCAGGCTGATGGCCATCTGTGAGGACTGGCAGACTCTGGACAAAATCGGAAATATCCGGAGTCTTAGAACCTACTATGCCTACTGGGCTTTCGAATGGGATGCCTTCCTCGTACATCTGGGCGGTCCTTTCTTTATTAATGACCTGATCGCGAAACCGGATACACACAATATTGACGGTCTTGTGGCATCCGATTCGGCTGCCTTTTTCCGCACCACTGACCGTTCTTCGCCCCACAATGCATATACGGACGGAGCAGATCTGGCCGGTGTTATCAGACAAAAGGGCTATTCTCTGAATTACAGGGGCTTGACGAACAATGAGCATTTCCGCTTTGCTTCCAAGAAAAACCCCAATACGCTGAGCCAGTATGACAAGAACGCCAAAAGTGCCATATATATTGATATGTCAGGCTGTTACCCTCTGACCAGATGTTATTTCGAGTACAACGAGGACGACGGACTCTATTATCGTTCCCAGCATCTGTCAGGCAGCACCGACGGGCCTCATATCGATGCGGCCACCGGCGAACAGCTCTCCTTCAAAAACGTTCTCATTCAGTATATTAAGTATGAAGACCTGGGGGAGGGATACCTGAATTTTCAATGTCACGATACCACCAGTGACGGCTGGTTCTTCACCAGCGGAAAAGGTATCCATGTAACCTGGGAAAAAGACAGCGACTACGGCGCTACAAAGTATTACGATGACTACGGAAATGAAATCGTTTTAAATACGGGCAAAACCATGATCTGTATCGTAGAAGAGGGCGATAACTTCACCTTCCGCTGACAATATGCATCCGGCTGCTTCAGACATTTCATTAACGCCTTTCATCAAGCCGGCAGGGAAGATGGGATCCGTGCGCCGCCGGGCGCACCATAAAAAAACGGCCGGAACCTCTCCGTTCCGACCGTTTTTTATACCCTTATATCATTCTCCGAGTCCGTTTTCAACTGCCGTGACAAGTGCCTTCAGGGCTTCCTGTTCATCCTCACCCTCACAGGTAAACGTAATCTCATCACCGCTTTTCACACATGCTCCCAACACACTCAATACACTTTTGGCATTAGCCGTTCCATCCCGAAATTGAAATGTAATCAAAGACTTAAACTGCATTGCTTCCTTACACAGAATTCCTGCCGGCCTGAGATGCAAGCCAGTGGGATTCTTAATCACAACTTTCTGACTTACCATTTTATCTACCTCCAATTTGTTTTTCACTGCCGCAGCCCAAGATACCATGAACCGCAGCCTTCCCCATAAAACGGCTGTACCTTCTCTCTTTAGAATACCATGAGTCCCTGCAAAATACAAGCTTTAAAATACGTCAAAGCAGAATGTAAACAAATATTAAAACATGATGTCCTGAATCAGGTTTGCCAGTCTTTCCGCATCCTGTCGGATTACCGTGCTGTCTTTTCCCTCTATCATGACACGAACCAGGGGTTCCGTGCCGGAAGGTCTGATCAGCACTCTGCCTTCGCCGGCAAATTTCTCTTCCAGCTTCCTGATTGCCTCCGCAATCTCGGGGTATTCCATATATTTTTCTTTCTTGTGATTAGCCACCTTTGCATTGACCAGGGCCTGCGGAAGCACCTCCATAATTTGGGTCAGCTCAGACAGGCTCTTCCCTGTATCCACTATCACCTGCAGCAGATGCAGTGCGCTGAGCAGGCCGTCTCCCGTGGTGTTTTCATCCAGGAAAATAATATGGCCTGACTGCTCTCCTCCCAGACTGGCACCGATTTCCCGCATGCGTTCCAGCACATAGCGGTCTCCTACCTTCGTCTGCTCTATGGTCAGCCCCTGCTCTCTGCCCATCAGGAAAAACCCCAGATTGCTCATGATGGTAGCCACAATGGTATCCTTTTTCAGCTTACCCTTATCCCTCATGTAATTGCCCACGATCGCCATGATCTGGTCGCCGTCCACTATTTCTCCGTGTTCATCCACCGCAAGCAATCGGTCCGCATCACCGTCAAAGGCAAGGCCCAGGCTGGCTTTCTCGAATACCACTCTTGCCTGCAGTTCCGCCATATGGGTAGAACCGCAGTTTGAATTGATATTGGCACCGTCCGGATTGTTGTGAATCGCCACCACGGAAGCCCCCAATTCCTTCAGCGCTTCCACGGAAGTGTAATAAGCGGCGCCCTCCGCACAGTCCACCACGATTTTCATACCGTCCAGATCCATGGGTACCGTCTGAATCGCATGATTAATGTACTCCTCCCTGGCATCGGTGCGGTATTTGATCTTGCCCACCGCCGTACCGGTAGGAAACTTGATATCCGGCATGTCCCTGCGGATCAGCATCTCTATTTCATCCTCCAGCGCATCCGGCAGCTTATACCCGTTTCCGTCGAAAAACTTGATCCCGTTAAATTCCACCGGATTGTGAGAAGCGGAAATTACCACTCCCGCATCCACCTTATACTTCTTAGTCAGATAAGCCACTGCCGGTGTGGGCAGAATGCCTACAAAGACGCAGTTCGCACCCACCGAACATGCCCCCGCCATCAGCGCATTGGCAAGCATATCTCCGGATATTCGGGTATCACAGCCCACCATAATGGTTGGCTTATGCGCGTTTTCCTTTGTCAGTACATAGGCCCCCGCTTGCCCCAGCTGCATGGCAAGCAGCGGGGTGAGTTCCTCATTGGCAATACCCCTTACGCCGTCCGTCCCAAATAACCTAGCCATTTCTATTCTTCATCCTCCTCATCTGCCTCCGCAATTGTCACCCTTGCTGAAACCTCATTTTCTATTTTAACATCCCCCGGAACATTGAATTCCAGCGGAATTTCGTATGTTCCTGCACTTAGTTCACTCATATTCTGCGCCCGCATCCATGCTCCTATGTCCAGCGTTCCCTGCACTGCGCCCTGCTCCACTGCACTCACTGCAGCGTTCAGTCCGGAAATCCGCAGTCTGTAAGTCTGCTGGCCTTCCGCAAACTCCAGTTCAAAGCCTTCCGGCAGATTCTGAACGAAAATATTTCTGCCCGGAATCGCCAGTGTCCGTTCCACGCTTGGCTCTATGTGCGCAACCGCATTCACCCTGCCGTTAAAATTGCGGTCCGCAAAATAGATGCTGTTATCCAGATAACTTCTCAGATTGATAATCCGTTCCTCGTCTTCGCTCTCACCGGTGATGTCTATTGTGGCTGTAATCTTGCTGATATCGGCCAATGCCGAGGTCGTTCCCGCCAGCACTACAGTGGAAGGACTGCATTCCACCCTGCCGGTAATCAGATATCCCTCCGCCGGCGTTCCTGTGGCCAGAACCTCAATGGGAACCTCCTTCGTCGCCAACACCTTCACTTCCATGTGCATGTTATCCGCATTTTTCACAATATCCGTCGTATTGTCAACCAGGTTTCCTTCGATGTCATAGAAACGGATCTCTACATTTCCCGACACATTCTCCGTGGCGCCGGTGACATCCATTTCAAGCCCCGCATGATCAATTTCGCTCACCACAGACTCGGGACCGCTGATTTCCATCCTTGTCTGATCGCTGCTGACACTGTAAACAATATGTCCCTCTGCCACTTCCCCGACCGTATTCAGTTTCACATTCACCCATTTGGTGGCTTTCTCCTCCACCTTCAGGCGCACAACATCCGGATTACTCGTAATACTGCTGATTTCCACCGCATTGTTCAGCACGCTGCAGTTAATGGCGATGGTATTTACCTCCGTGAGCCGGCTCACATCCGCCTCCGCAATAATATCGGAAGAGCGAAGCTGGTTGATCACCTTTCTGGGCGCCTCCACCGTAACCCGAACCCTGTCCGTATTATCCAGTACCTCATACAGCTTATCTTCGCCTTCCAGCAATTCCGTATTGACAAGATTCACGGAAATATTGTTAAAAGTCACCGAATCCTTCGGGTTGCTGATCATAACCACCGTAAACCAGATTGCCACGGCCATAAAGACGGAAACCAGCTTCAAGCCTAAATTATTCAGCAGTCTCTTTCTCACCTTTTGCCTTGCCTTTTCCTTTGCGCCTGTGCTTTCCTTTTGCATCTTCTTCTCCATTCATATTCATAATCTGCCGCATTCTTTCCTTCAAAGTCTCCGCATCCAGGTGGCGCATCAATTCCCCCTCATAGGCAATGCTGATACCCCCTGTCTCCTCAGACACAATCAATGTCAGGGAATCCGTTGCCTCGGACACTCCCACACCAGCGCGGTGCCTGGTTCCAAGCTCTTTGCTCAGTCCCAGATTGTCGGACAACGGCAGATAGCAGGTTGCATATGTCACCCTGTTGCCCCGGACAATTACGGCGCCGTCGTGAAGCGGCGTATTATGTTCGAAAATGTTAATCAGCAGCTGGCTTGTGATAATTCCGTCTACCTCGATACCCGTGCGTTCATAATCCTTCAGGGACTCCGTCCTCTCAATGACAATGAGAGCGCCCGTCTTCACCTTACCCATCTCCACACATGCCTTTGCTATCTCATTTACCGATCTTTCGGAGAAGACATCCGCCTTCTTATTCGATGAACCGGAAAACCCGATGGAAGGAAGAAAATTTTTCTCTCCCAGAAGCTCCAGCGCCTGCCGGAGTTCCGGCTGAAGCACCACAATAATTGCCGTGACGGCAAAAGTCAGCACATTCTGGGTTATCCATACAATATTGTCCATCTTCATCACATTTACAACCACAAGAAACACGCAGATGACAATCAGGCCCTTCAGCATCCGCCATGACCTGGTGGTTTTCATCCACGCCAAAATATAATACACCAGAAATGCGATGATCAATATCTCAAACACATCGAATAAATCTACCGTATTAGCATATGTTCTGACATCCTTCAAATATTCGTTCGCTGTTTCAACCCACTGCATTTTAATCAGTCCCACTCTTCATTCAAATATTACGGCCATTCGTCCTCGTTATAGTTGTTCGTTAAATCAGCTGCATTTCCGATGGTAACGCTTCGTCCCTGGGCATGCCCCGTATTTCTGGCACCGCTTCTGCCGGATGCGGTCCGTTCCGTACTCACATTTCTGCCGCCCTGGTATCCGCTTCCTCCTGCGGCCCCCCTCTCCGCCGCCGCCCGCCGGACTCCCTGGCTGCTTCTTCCGCCCGGAGCGGTTCTCTCCGAAGTTACTGTCCTGCCGCTCTGACGGCCGCCCCCACCAGTTGACGACCGTTCTGTAGTCACCGTTCTGCCGCCCTGACGCCTTGCCGGGTGAGAATCTTCCTCCACCATACCCTCTTCCGCTTCCCGGGTCCTCTGTGGGTTAATCTTCTTCACCGTTCTGGTCTGCATGGGAACAGCCATCTTCGGCACCGCTTTCACATAATAGTAGTATTCGTCATCCTCAAACTGTACTTTCTCCGTTCTGCTGTAATCCACACAAAAACGGAAAAATTCAATGACCTTTGCCACCACAACTGCCAGAAGGGAGCCAAGCAGCACACTTCCCACAGAAATGTTGATGTCATAGTACAGATCCCCTATCAGCAGCGCCACGATATTAACCATTGCGCCAGCAATCATGGCAATGGTCCATGCATAGTTTACCGATAACCTGCGAATCATATAAACCACCACCACCGTAATGGCAAATGCAGCTATGATTACCAGCATTGCTTTATTTCCGAGGAAGCTCTCAACCAGCATGCGAATCTTCTCCAGCGCCTCTTCCTCTCCCATTGTCCTGATATTGGGCGCACTCTCCGTCACCAGCTGAAACAGATAATAGACTGCCACACCGCAGCCCACGGACACTGCCGACGCCGGAGCACACAGAAGGCCCACTGTAATCGGGATTACATACGGTATCTTCAAAGCACATAAAAGGGGGGTAATTACCACTACAAGGGAATCCTTGGGGCTAAATCGGAAAAACAGCAGATACATAATCAGATACATGCACAACCCAACCAATGCTACTTCCAGGGAAAGCGCATACATATGCATCAGGCTGAACACCGCCCCCAGTAAAACGATGACTCCAAGCGGCAGAAAAGAACACGCCAATGCCGCAATCAATATGATTCTCATGTCATCCAGAATGGCCATATAGCCCATACTGTCATTTAAAGTGTTGAAAGTGATAAAAGCCAACAGGAATTTTACGATCGGTACGATAAATACCTCGCTCTTACTGTATATCAGCTTCAATCTTTCTTTCATTTCCAGTAAAACTGTCATTGTGACCTCCGACCGGGCATTTCCCCCGGGCATTCAGCCCGGGTTACCGTTCATTATGATACATGGAACCCAGCTTTTTTAAATTATGATAGTAACATTTCAGACTTTTCTTTGCCGACACATACCTCCAGGTACAGACGACATAAGTCAGTACGCCATAACCGCCGACCATGGCGCAGAAATAAGTCAGCACATCCTTTGCAAACGCAAGCAGATCCATATTATACAAATTCCCCATGAATTCCTCATAATTACAGAGCATATATATCCCGAACATAATCAGGAACGCAATCGTCGCACAGATTACCGATTTCAAAACCTGAATGGAAATGTAGTCGCTGCGGAAATAATTTCCGACCTTTACATTATCCCGGCCCTCGCCCTGTTCATAGGAAGCCATCCTTGTCATAAGTATAATGCGTTCTTCACTGAGCACGATACACCTCCCGTTTTCTCCTTTTTCGTAGCCAAAACGGGCATCTGATCCGCTATTTCAGATACCGCATCTTGGGACCTTCTCCTTCATTCTTCACCGGTTTGGGCGCCGTCTGCTTTCCTGCCTTCAGCACATCCTGAAACCCCTTTGTCATATTCACCGTGCATTTTTCGCAGAACCTTCCGCTCTTGATAGACCTTCCGCAGCTCTCGCATGTCAGTACGTCTGCAGACTCCGACGACAGTTCCAGCCGTTCCTCACGCAGCCACTGGCGAATCTGTGCCACATCTACCTCACAGGCTTCCGCCACCTCCGGAATTCCTGCTCCTTTGTTTTCGCGGATGTACTCCTTCACTTCCTGGAATTTTTTCTCCAGCTTTTCGCGGCAGGACGGACATGTAATCGGTCCCGACATATAATTAAAAATACATCCGCAGCTTCTGCAATTTCTCACATTCATAGACTCTGTATCCTCCATTTCAGTTCCGCAGTTCGCTGCCTGGCGCCTCTCCCGCTCTCTGCTGTTCTCTGTTCCGCAGTTCGCTGTCCGGCACCCCTCCGCTCTCTGCTGTTCTCTGTTCCGCAGCCCGCTGCCTGGCGCATCCTGCGAAACAATTTCCGTTCCCTCAGATACCTGCCCCGACTGCCAGGGTGACAAAGTAAACTTCTCTTACACCGGCCGTCCTCAGCGTCCGGGTAGCCTCATCTATCGTGCTGCCTGTTGTATAAATATCATCGACGAGAATTACCTTCTCT
Source organism: uncultured Acetatifactor sp. (assembly GCA_910587555.1). Lineage (GTDB taxonomy): Bacteria > Bacillota > Clostridia > Lachnospirales > Lachnospiraceae > Acetatifactor. Next base: position 162,828 of record CAJULV010000002.1, read on the forward strand.
AATTTTACATCATTTCTCGCTATAATAAAAGCTTTTTTCAAATTATTTTGCCGTTCCTGCGGATTTTCATACTTCAGAGGGGATGTATTTTTCTCCCGAAGCAGAAATCCGGCATACACAGGGACCTCCAGGTGCTTTCCCAGCACCCTGGCAAGCAGTTCCGCCTGATTGTATCCTCTGACAGCTTTTCTCTTCCTGTGAAGCGGAACGGGAATCAAAGCGTCCGGATGTATGCTTCTGATAAAGTTTCCCAGATATTCCGCCATCTGTCCGCCGAAGTAATCCGCATACTCCTGTCTGCCTCCGTACTTAAAGCGATAAATCGGCATTGCTGCGCTTTCATACTCATAGAGAGCACGCCCCGTCCGAAAATCATGCGCCCTGCGCCTGCAGTCGGCACAGTATTCTCCCTCCTGCTTCAGCTTTTTTCCGCATTTCATACACCATGGCGGCGTCAGAATCTTCAATTTGTCCAAGCATTCCAGACAAATCTCCTCCCCTGCCGGTTTCACAATCCTGTCGCAGACAGGACATCTGCGGGGATATAGCAGCTGCAATACCCCATCTCCTATTTTTGTTCTCACAGGTTCCGAATCCTCCGTTCCGAAACCTTCTCCGTTCCGTCCTGACCATTGCCTGCATGACATTCGCCATCCAGCTGAATTCCCGGCAGATGCCCGTCATTCTGCCGTCTCTCACATCTCACTCCGCCCCTCATCCGGCGTCAATTTCCCTGATTCTGGCCGTCAGCGCCGTATACCTGCGGTTTTCGCTGACATTGTCTATCATGCCCCGAACCACATTACTGCTGCCAAGAATGGTGACACAGCTCTTCGCCCTTGTAATGGCTGTGTACAGAAGATTCCTGTTAAAAAGCATCCTGGGTCCCGACAGCAGCGGCAGGATGACTGCCGGATACTCGCTCCCCTGGGACTTGTGGATGGTAATGGCATATGACAGTTCCAGCTCCTCCAGCAGGGAAAACGGATAGGTAACCCGCCTCTGTTCATCATATTCCACCACCAGGCTGGAAGATGCCTCATTTATCTCCAGAATCCTTCCCATATCGCCGTTAAAAACTCCAACTCCCTTGTCTACAGGAATTCCGTAGCGGCTGACAATCTCCCACTCCAGCTGGTAGTTGTTCTTAATCTGCATAACCTTGTCGCCCTCGCGGTAAACGGTATTGCCGCTCATATGCTCTTTCTTCTGCCCGTCCGCCGGATTCAGGTATCTCTGCAGTATCCCGTTCAGCGTTTCGCATCCCAGGCCGCCCTTTCGCATGGGAGTCAGTACCTGAATGTCATATGGAGACGCATTCACGTACCGGGGCAGCTTTTCTCTGATCAGCTGTATCATATGCTTATATATGACATTCATGTCATTTCTTTCCAGCAGGAAAAAATCTTTCGATTTATTGTCCAGGGTTATCTGTTCACCCCTGTTAATCCTGTGGGCATTGACTACAATATCGCTTTCCTCCGCCTGGCGGAAAATTTTTTTCAGTTCCACCGTGGGAAAGCACTGGCTGCAAATCAGGTCACGCAGCACCTGCCCCGGACCCACGCTGGGCAGCTGGTTCACGTCTCCCACCAGAACCAGCCTGGTTCCCGGCACCACAGCATCCAGCAAGGACTGGAACAGCTGAATGTCCACCATGGACATCTCGTCTATAATGATCACATCCGCTTCCAGCGGGTTCTCCCTGTTCCGCCCGAAACTGGCTTTCCGGGTGTTATCTTCCGACAGCGCACTGTTCAGCTCCAGCATGCGGTGAATCGTCTTGGCCTCAAAGCCTGTGGCCTCCGTCATGCGCTTTGCGGCGCGCCCGGTTGGCGCTGCCAGAAAAATGTCCATTCCTTCCGTCTCAAAATATTTTATCATCATATTGATGGTGGTGGTTTTTCCCGTGCCCGGACCTCCCGAGAGAATGAGTACGCCGCTGCAGATACTCTTCTTCACTGCCCCAAGCTGCAGTTCGTCCAGCTCCATCTTCCCGCCTTCCACCAGGCGCTTCAGCGCAGCGGTATCCGGCATTGCCTCCTCGGCAGCCAGGGGTACATTTAAATCATGAAGCATACGTGCGCAGTTTAATTCGGCATAATAATAGGAAGACAGAAAAACCTGGTTCTCTTTTATAACCACCTTTTTATCCATCATCAGATTCTCTGCCTGCAGCCGTACATTCTCCCCCTGCACTCCCAGCAGTTCCGCCGCCTTTCCCAGCATCCTGTCCATGGGAAGGAAGCAGTTCCCCTCCCCAACGGCCTGCATCAGCGTATACAGAATGCCGCTTCGGATACGGAACTCCGAATCCGCGCTTACGCCAATCCTGGACGCCAGTTCATCGGCCATCTTAAATCCAATGCCGCTGATGTCCTCCGCCAGACGGTACGGGTTTTCTTTCATAATGCCGTAAAGCCCGGTACCATAGGTTTCATATATTTTGACAGCCAGCGTGTTGGAAATGCCGTAATTCTGCAGATAGATAACCGCATCCCGCAGTTCCCGCTTTTCCTCCATCTGGACTGCAATTTCTCTGGCCTTGCGTTCGCTGATACCCCTGATTTCCGTCAGGCGCTCCGGCTCTTCTTCTATAATGCGAAAGGTATCGTCTCCAAACTTTTTCACGATTCTGGATGCCAGCGCCGGGCCGACGCCCTTGACGGCGCCTGAACCCAGATACCGCTCCATGCCTGCGCCGTCCTCCGGTACTACAATGCGGTAACTGCTCAGCTTAAACTGTACGCCGTAAGACGGATGCTCCACATATTCTCCCTGTGCCGTGATGTTCTCTCCCTGCGCAAGACCCTTGCAGATACCCACACAGATAACCTCATCCCCATCCGCCACCAGATTCATTACCGTGTAACCGTTGTCATTATTCTGAAATATAATATGCTCCACATACCCGTTGACCGTTTCCATCCAGCATCCTCTGTCATCCCTGAACCCTGCGCCATCCGGATTCACCGAATATTAAATATAGCAGAACAAGGCTGCCTCTACCTTTGAGCAGCCTTAACCTACTTCTTTCACACTTCTCTTCCTATCGCCTGCGGCGTCCGCACCATTGAGAATGGCACCGCAATCCGCATACCTGGTAAACCCGGAGGAATGCCTGCACTTCCGGCATTCTTTCCTGAATGATTTATATCCCGTCCACTTCCTCGGACCCTTCCGCCCCGCTTCCGGGAACCTCCGCGGTGCCGAAATTCCGTTTCATCTGCTCATAAAGCATCTGCGCAAGCCCAACCCCGCCGTTCTGGTTGCTGGTCTCCTCCGCAAGGCCCTGAAGCATCTGGTCCTTATAATAGTCCATGATGGACGAAGTATAATTGGATGTCTCCTCACTCTGAGGAACCGTCTTCATCATCCCCTTATACATCTGTTCAATAAAATACGCCTCGAACTGTTTACACGCATTCATCAGTTCCGCGTCCGATGCCTTGGAATAATCGGCGCCCTCCAGCTTATCCTGCAGCTTGGACGCACTCTGATTCGCGGCATTGGAATACATATCGCCATACATGCCCGTTATATTACTGAAATCCGTCATCTTTTCTCCTCCCCGCCGCCTAACCTGTCTGTCGGCGGCTCCGCACCATAAGCGGCTGCCGGAAAATCATAGTTCTTCCCCATAAAAAATTCACACACGATACAGGAAGTCCGGCTCCTGGCATATCTATATCTGGTATCCATTACCCTTATTCATGCAGCAGTTCCAATTCCCCATTACCGCTTCAGATTATTCGCCTGCTGCAGCATTTCGTCTGTGGTCGTAATCGCTTTGGAATTCAATTCGTAAGCACGCTGCGCCACAATCATATTCACCATCTCGTCAACCACCTGAACATTGGATCCCTCGATATAGTTCTGATAGATCGCACTTTTGTCAACCAGGTTGCTGGTGGCCTCATTGATCGGCTGCCCGCTTGCTGCGCTCTGCGCATACAGGGTCTCCGCCATCTTGTCAAGGCCGTTGGGATTATTAAACTGGAACAATCCGATGGAAATGCCGATAGGCTGGGGCTGGTTCTTCGCATCCGGGTAGCAAAGCTCTCCGTATTTGTTTACACTGACATCAGCAAGGATATAATTCGTCCCAAGTATAATCGGCTGTCCCGTTGTACTCAGCACAGGAAGGCCGTCCGAATTCGCCAGCATATTACCGTTCGTTCCCAGTGTAAACTGGAAATTACCGTTACGCGTATAGTATGTATTACCATCACTGCCCCGCACGGCAAAGAAGCCCTTCCCGTCGATCATAAAATCAGTATCGCTCTCGGAAGCAAGTGCATTTCCCTGTTTAAAGATTGTTGTAATGGCAGAATTACGGACACCCAGGCCAACCTGTGCGCTGGTCGGTTTCTGATCCCCGTTCGCCGTGGTGGTCTTCGTCTGCAGAGTCTGGTACAAAAGTGTCTTAAACTCATTCACATGGGTTTTATACCCCTGCGTATTTACATTCGCCAGATTATTTGCAATCGTGTCAAGATTTGTCTGCTGCGCAATCATTCCGGTTGCCGCTGTCCATAAGCTGCGTACCATAATTTTCGTTCCTTTCTGTCGTCTCTGTATCTGCTTTTACCTGCCCGAACGGGCATCCCATCCATTCACTCTATTATACCCTGCCCAACTGGGTTGTGGCTATCTCAAGGGAACTGTCATATGTCTGAATAATCTTCTGGTTGCTCTCATATGCCCTTGTAATCGCAATCAGGTTCACCATCTCCGACACGATCTGCACATTGGCCATCTCCAGATATCCCGACTTAATCTGTGCGTTTCCCCTGACAGGGCGTGCGCCCTCCACCGGTCTGTAATAAGTCTCACCATACTTCTCCAGGTAATTATAATCCTCAAAGTCAGCCACCTGGATCGTTGCCACCGCCGTTCCGTTCTGTGAGATACTGCCGTAGCTGTCAATATCCGCATCCTTCAGCGGATCCAGCCTGATTCTACGGTTCTGGGTATCCAACACATAATCGCCGTCCTCTGTCACCAGATATCCCTGGTTGTTCAGGGTAAACTGGCCGCCTCTGGTATACATGGTAGATGTCTCGCCGGCTTTATTGGTAAATTCGATTGCAAAGAATCCCTCCCCGGCCAGGGCCAGATCATAAGTATTTCCGGTGACGCGGAAAGAACCCTGGGTAAAATCCGTATAATTTTCGCCGATTTTTACACCCGGGTTGTTCATGCCCATACGCCTCGTCTGATTTGCACCGATTGAGGTGTCCTTAATCTTTACAGTCAGAACATCCTTAAAAGACTGGCTGGTAGCGCCTTCTTTCTTAAATCCTACAGTGGACGCATTCGCCAGATTATTCGTCATGGTGTCCATTCTGTGCTGTTCATTGATCATGCCTGTGTAGGCGGTGTACAAACCCTTTAACATTCAAAGCCTCCTTTTATCCGACTGCTGCTTCCGTTCTCCCGCACCCCGGATCTATCTGCCGTTGTAATCGGACAAAAACTCCACATATTTGCCTGTCCCAACAGCCACTGCCGTCATGGGATCCTCGGCGGTAATGGTATTGATACCTGTCCTGGAAGAGATCAGCTCTTCCAGCCCTCTCAGCAGGCTGCCGCCCCCTGTCAGAACAATTCCGCGGTCCGCAATGTCCGCTGCCAGTTCAGGCGGCGTCTTCTCCAGCACACTGTGAATCGTCTCCACAACCTGGGATGTGGTCTCGCGGAGCGCTTCCTCCGTCTCCTCGGAAGATACCTTTACGGTCTTGGGAAGACCTGTCACCAGGTTTCTCCCTCTTACATCCATGTAGTCCACTTCGGTTCTCTTATAAGCGGAACCAATCTTTATTTTCAAATCCTCTGCGGTTCTCTCACCGATCAGAAGATTATGTTTCTTACGCATATAGCGAACAATCGCTTCGTCAAAATCATCCCCCGCAACCTTGATGGATGCGCTGACCACCGTACCTCCCAGAGAGATAACGGCGATGTCGGAAGTACCGCCTCCGATATCCACAATCATATTGCCGCAGGGTTTGGCGATGTCAATCCCGGCTCCGATTGCAGCGGCAATGGGTTCCTCAATAATCTCCACATCCCTGGCACCGGCCTGGTAGGTAGCATCTTCTACCGCTTTCTTCTCCACTTCCGTAACGCCGCTGGGAACGCATACCGCGATGCGGGGCTTTCTGAAAGTTCTCCTGCCCAGCGCCTTCTGTATAAAATATTTCATCATCTTCTCTGTAACAGAGTAATCCGATATTACGCCCTGGCGCAGCGGGCGCACCGCGATAATGTTGCCGGGTGTCCTGCCCAACATAAGGCGGGCATCCTCTCCGATGGCTTTTATCTTGTTCGTGTCTCTGTCAAACGCCACAACAGAGGGTTCCTTCAGCACAACGCCCTTTCCTCTGATGTATACTAAAATGCTGGCCGTACCCAAATCAATTCCGATATCCGTGCACTGCATACTGTACCCCTTTCTCCATGGATTCCATTCTTATTCAATCCGCTACTCAATTTCTGTCTACCTGTTTATCATTTTCAGCAATACTTTCTGCACTGTCAACGTAAAAGTCACACGTACATTATTATAACCGAAAAGAATCCATTTTCATAGGGGTTTATGAAAATTTTAAGAAAAAGTGTCTCAACATACAAACTATATATCATTTCGGCAGAATTGCCCGGGTACTTTAGTATTTTTTCGATATTCGTACCCGACGCCGGCTGCCATTTACTGCCATGACAGCCGGATGCCCACTTTCCGCAGCCTGAAATCAGCTTCCGGACGCCCTGTCTTTTTCCAGCATCTTTCTGATATAAATACCGGTGTAGGAGTCTTTACTTTCCGCCACCATCTCCGGGGTTCCTTTCGCAATGACGGTACCGCCCCGGTCCCCACCCTCTGGTCCCATGTCAATAATGTGGTCCGCGGTCTTGATCACATCCAGATTGTGTTCTATGACGACAACCGTATTGCCGCCCTCGGTGAGTCTGTGAAGAATGTCCACAAGCTTATGCACGTCCGCAAAGTGCAGCCCCGTGGTAGGCTCGTCCAGGACATATATAGTCTTACCTGTGCTGCGCCTGGAGAGTTCCGTAGCAAGCTTTATCCGCTGGGCTTCCCCTCCGGACAGGGTGGTGGAAGGCTGCCCCAGCTTCACATAGGAGAGTCCCACATCGTAGAGCGTCTCGATCTTGCGGCGTATGGCCGGCAGGTTCTCAAAAAATCCGTAAGCCTCCTCAACCGTCATATCCAGAACATCAAAGATATTCTTCCCCTTATACTTTACATCCAACGTCTCACGGTTGTACCGCTTGCCGCCGCAGACCTCGCAGGGCACATACACATCCGGCAGGAAATGCATCTCAATCTTGATGATACCGTCTCCGCCGCAGGCCTCACAGCGCCCGCCCTTTACGTTAAAGCTGAACCGTCCCTTGCCGTAGCCTTTTGCCTTGGCGTCCGCTGTAGAGGCGAAGAGATCCCGAATCTGGTCGAAGACTCCCGTGTAGGTTGCCGGATTGGAACGGGGTGTGCGGCCGATGGGCGACTGGTCGATGGCTATGACCTTGTCCAGCTGCTCCAGCCCCTGGATGTCCTTATGCTTCCCCGGAATGCATCTTGCACGATTCAGGTCCCTGGCCAGGCGTTTGTACAGGATCTCGTTAATCAAAGAGCTTTTTCCCGATCCGGATACACCGGTAACGCAGGTCATGACCCCCAGGGGAATCTCCACATTCACGTTCTTCAGGTTATTCTCCCTGGCTCCAAGCACTTTCAGGAATCCGGCGGGGTTCCGGCGCTCTTTCGGAACGGGAATCCGCAGTTCGCCGCTCAGATATTTTCCGGTAACGGATTCCGGTACCTTCATAATCTCTTCCGCAGTGCCGCAGGCTACCACCTCTCCCCCGTGGGAGCCTGCACCGGGTCCGATGTCCACCACATAGTCCGCCTCCAGCATGGTATCCTCGTCATGCTCCACCACAATCATGGTGTTCCCCAGATCTCTCAGATTCTTCAATGTCCGCAGCAGCTTGTCATTGTCCCGCTGGTGCAGGCCGATGCTGGGTTCGTCCAGGATATAGCAGACACCCACCAGCCCGGAACCGATCTGGGTGGCCAGGCGGATGCGCTGCGCCTCCCCTCCCGACAGGGTAGCCGTGGCTCTGGACAGGGAGAGGTATTCCAGGCCTACGTCAACCAGGAAGCCTACCCTGGCGCGAATCTCCTTCAGCAGCTGTTTTCCGATGAGCTGCTGCTGATTTGTAAGCTGCATATCTTTCAAAAACGCATTGAGTTCCAAAATGGATTCAGATGTTATTTCGTATATATTTTTATCACAAACCGTTACCGCAAGAGACTCTTTTTTCAGGCGCATGCCCTTGCACTCCCTGCAGGGGGTTACACGCATGAACGTCTCATACTCCTGCTTCATGGTCTCGGAAAAGGTCTCTCTGTAACGACGCTCCACGCTCCGCACCAGCCCTTCAAACGCCACCGGATAGACACCGCTGCCCCGCTGCCCCTGGTAGTGGACCTCCACCTCTTTTCCTTCTGTTCCCCGGACCAGTATCTCCTTTATATTCTCCGGATACGCTTCAAAAGGCGTATCCAGGTCAAAATGATACTCCTTGCACAAGGCCAGCAGCAGTGCATTGGTAAAACTGCCCTTGTCCATACAGGACTGCCAGCCGGTGACCACGATAGCCCCTTCATTGATGCTCAGCTTGGGATCCGGAATCATCAATTCTATGTCGAATTCCAGCTTATAGCCCAGTCCGGAGCACTCCGGACATGCCCCGAAGGGATTATTAAAGGAAAAACTCCTGGGTTCAATCTCGCTGATGCCGATACCGCAGTCCGGACAGGAAAAACTCTGACTGAAAGTCATTGGCTCCCCGCCAATCACATCCACCAACAGCAGCCCCTCCGCCAGATTCAGCACGTTTTCGATGGAATCCGCCAGACGGCGCTGAATCCCCGGCTTTACAGCCAAACGGTCCACTACGATCTCGATATTGTGCTTAATATTTTTCTCCAATGAGATTTCCTCCGTCAGTTCATAGAGATTGCCGTCGATGCGCACGCGCACATAGCCGCTGCGTGCCGCCCGCTCCAGCACCTTCTCATGCCTGCCCTTCCGCCCCCGCACCACCGGCGCCAGAAGCTGCAGTTTCGTGCCCTCCGGCAGTTCCATGATCTGGTCCACCATCTGGTCGACAGTCTGTCTGGAAATCTCCCTCCCGCAGGCAGGGCAGTGCGGAATGCCGATTCTGGCATATAAAAGACGGAAATAATCGTAAATCTCAGTCACGGTCCCCACCGTGGAACGGGGATTCCGGTTAGTGGATTTCTGATCAATGGAGATGGCAGGGGACAAGCCCTCTATCTTCTCCACGTTGGGCTTCTCCATCTGGCCGAGAAACTGTCTGGCATAGGAGGACAGAGATTCCATATACCGCCGCTGCCCTTCCGCATAGATGGTGTCAAATGCCAGAGAGGACTTGCCGGAACCTGACATCCCTGTCAAAACTACCAGTTCGTTCCGGGGGATATCTACATCGATATTTTTCAGATTGTGTTCGGCGGCCCCGCGTATTTTAATGTATTCGCGGGGACGCATTTTCTTGATTTCTTCCATCTGTCTTTCCTTTTTCCTTTCCCTGCATAAAGTTCGTAAATTAAGCCGGCTGCGGCACAGCGAGCGTGGGAACGGCCTTCTCCACTACCTGCCGGCCGGACCGTACGCCGACCGGGCGGCATATTCCCCCTACTCGGTTCTATACACCTCAACGCCGACAGGCTCGCAGTACACCGTTAGATTTTCCCCCTACTCGGTTCTATACACCTCAACGCCGACAGGCTCGCAGTACACCGTT
>CAJULV010000002.1:172788-176376 GCA_910587555.1 uncultured Acetatifactor sp.
AGATTTTCCCCCTGCATGGGCCTATGTATACAAAAGCCCCTGCCTACCGTAAAAACATATTTTCCTCCGCCACATCCCCGTAAGTGGAAACATAGGCACTGCGATACTCCGGACGCATCCTGAAGCCGTCCTCCGGTGAATCGCCTCTCGGCTCTATCAGGTCCAGCCGCTTTCCGTAAGGTGTGGACGGAAAATCGTAGTATCCTGCCTGGTCACCGGCAACGGGGATATATACGCAGACCCCTTCTTCCAGAAAATGCTCCGTGCATTCCCGCAGACCATATACCGCGCTCCGTTTCAGGTGCATCCTCCACCCGTCAGACGCCAGCCCGAACCGCCCCCATGCCCATACCCCATATGCCGTCAGCACACACACGGCAAAGCGAATAGCATGTTTCAGCGCATCTGCCTTTCCGAACTTTACCGCCACCTCCCCCAGTCCGTACAGAGCCGGCAGAAGCAGATACGCTCCCCCGTACCTGGGAAGCGGTGCTCCCAGTATCCACACCCCCAGGCACGCTCCCATTACAACGGTCACCTGCAGACAGCACCAGTCCTTTTTCCTGATTCCTCTCCCTATCCCTGCCAGGAACAGCACCGGCAGCAATACCGCATCAATACAGAACAGAAACCGCAAAGACGCTTTCAGATTTCCGAACCAGAAAGGAAACCATTCCCCGGCAGGCGCATCGAAGCGATATACATCATTCAGCCCCATCCCCCAGGCTTTAATCTCATTGCGGTCAAACAGAAGCGTATACTCCGGCATCTTCCAGTCCACGTCAAACAGATCAAGCTCCGGATAAGGATAAATCAGATATCCCGAAATCAGCACATTACGGACCAGCCAGGGCAGCGCAATCAGAATTCCCAGGACAACATACTTGCCGATTTCCTTCCATCTCCTCTCCCTGACCAGCCAGACAGCCGGCGTAATGGCAAGCAGCACCAGCATGGCCGTGGAAAGCTTCAGCGTTACGGCATAGACTGCCAAAAGACAAAGCCGGGCATAACATTGGGTCTCCCGCTCTCCCTGCTCCCAATAATCCAGCCATTTAATCAAGATATACATCACAGCCCCCATGGACAGTAAATCCGTTCCCGGCGAACCCATGACGGCATAATTTTCCGGGGAAACAAAATAAAACAGCAGGCCCAGGCGGAGAAAATCCGAGAGAAACAGCCTTTTTTGCCGGAACAATTTCACCGAACAGACCCCATAGAGCAGCAGCGCCGCCGACAGAAACCCGTTCAGGCTGCACAGGGATCCCTTCCCCAAAAAGCCGAAGCTGTATAGAGCCTGCAGGCAGAAAAAGGAACTGTTGTAGGCAAGCCGACTATGCAGATTGCCGATACCGGGAGCCACTCCGCATTCCTCTATCCATCGAATGCTTTGGGCATGGTAAAGATCCGTGTCGTAATGCATGGGGCCCCTGGTAAGCACCAGGGCTGCTGCCAACAGAAAAACCGCACCCAGTCCCATTTTCAGCAGCACCCGGGGTTCTCTCCGGTACCCCCCCGCACTCCACAGCTCCCGCCGAAATACAATGGCAATGATCATGCACCCCAGGCCCAATACAGCCGACGCCCCAGACGAAACCCCGGAAAACAAGCTGAATACCTGGGCATACACCGTTAGCGCGCACAGGCCGAAGGCAAGTATGACATCTATGTCATTTTTCTGTTTCCGCCCGTTCAGAAGAGCCAGTACGGCAAAACCAACCAGGTACGCGGACACAAAAATCCACGCCCAACTCATCAATGTCTGCAGCATCTTCAATCATTCCCCCTCATCCATATCCCTCAGCTTCGTCTTCAGTTCAATCATCTTGTCACGCAGCTCTGCGGCAGCCTCGAAGTTCAGGTCCGCCGCCGCCTTCTGCATCTTCTTTTGTACATCAGCGATCAGCTTCTCCAGTTCCTTCCGGTTCATGGATTCCGGATCCTTTTCAAAGCGCATCTCTTCCTTTGCAATCACCTTCGAAATGGCAATAAGATCCCGTACCGCCTTCTTAATCGTTGTGGGGGTAATGCCGTGTTCTTCATTATATTTCATCTGAATCTCCCGGCGGCGGCCGGTCTCGGTAAGCGCAATCTGCATGGACTCTGTAATTGTATCCGCGTACATAACTACATGTCCTTCCGCATTTCTTGCCGCCCGTCCAATGGTCTGAATCAGGGAGGTTGCACTGCGCAGGAACCCTTCCTTATCCGCGTCCAGGATAGCCACCAGGGAGATCTCCGGTATATCCAGCCCCTCCCGCAGCAAGTTGATGCCCACCAGTACGTCAAATACATCCAGCCGCATATCCCGAATGATTTCCGCCCTCTCCAGGGTATCAATATCCGAATGCAGATACTTCACACGGATCCCCACTTCCTTCATATAATCCGTCAAATCTTCCGCCATCCGCTTGGTCAGCGTGGTCACCAGCACCTTATTATGCTTCGCTGTCTCCCGGTTGATCTCACCTATCAGATCATCAATCTGCCCCTCCACAGGGCGTACATCCACCTCCGGATCCAGCAGCCCCGTAGGACGGATAATCTGCTCCGTCCGCAGCAGCTCATGCTCCTCCTCATATACGGAAGGCGTGGCAGATACAAAGAGCATCTGGTCGATATGGGACTCGAATTCCTCAAAGTTCAACGGCCTGTTGTCCAGGGCGGAGGGCAGGCGAAAACCATAATCCACCAGAGTCTGCTTCCTGGACCTGTCTCCGGCATACATTCCCCGAATCTGGGGAATGGTCATATGGGACTCATCTATAATAATAAGAAAATCATCGTTAAAAAAGTCCATCAGCGTCAGCGGCGGCGCGCCTTCCGGCATGCCGTTGAGATGCCGGGAATAGTTCTCGATACCGGAGCAGAACCCCGTCTCCCGCATCATCTCGATATCGAAATTGGTCCGCTCCGCAATGCGCTGGGCCTCAATAAGCTTGTCCTCCCCTTTGAAACGGCGTACCTGAGTCTCCAGTTCTTTCTCAATATTGTCGCAGGCGATCTTGATCTTGTCCATAGATACCACATAATGGGATGCCGGAAAAATAGCAATGTGATTCAGCACCGCATGCACTCTGCCGGACAGTGGCTCCACCTCCGCGATTCTGTCAATCTCGTCCCCGAAGAACTCTATCCGGATAAAATAGTCTCCGCCCTGGGCAGGATATACTTCGATCACATCACCGTGCACCCGAAAGCATCCCCTGTGCATATCCATCTCGTTGCGGGTATACTGGATGTCCACCAGCTCCCGGAGCACCTGGTCTCTGTCCTTTATCATACCCGGCCGCAGAGACACGATCATGTCCTTGTATTCGTCAGGACTGCCCAGGCCGTAGATACAGGACACGCTGGCCACCACCACCACATCCCTGCGCTCCGTCAGGGAGGCCGTGGCTGACAGCCGCAGCTTGTCGATCTCATCGTTGATGGAGGAGTCCTTGGCAATGTAGGTGTCCGAGGATGGGACATAGGCCTCCGGCTGGTAGTAGTCATAGTAGGAGACAAAGTATTCTACCGCATTACTTGGAAAATACTCTTTGAACTCACCATAGAGCTGTGCCGCTAATGTCTTATTGTGCG
>CAJULV010000003.1:0-39173 GCA_910587555.1 uncultured Acetatifactor sp.
TTCCGAGGGCGACAGGAAAACACTCCAGCCGCTTATCAGATAAGCATACATTTTGGAATGCGGTTATATACGCGGGAATCATGAAATAAACAGGGAGCCGGCCAGATACCAGGTAAAGGTATTCTGGCCGGCTTTTTGCTTTGGCATGTATTTCCGCCGCCATCATACCTGCTTTTACTGCAGAACTGTGCCTTTCGTTTTGAAAAAACAGTCAGCTTCCGTATCAGCGCGAACAGTCTTACCTTGACAGGCTTTCACTTACATGGTATTATGAAGTTAACTTCACATGAAGTTTATTTCATACTCAAAACCATCCCACAGAATTTCAACCAGAAGAAAGGAATGGAGAATGAAAACAAAAGTCAAAGACCTGCGTGTCGCCGCCGGCCTGACCCAGCAACAGCTGGCCGACGCGGTCCATGTTTCCGCCAGAACCATCATCTCCATAGAAAAGGAACAGTATAAACCGTCACTGATGCTTGCCTACAGAATGGCACAGTTGTTCCGCACCACGATAGAAGACCTATGCTGCCTGGAAGAAAATCAAAGAAAGGAGGACGAAGAATATGGTAAAATTTAAAAACATGTCTTACAGCAGTCTAATCAGGTGGAGAATCCGGCTCCTGTACCTGCTTCTGACCTTCATGCTGGTCTATATGGTTGTTGTCTCCGAACTGGGCGGCGGAGATTCCAGAGTAATGAACAACCTGGCACAGAATTTCAGCCGTCTGGTTTTCTTTGGCGGAATGGCCTATGTAATCTCCAGAATTGTCCATAACAAAAAACTGCTGCAAAATCGTCTCCTGCTAAAAGAGCAGATGCTGACAGAGCAGGATGAACGTAACCTGTATCTGCATGATAAAAGCGGCGGAATCGTATTGGACATTCTCATGGCATGCGTTCTGTTTATTACGCTGACCGCTTCCCTGTTTCATATGGTTGTATTTTATGCCTGCCTGGGAATCCTGATTCTGGCCATAATACTGAAAGCAGCCGCTTATTACTATTACAGCCACATTTAAACGCTGCGGAAATGCGGCCGCCAATCAACCGTTCCAAAACAGCTGTCAATCATGATTTCCTTACCGCTCTTACTGACATAAATCCGCACAATGCAAACAGTCCTGCCGAATTTCTTCACCAACACGTAGGTCCTTAGATGTGTTTGACAATTGTTTTCTGCAGGATATGCAACACAATTTGCGGGAAACTCGCTCTGCATCAAGGCCACAGGCAATCTGCATAACCTGAATTCGGCCCAAACATCTCGCAAATGCAGAGACACGTTTTGCTTCGGCAGATGCCGAAAATAAATTTGCAAACACGCTCCCGCACCCGACTGCAGAAAGCCGAAAAACTGCCGCAAAATTGTAAAACTGCCGCACCTTTGATTTTTATCACCGGTGCGGCAGTTCCATTTCACCGAAACGAAAATCCTGTCAGTACTGCGGTATCAAGATTATACCGGTTTATATCTCCTCTACATCCTCCGAAATAATCGTCTCTACAAAGCGACCGCATATATTTCTCCGGAAATACGTATCAGGGTGATAATCTTCTCTGAGACGATACCAGATATATTCCGGTACATCTTCGTATCGGCGTATCTTGCCATCACTCAACAGCTTAACTTCCAGGATTGCCCTCTGCGGGTCATAACCCACGGTTTCAATCAGGGTGCTGTAAAAGCTAATGTGCTTAATTTTCTTAGTCTCCATAACGTTTTGTCCTATGTTCTTTACTCGCTTGTCGTCTGCAGTTGCTTAGTAAGTATAAACGAATGCTCCACTGTCATGTGAGCCTTCAGTGTATCCATCTACGTTTCCGTAATGAATACATGTAATTTTGTATGTGGCATCTTTTACGGCGTTTTCATATAAGATATTAATTCCCATCGTTCCGCAATTTTTTGCTTCACCTCCGCTACTGTAAGCCACGTAGTCCCAGCCTCCATACCAGGTTTTTTTATAAATCTTAACATCTTTTATACCTAATACAGAAGCGGTTCCCACAACCCCAGTAGAGATATCAATATGCATGCCGTCACTGGCACCACTGACCCCAATGATGCAATCTGTCAGCATGGTGTATGGATTAATGTTGGATGACCAGTCAAAGTCTTCTACAACCGTCGCCTCCAAAACCTCAACATTTTCACCCAACTGCTCCGACAGACCAACTGACTCTGCAGCCACACTGGTAAATCCTGACGTTTCTGCAAGTAATGTTGCCATCGCCAAAACGCCCAAAATCTTTTTTACTGCTCTTTTCATCTTTCCCATTGCCATTTTCTCCTTAGAATTTATTGAAGGACATCTCTTTCTCCCTTCACACAGAACTTGTTTCAAATTATCCTTCTATATATTAATGACTTTGGAAGGCAAATTATTACATATGATTTTAATTATTTCTTAAATTAGTTTACACATATCCCAAATAATCCTCAATCATCTTCTTAATCTCATCCAGATTATCACGTCCTCGAACATAATACCTTTCATTTCCGTCATAAAAACACGCTACATAATAGATCTTCCCTGTGTTTTCAGTCTTTTTATAAACCTCTATTTCCTTTTGGTCAAATTCATAACTCTGAACATAATCATATTCTACAAATTCTTCGCTAAAATATGATACTTTACCCCAATAAACCCATACGCCTACAACAATCTCCTTATTTTGTTTCTCACAAAAATAATGACTAGCTACATGCTGACGATTGTCTAATTCACTTATCTCAAAATACTGAAATTCATATGCATCCTGCGTATCCACTTCGATCTTTGTTTCTATTTGAGTCCACTTCCTAGCCCATTCCGGCACATCCTCCTGCTTATAATATACATTGATATCATCTTTCGTTGTACTATCTAGTCCTTCCGGCGAAGTTATCATCTTCACTCCAGATTCATCCCTATTCAGCCAAAAGAAAAATCCAGTCTCCGGGTTCGCAACTGCATGAATCGTATTTCCCACCACCAAAACCATCAGCAACAGGACCGCCGCCGCTACCACCTTATGCCTGTCGGCAAATTTCGCCAGCTTTCTGGCTTTCCCACGTTTGCCGTGTTTTCCATTTTCAGCCACACCTGAGTTGTTCTCCTCCTCTGACAGTACTTGCAGCATATTCCCCGTTGTGCTTTGCTTTGCGTTAATGGATATGTTTTCTATTCCATTTTCCGTTCTGCGTCTTGTTGTGTTCTCCGTTATATTCTCCACCCTGATCGTATCTTCTCCTAATGACAGCTTCTCCGCTGATTCTTCTTGCTGCCTCGGCTGCAGAACATTCTTCGGTTCCTTTTCTGACGACATATCTGTTTCCCCTTTCTCTTCCCTTATTGACCACAAAATATGATCCGACTCTCTACCTGTCGGTATATCCGCCTCGGTTTTCTGTCCCTTACCCGATACGGAACATGTTTCCCTTCTCCCTTCCGGGTCCGGCCTCCCCGCTCCCGATTTCAACTTCTGCACCGCCATGCAGTGTCCAGCTCCGTCTTCCTCCGGCACAGGCTTCTGCGTCTGCCCTGCATTCGGCCCTTCCGCCCCCGCCTTCACAGCCGCATCTTCCGTCGGCAGCAATTCCTTTCTGTCCGCAACCGCCAGGAACCTTTTCCAGGACTCCTCCACCGGAGGAACCGCCCCCTCTTCCAAAGGTTCCCATTTGTCAAGCAGGTACATGATGGACTCCACCGCCTTTTCGTCGTATTCCTCGTCCGAGGCGTACAACATGTACCATTTCAGTTTTTCCCCTAATCCGTTTACCTGTATATCCCACTTTTTGTTTTCCGGCATATTTATACTGCCCTCCCCTAGCGTTCTATCTCCGTCCGCAGCTTTGCCTTTATACGGCACAGCCGCACTCTCATATTGTTTTCCGTTATCCCGTACTTCTTCGCCAGCTCCCTGATTGTGATTCCTATCAGGTAATAGTTCTTGACCAGATACCACTCCTCTTTGTCTATAATCGCAAGTGCCGTTAATTCCAGTTCGACCTCTTTATAATCAGGATCTTCCACTGCCAGTTCCGGAATTTCATCCACTACTCCCAAAGCCCTGCGATTCATTTTTCGATACAGTTCACGCACCTTATTCCTTGCAGTAACCATGAGCCACTTTTTTGGTTCCGGATGTATTCTGAATTCTTCTATTTTGTTCAATGCCGCGCAAAATACATCATGTGTAATGTCCTCTGCCGCCGGCACATTGCCAACTCCCCGAAACACAAATTTGTATACATCATCAAAATACGCATTATATGCCGCCTCAATTATCTCTCTTGCAGCGGCTGTTCTTTCATCCCCTAACATCTTCCGTACCCGCTCCTGTCCCTTTCATCTACCGAAGCATCGTTTTTGTTCCTGCAGTTTCTAATTTACCATGAATAACCGGCATAATCCATACTTCAGATATACTGAAATACCTGGCCTACTGTTCCTGATTTTATAAACTTCCTCGCAGCAGATTAAGGAATTGTTTCGATACAACCTGTGAGATTTTCTGCGAACCATCCGTGAAGATTTCAGACTGCTGCAATTCACAAGTTATTTCTGCACAATTCCTAAATGGAAGTACACCCTGGTTTTATTGAATCAGTTCCGGCCTTTATCAACAATACACTACCATAAATCCGCAAATTGTTCCATAGCAAATTAGATTCCCACATATGAAAATAAGATTTTCTCAAGAACAGAAGCCCCCGGTAATCGGAAATACAGGCGTCAGGCCAGTATTCTATCCCCCCATCCCTCTGCGCATCCTGCCCCTTATGCGATGCAGGCGCACCCTCATGTTGTTCTCGGTTATCCCGTACTTTTCTGCCAGTTCCCTGATGGTGATTCCCACCAGATAATAATCCTTGACCAGTGCCCACTCCTCCTCGTTTATAATCGCCAGTGCCGTCAGTTCCAGTTCCGTTCCCCCATACCCCGGTGCCTCCGCCGACGGCTCCAGCACTCCCTCCAGCGACTCCCGGGCGCTGGGCTTCATCCTCCGGTACAGCTCACGCAGCTTATTCTTCGCAGTAACCATGAGCCATCCTTTCGGCTCCGGATGGCTCATAAATTCTTCCGCTTTATTTAATGCCGTACAGAATACGTCATGCGTAATGTCCTCTGCCGCTGTTTTGTTTCCGACTCCCCGAAGTACAAATTTGTACACGTCCTCAAAATACGCATTATATGCCGCCTCCATTGCCTCGCGTACTCTGGCTGTCCTCTCGTCCACATTCATCTTTCGTAATCGCTCCTGTCCCTTTCATCTCCCGAAGCATTGTCCATATTCCTGCACATTCTAATCTACCATTATTTTCCCGGGCAGACGCTAAAGTTTAGATATTCTGATATAATCGGGCTTTATTTTCTGACTGCTAAATCACGAAATGCCGGGTCCGCAAGGTCATGTATACTTTTGGAGTGCAGGAGCAGCCCATTCCAAACGCAGCCGCCTTAAGCTCACCGGTTCCCGTCATCCCCTCCGGAACGGAAAGGAAGTGCCGTCGCTCCGTTAAGGGCACAAATGTAGCACAATTCATATTTACATTTCATAAAAAAAGCCTATAATATAGGTAGAATAATTTTTGAAGGAGTACATCTCATGTATCAACTCGATTTTTCCGCACCCTCATCCATATATTTCGCAGGCATCGGCGGCGTCAGCATGTGCGGCCTGGCAGAACTGCTTGCGGACGCCGGATTTCATGTATCCGGGTCGGACCGCGCCCGCAGCAGGCTCACCGATGTGCTGGAATCAAAGGGCATCCGTGTATTCTACGGGCAGCGCGCCGAAAATCTGGACGGTCACATTGACTGTTTTGTGTATACCGGCGCCATCCTGCCGGACAATCCGGAATACATTGCCGCCCATGAGAAAAATCTCCCCTGTCTGACCAGAGGGCAGCTTATGGGGCAGATTATGAAGCATTATGACATGCCTGTGGGAATCAGCGGCACTCACGGCAAGACGACTACCACGTCCATGGTCAGTGAAATCCTGATGCATGCAAACCTGGATCCCACCCTGTCCGTAGGCGGTATCTTTAAAGATATCGGCGGCAACATGCGCATCGGAAAATCCGGCTACTTTGTGACGGAGGCCTGCGAATACACCAACAGCTTCCTGGATTTTGCCCCCAAAATCGGCATCATCCTGAACATCAGTGCAGACCATCTGGATTTTTTCAAGGATTTGGCAGACATCCGGCATTCTTTCCGCAGATACGCCCTGCTGCTGCCGGAAGACGGCTGCCTTATCATCAACGGTGAGATCGAAAACCTGTCCGAGATTACAGAAGGCCTGCGCTGCCCCGTTGTCACCTTCGGCGGGACTGCTGCCTCTGACTACCATCCTTCCGATATCAGCTATGACGCTTTGGGCAGGCCCGAGTTCCTCCTGCACGGTCCCGACGGCAGTCAGCGCCGTTTCATCCTGCAGGTCCCCGGCGAACATAACATATACAACGCCATGGCTGCCATCGCGCTGGCCGACAGGCTTTCCGTTGACGACAATATTATAATAGAAGCACTGAAAGCCTACAAGGGGACGGACCGCCGGTTCGAGTATAAGGGAACCGTAGGCGGTGTCACCGTAATTGACGACTACGCCCACCATCCCGAAGAAATCACCGCCACCCTGAAAGCCGCCAGAAACTTTCCTCACAAAAAGCTCTGGTGCATCTTCCAGCCCCACACTTACACCAGGACAAAGACATTTCTGAAGGAGTTCGCACAGGCTCTGACCTTGGCGGACGGCGTGGTCCTGGCAGACATCTATGCCGCCAGGGAGAATGATGATCTGGGAATCAGCTCCGCAACGCTGCAGGCGGAAATACAGGCGCTTGGAAAAGAATGCCATTACTTCCCCACCTTTGACGAAATTGAAAATTTTCTACTGGAAAATTGCATAAACGGTGATATGTTGATAACCATGGGCGCGGGGGATGTAGTGAAAATCGGAGAATCGCTTCTCGGCAATTAGTTATCCACACTATCCACAGTAAGGGGCGTGAAAAACCGCCTTCTCTGCTGTGGATATTTTTCACCGCCGGCGCCGCAAAGTTTCCGGTTTTTGCAGATTTATCCACATTATCCACATTATCCACATTTTCCATCCCAATCCGCCTGTCTCGAAAGATTCGGAATATTGACTATTTTCTTTTTAAAAACCTTGTGCTATACTTTTTCTACTGTAAGAAACCGGGATTCTAAAAAGATGCTGAGGGGTGTATCAAAATGGCGCATTTGACAATTTACAGAGAAACGACTCCGGATTCCACCATTGTATCCAACCTATTTATCGATGAATATATGAGGGACGCCAACGACGCTCAGCTGAAGGTCTATTTCTACCTGCTCCGCATGATGAGCGCCCGGCAGGCTACCAGCGTAACCGATATTGCGGACAAGTTCAATCACACCGAGAAGGATGTACTGCGTGCGCTGAAATATTGGCAGGGACTCAAGCTGCTTGATCTGGATTACGACACCGAGAAAAACCTCGTGGGGATCCATATTCACGATTTGTCCGCGGCAAACGTGTCAGATGCCGCTCCTGCCTCCCGTAAGCCCTCCTCCTTTGTCCCTGCGCCGGCTGCGGCACCGTCTGCTTCTCCCCGCCCTTCCGAGGCCCTGGCAGAAGATTCGGCCCCCGGGGAAAAGGCTTCTCCCTACAGTAAGCCGTCCTACTCCGCCGACCAGCTGAAAGCGTTCAGAGACAGGGAAAATACAGCGCAGCTTCTGTTCATAGCGGAATCCTACATCGGCAGGCCACTGACACCTCCCGAAATGAAGACAATTTTGTATTTTATTGACGTGCTGCATTTTTCCGACGACCTGATCGACTATCTGCTTCAGTACTGTGTGGACAAGGGTAAGAAAGATTTCAAGTACATAGAGAAGGTGGCCGTAAACTGGGCCGAGGAAGGAATTACCACCCCTGCCCAGGCACAGAAGCAGGCCTGCCGTTACGATAAAAATGTCTATGCCGTTATGAATGCACTCGGCAAAAGCAGCTCCCCTACCAAAAAGGAAGTGGAGTATATCAACCGCTGGATAAAGGAATACGGATTTACCGCGGATGTCATTCTGGAAGCCTGTGAGCGCACTGTACTTGCAACGGACAAGCACCGTTTTGAGTATGCAGAAGGCATCCTGAACAGCTGGAAACGCCAGGATGTACACCACAAATCGGACATTTCCAGGATAGACGATGCCTATCGGCAGCGCCAGAAGCCTGTTGCGGCTGTTCCCAAAGCCGCCAACCGTTTCAATCAGTTCGCCCAGAACAGCTACGATTTCGAAGCCCTTGAGCAGGAGCTTGTGAGCAACTAGGCCGCGGGACAGGCACTTAAAAAAGGAAAGCCGCACAGCGATTTAAATAGGAGGTATCAATTGGCACTTACCAATTCGCAGTACAAATCCGTAATCAGGGATTATGAACACACCCGGGACACCAACCGCGCCCTTTCCGCCGCCCGTCGGGAGGAGGTCTATTCTGCCGTCCCCGGCTATCGGGATCTGGCGGAATCCGTCAGCAGCCTGTCCGTTGCCAGCGCCCGCCGCATGCTGGACGGCGATGAGGGTGCGCTGGACGAGCTTCATCGGGATCTGGCCTCCGTCGCCCACCGCCAGAAACGGCTGCTGGCGGAATACGGCTTCCCTTCCGATTATCTGGAACCGCTGTATGGCTGCGCCGATTGCCAGGATACGGGTTACGTCACCTCCCCGGAGGGTTTAAAGGAAAAATGCCGGTGCTTCCGGCAGAAGGAGATCCGCATTCTCTATGCCCAGTCCAATATCCAAAATATGATTGGACAGGAGAACTTCACAACGCTTTCTTATGATTATTACAAAGGCGCCGATCTCCGTCGTTTCGAGGCCGCCGTAACTTTAAGCCGGGATTTTATACGGAATTTCGGGGAAAACTATTGTAATCTCTTTTTTTACGGCACGGTGGGAACCGGGAAAAGCTTTCTCTCCGGATGCATTGCGCGGGAGCTGCTTCAGGCCGGACATTCCGTGATTTATTTCAGCGCCTCAGGCCTGTTTGACACGCTGGCACGCTATTCCTTTGATTACAAAACGCGGGATGCGCTGCAGGATTTTTACGAAGATTTCTACGGCTGCGGCCTGCTGATTATAGATGACCTCGGCACGGAGATTACCAACAGCTTCGTAACCTCACAGCTGTTTTCCTGCCTGAACGAGCGCCACCTGCGCAATAAATCCACCCTGATCTCCACCAACCTGAGCCTTGAGGAGCTTCGGGACAGATATTCGGACAGAATTTTTTCACGAATCACCAGCGGTTTTACCCTGTGCAAACTCACAGGCCCCGATATACGCATCTTGAAAAAACGAATGGCAAACGAAAAGAAAGGATAATCCTATGGGTAAACGAGAAGAAAAAAGAAATCTGGAAACCATACCCGCCGGCGCACTCGGCATCATTGCGCTGGAGAGCTGCAGGCCTCTATGCGAAAAAATCGACCGCTTCCTTGTAAAATGGAGGACCGAAAGAGAAAGCGAACACAAAGATTCCCTCGCTTACTCCGGCTATCAGCGGGATTCCTATCTTCTGCAGACACAGATTCCCCGCTTCGGCTCCGGTGAAGCGAAGGGGATGATTCTCGAATCCGTCCGGGGACATGACCTGTACATCCTGGTGGATGTATGCAATTATTCTCTGACCTATTCCCTCTGCGGCCACGAGAACCACATGTCTCCCGACGACCATTATCAGGATTTAAAACGGGTCATTGCCGCCGTGGGCGGAAAAGCCAGGCGCATCACCGTTATCATGCCTTTCCTCTATGAAAGCCGGCAGCACAAGAGGACTTCCAGAGAGTCCCTGGACTGTGCACTGGCCCTTCAGGAACTGGTGCAGATGGGTGTGGACAACATCATCACCTTCGACGCCCATGACGCCAGAGTACAGAATGCCATTCCGCTCCACGGATTCGAAACCGTACAGCCCGCTTACCAGTTTATCAAGGGGCTGCTGCGCAATGTACCTGACCTGGAGCTGGATTCCGATCATATGATGGTAATCAGCCCGGACGAGGGCGGCATGAGCCGGGCCATCTATATTGCCAATGTGCTGGGCCTGGACATGGGCATGTTCTATAAAAGGCGCGACTACACCAAAATAGTAAACGGCCGTAATCCCATCATTGCCCATGAATTTCTGGGGACCAGTGTGGAAAATAAGGACATGATCATCATTGACGATATGATCTCTTCCGGAGACAGCATGCTGGAAGTGGCTGCCGCTTTGAAGAGCCGCAAGGCGCGAAAGATTTTCGTCTTCTCTACCTTCGGGCTGTTCACAGGGGGGCTGGAAAAGTTTGACGAGGCTTATGAGAACGGGCTGATTGACCGGGTACTCACCACAAACCTGATCTACCAGACGCCAGAGCTGCTTCAGCGGGAATGGTATATCAACTGTGATATGAGCAAATATATCGCTTATATTATTGATACGCTGAACCATGACTCTTCCATCAGCGATTTGCTGAATCCCAATGAACGAATTCAGAATGTGGTTGCAAAATACCGCAGGAAGAACGCGTAATCCATGACACGGCAGGCTGCTGCAAATGCCGCCTGCCGATACCATTACTTCACTTTTTCCTCTTCACAGCGAATCTGATGACAGCCTTTTTCACCTGTTCAAGAACCACCGACCACAGCAGGCTGGCCAGCAATAACGCTGCCAGTATGAGTCCCGCATATCGGAAGGCATATATGTAGCTGCGCCACAGTATCAGGTAGAAAAAGGTGTGTACCATATAGATATTCATGGAATACTTCCCGATCAGTTCCAGGATTCCCTTTATCACAGGCACGCTTCCGAACAGCGCAAGAGAAAACCAGGCGAAGAAAACCGCAATGCCGGCATCCGCCAGATGCAGAAAGCGCTCCTGCACGAAGTAATTCTGTCGGATCATCACACACAGTATCAATCCCGCGCCCCCTGCAGGCCAGCGCAGAACAGGGTGTATTTTCAGATGGAGCAGCTTTTCCATCCAGTTTCCGTAGGCCGCACATACCCCCACCGCTGCCGTAAATAAATATCTGGAAATATCCGGGTTAAAGTTCAGGACCACCGGAAGGAAAAAAATCAGGAAAAGCAGGGAATATCCCACCTTCTGCACCAGAATACACAGCAGCGGTACCAGGAAAATCAGCACATAAGCTATCTCCATATACCACCAGGTCATATTCAGGGTAGGTGTGTCCAGAATCTGGGCAAGCCCCACCGCGTCAGCCAGCATGTAGAGAAAGCCCTGCTTCCCCCTGCCATACAGGGAAGCAAAGTCGAACCGTTGCTGCCAGAGCAAAGTAACGCTGACAAACAGCACAAGGAAATTTGCCATCAGCTTCAACAACCGCCGTACTGCCTGACGATACATATCCCGGGGCGTAATCCCCTCCTGCACAAGCAGCCCCCTTGTGATGCCGAATGCCGTCAGGAATACAAAAACCGCAACGCTGATATTGCCGAATCCCGCAAACACCAGGAACGCCTCCTGTGGAAAAGGCCTGTAATCCACCCCCAAATCGGCCACGGCAGCCGCCTCGCTGAACAGATGATAGTTCAGCAGGAAAAGGATCGCCATTCCCTTCACAATCCCGGAAGCCCTCCGGGAAAATTCTCTTTCCAT
Organism: uncultured Acetatifactor sp.; assembly: GCA_910587555.1. Lineage (GTDB taxonomy): Bacteria > Bacillota > Clostridia > Lachnospirales > Lachnospiraceae > Acetatifactor. The sequence goes on from CAJULV010000003.1 coordinate 11,663, forward strand.
CAGCCTGCCACCCCCTTGTCAGCCGTCATTGTAAAACCATACAGAAAAGGAATCGAAAACAAAATGGGGAAACCGTATCTGGCGTGCCCCAGAAACCCCGGCGACGCCATGCACACCAACAGACTGACCCACAGCGGAATCCCAACCAGCACGTATCGCCACTGCCCATGCTTTATCTGGTAGAAGGCCAGGAAAAACAGCGCCCATACGGCAAGGCCCATATTCTCCAGGACTCCCGTCAGGGGAAACCGGGCGGCAAACCGGTAGAAGAAAATCAGTATCTTCTCCGCATTGGGAAACAGCCCGCCCTGGTGCAGCAGACCATGGTCCGCCTCATACCGCACAGAGTTGCTTGTCTCCGGTGAAAACCATCCGTAGACATGAACCAGAAAGCCTTCCGCATACACGACCGGGTGCTTTATCAGCCCCTTTGCCCAGACCTTGATATAATCCACAATCTCACCCGCGGATGCCTCTCTGCGAAAGCAGGCCTTCACCGGGTCTGCAGTGGAGGGATCGTATTTTGCCGCCAGCTCTCCCACATCCCCCAGAACCGCCTGGATTGCCGCCCTCTCCTCCCCGGAAATCTCAGCGCCAGACAGCTGAAGATACCGGGCCGTCTGCTGAAAGGGAACGGACAGCATCTCCCCCCTGCTGCCGGGCCGTGCATCGCACACAAATGCCAGGCCGTTCATCAGGAGAATTCCTGCCGCTGCACCTCCGGTAAATGCCGCCAGAAAACGCCGTCCCGCCGCTTTCCATCCTTTCTGCCTCAAAAGGACAAAGAAAATGACGGCACCGCTTGACAGGACCACATAGATTCCGTTGTTTCTCAGCAGAATGACACCGGCCTGCAGGGCTGCAAATCCCGCCGCAAGCCCCCTGTTCTGCAGCCGCCCGGGATTCTCTGTAATAAGCGCCAGGCATACAATATACCCAAGTACTGCGGAGGCATAGGGCACATCCTTCATCACGGTAGACGCCATGTTTGAATAAACCGGCGTGATGCAGTAGAGCAGGAACAGCGCCCAGAGAAGTTCTTTCCGCAGGTTCCTCCTTGCCAGAACCGAAATGGTGGATGCCAGGGCAGCCGCCAGGCCGGCAAGCTGTACCAGCATATATACAAACAGCCCGGCTTCATAGGAGCCAAGCAGCTTCTTCCCCAGCCCTGTCAAACCGCCTGCAAGCAGTGTATGGAACAGCGGATGGTGCCGGCTGTATCCCGTCTGCCCGATGACCTGTTCAATCTGCCCCGCAGCATCCCAGCAGATATTTCCCGGATAGGCAAGAAGCAGGAATGGAAAATACACCGCGCAGAGCAGGACAAACGCCCTGGCAAATTCATGAGTACTCCAAAAATGCCCCTGACTGCCGGTGAATGTCTTTTTTTCCAATAGCATGGTAACTACATCAAGGATGCCCCGCAGCAGAATAAAATAGCCCGCCAGCACCAGCATGAACTTCAGAAAATTGACTGGGCTGCCGAAGCAGTAGCTCCAGCCTCCTGTCTCGTGACAGCTTCTGCCCAGCAGCAAAAACAGAGAAAAAAGTACAGGCAGTCCTGCCGGTACAGGCTTTACAGGCCTTACCGCCTTCTCTTTCGTCCAGGCAAGGAACAGAAAACACAGCCCCCAAATCAGCAGGAAGGAAAAGCTGTATTCTCCCAGCAATTCATAGACGGAAGCAATGGCATAGTCAATCGTTGTCTCAAAGTGATTTCCGGAAAACGGTGCATGAAACTCGGCTGTCAGCGCGTATGCCGCCAAAAGTGCCAGAATCGGCAGAATGATTTTATCCCTTTTGTCTTTCACCATTTTTTTCATAACTCTTCCTATGTGTCTCACGGTTTTCTGATGGTAAAGCAGGCGGGTATTGCACAGCCCCGCCCATGCTTACAGACGCATTATATCATTTATCCGTAAAGTATGCAACGTTTTCAGCTATCACGTCTACCTGAAAAACGTTCCTGCTCCCTTCCTGCCTCGTACACCACCTGCCCGTCAATAATCGTATAGAGGGTTCTGGTAAAGACTTCCATGGGATTGCCCGTGAAGATGGCAATATCCGCATCCTTCCCCACCTCCAGGCTGCCCACCCTGTGGTCTACCCCGCAGATTATGGCCGGGTGAATGGTGATTGCCTTATATCCTTCCTCCAGGGAAAGCCCGGATTTTACCGCCAGGCCTGCGCACAGGGGCAGGGACTGGATCAGGGATACCGGGTGGTCCGTTGTGACGGCAGTCATGACCCCTGCCTGGTTCAGAACGCCTACGGTTTTAAATGCCATATTCTGCACTTCTATCTTATTTCTGCTGGCAAGGTCCGGCCCTACAATTGCCGGAAAGCCTTCCTCTGCCAGCTCCTTTGCTATCATATGCCCCTCTGAGCAATGGTCCAGTGTCATTTTCAGGTTAAACTCCCTCGCTATCCTGATCGCCGTAAAAATATCGTCCACCCGGTGTACATGAGCTTTCAGGGGAATCTCCCGGTGAAGCACCGGAAGCCAGCATTCCATCCTGAAATCCTCCTGGAAGTCCTCGCCCTTGTCTGCAGCAGTTTTCTTCTGCCGGGCATAGCTGACCGCCTTCGTCAGTTCCTCCCTCAGCATGGCCGCGATGGCCATCCTGGTGGACGGGCTTTTATTCTGTCCGGAATAGTTTACTTTCGGATTCTCGCCGAAGGCAACCTTCATTGCTGCCGGCGCTTTGACTACAATATCGTCTACCCGCCTTCCCCTGGTTTTCAGAAACGCAAACTGGCCCCCTGCCACATTGGAACTGCCGGGACCGATCATGGCGGACGTAATGCCCGCCCGAACCGCATCGTCGAAGGCTGCATCCATGGTATTGATGGCATCCACTGCCCGCAGGTACGGCGTGAGAGGTTCTACCGTCTCGTTGCAGTCGTCCCCTTCCATGCCCTTTTTCTCTTCCGTGATTCCCATATGGCAATGGGACTCTATAATGCCCGGCATAATCAGCCCCTCCCGAACCTCTATCACACGTTCGTGAGGCGCGGGATGAAATGCCGCTTCACCCCGCCTTCCGATTTCCGCTATTTTCCCGTCGGCGATGCGGATACAGCCGTCCTGAATGTCTTCACCTGCCATTGTTTTGATACGTCCGCCGATTATATACATGCCGTCCCACTCCCGTTCTCCCCGTCAAAACCGGTTATATTCCGCCGTTCCTTCCGCATTCTGTGAAATGCACCTGACCGTTGCCGGAGGATACATCAGCGAAACAGTGTCTCCGGATTCACGGGCGTACCGTTTGCTGTCAGCTTCAGATACAGGTTGCTGCCCTCCACACTGAAATACTTTGTAGGCGCTGCCACGGAAGCGATGGTCTGCCCCGGTTCCACATGAGAGTTCATGGTTACATTGATATCGTAAAGCTGGCCGTAGGTAATCCTGTAGCCGTCACCCAAATCCATGGTAATTGCATGGCCGATTTCGGAATCCTGAAAAATGTCAACGACAACGCCCTCCGCACAGGCTGCCACCGCACTTCCTTCCTCGGCGGCTATCATCATGGCAGGATTGTACTTAAACTGGTCAAGCGTGGAGAAATACACACCGCCGTCCATGCTGAAGGGAATCAGCACCTCTCCGCTCACGGGACGCAGCAGTCCTTCGCTTTCTGCAAAATGAACGGTTTCCGCAACCACATCCTCCCCTGCAGTATTTTCTGCATTCTCTGCCGGTGCGCTGTCTCCGTCCTGTTCCTCCGCCGGGGCATCTGTCTCACCAGCATCCGTTTCTCCCGCGGACTCGCTGCTTTCTCCGGACCCTTTATCCCTGGCCGCAATGTCGTTTTCGCCCGCTGCGGTATTGCCAGTCGTTCCCGATACCTCAGGCGTCTGCACATCCCCTGCCGTAAGGCCCTCCTCCCCGGCTCCCGGCGTGTCTCCCGCTATTCTCATTCCTTCTTCCGACGACAGGATACCCTCTCCGGCAGGTGTATCTTCCAGCAGCCCGTCGGTCAGCCCCGGTATGGCAACCAGCCCGGATCCGGCTTCCATAGGCAGATAATCCAGGTCATCATCCGGATTGGCTGCCTGCTGCCCCGCAATGTCCGACGCGCCGTCTTCTGTCTGCCGGTTTCCGGCAATCTCTTCCACTTTGTCATTGACGTCTTCCTCCAGCGCCGTAAAATCCAGCGTATAACCGTCATCCTGTTCTTCGGTGGTGTTTGATTTCATGTAAATGCCGGTTATGGTCAGCGCCGACAGTACAAACGCGGACGATGCGATCATGATGATACGTTCCCTTTTTACATTATTCCTTCTGTTTCTTCTCATAGCTCCTTACCCTTCCTTTATATGATTGCGCATATTCATATTGTGAATACAAGGCAAACCTTCATCTGACATTTTGCATTCGGCATTCTTCCGTATACCTGCGGTCCCTGGTTTTTTACACCCTGTGCCCGGATCAGATTCCCTGCCGATATTTGTCTGATATTACAAAATTTGCTTTGTATTACCTGCTATCAGTTTGTCCCGTTGGAAAAAATTTATGCAAATATTCAGAGAAAGCAATTTGGAAGCCTGAGAAAAAAAGAAAGGGCCTGAGCATAAAAAGGAGCTGCCTACAAAGCAACTCCTCCTGTTTACGAATCCTGTATTATTTTGCCGGGGCTGAACCCCAGCCGCTGTCCTTACGCCTGAGCCGTGTATTTTGCCACATCCACATGCTGTACCGTGCCTGCGCTTCCGTTCTCATACAGGAAGACGCCCGTGCTGCGTACGGCGCCCCTGGTCTGCCCGTCCGCTCCCTGCATGGTAAAATCAGTAGCCACATTCTTCAGGCAGATGGCTCCCACTCCCTTTTCCGAAAGCCTGTAGAGTACATCCTTCCCGTTTTCATCCTTACACCATATCTTTAGTTTATCCCAGATGGCATCGTTTTCATCGATCCACCCGTTTCCGTCCTCGTCGTATTTTGCCAGATCCGCAAATCCGTTTCCGCTGGCCGTACCGAACAATTCGCTTCCGTCGTTGATAATTCCGTCGCCGTTCTTATCCAGGGCAAGGTACCCGCTTCCCGCTCCCAGCTGTGATATTTCATCCATCTCCCCATCCGCATCGATGTCAAAATAAAAAGTCTGGTCGGAAAGCGACGTCAGATCCGTATCCAGATTAATTACCAGCGGGTCACACATGGTAAAGGTCTTCATTACCTGATTTTGCTCAAAATACTGCTGGAACTGGCGGCTCATACCCACATTCACCTGAAAGCTGATATCCCTTCCGTCGGCAGTGCGCACCGTTCCCACCGTGGAGAACGCCGTACTCTCGGATTCTGTCTGAATCACCGTCTGGCTGTAATTCAGCACTCTGAGCCGGGCTGTGGGTTCTCCGCCTCCCGCCGCAAGCCCGTCTTGATAATAAAGGGCCGAGCTGCTGCTCTGCCAGGTATTCTGTGTCTGCGTATACCAGGCGGAATCCCCGGTCCGGGTGCCGTTCTGCTGCCGCCACTGATTGAGCCGGTTTCTTCTCGCCGTAAACAGCAGATCGAATATGTAGCTGACGGTCGTATGGCGAATTGCGGCATATGTCTGGCTGGAAGAGCTTCTGACCGTTACATTGGACACCGACGCCTGCATGCGCCCCTGCCAATCCTGAAGAGATGCTGCCTGCTGCAATGCCTCCTCTCCGTTCCCGGCCCCCCGTCTGTTGTCCTCCGCTTCCGCGTTTTCGGCGTTCCCGGTATCCCCGCCCACTGCCGCATTCAGCGAATTACCGCCCTCCGTAAGTCCCTGCCTGTAGTTCGTGATTGTAAATTTCCTGATTGTCGTGGTGCTGGCCCGATAATTCCTGGCTGACTGCATTCCCACTGTTCCGGAATCGATCTTCAATCCCTTTCGCCCCCTATATTCCCTATGTTCACCCATCCCGCCGGTGCTTAAGCTGCCTCATCTTCCATGATGCAGGCTGCCCTGCCCTGCAGGACTTTTTATGGCTTCCATCCTGTCCGCCGCATTCACGAACCGCATATCCGTATACATCCGTGCCTGCACCGCATTGCGGTATAAAAAAATGGCATTCAGCAGGAAAGTCCTTTTCCTGCATAAATACCATCCGTGGTGTCATGCTCTGTACTCGGCAGCAGTCGGCCTAACTGCTCTCCTGTACTATTTATATCGACACAAACATGATTTTATTTAGCCGATTCTCCATTATTTGGAAGGCTTGAACGGCGTCACCTTATTTTCTGCCGCATGGCGGGCGATTATCTGCTTTGCCTGCGCTGCCTTGGCAGATATCATGCCCGCCAGCATCTCTCTCGGCACGATGATATTTGCCCCAAAGGGATTCACTACAATACCCAGAGCCGGACAGATATTACCCCCGTCTCTCCGCAGCACGATTCCCGCATAATCCTCAATGTTCAGCGCGAAATACGGAAGCTTATGGTCCGGATTCTTCTCCTGCCATTTCTCATATTCCGTCACATCCGTAAATGCCATAAAAAACCGCATTCCTTCCGCCCCTGTCAACATGGGAAACTGCACCTTGCTGCCGGGAGCAATGACGGGCTTTCCGTCCTCTCCCTCCGTGGGAGCCGGATCTATAATTGCCGGTGAGAGAAAATTTGCTTTGGCCAGCTCTCCCACAAACATATTGCGATGTTCCGGCGTATCTTCCGCTTTCATGAGCTCAATGGCGCCCATAAGCATGGGGTTGGATACTGCTTTATTAAATTCCATAATTCATTTTCCTCCTGTTTATCGTCACAGTGCGGCGGCACTGAAGGGCAATGTCTCTTCGGCCGCCGCGAAACGGTTGTTTCCGTCTTCATTCCACACGGTTATAATTTATCAGGCAGCCCTTCAGGATAATCATCCTCTCCTCATCGGTCAGTTCACCCAGCCGAAGCTCAAAGGCATGCATTGCATCGTCCTTACCCACCACGAAAGCCGTAATCACGTCCGTCTTCTCCTCCAGGGACTTGCGGATGCCGGGAATGAACAGGTAATCCAGATTCTTAAACGGCAGCTTGCCCTCCTGGATCAGGAACGGCAGCATACCCCAGTTGATCAGATTGGAACGATAACGCTTTGTCGCATACTCATTAGCGATATTTGCCCATCCGCCCAGAACCTTCTGGCAGGAAGCCGCCTGCTCGCGGGCAGAGCCGTCACCGGGCTTCACTGCAAAAATGGTAGAGCCGAAGCCGGTATTGGCATGGCCGACCTCCGGGAATTCCTGCTTAATCGTGCCCATCAGTTCCTTCAGCACGGGAAGCACCTGGCAGGGATGCTCTCCGGCAGTGCGCGCCTTCTCCGCCTTCTGGATTTCCTTTGCCCTTGCCACATAGTTCGGGTCCTTGCGGCTTAAGGTAAATTCGGCCAGCCCCAGGGGATTGGAGCGGTAGGAAGAGGTCTCTCCGGAGGGAATCAGCTCATCCGTAGTGGTAACCGGGTCATGGATTTCACTGACGACCTGAAGCAGCAGGTTCTCCGGCAGTGCGCCCATCTCCGGCCAGTCCTTGATATTGGGTCCCAGCTGGATCTCCGCGTCCGCATCCGCCACGCCCTTGGAATCAAATATACGGTTGGCATATATCTTGCTGTCAAAATGGTATTTGTATTTGCCAATCTCCCCGTCGAAATCCGTGGCCGGCGTCAGTACACCCTGGTTGGCCGCCGTGGCCGCAATGGAACGGGCGTCCATCAGTGCCACTGAAGAAATCTGGCCGTTTTGGAGCTTGCTGCCTTCACGGTTGGGGAAATTCCTGGTGGAATGGCGGATACTGAAGGCATTGTTTGCCGGGGTATCGCCCGCACCGAAGCAGGGTCCGCAGAAAGCCGTTTTCATGACCGCACCGGTCTCCATAATCGCGGCCGCGCAGCCGTTTCTCACCAGTTCCATGTATACGGGCATGGACGCCGGATATACGCTTAAGGTAAACCCGTCAGAGCCGATGGAAGCGCCTTTCAGGATGTCTGCAGCGGCGCAGATATTCTCAAATCCGCCGCCTGCACAGCCCGCGATGATTCCTTGGTCTACCATGAATTTCCCGTTTCTCACCTTGTCCCGCAGCCGCAGCTCCACCGCGCCGTCCAGACTGACTTCCGCCCGTTTTTCCGTCTCGTCCAGAATGTCCATGAGATTGGCGTTCAGCTCCTCTATGGTTACGGTATTGCTGGGATGGAAGGGCATGGCAATCATGGGACGTATTTCAGACAAATCCACCTGTATCACGCCGTCATAATATGCCGTCTCACCGGGTGCAAGCTTCCTGTAATCCGACTTACGTCCGTGAATTTCATAAAATTCCTCAATCTCCCTGTCTGTCTCCCAGATTGACGACAAGCACGTAGTCTCCGTGGTCATAACGTCAATACCGATTCGGAAATCTGCGCTTAAGGAAGCCACGCCGGGACCTACGAATTCCATCACCTTATTTTTCACATATCCGTTGCGGAATACGGCACCGATAATCGCCAGCGCCACGTCCTGAGGCCCTACGCCCTTCACCGGGGCGCCTGTGAGGTATACCGCCACCACCTGGGGCCTGTTGATATCATAGGTCTGGTTCAGCAGCTGCTTTACCAGCTCCGGCCCGCCTTCGCCCACTGCCATGGTTCCCAGTGCGCCGTATCGGGTATGGGAATCGGAACCCAGAATCATCAGCCCGCCGCCCGCCAGCATTTCCCTTGCATACTGATGAATGACCGCCTGGTGAGGGGGCACATAGACTCCGCCGTATTTTTTTGCACAGGACAGCCCGAACATATGGTCATCCTCGTTGATGGTTCCGCCCACCGCGCACAGGGAATTATGGCAGTTGGTGAGTACATAGGGCATGGGGAACTTCTGAAGACCCGAAGCCCTGGCTGTCTGTATGATGCCTACGAAGGTAATATCGTGGCTGGTCAGCTTGTCAAACCTGATTTTCAGCTTGTCCATATTGCCGGAGGTGTTGTGGCTCTCCAGTATCCCGTAACAGATTGTCTGTTTTAACGCTTCCTCTTTTGTGATTTCCTTTCCGGTTTTGTTTAAAATTGCCTGCTGCGCTTCCGGTGTATCGGCGATGATTTCTCTCCCGTTTACCAGATAGGCCCCGCTTTGCATGAATTCTACCATAGGCATCTCCTTTTTATTCCGATTCCGCATTGTCCCTCCAGATATCTTTACCCCGCAGGGAAATTCCGACCCTTTGGCGGTACGCCCGTAAATCTCCCGGACACCTGGCTGCGTCAATGCCGTTCTATTCCAGTTCCGCTCTGTATCTGTTATTTTGCCGTTCCTGTGACATGGATGAGTATCGCATTTCCCTGGAAGCCAGCGCCGCCCACCAGTTGAAGTACATTTTTTTCGCCTTCTATGACATCCCTGTCATAAAAATGGACATGTCCGGCCAGGAGCAGTTCCACAGGGCTTTCTTCCGCCGTGGTCAGCGTCAGAAACCGCTCTGAGTCCTCACTGGGATAAATCCCGCCGTAGTTGCCCCCGCCTATTACCGCCGGGCTGTCCCAGGACTCTCTCGCCTTTGCCAGCACTGACTGGGTCATAAAGGGCACATGCGCCATCACAATCACCGGGCGGTTCTCCTCCAGAATTTTCTCATATTCCGGCAGCGCGGCACCCTCCACCTGATTGGTGCTGTCGTCTATCCCCACCACCAGGAATTCGCCGAAATCCAGGCTCTGGACGGCCTTGCCGCCCTGTGTAAAAGTCTGCAGAAGGGGAAGATATGTCTCTCTTCCAGTCTCCGTCATATACTCCCAGGGATAGGTCCAGTCATGGTTGCCGTTGACGTAAAGCCAGGGCATGTCCAGCCCTGCCAACTGTTCCTCCAGCCATTGCAGGTTTGCCGCCGAGGGCGTATCAATGATGTCTCCGCCCAAAAGCACTCCGTCCACTTCCGTTTCGTTGGCGTAGCGAATCCACTCCGGAAACTGTTCTGCGGAGGGCACCCCTTCCTCGTTGACAAATTCCGGAAAGCGCAGGTCCTCATTTTCCTTTTCCTGCGCCGAGACATCCTCTCCTCTGACTACCATATGGGTATCCGTTATGAACAGCAGTGTGTATTCCCTGTCCACGCCTTCTATATAAACGGTTTCTTCTGTGATATGCTTCTCCCATTTATCTCCGGAAACTACCCCTCTTCCGCTGCAGCCCGACAACAGAGCCAGCCCCCCCAACATTACGCCAATGGACGCAAGGGCGTGCCATAATGCACGCCCTCGCATAAACTTTTCCTTCTTCAACTCCATAACTCTCTCCATGGAACAGAGTTCTCACTTTTTCCTAGTCCAGAGTCACCTTACCCAGATGCCAGATCTCATCCACATACTCCTGAATGGTTCTGTCTGAGGTGAACTTGCCGGAGCAGGCCACGTTCAGGATGGCGCTCTTTGCCCAGCCTGCCGTATCGCGGTACGCCGCTTCCACCTTCTTCTGTGCCTCCGCATAGGCCTTGAAATCCTTCAGGATGAAATACATATCCGCCTTGGAGGTGGACTTGGTATTCAGCAGCGAATTGTACAGCGGGAGGAACAGCTCCTTATCCTTAGCATAGGTGCCGTCAATCAGCTGTGTCACCACCTTATGAATATCCGCATCGGCATTGAAAATCTGCATGGGATCATAGCCGCCGTTGTTCTCAAAGTGGATAACTTCGTTGGAAGACAGACCGAAAATAAAGGCATTCTCCCTTCCTACTTCCTCCACGATCTCCACGTTTGCGCCGTCCATGGTTCCCAGTGTCAGTGCGCCGTTTAGCATAAACTTCATGTTGCCCGTGCCGGAAGCCTCCTTGCTGGCCGTGGAAATCTGCTCGGATACATCCGATGCGGCAAAGATGATCTCCGCGTTGGACACATTGTAGTTCTCGATAAATACCACCTTGATCCTGCCCTTGATGGATGCGTCGTTGTTCACCACATCCGCCACAGCGTTGATCAGCTTGATGGTCAGCTTGGCATTGCGGTAGCCTGCCGCAGCCTTTGCGCCGAAGATAAAAGTTCTGGGGAAGAACTCCATCTCCGGATGAGCCTTCAGCTCGTTATACAGGTACATCACATGGAGAATGTTCATCAGCTGTCTCTTGTACTCATGGAGACGCTTTACCTGCACGTCGAAAATGGAATCCGGATCCACTTCGATGCCGTTGTGCTCTTTGATATATTTTGCCAGACGGAGCTTGTTCTGGTACTTGATCTCCATGAACTCCTTCTGGGCTGTCTTGTCCTCCGCCAGCTTCTTCAGACCGGCGATCTGGGGCAGATCCGTGATCCAGCCGTCGCCCACCTGCTTCGTCACCCACTCTGCCAGAAGGGGATTGCCGTGGAGCAGAAAACGTCTCTGGGTAATGCCGTTGGTCTTGTTGTTGAAGCGCTCGGGGAACATCTCATAGAAGTCCTTCAGCTCTTCGCTCTTCAGGATCTCTGTATGCAGCCTTGCCACACCGTTGACGGAATAGCCTGCCACGATTGCCATATGGGCCATCTTCACCTGTCCATCGTAAAGGATAGCCATCTTGCGGATCTTCTCCCCTACATTGACATTATAAATATGCGAATATTTCTCTTCGATCTGCTGTACAAACCTGCGGTTGATCTCTTCCACAATCTGATAAATTCTGGGAAGCAGTCTGGAGAACAGGTCAATGGGCCATTTCTCAAGCGCCTCTGCCATGATGGTATGATTGGTGTACGCGCAGGTTCTGGTGGTGATATCCCATGCCTCGTCCCAACCCAGATTGTAGTCATCCAAAAGGATGCGCATCAGCTCTGGAATCGCCACCGTGGGATGGGTATCGTTGAGCTGGAAGGTCACCTTCTCCGGGAAACCGTGAATATCATCATGTTTTCTCATATATTTCTCCACTGCCTCCTGCACGGACGCGGAGATGAAGAAATACTGCTGCTTCAGGCGCAGCTCCTTGCCTGCATAGTGATTGTCATTGGGATAGAGTACGTCCACCAGGTTCCTGGCCAGGTTCTCCTGCTCCACTGCCTTGCTGTAGTCACCCTTGTCAAATGCATCCAGACGGAAGCCTGCCATGGACTCCGCATCCCAGATACGCAGCGTATTCACGATACCGTTGCCGTATCCCACGATGGGCAGATCGTAGGGAATGGCCCTTACTGCCTGATACCCCTCCTGCACGAAATGGTTTCTGCCGTTCTCGTCACACTGCACGGACACATAACCGCCGAATTTCACCACCTTTGCGTACTCGGGCCTGCGCAGCTCAAAAGGATTGCCGTCCGCCAGCCAGTCATCGGGAACCTCCCTCTGGAAGCCGTCCTCGATCTTCTGCTTGAACATGCCGTAACGATAGCGGATGCCGCAGCCGTAAGCAGGATATCCCAGAGTAGCCAGGGAATCCAGAAAACAGGCCGCAAGCCGTCCCAGTCCGCCGTTGCCCAGAGCGGCATCGGGCTCCTGGTCCTCAAGCACGTTGATATCCACGCCAAGCTCCTCCAGAACTTCCTTCGCCCCCTGGTAAGCCTGCAGGTTAATCATGTTATTGCCCAGGGCACGTCCCATCAGAAACTCCATGGACATATAGTAGACCATCTTGGGATCTTCCTTGTCATATGCCTCCTGGGTAGTCATCCAATTGCCGATCACCCTGTCCTTTATGGAATAAGATGCTGCCTGAAAAATCTGCTGGGGCGTAGCCTCCTCCAGATTTTTGCGGAACATATTCATTACGTTGTAAAGGATACTTCTCTTGAAAAGCTCTTTGTCAAAAACAGGCTTCTCCTCCGCTTCCTTTACGGCCGCCGCGTTTTCGGCATTTACCGTCCCCTCTTCACAGGCGGTGCAGGTACTGCTTTTCAGTTCAACCGAATCTGTCACATTCCTATTTTCCACGTCTTTTCTCCTTTCGTCCCTTCGTCTATAGAAACGCCGTCCCTATTATACCAAAATTTAGCTCTCTTTCCAACTGATTTTTTCATAAAATTAAAAAAAGGGCAGAATTGCCTCAACAAAATCCGCCCCTCAGTCTGCCGCCATCCGTCTTCCTAAAGCCGGGAAGCGTACTTTCCCCTCTCCTCCGCAGGAATCTTTATGGCTTCCATCGCCTGTTCCGCCGTCCATTTCATGCTGTCCATCAAATTTCTGACTGCAGAAAGAATGGCATTATCCGTCCCCTTTTCCATGCCTTTTTCCATGCCCTTTTCCATGCCCATTTCCATACCCTTTTCCATGCCCATTTCCATACCCTTTTCCATACCCTTTTCCATACCCTTTTCCATACCCTTTTCCATACCCATTTCCATACCCTTTTCCCTGCTTTCCTCTATTATCACATCTATTTCATCCTTCATTAATTCTCTTAACGCTTCACACATACCCGACTCCCTCCTGATCCTGTTATATAAGCTTTTGTTTGCAAAAATACTCGCCTGCAGCACCGCATCCGCATTATGCCGGTCTCCTGGCCTCGTCAGCCTCTCCACCCCGGCAAGAAAGGCCCTTACGTCCTCCGCCTCCGCATTCCTGGACAGTATCCGCAGGCTGCTGTGGGTTTCCCGGCTTAACTGCCCAGTCACCACAATCTGGGTGTCAAAGAGACCGTTCCCAAGAATATAATATATCCCCGGAAAGCGCTCTTCCGGTGTCCTTCCTGACTTTCTGAAGGCTTCAAACAGTTCCCGGGGATATGCCTCACGGAAAATCGATACGGTCAGCTCCTCCTCCGGCACCTGGTTCACCCTCTCTCCCAGTCCCTTATACAGACAGGCATATCCCATGGTCTTGTAATAATCGTCTATCGTAAGGCTGTCTTCCGGACTCTTATACTCCACCACATTATATTTTTTGAAAATACGCCCTATTTCATTCTCTATCTGCACATCCGCCAGCTTTTTGATAATCAATAAGTCCATCTGAAGCGGCTTCTTGCTAAGGTTGTACTCCCGCTGAAACTCCAGTTCCTCCCTGTTGGATATCAGTTCCAGTTCCGCCGCCCCATAGAAGCCCGGATGCCATTGTATCTCTGTTTTTTCCAGATTATCCCCCATGGGACCCACCTCCCCTTTCCGTTTCCGTCCTGCCTTCATGGTAATCTGCCGCCAGTCAATCCCTTCTCGATCTCCTGACAACCTATGAAAAAAATCCACGGATGTATCTCTTTATCTTTAGTATATACGAAACAGTCCCGCAGGGCAAGAGGCCCGGTATCTTTTTATCAGTCCCTATTCCGTTACTGTAAGCAGTAATCCTATTCCGCAGCATTGCCACGATCCGGGTATCATTAAGCCACTGTTCAGCAATTTTTATCAATCATGAATCTGAATTATGTGGTAGAATGTAACCATGGTCAACTTGCGGTTCCGGATGCGCCGAAGCGCACAGCATTCCGGCAGAAAAACTGCAGCGGAATTTTTCCGTTGTCAAATAGAGCGAGGCACGTAAATGGATTATCAGGAACATATTCGGAAAGCAATAGAATACATCGAAGAAAACCTGACGGACGCTCTGGACAACCGGACACTGGCACGGGCCGCGGGATATTCCGAATATCACTTTCTGCGGGTGTTCCGGGAAGTATCTGGGCTTACACCGGCAGATTATATCCGCAAAAGGCGCCTCACGGAAATCGCCTGCCGGATGGCGGAAAACAGCAGACCGGCCTCGGCTATTGCGTTTGCCTACGGATTTCAGTCAAAGGAAAATTTTACCCGGGCCTTTAAGAGGGAACACGGCATCCTCCCCACAGAATTCAGGGCCGCCGGAAACAGCCTGAAGCTCTATGGACCGCTGAAACTTGCGCCCGGTCCCTTCAGGGCAGATGGGGAGCTGATTGAACTGCGTCCCTTTGAACTTGTGACATATGCCTGTGACCAGGCGCTGCCCACCAGTTTCTGGAACCAGTACAATGCCGGGCGATGGTCCGCCAGGCTTTCCGGCGGTAAGGTTGTGGAGGATTACGGCGTCAGTATCTGGAATGCCTGCTGCAATAAACTGGATTATTATATCGGCATCCGTTCTGAAGAAGCACACGGAAACCTTGCCGGCACGATTCGGATTGCGGTGGAGGGCGGGTTGTATGCCAGATTTCGAACGCCGGACAGCACACATGCCAATTTTGTGAACACCATTCAACGGACGTGGCAGTATATTGCCGGTGTATGGCTGCCGGAGAACGGGTACGAAAGGACAGGCGGCGCTGAATTTGAGACTTATGTGGAGACCAGCCGCACATTCTCGGAGGAAATTTATATTCCCCTGCAAAAAAGCGCTGACAGCCATTTAAAATAAAAAGAAAAGAGGAACAGATATGGCAAAATTAAACGTAACTTTTGACGGCATTACAGACACTACGGGGTATTTGTTTTCCCTGGCAAAATGCGTTGCCGCAGTGTTAAAGAACAGCGAATATGAGTCCTATGCGGAGGATATCATTGCCGCCAGCGGATTTGCGTTCCGCATGTGGGCGGATCCCAAGCAGCTGTGTCCCAGTGCCGCCAGTATCTGGGAATTCAAGAAGCAGAAGCAGTGGTTTGAAAACAGCGGCCTGGTTTGCGGCTATACGGAGCGGTTGTGGGGGGAGGACGCAGTGGAAGAAGCACGCAGGTGCGCTGCAGTGGAGCAGATCAGGGCGTCCATTGACAGCGGATGCGGAGCTGTTGCCTGGGACATCAGCGGCTGTGAATGGGGAATTCTCACCGGCTATGATGACGAAGCCGCCTGCTTCGATACGTTGAAAATTGACGGCAGCCGGAGCCAGGTGTCCTATGAAAAGCTTGGAAAACTGGAGCTTCCGATCTTATCCGTTCTGACGATTTCGGGAAAACAGGAAAAAGCAGCCGCCGATATCGTTGCGGAAACCAAACGCACTGCCGCATCCCATCTGAAAGGGGAAGAATGGTGTGAAAATGCAGCAGGACTGGCTGCCTATGAGGCGCTGATCTCCTTTGTCCGGGATAAGCTGACAGCGGACACGGCCTGGAATCTGGAGTATTATCTGGGAACCTATGGGGCACTGAAATGGTACGCCTGGAAGTTCTTTGAGCGGTATGGAGAGACAGAACTGGCAGGGCTTTACAGAACCGTATATGAGGCGTGGAAAAAGGCATTTGATATAAAACAGTCACAGGACGTAACGCGGGAGGATGTGAGAGCAGAGATCCTGCAATGCCTGCGCACAGCAGAGCAGGCAGAACAGGAAGCGCTCCGGCAGATGGCTTAGGAAGCATGCAGAGTTTACCGGAGAATCCTGCGTCAGAAAGCCCGAAAAACAGGGAAAAACCAAACCCGTCAGCGTCCTGCCTGACAGGGAAAAACCAAGCCCTTCAGCGTTCTGCCTGACCTGAAAAAACAGCAGCCATGGACCCGTCAGCGTTAGCCGCAAGCCGCGCTCTGACGGGTCCTGACACTGTCTGCCCCAGTGTGTTTATACCTTTTCCACAGCAATGGTAACCTTCTCGCCGTTCACATTCCATTCCTTCGCCACTGCGAACTCTTTCCCCTCTGTCAGCTCCTCCGCAAGCACTTTTCCGGAGATGGAATCTCTGTTCCGGGCGGCGATTTCCGCCAGTTTTGCATTGCCGTTCACGGATACCCGGATATGATCCATAACCTCAAAGCCCGCGTCCTTGCGCATGGTCTGGATCTTGCTGATAAGCTCGTAGACAAAGCCCTCTTCGATAAGCGCTTCCGTCAGATTGGTATCCAGAACCACGGTCATCTTCCCGTTCTCCTGGGAAACGTAGCCGCACTTCTGCGTCATATCAATGAGCAGATCCTCCTTTGTCAGCTCTACGTTTACGCCGTTCACCTCAAAGGCAAGCTTCCCGTTTGCATTCAGCTCATCCATGGCGGTATTGCCGTCCAAAGCTGCAAGGGTTTTCTGGATGCCGCCCAACTGTTTTCCGTATTTGGGACCTACCGTGCGCAGCTGCGGCTTGAAGGTGTAGGTGGTGTAGTCCCGGACATCCTCCGTGTAAACCACTTCCTTCACGTTCAGCTCCTCCTCGATGATGGTGGTATAGAAGCTGTCCAATCCGGCTTTTGCGCTGCCTGCCGCCGCTTTGTCCCCCTGTTCCGACACAGCCTCTTCCGCCCTGTCAGCCACCTTCACGTACATTCTGCTGATGGGCTGACGGTTCTTGATGCTGACCACGTTTCTGCAGGCCCGGCCCAGTACCACAGCCTCCAGAACTTCCTCCATATCCGCCTCCAGTTTTCTGTCAATGAAGCGTTCTTCCGCAACCGGGAAATCGCACAGGTGGATGCTCTCCGGCGCTGCGGAATCCGTGCTGCACACCAGGTTCCGATAGATTTCCTCTGTCATAAAGGGAATCATGGGCGCTGCCGCCTTGCAGATCGTCACCAAAGCCGTATGCAGGGTCATATAGGCATTGATCTTGTCCTGCTCCATGCCCTTTGCCCAGAAGCGCTCCCTGCTGCGGCGCACATACCAGTTGCTCATCTCCTCCACGAAATCCTGCAGGGCCTTGGCCGCCTCGGTGATGCGGTATTTGTCCAAATTGCCGTCCACCGCTTTCACCACGGTATTGAGCCTGGACAGGAGCCACTTGTCCATCACAGGCAGTTTTTCGTATTCCAATGTATGCCTGGACGCGTCAAATCCGTCGATATTGGCATACAGCACAAAGAAGGTATAGGTGTTCCAGAGCTTATCCAGGAACTTGTGCTGCCCCTCCAGTACGGTCTTGCCGGAAAAGCGCTTGGGCAGCCAGGGCGCGCAGCTGCTGTAAAAATACCACCTTATGGCATCTGCGCCGAATTCTTCCAGAGCCTCAAAGGGATCCACCACATTGCCCTTGGACTTGCTCATCTTCTGGCCGTCCTCGTCCGCCACCAGACCCAGAACAATGACATTTTCATAAGGCGCCTTGTTGAACAGCAGCGTGGACTCCGCCAACAGGGAGTAGAACCATCCTCTGGTCTGGTCCACGGCCTCGGAGATGAATTTCGCCGGGAACTGCTGCTCGAACAGGTCTTTATTTTCAAAAGGATAATGATGCTGTGCAAAAGGCATGGCCCCGGAGTCAAACCAACAGTCGATCACCTCGGGCACCCGCTTCATGGTGCTGCCGCACTTGGGGCAGGGGAAGGTCACTTCGTCAATGTAAGGCCTGTGAAGCTCCACCTTCTTGGTGTTCTCATCCCCGGTCAAATCCGCAAGCTCCTGACGGCTGCCCACGGACACGGTATGCCCGCATTGGCATTCCCAGATATTTAAGGGTGTGCCCCAGTAACGGTTCCGGGAGATGCCCCAGTCCTGAATATTCTCCAGCCAGTTGCCGAAACGGCCCTCTCCGATGGTTGCCGGGATCCAGTTGATGGTCTTGTTGTTCCGCACCAGGTCATCCTTCACCGCGGTCATTTTGATGAACCAGGATTCCCTTGCATAGTAGATCAGCGGCGTGTCGCAGCGCCAGCAGAAGGGATAATCATGCTCAAACTTAGGCGCGGAGAACAATTTCCCCTCTTTGTCCAGATCCTTGATGATCTCCGGATCCGCATCCTTGACGAATTTTCCCCCATAGGGAGTCTGCTCCGTCATATGCCCCTTGCCGTCCACAAACTGCACCAGGGGAAGCCCGTACTTTCTGCCCACATTGGCGTCGTCCTCACCGAAGGCAGGGGCAATGTGCACGATGCCGGTACCGTCGGACATTGTGACATAGTTGTCACAAGTGACATAATGGGCCTTTTTGCCCTGGCGGACAGCTTCCTCTCCGGAACAGGCAAACAGAGGCTCGTACTCTTTATGTTCCAGATCCGTGCCCCTGTAGGTCTCAAGCACTTCATAAGCGGCCCTTCCCTCTTCCGCCAGGCTGCCCAGAACCGTGTCCAACAGGGCCTGGGCCATATAATACGTATAGCCGTCAGCGGCCTTCACCTTCACATAGGTCTCCTCCGGGTTCACACACAGGGCCACATTGGAGGGCAGGGTCCAGGGAGTGGTGGTCCAGGCCAGGAAATAAGCCTCCTCCCCCACACATTTGAATCTTGCCACCGCGGAGCGTTCCTTCACCGCCTTGTAGCCCTGGGCCACCTCATGACTGGACAGCGGGGTTCCGCAGCGGGGGCAGTAGGGCACGATCTTAAAGCCCTTGTACAAAAGGCCCTTGTCCCAGATGGTTTTTAACGCCCACCACTCGGACTCGATATAATCATCATGATAGGTGACATAGGGATTGTCCATATCCGCCCAAAAGCCCACGGAACCGGAGAATTTCTCCCACATTCCCTTATATTTCCACACGCTCTCCTTACATTTGTCGATAAAGGGGGCAAGGCCGTATTCCTCGATCTGCTCCTTGCCGTCCAGTCCCAGAAGCTTCTCCACCTCCAGTTCCACTGGCAGGCCATGGGTGTCCCACCCCGCCTTCCGGGGCACCATATCCCCCTTCATGGTGCGGTACCTGGGGATCATATCCTTGATGGTCCGGGTCTCCACATGGCCGATGTGGGGTTTGCCGTTGGCCGTGGGCGGGCCGTCATAGAAGGTGTAGATC
Organism: uncultured Acetatifactor sp.; assembly: GCA_910587555.1. GTDB lineage: Bacteria > Bacillota > Clostridia > Lachnospirales > Lachnospiraceae > Acetatifactor. The sequence goes on from CAJULV010000003.1 coordinate 31,129, forward strand.
GGACCCTCCTTCCGGCTCTCCATGCTCTTCCGGAAAATGTCCTTCTCCCGCCAGAATTTTTCCACTTGTTTTTCACGTTCTACCGTGCCGACATTAGCTGTAATCTGTTTATACATACCTGTTTCCTTCCTTTCCCATGCTGCCGTGGGGCATCCGATGCCGAACTCAATTGCCCATGGCTCCTATACGATTCTCCGAGAAGAACTTGCTTTGTAACTGTCACTTCGGAATCATTGAGCAGGGGAGAGTTTATCCCTACTCGCCGCGGGTCCGTGCTCTGCTTTAGCCGCAGACTTCCAGATGCAAGGCGTCACACTTTGTACACGGGCCTGCGCAATAAAACAGGCTCCGCCCTGTAAAAGGACGAAGCCATTCTCTTCGTTTCACCACCTGTTACAACGTACGTTTCATGACAGGAAACACAGTCCGCCGCCTTGTTCCGCTTACAGACTGCAGAACACACCGTAAATGTGATACCCTCATGAATGATACGGTTTCCCGTAACGTGGGAATCCCGTGCAGAACTACCTCACCCGCAGCCCATGCCGCCCTGCGTCTGTCACAAAATCCGTCAGACACACCGCCCCGGCCGCGCCTTTTGCCCTGCCTGCTCAGAAGTGATTTTCACTGCATCCTTACTCGCACCGGTCTCCCACCCTCACCGGCTCGCTGTGGCTTTCCGGAAAATCGGACCAGTTCCCTCCGCAGCTACTCTCTTCGTCATGGCATTTCTTCTCTGTATGATATGTCATTATAGCCCCATGGTTTTTCTTTTGTCAAGCAGGATATACGGATTTTCCTGATTTTTTTCACAGCCTGGAGTTTTTTGCCATTTCGGCAGATTGCCTATTTTACATGCGGGGACTGCAAAAGTCAACCTGGCCGGCCCTCCCCCCATCGCCTTCCTTCCCAAAATGACATGGGTTCCGCTTTGGCGCATTTGGAGAAAATTCCCCCCATGCCAATACCGCTTCTTGCAATTTTATGCCCATGGGTTTATGATGATAAAAGCACACAAAAAGCCTGATATGGCAGAAAAGAGGAAACTATGGACAGACAAAATCTCACATTAATGACCGATCTTTATGAGCTGACCATGATGCAGGGATATTTTCGACACAAGGATCAGAACGAAACCGTCATCTTTGATGCCTTCTACCGTAAAAATCCCTGCGACGGAGGCTATGCCATCTGCGCAGGCCTGGAACAGGTCATACAGTACATCAAGGAACTGCGCTTTGACCGGGAGGATATCGATTATCTGGCCTCCCTTGGCATCTTCCGGGAGGATTTCCTGGAATATCTGAAAACATTTCGGTTTTCAGGGGATATATACGCCATTCCGGAAGGCACCGTCATGTTCCCCAGGGAACCGGTGATCAAAGTCATCGCCCCCATCATGGAAGCCCAGCTGGTGGAAACCGCCATTTTAAATATTATCAACCACCAGAGCCTGATTGCCACCAAGGCCGCCAGGGTCTGTTACGCCGCCAGGGGAGACGGCATCATGGAATTCGGACTGCGCCGGGCGCAGGGACCGGACGCAGGCACTTACGGCGCAAGGGCGGCCGTCATCGGCGGCTGCATCGGCACCAGCAATGTACTCTGCGGTCAGCTTTTTGACGTTCCCGTGAAGGGGACCCACGCCCACAGCTGGATTATGAGTTTTTCCGACGAATATACCGCCTTCAAAACCTATGCGGAGATGTATCCTTCTGCCTGCATCCTTCTGGTAGATACATACGATACTCTGAAATCCGGCGTTCCCAACGCCATCCGGGTGTTCACGGAAATGCGGGAAGCCGGCATCCCCTTAACCTTCTACGGCATACGCCTGGACAGCGGCGATCTGGCCTATCTGTCCAAACAGGCCAGGAAGATGCTGGACGCCGCCGGCTTCCCCGACGCTGTCATCTCCGCCTCCAACGACCTGGACGAATACCTGATCGACAGCCTGAAGGTACAGGGCGCCGCCATCACCTCCTGGGGTGTGGGCACCAACCTGATCACCTCCAAGGACAATCCTTCCTTCGGCGGCGTGTATAAGCTGGCTGCCATCCAGGACGCAGAGGGCCGTTTTGTCCCCAAGATTAAGTTGTCCGAAAACAGTGAAAAAGTCACCAATCCCGGTGATAAGAAGATTTACCGTATCTATGAAAAAGAAACCGGAAAAATCAAGGCGGACTTGATCTGCCTGGCAGAAGAAAGTTATCGGGAAACCGATGATCTGATGCTTTTCGACCCTTCCGAGCCATGGAAAAAGACAAAGCTCCAGGGCGGCACCTACACGCTGCGCCCCCTGATGGAGCAAATCTTCCGAAAAGGCGAATGCTGCTATACCTCTCCGAAGGTCATGGATATCAGGGCCTACTGCCGGCAGGAATTGGACACCCTCTGGGATGAGACAAAGCGCCTGGTAAATCCCCATGAAGTGTATGTAGACCTGTCCCAGAAGCTGTACGATACCAAAATCCGGCTGCTGGAAGAACTGAGCGAAATGTAAGGCCTGTGACCTGCGCCGGATGCTTCCCTCCTGCGGGAAATGCCGGCCAGGGCAATACGGATGCAGAAGCCGCGGAATACATTTTCAGTTCAGAGGGCTGTCGCATTAAGAAATTCTACACAGGATACAGGATGTCCGGCAATCAGGCATACCTATATCCAGTGTCCATAACCCTTAATGCAACAGCCCACATCTTATTCATTCAGTCAATCCTATACCGCAGCCTGTTTACTGCTCCATTTGCCTGCCCAGAAACCCCGCAGCCGACATCAGCAGCTTCTGCTCCACTTCACCCATGCGGCTCTTGTTGTCATTCTGCAGCAGCACCACGCTTCCGATAATGTCTCCCTCACAGAGGATGGGCGCAATGGCTTCATGCTGGTACTCGTCGCCGCCCTCATCGCACACCGGAATAAAGCTTCTGTCTCCCCGCGTAGCCATAATGGTCTCCCGATTATGGATTTTCTCTTCCATCTGCCTGCTGACAGACTTATTTACCATCTGCTTGTATCCGCCTGCCGCCGCTATGAACTGATCCCTGTCGGCAATCAGCGCCGCGTGGCCGGACACCTGGGCAAGGCTTTCCGCATACTGCTTCGCAAATGTGCTCATCTCTCCGATGGGAGAGTATTTTTTCAGTATGACCTGTCCCTCCCTGTCCGTAAAAATTTCCAGCGGGTCGGATTCCCTTATGTGCAGAGTCCTGCGGATTTCCTTCGGAATCACAATCCTGCCCAAATCATCTATACGTCTCACAATTCCCGTTGCTTTCATTGCTATTCCCTCCATTTATCAGGTTTTTCCAGGCTTTATTCCCAGGGACCCGCATTTTCCCGGACCCGCTTCCTGGAAGCCGGCCCTGGAAACCAACTGCGGGTACTTCTTTCAGTCCCCTGCCGAAAGCCTTTTTGTCGTTTGATATGGAGTTAGTATCTGTTAAAAAAGGAATTTTATGCAATTTTCCGATATTTACTTCACAACGGCAATCATATGTTGGAAACGGCCTGCAAATCCCAATATAAGCGGAATGCAGGCCGTCGATGTATTTCTTATTCGTCCACGCTGTAGTTCGGCGCCTCTTTTGTAATGTGAATATCGTGCGGATGGCTCTCCTTCAGGGAAGCCGCGGAAATCTTCACAAATCTCCCGTTATCCTTCAATTCCTGAATACTGTGCGCCCCGCAATAGCCCATGCCTGAACGCAGGCCTCCCAACAGCTGGAAGACGGTGTCCTCCACATCTCCCTTGTACGCCACGCGGCCTTCCACGCCTTCCGGCACCAGTTTTCTGGCATTTTCCTGGAAATAACGGTCTTTGCTGCCGTTCTCCATGGCCGCAATGGATCCCATGCCGCGGTAAACCTTGTATTTTCTGCCCTGGAACAGTTCATAATCCCCAGGACTCTCCTCACAGCCGGCAAACATGCTGCCCATCATGCAGACATTTCCGCCTGCGGCAATGGCCTTGGTAATGTCTCCGGAATACTTGATGCCCCCGTCGGCAATAATGGGAACGCCGTACTCTTTTGCCACTTCATAGCAGTCCATGATGGCAGTAATCTGCGGCACGCCGATTCCCGCCACCACACGGGTGGTACAGATAGAGCCTGGCCCGATACCGACCTTGACGGCGTCCGCACCGTTCTCGATCAGATCCCTGGCTGCCTGCCCGGTGGCAACATTTCCTGCGATTACCTGCAGATCCGGATATTTCTCCTTAATCATCTTCAGGCAGTTCAGCACATTTTTAGAATGCCCATGGGCGCTGTCCAGCACGATGACGTCCACCTTGGCATCCACCAAAGCCGCCACCCGCTCCAGCACATTCGCGGTAATTCCCACGCCTGCGCCGCAGAGCAGCCTTCCCTGTTCGTCCTTGGCCGCCAGCGGATACTTGATTGCCTTCTCAATATCCTTGATGGTGATAAGGCCCTTCAGGTTGAAATCCGCATCTACGATAGGAAGCTTTTCCTTTCGCGCCCTGGCCAGAATCTGCTTCGCCTCATCCAGCGTGATACCTTCCGGCGCGGTAATCAGGCCGTCGCTGGTCATGGATTCTTTAATTTTCTTCGTGAAATCTTTCTCGAATTTCAGATCGCGGTTGGTGATGATACCCACCAGCTTCCGCCCTTCGGTTACGGGAACTCCGGAAATGCGGAACTTCGCCATCAGGGCATCCGCATCCGCCAATGTATGTTCGGGAGTCAGAGAAAACGGATCCGTGATGACGCCGTTCTCGGAACGCTTGACCTTGTCCACCTCTTCGGCCTGCGCCTCAATGGACATATTTTTATGAATCACACCGATGCCGCCCTGTCTTGCCATGGCGATTGCCATGCGGTGTTCCGTTACGGTGTCCATCCCCGCACTCATCATGGGAATGTTCAGCCTGATCTTCTTCGTCAGCCAGGTAGTCAGGTCTACCTGGTTCGGTACCACTTCCGAGTAAGAAGGTACCAACAGTACATCGTCAAACGTAATGCCTTCACCGATAATCTGTCCCATCTCTTGTCCTCCTGTTTATAGTCGCCGCGCGATGGCTCTTAATGGCAATGTCACCTCGGCGCCCACCCGCACCGCAAAAATTTTTCTTATGAGTTTACCAAAATTTTATAATTCTGTCAATATATAAATCAGTCAGAAAATACCTTTCTGGGAGATGCATTTTTCATAATCTTTATAAGCTCCTCGGAAGGGCTTAAAAGTATCTTCTCACCGCCTTCGTAATACATGACATAGCGTCTGTCAGGCTTCAATTCCTCGCCGATGCTGTAGTCCTTCACCTTCGCATTACGGTTTTTATAATTGTCCAGATGGTAGCTTTTAACAGGCGCCAGGATTTCCACCCTGTCCAGTTGATATGCGGCAACGCGTTTCCGCTTGGACTTTGCCATGATCTTGTCCACCACCAGTTCCCTGTCCAGATAGAGATACTCGTATTCCAGATTTGTAAACAGATTGACAAAATATGCTCCCGCTCCGCACAGGATTGCGCCTATCATCGCAAATATCATCAGCGGAGGCAGTACAAATACAGCCAGCACCAGTATTACGGTCAGCGTGATCAGCAGCACCTTAAAAAATTTGCCCAACAGGGAAGTTTTTGCCTTTACCAGGCATTCTACATAAGCATCGCTCATTTTACATACCTTTCCTTTATCATATATTTGTAATATTACCGCCCTTCCGCCTCCGAACAGCCTGCTTCTCCGGCGGCACGGTACTTCCTTCATTATCATAATAAACTATCTTCCCTGAACTTTCAAGAAAACTTTCCAAAATATGCGCGATTTATCATTTTTTTAGATTCACATAACAGAGGCTTCATTGACAATCCCTGTCTTTCATATTAATATGATACCAGACCCAAAAGGAAAAGACGCTGATGTGATTTACGCGGCGAATGGCACAAAGCGCGCAGTTCCCTGCCGTATCGGGAACAGCGATAAGCCATATATAGGATATGCGGACACTTCCGTGAAACAGCAGATGAGAAAGGTGGAGAAACGGCATGCCGGTAATGGATGAATTCAAAGAGGAACGGGAAGCTTTAAAACATGGAACCCTGAAGCAAAAGTGGCAGTATTTTTTAGATTATTACAAGTGGTTTGTGATTGTGGGAGTGCTGATTCTCATTTTCGCAGGCTCTTTTCTCTACCAGCTGATAACCCGGAAGGAGCGGGCCATCTTCGCAGCCCTGGTCAACGCGTATGAACTGGAACCGGCGGCTGCATATCCGGAAACGTTTGCGGAATACGCCGGCATCGACCTGGAGGAATACGATGTCTTCTTTGACTCCTCCATGTACCTGGACTCCTCCAACCTGGCAGCCGTGGATGAGAATACCATGGCTACCACCCAAAAGCTGATGGTATATATCGCCGCACGGGAAATTGATATCCTTGTTGCCAGCGAATCCACCATCAATTCCTATGCCTACAACGAAACCTTCCATGACCTGAGGACCATCCTCAGTGCGGAACAGATTAAAAAATATGAGCCTTACTTCTATTACATGGACCAGGAGGTTGCCGACGCCAGAAATGAAGCGGATGTCACGGGCGAGGATTATGTGAGCGTACCGGATTACCCCTCCCCCAGGAATCCGGAGGCTATGGAAAATCCCATCCCGGTGGGCATCTATCTGGATGCGGCTGAGGGCCTGCTTGAAAATTACTACTTTTCGGATGATGCCGTCATTCTGAGCGTGCCGGCAAATACGCCTCACTCGGAGAATGCTGTAAAATTTATCGATTTTATTTTCCAATAGGTATCCGTTTTTTCTTTCCCCATGCCGGCGCGGTTGTCAACGGCGCCGGTATGCTTTAAACAGCCGTATTACAACAATTCCTTCAGCAGGGCGTCCACGCCGGCCGGATTTGCCTTTCCCTTCATGGCCTTCATCACCTGTCCCACCAGATAGCCGATCGCCCTGTCCTTGCCGCCCCGGTAATCCTGCACGGACTTTGGATTGGCGGCGATGGCCTCCTCCACTGCCTTCCGCAGGGCGTCTCCGTCGCTCACCATCTTAAGCTCCCGCTCCTCCACATACTTTTCCGGATCCACATCCTCCGCAAACATCGCCTCGAATACTTCCTTCGCCACAGTGGAATTGATCACCCCTCTATCCGTCAGGGAAATCAGCTTTACCAGGTTCTCCGGTGAAAAGCGGATATCCTCCGGATCAAGCCCCTGCTCCTTCAGCAGCCGCAGCGTCTCCCCCATCAGCCAGTTGGAAACCTTCTTCGGCCGGCTCCCCAACGCCACGGCAGCTTCAAATAGTTCTGCCGTGTGCCTGGATTCGGTTATGACTTCAATGTCATAGTCAGGAATGTCATACTGCGCCTGATACCGTTTTATTTTCTCCGTGCGGAATTCCGGCTGGCGGGCGCGGATTTCCTCCAGAAAGGAATCATCGATGTACACGGGCACCAGATCCGGATCCGGAAAATACCTGTAATCCCGTGCGTCCTCCTTGGAGCGCATGGGGTAGGACGCGCCTTTCCCTTCATCCCATCGCCTGGTCTCCAGTGTCACGGCCCGGCCTGACTCTATCAGGCCAATCTGGCGGTTCCGCTCGTTTTCGATTGCCCTGGCTATGGAGCGGAAGGAATTCAGATTCTTCATCTCCGTGCGGGTGCCCAGCTCCGCTGCCCCAGCCTCACGGACGGACAGATTCACATCCGCCCTCATGGAGCCTTCCTGCAGCTTACAGTCGCTTGCTCCCAGGTATCGGATAATCAGGCGCAGCTTTTCCAGACAGGCAATGACTTCCTCTGCACTGCGCATGTCCGGCTCGAAAACGATCTCAATCAGCGGCACGCCGGAACGGTTGTAATCCACCAACGTGCAGTCCTCCCCCTCGTCATGAACCAGCTTGCCCGCATCCTCCTCCATATGGATTTCATGGATACCGATACGCTTTGTGCCTGCCGAATCTGTGTTTCCCAACCGGGACGCATCCATTTCCCCGGCAGCTTCCGCTTCCCCCACGGCCCCATGCGCTTCCCCCACGGCCCCATGCGCTTCTCCCACGGCCCCAT
>CAJULV010000003.1:39273-66565 GCA_910587555.1 uncultured Acetatifactor sp.
CCCACGGCCCCATGCGCTTCCCCCACGGCCCCATGCGCTTCTCCCACGGCCCCATGCGCTTCCCCCAATGCCCCATGCGCTTCCCCCACGGCCCCATGCGCTTCCCCCAATGCCCCATGCGCTTCTCCCACGGCCCTCCTTCCCTGCCGTTCCCGCACTGCCGCGTCCCCGGTCCCGCAGGCCGTGTCTATCTCCACATACCCGTCCCTGCAGACGGGCAGATACAGCTGGGAAATCTGATAGTTTTGGGGATTATCCGGGTAAAAATAGTTTTTTCTGTCAAATTTACAGTACCGGGTAATGCTGCAATTGGTTGCAAGCCCCACGGCAACCGCGTATTCCAGTACTTTTTTATTCAATACAGGAAGGGCTCCGGGCATACCGGTGCATACCGGGCAGGTATGGGAATTTGGCCTGCCGCCGAACGCCGTGGAGCATCCGCAGAATATCTTCGTCCGCGTCGCCAGCTCCACATGAACCTCCAGCCCTATAACCGTCTCATATTCCTTTGCCATCGTTTACAGCCTCCTCATAAAAGGCCCGTCGAACGGGTTATTTCTGTTTCATGTTCCGCAGCTGCTCATATGTATATGCGATCTGCAGCAGCTTCTTCTCCCGGAAACAATCTCCGATAAGCTGCAGCCCGATGGGAAGCCCTTCCGCATCCGCGCCGCAGGGGAGGCTGATGGCAGGAAGCCCCGCCAGGTTTACGGAAACAGTGTAGATATCCCCCAGGTACATCCGGATGGGATCCGCCAGGCTTTCTCCCAGCTTCGGCGCCGTGGAAGGCGCCACCGGGCCCAGAATACAGTCATATTTTTGAAAAGCTTCGCCAAAGGCTTTCCCGATCATGGCCTTCACCCGCAGCGCCTTCAGGTAGCAGGCTTCGTAATGGCCTGCGCTCAATACAAAACTCCCCAGCATAATGCGGCGCTTTACCTCCGCCCCGAAGCCCCGGGAACGGGTTTCCTCATACATCCGATGCAGCTCCTGTGCCGTCTCACTGCGGTAACCGTATTTGATTCCGTCAAACCGTTCCAGATTGGAACTGGCTTCCGCGGCGGCAATGGTGTAATAGGCCGGAATCGCATAGTCCGTCAGGCCCAGGTCGAATTTTTCCACAATGGCACCGTTGGCTTCCAGAAGCCCGGCAGCCTCCAGCACGGCATCCCGTACTTCCTGTGAAAGCCCTGTCCTTCCGCTCTCGTGTGTTCCCTCGTTTGACGATACGTAAGCCCTTGGGATACCGATTCGCATACCCTTTACATCCATTTTCAGCGCCGCGGTAAAATCCGTATCCTCCCGTACAATCAATGTGGAATCCATGACGGCTGCCGCCTTATCATGCGCCCCGTCCCCCATACCGCTCCGGCGTGCATCCGATCTTGTTTCCTGCCCGCCGGGCGAAGGGCTTCCCTGCCTCGGGCCTTCCGTCCCGCATTGAGGAGAACCCTTGTCGGCCATGGTCCAAGACGACGAAAGTCCGCCTTCCGTCCCGCGTTGCGGAAAGTCCCCTTTCCGGCGAGTGTAAACGGGACCGGCTATCGCCTCTAATATTACAGCACAGTCTTCAACCGTCTTACACAGCGGTCCAATCTGCTCCATGGAAGAAGCGTATGCCACCAGGCCGTATCGGGATACCGTGCCATAGGTGGGTTTCATGCCTACCACCCCGCAGTGGGACGCCGGCTGGCGGATGGAGCCTCCCGTGTCGGAACCCAGCGCAAAAAAGCACTCCCCCGCCGCCACTGCCGCTGCCGAGCCTCCCGATGACCCACCGGGCACATGTTCCGTGTTATGGGGATTGCGCACAGGCCCGTAAGCGGAAGTCTCCGTGGTGGAACCCATGGCAAACTCATCCATATTTGTTTTACCGATGATAACTGCCCCCGCCTGCTCCAGCTTCCGTACCGCCTCCGCCGAATAAGCGGGAATAAAATTCTCCAGAATCCTGGAGGCACAGGTCGTCCGCATGCCTTCCGTACACAAATTGTCCTTCAAGGCCATGGGAACACCGGCTAACGGGCCGGAAAGTTCCCCCGACTCTATTTTCTTCTGCACTTCCGCTGCCCTGTTTAATGCTTTTTCCTTGTCAACCGTCACATAGCAATTGTAATTCTCTTCCGTCTTTCCTATTTTGTCCAATACTGCCTGCATGGCCTCCACTGCGGTGGCCCTGCCTTCTTTTATCAGCCTGCCCAATTCCGCCGCGGAGAGGGATAAAAGTTCCATACCGCCTCCTGTTCACGCAAAAGTTTTAGGTACCATAAACATGCCGTCCTTCCGGGCAGGCGCGTTCCGCAGGATTTTCTCGCTTTCATCCCCGTTTGTCACCACATCCTCCCGGAATACGTTCCGCACCGGAAAAATATGAGACATAGGCTCCACGCCCGCGGTATCCAGCTCGTTTAATTTATCGATGTAATCAAGCATCCTGCCCATGTCTCTTTTTGCCTGCTCCTTCTCTTCTCCGGAAAGGGTAAGCTTTGCAAGCATGCCCACATATTCTATCGTTTCGTCACTGATTCTGTTTGACATATCGTTCTCCTGACTGTTACCGTAAAAGCCCTGAATTCCGCCCTGGTGAAAACCGCACAGGCACTGCGCTCCGGTGAGGGTACGTTCGACGCCAAAAAGCCTGCTCCCCTGAACCCGGTGCAGGCTTCAGCACAGATACTTTCCAATCACCGGAATTCGGCGCAGACAGACCGCCGCAACGGTGCATGCCGCGTAACATCCCACAGCCAGCAGCGGAATCCCGATAATATTGGGAATCATCATGCTGTCGATTCCCCTGGCCTCCAGAATTTCCAGCAATCCCACATGCATCACATAAACCCCAAAAGTGCCGTCGGATAACCAGCGGATAATCCGGACGGCCGGCGGGCTGTAATTCACTTTGCCCATCACATTTGTAAAAAACAGAAACAGCGCCGTTACGATTACAAATGTAAACACCCCGTAGCTGTCATATATTTCTCCCGCAGGCACCCCCGCCTTCAGCGACAGGTATCTGTCCAGCAATACATTCAGCAGCGCTGCCGGAATCACGCCGGCATAAATACTTTTATGCCACTTTTCCGGAATTCCATAGCGGGCAATATAGTAGCCCCACACGAAATAACCAATATAGCTGCACGCCATGCCGATTTCCATGATATTGACCGTGTCAGCTGCATATCTTACAATATAGGACGTGTTAAGCGAAGATATCGTGAATATCCCTATTTTCAGAAAGAAGAACAACAGCAGGAAGTACTGCAGATTCCTCTTTTCGGCATTTTTAACCCAGGAACGCAAAATCGGAACAAGCATATAGACGGCAATGATCATCGGAAGAAACCAGAGATGATACCTGCCGCTCAACATCTCCTTGACGGCTTCCTTCCATTCGGCAGCGCCCAGATTACGCATTCTGCAGTCATACAGGCCATAAGCAGCCGACCATATCCCGTATATCACCAGCAGCCTGAATATGTTATGGGAATACAGCCTTTTCATACCGATATCTCTATTCAGGAAAATGGCGCCGCTGATCATCACAAAAATCGGGACACCGAAACGGAACAGCGCGTCCCAGGCATTCGCAATCTGCCATTCCCTGGATGTCACCGGGAGTATATACCATTTCTGGCCGGCACTGTGCAGCATAACCACACTGAATGCAGCCACGATGCGAAGCAAATCATAATGAACCATCCTTTTATTCTGCGACACTGCTTCCATAAGCCCTGCTCCTCCTGCAGTTCCCTGCGTCCTGTTCCTTATCCTGCTGCTCCTTACATCCCGTTCCATCTTCCGCGGCTTCACGCTGTCTGCGCGCTTCCCCTTCGGCAATTTCTCTTAGTCCGTACACTTCCCTTTGGGCGCCTTCACACTGTCTGTGCGCTTCGTTTCGCTCACACTTCGCCCTCAAACACGGTTACTGCCGGTCCCGTCATGTAAACCAGGTTTGCCTCTCTGTCCCACTCAATCAGCAGTTCCCCGCCCAGCACCTTAACCGTTACCTCAGGTCCCGTCAAATCATTCAGGACACAGGCAACCGCCACGGCGCAGCATCCCGTCCCGCATGCAAGCGTTTCCCCGGACCCCCGCTCCCAGACGCGCATGAAACAGGTTTTCCTGTCCAGCACCTCCACGAACTCCGTGTTGGTACGTTTCGGAAACCTGACATGATTTTCAAAGGCAGGACCGATCTGCTCCAGCTTCATCCCTGCCACATCCCGGGCAAAAACCACCGCATGAGGGTTCCCCATGGACACACAGGTCATGCGGTACTCCTTTTCCCCCACCAGAAGCGGCTCGTCCACTACCCGATCCCCGGCTGCCTCCACGGGAATCAAGTCCGGTTTCAGGATAGGGCTTCCCATATTGACCCGAACCTTCTTCACGCTTCCCCGCATGTCCGGCTGTCCCGGTTCCTTCTCTGTCATCAATTCCAGATGCTTTACTTTTCCCGCGCTGATTACACTGATGTAGTCAGAATCCGTGAGTCCGTTGTCATACACATACTTTCCCACACAACGAATCCCGTTTCCGCACATCTCTGCCCTGGTTCCGTCGGCATTGTACATTTCCATCTCAAAATCGGCCTCATCTGAGGGATTGATGAAAATCATCCCGTCGCTGCCGATGCCGAAATGCCTGTCGCTGAGCCGCCTCACCAGCTCCGGCTTCTCCCCCTCAGGAATGTGTTCCCGAAATCCGTTCACATAAATATAGTCATTACCGCAACCCTGCATTTTCGTAAATTTCATACCCACGCTCCCCTGCGCACATGGCGCATATTATCATCCTGAGGCTCTTATAAGCAGCCTTGGCCCCACGCCTCCGCACATCGTACCCGGAAATTATTTTACCATCCGTGCCCCGGGATTTCAATATAAAAATCCCGTTTCAGCAGCGTGCGCGGCAATTTTTCTGCCTGCGCCTCTTCTCCTGAAACGGGAAAAGTTTATTGCGTTGAAAGACATGACGGAAATTCCACAAGGGGCGATGAAGTCATCACATCCCCCTTCCACAGTTCAATAAAATAGGCGCATGCCTCCCGGGGCACCCTGACCTTCACAACGTTCCCTTCCAAAACCGCCCCGTCCGGCGCATGGTAAAACTGCTGCTCCATTTTCGTAACCTCGCCCTCCCGTCGATAGCTCATGGGCTGCGCGAGGTAGTACAGCCTTACCCTGGCGTCCTCGGAAGCGGGCAGATTTGTCTTTAAGGAAAATGCCCTTCCCCATTCCCTGCATGCCGTCTGCTCAAATACAGGAAGCGGCGTGCCGTCATGCAGTACCTGTTCCGCAAAGGCAAACACCTCTTCGATATCAAATTTATGCGTGTGGGGAAGGTCATACTTCAGGCACAGGGTCCCATGAACACTGTGCAAAAACGAAAGCGTGGTGCTGTTGGCAGAGAAAGCGTCATCATTCGCATCGTTAATCCACAGGATGGGCTGCCGGAATTTATGCAGGCGTTTTCCCGCTTCCCAGAGCGCCGCACAGTCCGCATCCCTGTACCAGTCATGAAAATAAGTACGGCACTGCTCCAGGAAAGCGCTGCCGTACACAGGCACCGCAAAGGCAAATCGCTGCTCAAACCCGATTAAAATCGACGCACTCACCCCGCCCCAGGAAATCCCCGTCACACCCACGCGGCTTTCGTCGACAAACGGCTGGGCGCGGAGCAGATTTCCCGCCAGAATATTTGCGGCAATCACATGGAACATTCCCTGGCCGGTAACAGGCTCCCCGGGGTGCGCCAGGTCAAAGCCGCCGTTACACATGCCTGTGGGCGTGGGACGGTAGGCATGTTTCTCTTCCGCCTCCATAAAATTGTAGGCATAATCTCCGTTTTCCAGGGGCATGTTGCCGTATAAATCCAATGTGAGCGCCGCATACCCCCGCTCCATCCATGCTTCCACCCACTGGGCATAAGCCTGCCCTGCACCGCCATGAATCAGCAGCATGCCGGAAACCCTGCTGTTCTCGGACGCATGGCCCGGAATGCCAAAATAGCAAAACAGCTTCTGCGGCATAGTCGAACGCCCTTTTCCGAAGATATGCAGAAACCCCGCCCGAATCTTCCCATATGCCGTATCCAAATCATATTGCGGGAGCGGTTCAAAATACGGCAGCACCCGCTTCGCATACGCCAGCAGCTCCTCCAGCTGTTCCGGTGCCGGCTTCCTTTCGTCGGGCGCCGGCAGCGGCACATCTCTACCTGATTTCACATTTTCCGGTTTCATAACCTCATCTTCCCTCCCGCTGCCGGCTCCGCGTCACGCCATGTACTTTTCCCTGCTTCCTGCCTGTTCCCATACGCGTTTCCTCCACGCATCATTCCCCCCACATGGTTTCCACCAGGGACCATGCAAAAATCCAGTTCATTTTTCTGGACGGATGGTTCATCCGGTTGGCAAGCAGCCCTGTCGTATCCGCCCCCTGGCGATGTAACGCCTTCCATTTTGCATAGACGTCACAGACAGGCACACCGCATCTGCACGCCGCCCGTTTCCCTTCCTCTATATACGCATCCAGTACGCCCTCCGCCTGGATTTTCATGCAATGTTCGGCAAGCTGAAGCAGAACAGGCTCTTTGAGTGCATCCCTGTCCACGCGGGTATTCATCATATTAGGCGTCATGTAAATCACCTCGCTGCCGCCCTCCTGAAGCTTCCTGAAGATGTTTTCCAGGCTCTGCCCGTACGCAGCCGCATATTCCGGGCCCTGGCCGCAGTCATTCAGCCCGAAACACACCACTGTCAAATCCGGCCGGAAGCGCAGCACATCCCGTTCCAGCCTTACTTCCCCGCTTGCGGCGTTGTCCCCGCTGATGCCCGCATTGATAACGCAGACGGGCACATTGGGAAACAGTGTCCGCAGTATTTCCGATACATAAGTGCTGTAGGCATACTCCTGTTCAAATATGGTCTGGCTTTTTCCCTCCCGCAGAAAAACCTCGAAGCACCCCTGGGTAACACTGTCTCCCAAAAATGCGATAGCCGGTACCGGCTGCCCATATACATCCCGTGCCCTGGCGGCGATTTTTTTCATGATTTCCATATCGGTATTCCCTCTCTCATAATTAATTAAAAAAGCTTATTTATGCCGCCACCTCAATAGGCATGCCCGGACGGCTCCGGCCCAAGCGGCGCTTCCCCTGGATTCACCACCCGGAACCCGTTGGCTTTGTAGGCCTCGTAATCAAAATTTTCCAGTTCATCATAGCCCAGCTTATGGTATTCGTAGAATCCTTCCCAATCCTCGTACCCGTCGCCCAGGTTATGCTCCAGGAAAGCGTCGGCCATGGCCATCCCTGTGCGGGGTGCCACATAAAAACCGCCCATGGCCATCACGTTGCAATTATTTGCGGTGACACAACGCAGCGCCGCCGGTACCGACTCCACCACGGCACTGTGTACATGGGGGCACTTGCTCGCCGCAATATGGATGCCCATACCCGTGCCGCAGAACAGCAATGCACGCTCAAACTCCCCTTCCGCAATCATGGCGCCTGCCCGAAGCCCGATGCGGTGGTACATCTCGGGAACGCCCTCGTCCCCCGCCTTCGCCCCTACGTCCGTAACATGCCATCCCCGCTCCTCCAGGTGCTGTACTACGGCGTCCTTAAGCTGCATGCCTGCAAAATCAGCTGCTACCAAAACCTGTTTATCTTTTATTTTCTTCATACTTGTTCTCCTAATTGAATCGCTGCGCGATGGCTCTAAAGGGTAAAGTCGTCTCGGCGCACACTCCGGAGAACAAATTTCTCTCGGTAGTTCTCCCGCGAAATTTGCTCTCGTGCGCCTTCGCCACTTTACCAACATCATTGAATCGCTGCGCCATGGCTCCCTGTCTTTTATCTGCGGCGGGCCGTGGATTCTCCTTCCACGAGTCTCAGTTTATTCAAATAAAACCCTGTGGTATCCTGTACCATATTGGTATAGAGCAGGTCGAAAGCCTTCTCCCCGAATGTCTTCGCGTCCACTTCCATTGTCGTCAATGCCGGGGTAATATACCTGCCCATGGCAATCCCGTCAAATCCCATGACGGAGACGTCCTCCGGAATGCGCAGCCCTTTTTCCCGGAATGCCCGTATGGCGCCTATGGCCATCAGGTCATTTCCGCAGACGGCTGCCGTAAAACGCTTTCCGGACTCCATCAGCCGAACCGCCTGGCTGTAGCCCGCCTGCACATTGGTGGCATAGGGGAAGCTCCCGTCCACCAACAGGCCGTCCCTGCATGCAAATCCCAGTTTTTCCATCTGCTCCAGGTAAGCGCCGCACCTCAGGTCACAGTTCAGTTCACGCCCCAGCCCGCTGAGATAGGCGATGTCCTCATGCCCAAGCTCCGCCAGATACGCAATTGCCTGGCGCATGGCATTGGGATAATCATTCTCGATGGAAGATATCCGGCGGAAATCCGTATTGATATTGCCGCTGACCACCAGCTTGATATCGTTTTCCAGCAGGCGGTAAAGGTTATCCAGATTATATCGATAAGGCAGCGCCGTGACGAAGGCGCCGTCCAGCCCCCTTGAGACAAAGTTATCCCAATAGTCGTCCAGGTCGCTGGTCCCCACACAGATATTGACGAAGTAGCCGTTCTCCCTGGCCCTGGACTCAAAGTACTGGATGATGCCGCCGTAATAGGGATTGCGGGCGTCTTCCAGGATAAGCCCTATCTGCATGGTCTTGCGGGTGGAAAGGCTGCGTGCAATCATATTGGGCTGGTAATTCAGGCGGGACATCGCATCCAGTACCCGCAGCATCGTTTCTTCTTTTACTTTATCCGAATTGTTCAGTACGTTTGAAACTGTCGCGGTGGAAACCCCCGCCATCCTTGCCACGTCCGTCCTGGTTGCTTTCATCTGTGATGTTCTCCTGACTGTCGTTTATAGTAGAAATAGAGTGTATAAGAAATCAATCGTCGACATAATACCTTCTGTGTCAACATTATACCCTAATTTTTCCAATGATGAAAGCCTTGTTGTAATACTTTCTTCACACCCCATGGCAAAACCACCTCTGCCTCCGTTCCGTGGGGGACGCTTACATACAAATGCACCTCCCCATACCTGCGTACCCACCGCACATTTATGTCGCCGTAAGGCGTCTCCACCACGGCGCTTGCGGACAGCAGCTTTTCCGGCAGGTACGGCTGAACCCGGAACCGCTTCCATCCCGCCTCCAGCGGACTTACCCCTGCCAGGAATGCGTAATACCAGTAAGACACCGCCCCGTACATGGGATGGTTGTGAGAGTTCATGGTGGGGTTTTTCTTCAGTTCAAAGCGCTCCCATATGGTAGTGGCCTCATTTTGGATCATATAGCCGAAGGAAGGATATTCTTCTCTCACAGCCAGCTTCCATGCGTCTTCCAGATATCCGTAACGAGTAAGCACTTCCATCATATAGCGCGTACACAGATTTCCGGTGGTAAAACGGTACTCCTTTTCCTCCAGGTCCCGGTGAAGGTAATCCGCCGCCTTCTGCCGCCCTTCTTCGGGCAGAATGTCCAGCCACAGGGCAAAAGACTGGCATCCCTGGGAGCCTGTGCCCACCCTTCCGCTGTCTGCGTCATACCACTTTTCCAGGAACGCGGCTGCGATTTCCTCCGCTTTCCGGACGTGTTTCCCGCTTTCCTCCTCCTTTCCCAGCGCATGTGCCATCTTCGCCAGCAGGCAGGCATTATAGTAAAAGTATCCCGTGGACATCAGCTGCCCCGGCGTCACGGCGGAAACCGCGTACTCTTCGCTCATACAGGCGTAAGCCGGCGCCGCCCAGTCCCCGTAATAGCTGTAGTTCACAATCCCGCCCTCGCTGTTTTTCTCCAGGAAACGGTTCCATCGGCAGAACCCCTCATACCCTTCCTCCACAATCTCCAGGTTGCCGGTGTGCAGGTATGCCTGCCATGCGGCGATTAAATAGCTGGAACACACCGGATCGGCAGGCCGGCAGCCAAAGGCAAAGGGCGCGGTACATGTAATGCTCCCGTCCTCATCCTGCACGTCCATACAGTCCCGCACCACCTTGGGAAACAGCCTGCCGATATCAAAGCTGTAGGGCACGGACTCAAAACGCACCGTGGCATCATTCAGCCAGCCCACACGCTCGTCCCGCTGGGGACAGTCCGTAAAAAGGCTGTGAATGTTGGCCTTCTCCGTTTGCACTGTATTCCGATAAATTATATTCACTAGGGCGTTTCCACTGGTAAAGTGACTCCCGGAGGCGGCATCCGTGTACAGGCTTACCGCACAGATATCTTCCTTCACCAACGGCCCGGGATATCCCGTCACCTCCGCATACCGAAAGCCGTGGTATGTAAATTCCGGCTGCCAGTATGCTGCCTCCTTTTCCTCCCCCGAGGCCACATAGGTATCCACACTCACCGCATTGCGCAGCTGCGGCAGGTACAGGCGGTGTTCCTCGTCCAGGAACTCCATATGCCTTAAGGTGATTTCCCGTCCCGGTTCAAGCTTCCCCGGTATCCGGATGCGGCATACGCCGGCGATGTTCTGGCCGAAGTCCACAATCCAGACGCCTCTTTCCACCTGGTTTACCGCCTGTGCGGCATAGATTTCCCGCTGCCGTATCTCCTCCATCGCCTGGGGCACCATGATTCCTCCCGGCGCCTCCGTCACAGCCGCTGGCAGCAATTCCGGGAGCGGCGTATCCGGACAGCTGAATCCGGGAATTGCAAGCCCGGCTTCGTACCTCTCTCCCAGGAATATGTCCCCCGATACCACCGCATCGTAGAAATATTTCCAGCTGTTATCCGTTCCCTTCCATTCCACGGTTCCGTCACAATAACGGATCCGCAGCAGGGCGCTCAGCTGCCGCCTGCCCACGTAGGCCGGAATCCGGTTTACCAGCTGGTAGCATATATTTTCCCGGTTGCGCCAGCCGCCTGCAACGCGGATTCCGATCCGGTTCGTACCTCTTCGAAGGTGCTTCTCCAGCCCCGGCAGCACCGTGTAATAAGCCCTTTTCTCATACTGGCTGTACGCCGGGTTCATCGGGCTGTCAAATACGGCTTCGCCGTTCAGATACGCTTTATGATAGCCAAGCCCGCACACAAACAGGCAGGCCGACTCCGCTTCCTTCCCGCAGTCAAATTCCCCCACGTAAACGGCAACGCCGTTTTTCCGCTCCTCCTGCTCGCAGAGCCACGCCGCGTCCCAGGAGGCAAGCCTGCCGGGACAGAAATCCTGTGTGACAGCCTCCGTCACCTGCCCGTCCTGCCCTCGCAGCCGCACGCTCAGCCGATATATTTCACCGGCCTCCAGCTTCTCCCCGCCGTACCTGTGTTCCTGGCAGGCGGATTCCACCCAGCCGCTGTCCCAGGCCTCCCTGCCTCTCTGCCCGACATTCAGCCGGTAAGCCGCCTGGCGCTCCCCTTCCAGGGCCGCCACCGCCCAGGAAAACAGCGGCTGATCCTGTTCCGTAATACAGACCCGGGAAGGGTCCGTCCTTCCGTGTTCCATTCGTATCTTATATGGTTTCATTTCTACCTTCCTTCTTTCATTTCCAAAATCCCGGTTCCGTCCGGGCGTTTCCCCCATCCGTTCCCGGGCAGCCACGCGCACCGCACTACCCCTTGACCGCCCCAATCATGATTCCCTTCACGAAATATTTCTGGATAAACGGATACACCAGCATCAGCGGCACCGTGGACACAATAATCACGGAATACTTCAGGGTCTGAGCCGTCTTCAGCTTGGCAATCACCGCCTCCATCTCCATTCCGCTTGACACCATGTCAATCTTTCCTACGATAAGGATATCACGCAAAACCGTCTGCAGCGGCATCAGGTTCCTGTCCTTTAAGTAAATCAGCGCACTGAAGTAGTCGTTCCAATGGCCTACCGCATAGTAGAGTACCAGTACCGCTATGGTGGGCTTCACCAGCGGCAGAATGACCCGCACCAGCATCTGGAAGGTGTTGGCCCCGTCCAGGATGGCCGCCTCCTCCAGGCTCCTGGGCACGCCGTACATGAAAAAGCTGCGCAGGATGAGTACATTATAGACGGAGATTGCGCCCGGTACGAGCATTGCCAGCGGCGAGTTATACAGCCCCAGGCTCTTTACCTGCAGAAACAGCGGTATCAGCCCTCCCGAGAAATACATGGTAAACACAAGGAATATGGTGAAAAACCTCCGCAGGACAAAATCCTGCCTGGAGATGGGATAGGCCGCCAGTATTGTCATCACAATATTCAGCGCCGTCCCCGCCACCGTATACAATATGGAATTGGCATATCCCACCAGAATGTCCCTGTATTCCATGATCAGCCGGTAGCCGTTCAGGTGGAAGCCCTTCGGCAGCAGGAACACCTTCCCAGACGTCACCAGATTGGGATCCGAAAACGAAGCCACGGCAATAAACCAGAGCGGCCACGCATAGATGAAAAATATCACGCCCATCAGAATCCCGTTGAATATATAAAACCTTTTGTCTGAGCCGCCGGGCTTGTACCCTCTGCGGCGCGTTTTCTTAACCTCAGTCCCCATAAGCGCCCCCTACCATATACTGTAACCGGCCAGTTTCCGCGTGGTACGGTTCGCCCAGAACAGAAGTACCATGCTGACCAGTGAGTTAAACAGGCCCACCGCCGTTGAAAACCCGTAGTCGCTGTTAATCAATCCCATTTTATAAGTATAGGTGGACAGCACCTCGGATGCGGCCAGGTTCAGCGGGTTCTGCATCAGCAGGATTTTCTCATAGCCTACATTGATGGCACCGCCCAGCCCCATGATAAATAATACGAAAATGGTAGGCCTCAGCTCCGTCAAATCAATATGCCAGATGCGCTGCCAGATGGACGCCCCGTCCACAATCGCCGCCTCATGCAGCTGCATATCCACCCCCGCCAGCGCCGCGATATAGATAACGGAGCTGAAGCCAAGCCCCTGCCACACCCCGCTCCATGTATACACGGAACGAAACAGGCTTCCCGAGGACAGAAAGGAAATCCCTTCCGCCCCCAGAGACTTCAGGGCAACGTTGACAATACCGCTGTCCCCCAGGAAAATGCCCAGCATACCCACCAGCACCACATTTGAAATAAAATAGGGAAGGTACGTAACCATCTGCAGAGTCTTCTTCCACCGCCCGCTGCGCACATAATTGATCATAAGGGAGAACAGTATGGGCACAACGGACCCGGCAATCAGGCTGTACAGGCTGATGTACACGGTGTTTTTCAACAGCCCTCCGAAATTATAGCCGGAAAAAAACCTCCTGAAATGCTTCAGCCCCACCCAGGGACTCCCCCAGATGCCCGCTTTAATCTGGTAACTTTTAAAAGCCATCTGCACCCCCGTCATAGGTATATAGCAGAAAAGCACGAAATACACCGTTACAGGCACCAGCATCAGGTACAGGATATAGTTCACCCGAATGTCTTTTCCCAGGCGCGCCCAAAAGCGCTTTTTCTTTTTATCCTCTTTCTTCATTCCGTATCCTTTATTGTCTCTCCGCCAGCCATCTGTCATAGGCAGCCCTGTCAATCTCCTGAAGCCGTTCCAGCTCCATGGAATTTAAATTGGAAAGATACTCGTCCCAGGTGGCGTCCAGGTCTGCTTCCCCGGTTACTACAAGTGCCTGATACTGGTCAATATAACCGTTAATTGCCGTCACCAGATCCGCCTTCTCCGCCAGCTCTTCTTCCGACCAGTTTAAGCTGGGAAATTCGTCCGCCGCATACTCCAGCAGACGCTTTCTCTGCTGCATCAGGAACAGTTCCTCCGGGTTGGACTGCCCTTCATTAAACAGCACAGCCTGTCCCAGCGGCGCAGGGTACCACCCCACCATGAGCGCGTTATTGCGAATCGTGTTAATATCGGCGCCCCAGGACCCGTCTTCGATCCAATGGTATTTTCCATCCTCGTCCAGCGTGTAGGTCTCTCCTTCCACACCCATGATCCCCAGCCTGGCGCCTTCCTCGGAATAGAGATAATCCGCCCAGGCACAAATCACTTCGGGGCGTTGGCATTTGTCCGTAATCACCAGGCCGCCGTACTGGACGCCCTTTCCGGCCGGCATGCTGTGCTTTCCGTCAAAGGGAAGCAACGCGTCATAGTCCTCATCCCGCTCCGTGCCCACATGCTGGTATACGCCGTAGGTGGGAATCGTGCCCAGCGTATCACTGGTAGCGCCAATGGCATTGATGTCGTCCCAGGTAGCACTGTAGCAATCCTGGTTCACCAGCTTCTCCTCATATGCCTTCGCCATAAATGCCAGGAAATCCCTGTATTCCTGAGACGTAGGGACATATGTCATCTCGCCGGCATCCACATCATACATGGACATGGTATTCCAGTCCATGGTAATGCCGAAAACGGGCAGCAGCATATTGACCGCACCGTTGGGACAGTAGAGCGGATACTCGTCCTGTTCCCCGTTCCCGTTCGGATCATCGTCCCGGAATGCGCAGAGAACCTCATAAAACGCCTCCTTTGTTTTCGGAACTTCCTTTCCCACCTTGTCCAGCCACACCATATTGATAAAGACCGCGGGTCCCGCAAGCTCCGGCCCGTTCATCTGAGGCAGTGCATAGATATTGCCGTCAGCAGAAGTGATATCCTTCCATGCGTCCTGCTCGTCCAGCTTCGCCTTCAGGTTCGGCATATACCGTTCAATCACATCATTCAGCGGAATGATAATGTTCTGGGAGCCGTACTTATAGGCATCAATGGCGCTGATACCGCTCTTGATATACACATCGTAATAATCGCCCCCGTTAAAACTCAGATTCCGCTTCTCATCCAGTTCCGCCTGGCTGTAAGTGGCTAAATCCCAGTGGACATTGGTCTTCTCCTCCAGCTTCTGCATGGTCAGCGTCTTGTCCAGCTCCTGGCCGGTATTGGAAAAAGCAAATGCCTCCACCGTCCACGCCTCATCCAGCGGAAAGGTAATCTCACCTGCACCGCTACCGGCGCTTCCGTCCGCGCTGCTTCCGCCGTCTGCCGCTTCTCCCGAAGTGCCTGGCTGCCCTGCCGCTTCTCCCCGGGAGGAATCCCCTGCACCGCAGCCTGCCAGCATGCTGCATGCCAATAAACCCGCCACCATAACGATATGCTTTCTCTTCATTTCCATATCCTCCTAATTCAAATCGCTGCGCGATAGCACGAAAGGGTAAAGTCGCTGCGTGAGAGGTCCCGATTTCGCCGGCGGCAATTTGGTGTCATCCCTTCGGCGTTCAATCATGAAAGTTCCTCTCATGGGCCTACGCGGCTTTCCCGTCCAACGGACATCCGGCCGGTTCTGAAAGTGGCCCCTTTCATTTTCCGCCGTTTCCGCTCTTCGACCCCCATGCCATTTCACCTTTTGGTATCTCTAAAATTTATCCGGGTAAATTTTCTTGCAAAAAAATTTTGGAGCATTTATTGCCATTTTTTACCAAAACAGGATACATTTTTCTGCTGTTTATGTCGAAAATGATACTATCTCCAACCTTTTTCTACTCTTTTGACACTTACATGATACCTTATTTGGTAGATAAATGCAAGTCTTTTTTGAAAAATAATTTATGCGGGTAAATTTTGGCGGCCGGAATATTTTCATTTTCGGAAACATATCTATTATAAAGAAAAATGACAAGATAAAATGAAGGGGAATAGGATGAGTGCTAAAACAAAGATTGTCGTACTTCACATGAAAGAACTGATTTATACCGGAATATTTGCCGTTCTGGGAGTTCTGCTCGTTATTCTGCTGATTCTGATCTTCCTGCCGGGCAAGGACAAAAAAGACCCGTCTGTCTCCGAACCGGAGCCGGAAGCAACGCAGACCGCCTCCCTCTACATACCGGGCATCTACACCACCGAGCTGGTGCTGGGCAGCGAATCCATTGACGTGGAAGTCATCGTGGATAAGGATTCCATAACTTCCATTCAAATGGTCAATCTGGGCGAAGCCGTCGCCACCATGTATCCGCTGCTTCAGCCCACCTTCGATTCCATCTGCGCGCAGGTCATGGAACAGCAGTCTCTGGAATCAATCAGCTATACGCCTGAGAGCAAGTATACTTCCCTTGTGCTGCTGGAGGCGATACAGAATTCGCTGGAAAAGGCAAAGAACGCAGGGGATGCCGGAACCGGGGAAACGGATTAGAATTTCCGACGGCGCTGCGGAAGCGGCGGGAGTTTCACAATAGACAACACGCGTCGGGAAGCTGTCCCGGCTTCCCGACGCACATACCTCGGTATATTTATGGATCTACTGCAGGTCGGTCCGCCGCCTCCAGCAAGGATGTATTCACTCCTAACCGGAAAAGCCCCTGCTCGAAAATGCGCGGAGTCCTGCCCGCCGTCCCGGATTACTGCCCTTCACCGAAGCCGGGTTCCCGGAAGATTCCTGTTAAAAACCCGCAGAATTCCGCTTCCGCAGCTTCCAGGCTGCTGTCGTTATGAAATGTATGGTCATATTGAAAGCTTCCCACATTGTCGTCAGAAGAATTTCCCCATAAAACCTGATCAATCTGAAATCTCGTAATCAGTAAAGTGATGCAGGGTGTCTTTACCCAGTTTTTAAACTTCTCAATTTCCTCGCCCTCGCGAATCTGCACAAACAGGATTTCGTCTTCGCCTTGCATAAACTTCTCATATTCCTCACAGAGATATCGGAACGGCAGGTCATTGTACTCCACAAATAGCCGTTTCAAATCCGCCAGAAATTTTCGGGCTTTCGCATCCTTTTCCCCATTCCACCCGCCGTACACTTCCGCGATTTTTTTAATCGGGGTAATGGATGACACATTTCTTACCTTGAAATGCCTGCCCGCCATACCGCACAAAGTGTCCTTCCCCACACCGCCTGCGCCGTTAATGATGATCACCGTCTTCTCCATCCTTATGCCCTTTCCTTTTCCCCGCTTGGCTTCGGGAAAAAAGTATACCTTCTTTCCTTTTTACCCTGATGCCTTCACGTAGTATATCACAGTTCAAGGAATCCTACAATCATTTCCTGGAAGACGGTTTTGATGGGCAGTCTTTTAACAAGTACATCAATGTCACCGCATAAATGCACCCGGGATATCCCCTGCTGCCGTCCAGGTTGTAACCCAGGTAGCAGGCCTTGTTCGTTGGGCACTGCCGCACCGGATAATCTATCTCTGTGTCCGTTATGTGCTTCTTTGTGTCCAAAATATCCTCCCCTGGCCAGGCTGCCCCGTTTGGCACCTGCCAGCCGCTTCGTTCCTGCATCCGGTCTCGTTATGTCGGGCGCTGTCTTCCAATGCCCTTTCGTTCCTCTCCCCGGCTCCTTCTTTTCCCGTCCTGTCCGGCACCCCCCACGATGCCCTGCAGGGCGCACGCAAATATACCGCACCGCCTGTTCAGTATGGTGGTGTTCACAGGTTTGTTCTTCCTAAGCTTGCAAATGGCCGCCCTGGAAATCCGGTGTCGTGTGACCAGCGTATATGTAATTTCCTCAGACTGCTTCAGCTCCTCCCAGAATGGTTTGTAATCGTACCATTTCGAGCTTACATTCCGTCTTCTGCGTTTCTCAGGGTATGCGGTATAAATTTTTCACAAAGGTTCGCCTTACTTGCACATAAGGCGAACCTTTTTTTCATGAAGTTCCTCAAAGCAAGCTGCCTGCAGGTGAAAGCCCTTCCGCTTCCCTGATCCACAGTGCAGCACTTGCGTCGGAAGGCATCCGCAAATCCCCTCTAGGCGACAGCGCCACGCTCCCCACTTTGGGACCGTCCGGCAGGCACGAGCGCTTGAACTGCTGCGCAAAAAATCTCTTATAGAAATTTTTCAGCCATTTCAGGATCGTCCCGTCATCATACAATCCCGCAAAAGCCAGCTTTGCCACCCGGTATACCTTTGCCGGCGGATATCCGCAGCGAAGCATATAATACAGGAAAAAGTCGTGCAGCTCATAAGGCCCCACCAAGTCCTCCGTCTTCTGGGAAATCACACCGTCTACAGGCGGAAGCAGTTCCGGACTCACAGGTGTATCCAGCACATCCCCAAGCACCTCCGCCAGCACCTCATCTTTGCAGGTATCCGCATAATATGTTACCAGATGCCGTACCAGAGTCTTCGGCACGCCTGCATTGACTCCGTACATGGACATGTGGTCTCCGTTGTAGGTAGCCCAGCCCAATGCCAGCTCCGACATGTCGCCTGTCCCAATCACAAGTGCGTTCAGGCGGTTTGCCAGATCCATCAGCACCTGGGTACGCTCCCTTGCCTGCCCGTTTTCATAGGTTACGTCATGGTCGGAAAGCGCCTGCCTTATATCCCGAAAATGAACCTCCACTGCGTTCCGTATGTCCACTTCCTCCAGAGTAACCTTGAGAATATTCGCCAGCCTGCAGGCATTGTCATAAGTCCTGTCCGTTGTTCCGAAACACGGCATGGTAACCGCCGTAATCCCCTTCCTGTCAAGCCCCAGCAGGTCAAAGGTCCGGACAGTCACCAGAAGCGCCAGGGTGGAGTCCAGGCCGCCGGAAACACCCAGCACTGCTTTGGAAAGCCCTGTATGCTCGTATCTTTTCTTCAGCCCGTAGGATTGGATGGAAAGGATTTCCTCACAGCGGCGGCGGCGCTGCGCCTCATCCCCCGGCACGAAGGGCATGGGGGCAAAATGCCGGTTCAGGCTTGTCTCCTCCGCCTCCAGACGGAATGGAATCCTGACATACTGCGTCCGGGGTTCCTTCCCAAAGGTGCCCATGCGCCTTCTGTCGGAAAGAATTTTTTCCACGTCAATATCGCCGTAAATCGTTTCACAACTGAATTTCTTCACCTGGGACAGCAGGACGCCGTTTTCCGCAATCAGATTATGTCCGCCGAACACCAGATCCTGGGTGGACTCCCCCTCCCCGGCTGATGTGTAAATATAGCCGCAGATAAGCCGGGCGCTGGCAGACTTCACCAGCATTTCCCTGTATTCGTCCTTTCCCACGGTCTCGTTGGAGGCGGACAGATTTGCCAGTATCGTCGCCCCCTTCAGGGCATGGTTGGTCCCCGGAGAATCCGCCACCCACAGGTCTTCGCAGACTTCACACCCTACCGTCAATCCATGAACGCTTTCACAATCAAACAGGATATTGGTTCCGAAAGGCACCGGTTTCCCGGCGAAAACGAACGGGACCGGTTCCGCATTGCCTTCCGCAAAATGACGCCCCTCGTAAAATTCCGCATAGGAAGGAATGTTTGCCTTGGGAACCAGCCCCAGGATTTCTCCCCTGTAAAGCACAGCCGCCACGTTGTACAGCCTGCCCTCCCGCTCCATGGGCAGCCCCGCCATGACCAAAGCGTCCTTGCCTACGGTGCATTCCGCAATTTTCAACAACTGCCGGGAAGCCTCCTCCAGCAGCAGCGGCTGTAAAAATAAATCACCGCAGGTATACCCGGTAATGCACAGTTCCGGAAAAACAATGATTTTTGCTCCCCCCGCAGCGGCTTTTTCCATCTCCCTGCAGATCACTTCCGCATTATAGACAGGATCTGCCACTTTTATTTTGGGCGTTACCGCTGCCGTTTTGATAAATCCCTGTTTCATGTTGCTCCTCTTCCTTATCTTTCCCGTCTATTGCCACATGGGAAGCCTCTCTCACCGCCGATATCCCGCTGCATGCATCCTTTCGCAATCAGCACTCAATGCCCACTCCAATACTGCATTGCAGACGGCAGACGTGCGCAACGCCTCCGCCCTGTCCTGGCGAAGACATCCATCCCTGCCTATTGGGGGCTGAATGCAGCAATGTACTAATCACAATGCTTTACAGCACAGGCAATCCATACAAAATCCGCACTCCGCCTTGCCGGCCGGAGAGTTCCTCTGCCTCCGGTTTTTTCACCTGCTCTTCCGGTAGATCACCCGCAGTTCGTCCAGGCTGAATTTATAATGCCTGCCGCAGAACTGGCAGTTTACCTCTATCTCCTGCCCGTCTTCTATCATGTCCCTGATTTCCTGCTTTCCCAGGCTGATCAGGACTTTCTCTATCTTCCCGCTGTCACAGCTGCATCTGAAAGCGGCGGGCCGTGTCTCCAGGACCTCGCAGTCCAGTCCCGCTAAAACTTGCCCGAGCATCTGCTCAGGAGTATTTCCGGCATCCAGCATGGCCGTTACGGAAGTGACACCTGCCAGGTTCTGTTCCAGCCTGTCAATCACCGCCTCTTCCGCAAAGGGCATCAGCTGGACGATAAATCCTCCCGCCTGCCTGACCGTATTATCCTTTTCCATAAGGACACCCAGTCCCACGGAGGAGGGCACCTGCTCTGACGCGGCAAAGTAGTAAGTCAAGTCTTCCGCTATCTCGCCTGTCTGCAGCTGAGTCTGCCCCACATAAGGCTCCTTTAAACCCAAATCCCGGATAACCCGCAGGCTTCCCTGTCCCACTGCCCCCGCCACATCCAGCTTGCCCAGGGCATTTGCCGGAAGTATCACATCCGGTACATTGGCATATCCTTTTACGTTTCCCTTCGCATCCGCAGTCACCATCAAGCCCTGTACGGGACCGTCTCCCTTAATCTGAAGCGTCAGCAGATCATTCTCTCCCTTCAGCATGCTTCCCATCATCGCGCCTGCGCACAGAAGCCGTCCCAACGCCGCAGTGACCACGGGGCTTGTATTATGTGCCTGTCTTGCAGCTTCCGCCATATTTCTGGCAGTACAGGCAAAAGCCCGAATCTGCGCCCCCGCCGCAGTTGCGCGCACTATATAGTCCCTCATTTCAATCTTCCTTTCGTGTTTCCTTTTCCGACATACATTCTCAATGTTTCCGCTGCGTACTCGCCTGTCCCCGCAGCCCCGGGCAGGTCATATTTCCTTCCCATGCTCCCCCGCAACCACATACACCCGCTGGCTAGTGTCAGTGACGCGTTCCCCGGTATCCGCATCCGTTACCTCCAACACGGTCATGCCGGCACTTTCCACCAGTGCAAGCATCTGCCCCACAGTGTATCCGCGCTGGAAATGAGTCTCCGTAAACCGTCGGAAGCTTTCTCCCTCCTCCCGCACAAAAACCGTCAGGTCATACTCGTTTATTTCCTCCTCCGGGTCATAGAAATTTTCCCAGATAAAGCTGCAGTCCTCACGGTTCTCCGCGATGGTAGTCTCGCCGATTACCTCCCGGTACTTATAATCCGTATTAAAATCAAATATAAAAATTCCACCGGGGAACAAATAATTGTTCACCATGGAAAATATATCCTGCAGTTCTTCCTCCTCCAGGATATAATTCAGCGAGTCGCAAACGCTGAACACGGTTCCTACGGTGCCGTACAGTTCCAGTTCCCGCATATCCTGCTGCAGATACAGGATTTCGGATCCGCTCTTCTCCTTTTTCTTCAGCGCAATATTCAGCATGGCTTCTGAGACATCCACCCCTATCATGTCGTAGCCTTTCTGATACATCAGCTCCGTCAGCGTCCCCGTACCGCAGCCCAAATCCACCACCAGGTTCCGCTCGGAATCCAGCACACTCCCCGCATCCCGCCCCGAAGTTGACACTCCGTACTTCCGTATCAGCTGTTCCAGACGCTCTCCCCAGAACACATAAGGCGTGTTGTCCATCAATTCATCGTACACCTCTGCAAAATCCTGATAGATTTTCATAGCCATACCCCCTGCCCGCTTCGGGGCGCCCATCAATTCCGCCTTTGAAAGAAGCCTTCAAGCTTGCTGCACCTGCGGATTCCTCCTTAAAATACCGCGCCAAACGCCCCGAACACACCGGCGCTTGCCAGCCCCATTAAAATACCCGCCAGGATTACGCCAAACAGCACCGCAAACACGCTGGACTTGAAATCCATATCCAGCAGGCTGGCAGCCAGCGTCC
This sequence comes from uncultured Acetatifactor sp., assembly GCA_910587555.1. Classification (GTDB taxonomy): domain Bacteria; phylum Bacillota; class Clostridia; order Lachnospirales; family Lachnospiraceae; genus Acetatifactor. The sequence goes on from CAJULV010000003.1 coordinate 61,068, forward strand.
CGGTCCACGCCCCGGTTCCCGGAAGCGGGATTCCCACAAACAGCAGCAACGCCACAAACAAACCTCTTCCTGCCTTCTGCTTCAGCTTTTCCCCGCCTTTATGTCCTTTTTCCAGACAAAAAGTAAAGAATTTACCGATAATCGGTTTGTCCGTTCCCCATTCCAGGACCTTTCTGGCAAAGAGGAAAATAATCGGCACCGGAAGCATATTTCCTAAAATACAGACAACATAACTGGGAATCACCGGCAGATTCATCCCGATGGCAATGGGAACCGCCGCCCTCAGTTCAATCAGCGGCACCATAGAAACAAAAAACACAAACAAATATTTTTTCAGCATAAAACTCTTTGTCCTCTTTCTATCTCATTTTTATAACACTTTTCGGAAACGCGGCCCTTTCCCTACCCGGGCTGCAGGGCCACGTATTCCCTCAAAAATGACAGCAGCAGATCCATCTGTTCATCCGTGCCCACGGTAATGCGCAGGTACTCCGATATCCTGGGCTTATCCCAATGGCGCACATAAATCCCGGCTTGCCGAAGCGCCCGGAACATCTGCTTCGCCGGAATAGACGGGTGGGTTGCAAAGATAAAATTCGCCCCGGAATCCGGAAAAAGAAATCCCAGCTTTTTCAATTCCCCTTTCACACGCTCCCTGGTAGCGATGATTCTGCCCGTAATTTCCTTAAAGTATGCCTCATCCTGCAGAGCCTCCGCCCCCAGCAGCTGCGAGGGAAGGTTCATGGTGTAGGAATTAAAGGAAAATTTCACGTCGTTCAGATACCGTATCAGTTTTTCACTGCCCATGCAGAACCCGATACGCATCCCTGCCATAGAACGGGATTTTGAAAAAGTCTGCACCACCAGCAGGTTATCGTATTTTTCCAGAAGCCCCATGGCAGACACACCGCCGAAGTCCACATAGGCTTCATCCACTATAACCACTACGTCTTGGTTTGCCCGGATGATTTCCTCCACCGTTTCCAGGCTCTCCGCCAGTCCCGTAGGCGCATTCGGATTCGGAAAAACCACACCTCCGTTGGGCTGCCTGTAATCCTCCGGTCGGATATGCCAGTTTTCGTCCAACGGACAGATTTTGTACGGAATCCTGTGCACTTCCGCCCATACATCATAGAAGGAATAGGTGACATCCGGAAACAGGACCGGGCGGCCGCTGTTAAAAAATGTCATAAACGCCATGGACAGTACATCGTCGGATCCCACTCCCACAAATATCTGTTCCTGCTTTACATGATAGGCTTCCGCCAAAGCCTTTACCAGGACCGTGCTGTCCGGATCCGGATACAGCCTCAGCGCACTGCAGTCCATCCGGGCCGCCATTCTTTCCACACCGGGCGCCGGCGGATAAGGACACTCATTTGTATTTAATTTAATAATGCCCGGCTTCCGGGGCTGCTCCCCTGCCGTATAAGGCACTACTCTTCGCACATTCTCTTCCCAGCCCACTGTATCTGCCTCTCTTTCTATTGCTGTAAAAGTCCCCAAACCTGCCTTGCGGAAACCGCTCGGCCAACAAGCGTTCCCCTGCTCCTTTTGCCAGGCAGCCGTGCGCCAAACCCGTCTCCCCTGCGGGCTTGTATGCCGCTTCACGATAGCCCCCGGCTTTCATCCATGGCGGGTCGGCCCGGTGCATGTGGGTACTGTAAAAGTTCCCAAGCTTACCCTGCGGAAACCGGCTGAACCCCGGTGTATTTCTCCAGTTCCTCCCGGTAAATTTGCGCCTGTTCAGGACAGGACAGCCTCTCGTAACAGCGAATCAGTCCCTCCAGCCCTTCGCTTCCCCCTGCATGAATGTTCAGAATCGGCCTTGTCTCATAGACCGCATTGTAATACCAGACTGCCGCCTCCTCCAAATCCTCCCTGTCCTCATAGAAATGTCCCATTTCACAGCAAATTTCCGAACAGGCCTCTTCTGCAATCACCTTGGATGTATACTTAAAAAAGGAAACCGCATCTCCTGCCAGCCTTGCCGCCTTCGCCGCCACGCAGCAGGCCTGGGCCATCTCCTCTCCGTCCCGGTCAATATCCTGAGCAGATGCGGTGAAAATCTCCGCCGCCTGAGCGAAATCCGCCTCATCACCTGCCAGCAGCAATTCCCTGGCATAGAGTCCGTGAAGCCGCTTGGGAAGACGGTATCCTTCCATACAGTGCCTGTAGAAGCTTGCCAAATCCCGTCCTGCATGGTTCTCCTCGGGCAAATGCGTAATCACGATATCGCTGTCGTATATCACGGGCATCAGGCGTACCGTCTCGTGAATCGGACCTTCCCACACGAAATTCCGTTGCCTTTTAAACAGCTTTGGACGGTATTCTTCGTCGAAGTTGTAAACTGTGCCAAACTGCAGCTGATTGGCATATTTCATCTGCACGATTTCAATCTCCGGAAGCAGCGTCTCCTTTAAAATGCGAAAACGTTCCCTGTTTTCCGGAGACAGCACCTCATCCGCATCCGCAGAATATATATATTCCTTCGTGGCCCTGGAAAACACAAAATTCCTTGCTTCGCTGAAATCATCCGTCCACCGGAAATCGTAAACCAGATTCGTATATTGCTGCGCAATCTCCTTAGTGGCGTCCGTAGACCCGGTGTCCGCGATGACGATTTCATCTGCCAGGCCCTTCAGGCTGTTCAGGCAGCGTCTCAGTGTCTTCTCCTCATTTTTTACAATCATGCACACGGATATGGTAACCATTGTCTTACCTGTCATACTGTACTGCCGGGCTGTGCCGGAAACACCAGCATGAATCCTTCCTTAATTTCATTCCGCCGATTTTCATCGCATCAATAAGATAATACCAAAAAGAAAGCAAGGGTACAACCATTATTCTCCAAAAAAATGTTTTTGTCGGTTGTGGTTTTTATATGAATATGTTATAATAACTCCATTCGGGGCAGAGGCATTCTTTTCAGTGGGACAGTTGTCTGTATCACAGATGTATGTTTTGTCACAACAGGTATTCTGTCCTAATATGACCTTAGAGGAGGACTATCATTATGTTTGTAATTTTAGGCGGCGGATTATTCATCATAATTGTTGCAGTCATCGTCTCCGTGATATCCAGCGTGGTATCTGCTGTTGCGGCAGATTCCGATGTGGAGTCCTGAAGCCGCTGAAGGGCGCCTTCTTCTGCCTGTGTAAACGCAAGCAGGGGAAAGCGCCCTGCCAACTGCACCTGCCTGCCGGGAACCCGGTATGTATCCATTGATCTGCCTTTTCGCCGTGCTGACGGTCTCTCGTAACATTTCTGACAATTTACTAAACTTCCCCCTGTCTCAAAATATACCTTGCACCCATATGAATAACATTTTCTTCGTTCTCAGATAAGTACCAGACACACCTTGCCAAATTGCCGCAGATATATGATCTCTACTTTCAGCCTCCCTATTATGATGATGTTGTGGTCAAAAGGTATTTTGCATCCCCATTATGACCCTGGTACCATTATGATGTTGGTTTCAAAATTACTGCATTATATGTCCGCGCATGGAAAAAGCGGAACTTCCGCTCCGCCTTTCCGTCAGTGAAACCAGCTGTTTTCCGAGTCACTGTCTTACCGCACCTCACTGTCCGCTTATGCAAACGGATTCTCCGTAGGATACAGCATACCCTTGGGCTGATTGTAATTCAGATCCTCCACCGGCACGCCGATGTATTTAAACACCTCATACAAGGCCTTTCCGAAATGCCCGAACGCCACCGCACCATGATGCGGGTAATTCTTCTCAATCAATACATGACGGTAGAACCGTCCCATCTCCGGGATGGCAAACACGCCGATTCCGCCGAAGGATTTGGTTGCCACCGGAAGCACTTCCCCCTGGGCAATGTAAGCGCGGAGCCTATTGTCCGCAGTGGACTGGAGACGGTAGAATGTGATATCTCCTGGAACAATGTCCCCCTCCAGAGTACCCTGGGTCACTTCCTCGGGAAGCGTTCTTGCCATAATCATCTGGTATTTCATGCTGCAGGAAGACAGCTTTTTGGTATTGGTGTTGCCGCAGTGAAAGCCCATAAATGTATCGTTATGGGTATAACCGTATTTCCCGTTAATGGCATCCTCATACATATCATCCGGCACGGTATTGTTGATATCCAGCAGCGTCACAATGTCCTCGCTGACGCATGTGCCGATGAACTCGCTCAGACATCCGTAGATATCCACCTCACAGGATACGGGAATCCCCATGCCGGTAAGGCGGCTGTTCACATAACAGGGAACGAAACCAAACTGTGTCTGGAATGCAGGCCAGCATTTTCCGGCAATGGCCACATATTTACGATACCCCCTGTGAGACTCCACCCAGTCAAGGAGGGTAAGCTCATACTGTGCCAGCTTTGGCAGAATCTCCGGCTTCCTGTTGCCAGCGCCAAGCTCCTCTTCCATCTCTTTCACCTTCGCCGGAATCCTCTCGTCTCCCTCATGCTTCTTGAAAGACTCGAACAGGTCAAGCTCGGAATTCTCTTCAATCTCCACGCCCAGGTTGAAAAGCTGCTTGATCGGTGCATTGCAGGCAAGGAAATTCAGGGGCCTGGGACCGAACGAAATAATCTTCAGTCCGCTCAGTCCTACGATAGCCCTGGCAATGGGAATAAACTCATGAATCCTGTCCGCGCATTCCGCCGCGGTCCCCACAGGGTTCTCCGGGATGTAGGCCTTCACATTGCGCAGCTTCAGGTTATAGCTTGCATTCAGCATACCGCAATATGCGTCGCCGCGCCCGCCCACCAGGTCGTCCTGGCTCTCCTCGGCAGCCGCTATGTACATGGCAGGGCCGTCAAAATGCTTTGCCAGCAATGTCTCTGAAATCTCCGGGCCGAAGTTTCCAAGGTATACGCACAGCGCGTTACAGCCGTTCGCCTTTAAATCCTCCAGCGCCTGCACCATATGAATTTCACTTTCCACAATGCATACGGGGCACTCATAGACGCTGTCCATGCCGTACTTAGCAGTATAAGCCTCCATCAGAGCCTTCCTTCTGTTCACGGACAGGCTCTCTGGAAAGCAGTCGCGGCTCACGGCCACAACGCCGATTTTTACTTCCGGCAAATTATTCATGTCTTTATCCTCCTGATTTATATAAATAAGTTGTTTGGTTCCGATATAAATTATAACTGTTTTGCCGCTGTATTACCACATATTTTTAGGAAAATAAATATCTTGGTTTTAATTTTACCAGTAAAGTGTTGTTTTCTCTAATGCGGTTTCCTGGTTTAACCCCTTTTTCTCTATCAGCTTTCGCGCTGCAGCCTCCTTCGATGTCCCCAGTTCCCTACATAGCCCAATGATTGATTTGATGCTGTTCTCTTCTGTAAGTTCCGCCTGTCTTTTTGTTTCTTCTATCTGTTTCTGCTGTTCTTCTACTTGTTTCCGCTGTTCTTCTACTTGTTTCTTCTGTTCTTCCACCTGTTTCCGCTGTTCTTCTGCCTGTTTCCGCTGTTCTTCTGCCTGTTTCCGCTGTTCTTCTGCCTGTTTCC
>CAJULV010000003.1:66665-87260 GCA_910587555.1 uncultured Acetatifactor sp.
TCTGCCTGTTTCCGCTGTTCTTCTGCCTGTTTCCGCTGTTCTTCTGCCTGTTTCCTCTGTTCTTCTACCTGTTTCTGCTGTTCTTCCACCTGTTTCTGCTGTTCTTCTGCCTGTTTCCGCTGTTCTTCTGCCTGTTTCCGCTGTTCTTCTGCCTGTTTCCGCTGTTCTTCTACCTGTTTCTGCTGTTTTTCTACCTCTTCCCACCTCTCTTCCATCTGTTTCCGTTCCTCATCCAGCTGCTTTCTGGCAAATGCCATCTTCTGCCGTTCAGCCTGTATGTCTATTTTTTCCATATCCGCAAATAATTCACCCATTTTCTTTTTCCTCACTCTATCCGTCAATTGCTCCGTTTCTGACACAGGCACATTTATCTTCAGGAGGAATGCCTGCAGCATTTCCGCGATGGTGTCCACCAGCTGCTGCGGGGAGTGCCGAAGAATTGACTCAATCTCTCCACCAGGCAGCCTGCGGAAGTTCTCAATATCTTCCACTGTCTGCAGCTTATTGACCAGCATAACCAGAGAAATTTCATCCTTTTTTGCCATCAGTGCCTCATTGCTGTAATCCCGCAGCGGCACCAGGTAATATTCAAAATCCGGAATATACCTGCCAAAATTTTCCCCTTCCCGTACTCGGCTTCTGAAATCCAGCGGGACCTTCCATTCCCTGGCCCCCTCATAATATATAATGGGCAGTATGGGCGGATACAGGAAGTCGCTCCTCTTCGCCATTCCCCTACGGACGCTTTCCGCCTCCTTTTCATAAGTATCCCAAATATGCACCATGTAGCGGAATATCTGCATGCATACATTGTAATCCGGTTGTGTCTTATGCTCTATCAGGGAAACCAGGAAAAAAGGCGTTCCCTCCGCACGAATACGGACACGCTTCACCCTGTCGGAATTACGTTCTTCTGCAAACAATGTCACGTATTGATCTGACACATCCTCAATGTCCTCCGGCTTCACATTCTTCAGATAAGGCAAATCGACGTAATCCCGCAAAAACTGGGAACACAGCATGTGGTTATCAAAAATAATCTTACTGCTGCTGTCCCTGACTTTGGAATTCAACACCATGTCCCTGGGTTCTACTGCCCTGTGCAGCCCCTCTTCCGCTGACAATCCGGAAAAAGCTTTCCCGATATCCCCGCTGTCCGGCTGTTCCGCACAATCCTCCGGGACACTGCGCCCTGTCTGTTCCCCGTAACGCCCCCCTGCATGGTACGCCCCGTTTCTGTTTTCTGTCTGTCCCATTCATTCCCTCCTGTTTTCCCCACAGGCAGCAACAGATAAACGGCACAGCCTTTCCGCGCCTGCCTGCTCTCTTCAACCATCAATGGATTACCTCAGGCAAAACGCCCAGACTTCAAGCTTCCATCCGAAAGCTACAAATTACTAGACGGAAATTGTCATAAAACAATCATCCACCACGATAAAAATAGAATTTTTGAAGTGAATTTATGGTAACATATTTTGTCCGGGATTGCAACCGGTTTTTGCATCTGAAAATAGCTTTCTGCCAAATGGACATCACTATTGGAGTTCCCCTAAAACGGGCGGGCAGGCTCTTTTCATTCCGGTGCGCCTGCCCGATTACCTTCAATAGAATGACACAGAACTATTTTCAATTTGCAAGACATACAGTCATTTACGCCTAACAGCCTCCTCCATAGGCAGACCCGTACAGTAATCCAGCTGTCTTGGCTCATATTCCTCATTTTCCCGCTGCCTGGTATAGCCGGTATAACTCCAGGTGGGTTCCGGCAGATTTCTCCTCCATGGCCTGTGTTCCCACTGATATCCCCTGAAGGGATCCCTTGTAGCGTTCATCCATTCCAGAAGCAATTTATGCAGACGGACTTTTTCTTCCTCGTATGCCTCATCCTCAATCAGGTTTTTCATTTCATAAGGATCCGTCTCTGTGTCATAAAATTCATCCACCGGGTCCAGCAGGTGAACGGCCAGTTTATAACGCCCGTCAAAAACAGCCCTCATCATCTGCAGCCCCCCAAAGCCGTCGTGATCAATTTCATAACGGGTAAATTCCGTAACAATATAATCGTTCGTCCGTATTTTCGGGTTATAGGCCTCCTGCAGGAGGCTTTTTCCCTCAAAGCACTTCGGAACGGGAATCCCCATATATTCCAGAATCATAGCCGGAATATTGATGTGGCTCACCGGATTCCTGTCTACCACCCCCTTGGGTACGCCCGGGCCTGCAATCAGCAGCGGTATCCGGGCAATTTCATTGTACATCACGGGACCCTTGGCGTACAGGCAATGGCTGGCCAGGGCATCTCCGTGATCCGAAGTGTATATAACCAACGCATCCGGAGTACAGGCCTTGATACCGTCCAGCACCCTTCCCAGTTCAGCGTCCGCAAAGGAATTACAGCCCAGATAGCCGGGTGCCTTCAGCTTCAGTGCATCCCTGTCGGCATACCGGCTTGCTCCCGCCCAGTACTTCTGGAAAAGCGGTTTTCCCTCCAGTGTATCCCATACATTGGGTGACTTGGGAAATTCATAATCCGCAAACATGGAAGCATAGGGTTCGGGGCAGAGATGAGGGTCATGGGGTTCATCCAGGGACACGGTCAGGAAAAAATCCTCTTCCCCATGCTTCTGGAGAAAATCCAGTGCCCGGTCGGCACAGCGGTGTCCGAAGGTAAACTCCGCGGAAATTCCCTTCTCATTTGTAGCGTTGTGGCGGGATGCCTGCCGCTCTTCCTCCGTCAGTTCCTCCAGGTAACAGCGCATGTCGTACCAGTATTCCGGGTCCCATCCCTCCGGACAGATACCCATGCCAAAGTAATCGCCGCCGTCCAGATGCCATTTCCCGATATAGGCCGTGCGAATCCCATTGTCGGAAAGGCGCTGACCGATGGTTTTTACATTAGCCCCCAGGGGAATGCAGTTCGAGAAACTGCCGTTGGAATGGGGATATGTACCGGTAAACAGGGCAGAACGGGCAGGACCGCAGACCGGCTGACAAGTGTAGGCGTTCTGGCAGCGAATTCCCTCCGCGGCCAGACTGTCAAGATTTGGTGTGTGCATATCCGGATTACCGTAGCACCCCACCATGTCCTGACGCGTGGCGTCCGTCATTAACAGAACAATCTGTTTTCTCGCTTTTTCCATTGTATAACCCTCCTTTATGTGTGGTAAACAGACACGCTTTCGCTTTCTGCCATCAGCCCGGCTTTCCTATATGCCACCCGGAGCAATCACCGCCTGAAGCCACTTCCCGGCTGGCCGGTGAAGCTTTTCGGTACGCCACCCGGAACAATCCGGCCGGTACGCCGGGACTGAACGGCAGGCGGCCTTGCAAAGCCAACAATACGGCGGGCGTCAAAACCGGACCACAATTTATATATGAAAAATTATACTTGAACCGCCGGGAGATAGCAACAAGAACTTCTGTTTCGCCGTAAAGCCTTTGCCCACGGCCAAACTGCCAAAAAACAAATTTGAAAGAAATATCGGCCCGTTGGTTATGATTGTCAGGTATTATCCCGCTTACATGGGCAATCATATAGTTGAAGCCAAAACGGCTGCCGTGCATAAGTGACATCACCGTCATAATTTTACAATGCGGCAGCCCCGATTTCACAAAACAGACATTACGCCCAAAAGGGCAGAGAGGAGCCATACAGGAAGTGCGTCCGCAATCCTGTGAAAAATATGATGGAAAATAAAAAGAACGATACAAACCTCACCGCCGCACTGGCAAAAAATACGCTGGACGAAATCCCCCGGCCCAAATCGGATGCCCGTGAAATCGTCGGCCTGGTAAAACACAGCGGAAAGATTGACGGCTACCAGCTGTCCGACGGCTCCACCGTCAGCAAGGAGAAGGGCGTCCGCATGGCAAAAGGCGGCGAGATCAAAGGCGTTGGCGTGGCCCACCGGGGTGACACGGAATACCTGAAATCCATTCCCGACAGCTCCGACAGCAACAATCTCGGAAACCTGCCCTCTGTCTCGGGATAGCAGCCACAGGTCCGGCACATTCCGTACGATATCCGCCCAATCCGTTCCGGCCTGCCCTGCTGCCGGATTCCCCGGCTTACAGCCCGCATTCCAGCTGGCAGTCATAAGGTTCCGCTTCCACATGACCCTGGTGGTACACCTGTGCCTCCACGCATCCCATCGCCCGGTAAAAGGCCTGGCTTTCCACGGCGGAATGGGCGGATATATACAGCTTGCGGCCCCCATGTGCCTTTGCCCAGTTCTTCGCCGCCAGGAAAAGCTCCCTGCCGATTCCCTTTCCCCGCATATCCTCCGACACATGGATGCAGGACAGATCCAGATATCCCTGCTCCCCTCCAAACAGCGCAGTTTCCACAGATACAAAGCCCTTCAAAATACCGTCGGAAAAAGCGGCATATACAAAACCGCCTGTAGCCGCGGTGTTCCGCAGGCATCCCACTAAAATTCCATATTCTTCTTCCGTCCAGTCGTCAACAAACGGAGCGTCTCGTATTACCCACCTGCCCTCTGCCCGCCTCCAGCATTTCGTTACATCCTGGCGGCGTATAAAACCGCCAAACAACTCCCTGCTGATTTCTTCTCTCCGTAATTCCCGATACTGTACCATAATAAAACCCCCTACACGCTTAACGCATCAATTGAATCCCATCCGCAGTACAGCATAACACAGTCCCACCCACTTTTCAACCCATCCGGAAAGCATCTCCGCCTCCCGTAATTTATCTTCTTCGGAGGGTTCTCCACCCCCTTAACACCATACGGCATGTTCGGGCGAAAATACAGGTTTCGTTCCCGACAAAAGGAACTTTTATGCATAATTTTATGTATATTTTAATTGAATATTCATTTTTATAAACCTCTTAAGAAATTTCCATGATTTTTTTCATGAATCCATTGACATTTTATGCATGAAGTGCTAGTATCTCTCCATTGGTTTGCACTGTGCAGATTCAATTATTTTATTTTGGGAGGAATGAATTATGAAAGTGAAAAAGTTAACAGCCCTGCTGCTGGCTTCCCTCATGGCAGTGTCCATGACAGCCTGCGGCGGATCGCCTGCATCCGGCAGCGGTACGGGCACAGACAGCAGTGATGCAAATGACGGCAGCGCCGAAGAAAGTTCTGATGCTTCCGGCAGCGGCAATGAGGAAAGTTCCGACAATTCCGGCAGCGACGCCGAAAACGCCGACGAATCGGGTGTAGGCGGCGAGGATTCCGGGGCAGGCGCAGCGGACGGAGAAGGCTTCACCACCTCCGTAGATGGCAAGCTCATTATGGCAACCAACGCGGCATTCCCGCCATATGAATACGTAGAAGGCGGGCAGGTAGCCGGAATCGACGCGGAAATCGCCGCTGCCATCGCCGATAAACTGGGATTGGAGCTGCAGATTGACGACATGGAATTTGATTCCATCACGGAAGCCGTCAAGGGCGGTAAGGCAGACATCGGCTTGGCCGGCATGACCGTCACCCCCGACCGTCAGGAGGAGGTTGATTTTACCGTTAGCTATGCCACAGGCGTACAGGTTATCATCGTGACAGAGGACAGCGACATCACAAGCGCAGACGACCTGCTTGCAGAAGGCGCAAACCATGTAGTGGGCGTACAGCGCAATACCACCGGCGACCTCTACACCACCGACGATATCGAGAAGGCCGGGCTGGGAACCATCGACCGTTACAGCAAGGGCGCAGAGGCCATACAGGCACTGAAGACCGGCAAGGTAGACTGCGTGGTTATCGACAATGAACCCGCCAAAGCCTTCGTTGCCGAGGTAGACGGGCTGAAAATTCTGGATACCGAATACATCACCGAGGATTATGCCGCTGCCATGAACAAGGAAAATCCCGCCCTCTATGAGGCTGTCAATGCAGCCCTTCAGGAACTGATTGCGGACGGCACTGTCCAGGGCATTATCGACAAATACATCACAGCGGAATAATGTCGGATATCAGGTTCTGATTACACAGAAGAAAATCATTGGCATACCGGCCCGAATCAAGCTGTGGGGCTGCCGTAGGATTATTTAACGCGGCAGCCCCGATTTGCCTTGCCCGGCAGTATGTGACAACAGCTGCATGGCTATAAAGCGCGGCGTTCCCTGCCAAATCCCTGATTCCGGGATTACATTTCAGGCTTAACAGGCTTGCCGAAGCACCCTGCCGTGCCGCAGACAGCATCTTCACCAAAAAACTTATGACAAAAAGGAGAATCCCCCATGAGACCATCCGCTTCCCAAAGCTGGCCCCTGGTAGCGCCGGACTGGATACAGAACGGGCCAGAGTGGCTGAACGATTTCGGGTATGATGTCTACAAAAGCTTTATTTTTGACGACAGATACCAAATGTACATAAAGGGGCTTATGAATACCCTGCTGCTCACCCTTCTTGCGCTTCTCATCGGCGTGGCCCTTGGCGTGGTTATCTCCCTGGTCCGCGTATCTTGGGACAAAAACCACGGGGAAATGCATGGTCCCGGCAAGCTTGTCCTGGGCTTTTTCAATGCGCTTGCCAAGATATACCTCACCGTTATCCGCGGCACCCCCATGGTGGTACAGCTGATGATTATGTATTTCGTCGTCTTTGCTTCCAGCCGGAACAAGGTCATGGTGGGCGCTCTTTCCTTCGGCATCAATTCCGGGGCCTATGTGGCGGAAATCATCCGCGGCGGCATTATGTCCATAGATACAGGGCAGATGGAAGCAGGGCGGAGCCTGGGCTTCGGCTACGTGCCCACCATGCGGTACATCATCCTGCCCCAGGCGTTTAAATCCGTACTTCCCACCCTGGCAAACGAATTCATCGTATTGCTCAAGGAAACCGCCGTTGCGGGGTATGTCGGACTCACGGATGTCACCTACGCCGGCAATATCATCGGCGGCAACTGCTATGATTATCTGTTCCCGCTGTTAATGTCCGCGCTGATCTATCTGGTACTGGTAATGTTCTTTACGTTTCTGGTTGGTAAACTGGAGAGGAGGCTGAGAAGCAGTGAGCGATAACTATATTATTCAGGCCAAAGATGTACAGAAATACTATAACGGCGGTGAAATCAAAGCCCTGGACGGTGTGACAGCCTCCGTCCGCAAAGGCGAAGTGGTCGTAATCATCGGCCCTTCCGGCTCCGGCAAATCCACTTTTTTAAGATGCCTGAATCTGCTGGAACTCCCTACAGGAGGGCAGATTTTGTTCGAGGGAACGGACATCACCGACAAAAACGCCAATATCAATCTCCACCGGCAGAAAATGGGAATGGTGTTCCAGCATTTTAACCTGTTCCCTCATATGACCATACTAAAGAATATGACCCTGGCTCCCATGAAGCTGCTGAAAAAGTCCCAAAAAGATGCGGAAGCACAGGCCAGGTCCCTGCTGGAACGGGTAGGACTCGGGGACAGGGCAGGCTCCTACCCCAGCCAGCTGTCCGGCGGCCAGAAGCAGCGGATTGCCATTGTACGCGCCCTCTGTATGGATCCGGAGGTCATGCTCTTCGACGAACCCACCTCCGCACTGGATCCGGAAATGGTAGGGGAAGTGCTGGAGGTCATGAAAGAACTGGCCAAAGAAGGCATGACTATGGCAGTAGTCACCCATGAAATGGGCTTCGCCAGGGAAATGGCGGACCGTGTCATCTTTATGGCGGAGGGAAAAATTGTGGAGGAAGGCACGCCAGAGGAAATCTTCACCTCGCCGAAGCAGCCCAGGACAAGGGATTTCCTGGCCAAGGTGCTGTGAAACGGGGCTGTCGCATTAAGGGTCATGAACACCGGATATAGGTATGCCTGATTACAGGACAGCCTGTATCCTGTGAAAATTTCTGAATGCGGCAGCCCCTGCTCTATTTATAATCCCGGAAACAGCTGCGCAAAAAACATATTCAAACAGGCTTCATCTGCCTTACAGAAATTCTCCGTATTTCTCCTCCAGCAGGGGGATACCATATTCCCGTGGCGTCCCCTTAATCCGTTCCATATACCCCTTCAGCGCGCCCCTGCAATGCTGAGGCCCGCCTTCCCGCATCACCGTCCACATGGGATCCGCATCCGAACGTGAAGACTTCATCATACTATCCGTCCAGTCCAGAATCATCTTCGCCCCCCTGGCGCACAAATCCGGGCGTTCCTCCGCAAGGTTGTGCATCTCATGAGGATCCTCCTTCACATGAAAGAGCATCTCGTCCGGCAGCAGGTGCCCGCCCCCATGAATCGTGCGGATATAGATGTAATCGTCAAACCGCACGCTTCTCTGGCACACATGGGCGCATTGGGTCAGCACCGCATAAGGCCTGGAACAATCCGTTCCATCCTTCAGGGCCTTCGCAAAGGAAACGCCGTCATATCGGAAGTTGTCCCAACTTACCAGAGACGTTCCCAGAAGTTCCTGCATGGTGGGCGCCAAATCCGTATTGTCATGAAATCCCTTCACCACTGCGCCCTTACGCATCCCTGGCCAGCGAATGATAAGCGGAATCCGGCAGACCGGGTCATCCGCCATACCGTGTTCCGCATACACCCCGAATTCTCCCAGATCCTCTCCGTGGTCTGCCGTGATAATAATGGCCAGATCATCGTCATACAGTCCGTTCTCCTTCATCCAACCGATAATACAGCCGACATTGTCGTCGGTATACCGAATACCTTCGTCATAGGTGTCCAGGAACCGCTTTGCCTCCTTCAAGGTCTTCAGACTGCCAGGGTGCTTTGGGCACTGGGCATAATGCTCGTCGTTCCACATATTAATCTCATTTGCCCCATGAGGACCGATATGCAGAAGATGTTCCTCAAAAATTTCTTCGGTAATCCAGTCATCCGACAGGGGCGTTCCCTCCAGGCCGCTCTTGTAATCCACCGGTGTCCGGTAAGGCGTATGGGGATCCCAGTAATGCACATGCATCATCCAGTTATCCCCTTTCCCGTTTTTCTCCAGCCATTCCAGCACCTTCGGCGTCACCATATCCGCGGATTCGCCTCCCCGCCAGCCTACATTATGGCACTCGTTAAAGCCGGCGTTAAACCACCAGGCGCTGTGGCGTTCCGCGAATGTGGAAAAAGATACGGTATGCATGCCCGCCCGGCGGAACTGCATGAACAGACTGTTTTCCGACATCTCATCCGTAAATCTCCTGTTCCTCCCCTGAAGCCGCATGTCCGCCGCCGTTCCCCCATGGCCTACGATGCCGTTGTGAATCCCGTACTGTCCGCTGATCATGGACGCCCGGGATGGCAGGCAAGGGGCGTTGGGGCAATAATAATCGTCAAATCTGACACCTTCCCTTGCAATATCGTCCATTACCGGCGTGGTATTCCGTCCATAGCCGTAACAGCCCATATGATCCGCCCGCAGTGTGTCAATATCGAACATAAGTACTCTCATCCTTCGATTCCTCTCCCTTTACTTATTTCCGCTGTATGTATCAAACTGCTCCATTTTCCCTGCTGTCCGGGAACAATGCTCAGTCTTCTCCCATTGCCTCATTTTCCAGCACAAGCTCTGCGCAGACGGGATAATGGTCCGACAAATACACCCCGTCTTCCTGCTCCTCCCACTTTTCCAGATGCCTGCAGCTTACCGGGCCACGGGTGATTACGAAATCAATACTTGTCTGCTCATTTCCTTTCCAGTAGCCGTGATAGGTCACCCCAATATGCTCCGTCTGGTTGACGAATTCCGGATACTCCTTCAAAACCTGCATTTCCTCCCAGTCAGGCTCCATATTAAAATCCCCGGTGATTATGACAGGGACATCTCCGAAAAAGGAATCCGCGGCCACCTTTTTCAAAATCTGCTCCAACGCCAGCTTTCTGGCCAGCTGCCCGGCATTATCCAGATGGGCGTTGGCCACCCGGAAGACCTGCCTTGTCTGCATGTCCTCAAACACCGCCTCCGTACATATCCTGGGGCAGACGCTCTGTTCCGGATACCGGGAGCCGGGCACTGTCGGCGTCTCCGACAGCCAGCAGCTCTCCATCTTCATCAGGTTCATCCGCTCCTTCCGGTAAGCGATGGCAGACTGCTCGTCCCGGAGGGATACGCTGCGGCCGCAGCCTATCACATAGTAGTCTGTCAGATTCTCCTTCAGCCACACCGCCACATGTGGCAGCACCTCCTGAAAACACAGGATGTCAGGCTTCTCCTGCTCTATTTTGCGCAGGATCAGCGGCTTTCTGAAGTCAAAATTATTTTCTCCGTCAAAACCGCAGTCGTACCGTATGTTGAATGTCACAAATTTCATGTCTGTCCTCCACGCCGCTTGCATCCGGCAAATGCGGCTCATTCGATTTTACATAGTCTCAGGCCTGCCCGCATACGCCCTGTTCCCTTCTTCCCATGGGGCAAGCCTTCCCCGGTAAAAATCACATAAAATATGGTCTGTATATCCCCTCAAAACAGCGGCTTACATGCAGGATAAATCTCTTTAAATTCTCTGTAGCGCTCCTCATACTTCGCCGCCAGCTCCGCATCCGGCTCCACCGTTTCCACGACCTTCACTACCTTCGCCGCGATCTCCTCCACGCTTGCGTACTCGCCGCAGGCTACAGCCGCCAGCATGGCACCGCCCATGGACGGCCCCTCTTCGCTTTCCAGCACATCCACCTTCAGGTTCAGTACATTGGCGATAATCTTCTTCCAGAGAGGGCTCTTCGCACCGCCGCCGCAGATTTTGGTACGTGTCAGGCTGATTCCCAGGGACCTGGCCACCTCAAGCGAATCCCGCAGTGCAAAGGCAACCCCCTCCAGCACCGCCTGGGTCATGTCCGCCCTGGTGGTATCCATGCTCATGCCCAGAAAAACCGCCCTGGCATTGGGATTGTTGTGAGGTGAACGCTCTCCCATCAGATAGGGCAGAAAGTATACATGGTTCTCCCCCAGTTTCCCGATTGCCTGCTGTTCCCCTGCATAATCCTTCGTCCCCAGAATATCATCCATCCACCATTTATTGCAGCTGGCCGCGCTGAGCATACAGCCCATCAGATGATAGCTGCCGTCCGCATGGGCAAAGGAATGCAGCGCATTATATCTGTCGACGCCGAAATGCTTCGAAGAAATAAAAATGGTTCCGCTGGTACCCAGGGAAATATTACACATGTTATCGCCCACCGTGCCGGTTCCCACGGCCGCTGCGGCATTGTCCCCGGCCCCTGCCGCCACCTTTACGGAAGCGCGGATGCCCAGCTCCTCCGCTACCCGGGGAAGTATCGTCCCCACCGCCTCATAGCTCTCATACCATTGCGGGAGCATGGAAATACTGATGCCGCAGATATCGCACATTTCCTGAGACCATCTGCGTTTTTTTACATCGAACAGAAGCATGCCCGAGGCATCGGATACATCCGTACAATGTACGCCCGTCAGCTTGTAGGCAATATAATCCTTGGGCAGCATAATTTTGGAAATCCTTGCAAAATTCTCAGGTTCTTTGTTTTTCACCCAGAGAATCTTGGGTGCCGTAAAACCTGCAAAGGCGATATTTGCCGTATATTCCGACAGCTTTTCCCTGCCGATGACAGTATTTAAATATTCCGTCTCCTCCGTTGTCCTGCCGTCATTCCACAGAATGGCAGGACGGATTATATTGTCGTCCTCATCCAGTATCACCAGCCCATGCATCTGCCCGCCGAAGCTGATGCCCGCCACCTGTGACTTATCGACATCCCTGAGCAGTTCCCGAATGCCCAGGACAGACTGCTCATACCAGTCCTCAGGCTTCTGCTCCGACCACCCCGGATGCGGAAAATACAGCGGATATTCTCTTGACACAATGTTCACGATTTTACCGCCGCCGTCCATCAGCAGCAGCTTTACGGCAGAAGTCCCCAAATCAATCCCTATATAATACATATCTTATTCTCCTCTTCCAGTCCCGTCTCTCCCATTGGAGACTGTTTTCACCGCGTCTCAATCCTTGGCCAGGCACAGATTCCTGCCCTTAAGCCCCAGGAAACTCCCCTCGTCCAGCCCGCCTTCCGCATGTCCGATAAGCCACTTGTTCACGGCCGTGAGCATGGCATCCTCATTGGAAACGCCGTCGCCGCATTGCGCCTCTGCCGTCCCTGCATGCATTCCTTTCAGCGGATAATTTGTCCCCCGGGGCAGTACAATCGCTACCTGGAAGCCGCATTCGTCCGCTTGGCAGGGCGCATAATGCAGCGTGGTGGCATAAACCTCCACGGCCGTCCCCGCCGGCACCAGAAAGGCTTCCACCCTGGAAGTATCATAAGTATGGTCTGCCTCCACATCCGCCAGCAGTCCCAGCATCAGAACGGCATCCGTGGCCGCCACATTGATTTCGGAATCCCGATGGTACTCCAGGGCATTCAGCATCACATTGTGCCCGTTACAATATCCGATCTGGATGGGCATCTCCCCGTATACAATTCTGGAAAGCTCTTCCATCACCGGAAGCGCCTCCAATGCCTCCACCGAAGGCTCATAAACCACGTCCCCGGGGCAGGGCGTCTTTTTCAATGCCTCCACCAGCCCGGTAAAATCCACATTGTCAATTACCCTGCCATATCTTTTAAATTCAGGGTCTGTCACTTTGAAAACTCTCATTTTCCGTTTCTCCTTATATGTTGACCTGTTCTATGATTATGCTCATGTATAAAATTTCCGCGAAGCATAAACCAATCCCGTTATACAGCAAAGGTTTTCATCTGCAGGCATATGTTCACACTCCCGCCGCCTTCTTCCACGCCTGTGCAATCAGCCAGTGCCCTGCCGCCGTAGGATGGACGCCGTCTATGGTCCATCGCTCCGCGGGCTGTTTTTCCTGCGCCTCGTCAAATACCTGCTGCAGATCCACATAATCCAGCCGGAACTCCTCCGCCATCCTGCGGGTGATGTCCCTGCGGATTTTTACTTCATTATAAAAAGTCTCCCATTCCGGATCCGTGGCCGTCCCATGCGTGACAAAGGTTCCCATGAGAATGATACGTATTCCCGGCAGCACCGCAAATGTCTCCCTGAGTACAATCCGGTACACCTCCTCAAAAAGCGCCGGTGCCACGCCGTTTTGACTGCCAAGTTCATGCCACACATCATTCACGCCGATTAAAATCGTCAGCACATCCGGCTTCAGGTTCAGGCAGTCCTTCTTCCACCTGGCCAGCAGGTCCACCACCCGGCTTCCGCTGATGCCGCAATTGAGTACTTCACAGTCCCTGTCAGCCGCCGTAAGCTCCG
The DNA here is from genome assembly GCA_910587555.1 of uncultured Acetatifactor sp. Classification (GTDB taxonomy): domain Bacteria; phylum Bacillota; class Clostridia; order Lachnospirales; family Lachnospiraceae; genus Acetatifactor. Next base: position 79,841 of record CAJULV010000003.1, read on the forward strand.
CCTCCAGAATACGCGGATAACCGCAGCCCGTGGCATGCGGGTCGTCGTACTTCCCCCTTCCCCAGTCCGTAATGGAATCCCCCTGAAATAAGTACCTCATACCATATGCCCTTCTTTCTCGAAAATATTGATGTTCCTGCCTGTATACGCATGTCTCACGGAGATTATTTACCCCGATTTCCGCAGGTTATGTGAAACGGGCTGCATCTGCTCTTTACCGGCAGTCCCCGAATCAACAACCCCGCTGCAAGCAGCGAGGTATGTTCCCTCGCGGCAATGAGCCAAATGGATGCCGGCGCATCCGCTTGGCTCATTGCCCGCGGGAATCAAAAAACAGGGTGCGCGTGACCTTATTGTACCACACTTCCCTGTTTTTTTCTACCTGTACGAATATAAATATTATCAGAAGCGTGAAGTGCAGAAACCGTTCCGCGCCGCTTACCGCAGTTTCCCCTGAACACATGACAAAACACATTGCCGCTGCGGCCTTTTCATGCTATAATCAGCCTGCCCGAATCGTCGGCATAGGATTTACTGAAAGAGGGTGCGCCAAGTCGCACATTGGGGTATCAAAATGAAAACAGAACGTCTCTACGCCATAACCATATACCTTCTCAACCACGGCAGGACGTCCGCCGGTCGGCTGGCAGAACATTTCGAAGTGTCTCTCAGGACCATCCAGCGGGACATTGACTCGCTGTGCCTTGCCGGGATTCCTGTCATATCCGTTCCCGGGGCATCGGGCGGTTATGAAATAGCGGAGCGGTTCCGGCTCAGCGATCAGTTTGCCACTTCCGATGATTACTCCTGCATTCTCACTGCCCTCCAGGGGCTGGTATCCGCCACCGGAGAGCAAAAGGCAAAACATACCTTCGAAAAAATAGCCGCTCTCTCCAAAGCTGCCGACAATGGTATCCTGCTGGATTTTTCCGTCCTGAGAGAAGGTGATACTGCCCTCCTCCAGGCATTGCAGTCCGCAATCGCCCAAAAGCGCACTGTCAATTTTACATATACCAACAACAATAACGAAACCCGCTCCCACAGCGTAGAACCGATAGCCGTGCTGTACAGATGGTATGCCTGGTATCTTCTCGCTTATTCCGGGGTGAGGGGAGATTACCGCACCTATAAGCTTGTGCGGATGAGCAGCCTGGAGATAACCTGTATTCCCTTTACAAAAGAACACGAGGCCGCCGCCCTTATCCTTGAAAAAAACGACCGGAAAGACTCCCGAAAATACCTGAATATCCTTATAAAATGCAGACCGCCTGCCGTTTCCCGTATAAAGGAATATCTGAACGGAACCATTGTGAAAGAAAGCCCGGAAGATTCCCCTGACGGCAGTGTCCTGATGGAACTTACCGTGGTTGAAAACGAGCAGCTGTGGCTGGGAACGCTTCTGTCCCTGGGCGATAATGTGGAAGTCTTGAACCCGGAAGCGCTGCGCAGGCAATTATTGGCATCCGCGGAGAAAATTGTTTCCTTATACAAATAATTTTCGTTCCCTTACATAATTACGACATATGGTTGTCGCATATGATATGCTATTCTATCGGCAGGAACCGTAACCAGGGGACATGCCGGGTATCCGTTTTGTGCATGCCGGCGGCCGGATTCACGGGAAACAATTCCGGCATCTTTGCCTTACTGTTCCAAAATAATCATACATATGGAGGAAACAAAATGAATCCCTACGAAAACTGTCCCATCTATGAAAACGAAAACTACCTGCTGCGCCTTGTGGAACTGTCCGATGCACCGGATCTGCTCCTGGTGTATTCCGACGAAAAGGCCGTTCCCTTTTTCAACAGCGACAACTGCAACGGAGACGATTTCCATTACACCACATTGGAACGCATGGAGAGCGCAATCGGCTTCTGGAGGCGGGCATATGAACAGCATGCCTTTGTACGCTGGACAGTTATTTCCAAGAACGCATGCCATGCCCGGAGCAGCGGGGATAACCGCGCTGACGGTAGTGCCGGCATCGCCGTGGGTACCATCGAACTATTTCACCGCCAGGCACATGATTATTATCATGACTGCGGCCTGCTGCGCCTGGATTTGGGAAGCGGGCATGAAACGCTTGACAGCATCCTCGAAATTCTGTCCCTGATTGTACCAACCGCCTTTGATTTATTTAACTGCGGAATGGTGGCCACCAAGATTCCGCCCTTTGCCGCCTCCCGCATCGCGGCGGCGGAAGCCCTGGGCTTTACGGCATCTGCGGAAAAGCTGGTGGGCGGAGATGACGGGAAGTCGTATGGGGACTATTATGTCCTGCTGAAATAACACGTTTTTTCCAGAAGGCGGCAGCCTGTGGGCACAGCCGGGGCGTCACTTGGCCGCAGTGCTTTCCGTTTCCACCTTCCCCAATCTCGTTGTTTAAAAAACAGTTGAACATCCGGTGTCGTGCGGGTATAATAGAACCCGTAGAAACACAGACATACTATCAATTCAAAAAGGAAGGTAACACTCATGAAAACAATGAACCACGGAAAAGCCTGCGCCCTCCTGCTGGCCGCACTGGCCGTCTTCACAGTCTCCTGCGCTTCCCCGCAATCCGCAGGAAGCCAGAATTCACAGGACGAAAGCAGCGCGGAAGAATCGGACAGCTCCGGCAGAACCCTTACAAACCGTCTGAACGGAAGCGTCCCCACCTCAGACTTGACCGAGCAATACGACAGTTTTGCCCAGGCTCACGATACTTTCACCACCACCCTGGCCAGAGAGGACAATGATGACTATTCCATACCCGAACCTCCCGAAGGCCTTTTCGATCTGGTTTCCTATCCCTCCAAGGTAGGTGACCTGGCGGCGTACGTGTCCAGCGACCCGGGCGACGGCCAGAAGCATCCCATCATCATCTGGGTAGTGGGCGGCTGGGGCAATGGTATCGATGATTTTCCCTGGTGCTATCCGGAATGGGACAATGATCAGACCGGATCCGCATTCTGGCAGGCCGGGCTATTGGAAATGTACCCCTCCTTCCGCGGCGGAAACGGAAATCCCGGTTATTATGAGGCATTGTACGGAGAAGTTGACGACATCGTGTCTGCATATGAATATGCCGCCTCCCTGCCCTATGTAGACCCTGAACGCATCTACCTGGGCGGTCACAGCACCGGCGGCACCCGCGCCCTGCTGGCCTCGGAATACACGGACAAATTCCGGGCTGTTTTCTGCTTCGGCGCCGTGGATGAGATAAAATATCACAACAACAGCCAGTTCACCTTCGATACCAATATCGAAGACGAATATGTCATGCGTTCCCCTATCTATTGGCTTGACGATGTGAAAAGCCCCACCTTCCTCATCGAGGGCAGCGACGGCAATTCCGAGAACCTGAAGCGTATGCTGGCAGCTACCGACAATGACAAAATCAGCGGCTTTGTTATCGAGGGTGCCGACCATTTCTCGGTGCTGGCTCCCCTCACCAGGGTTGTGGCACAGAAAATCCTGGCTGACACCGGCGCACAGCCGAATATTTCCATCACCCAAGAAGAGCTGGATGCCGCCATGGCCCAGGAACCCCAGGTTCCCCTGCCCGCAATGACATCGCGTACAATCGAGGAACTGGGGCTGTCCTTCTCCTGCCCCTACCTCTGGGAAATCAATACCACGGAGGATCCTTCCCGCCTGGGTGTATATTCCCGTTATGAGGATGACAACGCTTGGGACATGTCCGTGGCCTATATCAGCGCCTATACACCGGAAGGAAACGATGATTTGCAGAACCTCGCCGACTACCTGGCGCAGGAAGGTTTTGATACAAAAGAAATCACCCTGGGAGGCCTGCCCGCCGTCGACGCCTTTACCACATTGCAAAATGACGACGGGGAAACCTTTTACCAGCGTTATGTCACCGTCCAGAACGGTTCGACAGGCATAGACTTTACCTTTGTGGTCCATGAGAGCTATCTGGAAGAGGCGGCGCCTGTATTCCAGGCTATCATCGACAGTATCGTGCTTGATGCGGCAGAATAATATCCGCTGCCCAATATCTTTTCGATTGTAAGCGGCTGTATGCCTGTGTTCCGTCCATTCCTTATCCCCGGAACCGGTTCAGACAGGCATACAGCTCCTGAATCCTGGGCTTCGCCAGGCCACAGGGCACGTAGGAGCTGCTGAAAGGCTGCCACCCCTGCTTTTCCCATGCATTCCAGATAATCTGCACGGTCTGGCGGACCGTCCTTTTCCCATCCATAACCTGTTCCAGACCATACCGCAGCAGATGCGCAAGGGCATTCACCTGCTCCGAATCCAACAGCTGCTCCAGATAACGCACATTGACCTCTTCCCTGTCCAGGGAGAAAGACTCCAATCCGAAAGATTTGGCCTTCATATGCTCATGCCGACCGCCGTCCCGGCCGCCTCTGCCGTCACCGTCCCGGACTCTTCTTCCACAGCTGTCCTCCCTGCCGCCGCGCTCCCGGATACCGCCCCGGCGTTCCGCGCCGTCATTACCTCTTCCTCGCTGCATACCCTCACTGCAGCTTCTGTATTCCGTGCCGTCATCATCATCCTGCACATTGCCCCCATACCCGATGTTCCTGCTTTCCGGCTCCTTTCCGTCCCATCCGCGGCCGCTGCCTTTCCGGCTTTTCCGAAATGCGGGAAGCACCCGGTTAAATTCCGGCACCGCAAAACCCGGCGCCTGCACCCTGGGCGCAGTATGCCCCTCGCACATCCCCTTGACCCGATCCGTGATATCCACCGGCCGATAGCAGTCCATCATCAGGATACGGTCCGCAATATAGAAGAAGGCTCCCGAACTTCCGGCCACCAGGATCGTGGAAATCCCTGCTTTTTCATACAGGTCCCCCGCCCGCTCCAAAAACGGCGTAATAGGCTCCTTGTCCCGGCTGATGACCTGCTGCATGAACTCGTCACGCACCATAAAGTTGGTTGCCGAGGTATCCTCGTCAATCAGAAAAAGCCTTGTTCCGGCTTCGATTCCCTCCACCACGGCCGCCGCCTGGGAAGTGGAGCCGCTGGCATCCTCTGTGGTAAATCTCGCCGTATCCTTCCTGTTCGGCAAATCGTTGATGAAAAGGGAGATATCCACGTTCCGTATGGATCTGCCGTCCTCCGCCCGAAGCTTTAAGGCCGTGTCGTCCGTTATGACAAACTCCCGTCCATCTCCCTCTATATGGTCGTACACGCCCATCTGTATGGCTTCCAGCAAAGTGGATTTCCCGTGGTATCCGCCGCCCACAATGAGGGTAATTCCCTCCGGAATGGCCATACCGGTGATTTTTCCCCTGTGAGGCAGCACAAAAGTCCGTTCCATGGTTGCAGGAGAGGCAAACGGAACGCTGTCCGCCATAGGCAAATCCGACACCCCGCTTTTCCGGGGCAGAATCGACCCGTTGGCCACAAATGCCACCAGCTTTTCCTCTTTCAGAAGAAGCCGAACCGCTTCCTGGTCCTCCGCCAGCTGTACCACCCGTTCCACCTTTTTTGCATCCAGCCTGGCATAGAAAAGGCTGTTCTCCACACAGCGGGGCAGGAAATCGAACAGAATCTTGTCCAGCTCTCCGGCATTAATGGTACGGCCGAAAGCGGGAAAGCCCACATGGAACCGCACAGTCAGCCCGTTCTGCGCAATCTGGCAGGCGCTGCGCTCCAGGACTGCCTGCCCGCAGCGGCTGATGGACAGCAGGCCGCTTTTCCCGGAACCCTTTGCCCTGAAATTATACTGTTCAAACTGCTTCCCCACCTGCCTGGTCAAAAAATCCTGCAGCGCAATGCGGGAACAGTCTCTGGCATAGTAAGCCGCCGGAAACTTCGCCAGTGTATGCGGTATCTCCACATGCAGGCTGGAGGGCGACGCAAAGGGGTCTCCCTGCACATGGTCGATAACCAGTGTGTACCTGTCAAATTTCCATGCGCCCGCCAGGGATTTGTAGGCAGGATACCCCTTGTGGTCTATGGAACGCAATAAATTCCTTAATTCGATTTGTGTCTGCATCATTACATCTTCCTTTCTTATTTGATATATCATTAATTGTTTTTATCGTTTATATATATTCGCCAAACCATTTGCACGCCATCCGGCCATAGCACACTCCGCACCTCATCCCACCGCCCCAAAACCCACAGCATGACATCAGCCCGGGATACGCTTCACCCGTCGCTGGTTTGCTGCTTCGCCAGGTGCGACACATTACACCCGGAACGCATAAATCCCGTTTTTTCCTTACTTCAGGCGTTCCTCTTCCTGCCCTCCACAATGGAATACCCCAGCTTCACTTCCCGCACCGCCACTTCCCCCTGCCCCATCTGTTCCAGCAACATCCTGACCGCGATTTCGCCGCACTTTTCATAGGCGTAATGAATCGTGAGAAGAGGCGGCTCCATCACCTGTGCCATTTCGGAATCCCCCTGCCCGGCCACCAGCACCTGTTCCGGAACCGCCATACCCTGTTCCTTCAGATACTGCACCGCGCCTGCTGCCATGGTATCCGAAGCGCAGACCAGCCCGTCCAGCCTGCCGCATTTTGTAAACAGTTCCTTTGCCTTCTCATATCCGGAAGCCATGGTAAATGCCGCCGTCACACAGTTCTCTTCCAGTTCCTCATGGCCGGCATCCCTCACTGCATCCCGGAACCCCCTGCAGCGCTCCTCCCCCGCCGCCTTATCCTGGGGAATGGCGCCGATGTATCCCAGACTGCACCGCCCTTTATCCAGAAGCAGTTTTGTCATATCATAAATGGCATGGTAGTCGTCATGGAAAACGCAGCAATACCCGGGCAGCCGCTGCCCCACAATCACAACCGGGACGGACAGCCGCTTCAGAATCCGCTTATGCTCCGGCGTAAATACTGTAGCAACCAAAATTACGCTGTCCACCAGCTTGTCCTGAAACGACGACAGATACTCCACTTCCTTTTGGGGATTATTTTGGGTGACCGCCAGAAGCATCTGATAACCGTTCTCATTCAGCACGGCAAGCATTCCTTCCACCATCGGCCCAATGGATTCGGAGGCCATCTTCGGAACAATCACTCCCACCATCCTGGTTTTCTTCGTCCGAAGCGTCTGCGCCTGCACGGAAGGGCGATAGCCTGTTTCCTCCACTGCCTTCCGTATCGCCCGGCGCTTTTCTTCCGAGATATAACCATTGTTAAAATACCGGGAAACAGCCGCACTGGATACCCCTGCCAATTTTGCGATTTGTGCTATATTCATCTGCAATGCCCTCCTGTTTTCCTGGCCTGCCCGCATTCTGACGGCAGGGTCCCCATGCGTCCATAATACCGTTTTATCGTCCCGGCACATATGGAATTATGCGTTCATGGGCTGATGGCCATCCGGCCGCTCCCTGCCCGGAATAAGGTCATTATGCCATGAACACAGCATCGTTCATGGGCTGATGGCCATCCGGCCGCTCCCTGCCCGGAATAAGGTCATTATG
>CAJULV010000003.1:87360-124995 GCA_910587555.1 uncultured Acetatifactor sp.
CCATGAACACAGCATCGTTCATGGGCTGATGGCCATCCGGCCGTTTCCTGCCCGGAATAAGGTCATTATACCATGGTACCGCGGAAATTGCACCAGTACCGGCGCAGAAATTTCTTCGGGATACCCGGTTTCGGGTATCGGAAAGATGGGGAAAGCTGCCGTTTTTCCCCTTACATTTCGCTGTTATCCGTGGCTGTAGTGTGCTATACTATCCTGGTCCGGCCAAAACCGAAACCAACGATACCATTGCAAAGAGATTGGGCAGATATGGAAATATAAACAGGAGGACTTATGTGCAATGACAGTCAGAAACGCGCAATTGACAGACCTTGAAGCAATCAAACAGATATATGCCTATGCCAGAGAACAGATGAAAAAGAACGGGAACCCCTCCCAATGGGGTGACAACCGTCCTTCTGAAGACACAATCCGGGCGGATATCAGGAACTTCCAGAGCTATGTAATAACGAGAAAAACAGAAACATGTTCCGAAATCTGCGGGGCTTTTGCCTTTATTATAGGAGAGGACCCTACTTACCGGATTCTGGAGTACGGCCATTGGCTGAACGAAGCCCCTTACGGCACCATCCACCGGCTTGCCGCCGGCGACACTGCAAAAGGTATCTTCAGCACCTGCCTTACCTGGTGCCTGGCACAGATTCCCAACATCAGGATTGATACCCACCGGGATAACCTGATTATGCGGCATCTGCTGGAAAAGAACGGATTCAAAAAATGCGGCATTATTTATGTGGAAGATAACAGCCCACGGCTGGCATACCAGAAATCCCCTGACGTATAAAGGCATACCGCCACGGTTCTGTATCTCCTGCGGTTTTTATGAGTATTGGCCAAACCCACACTGGTCCAGAAAAGCCCTTGCCATCAGAGTGGAACCGATCTGATTTGGATGCACCCTGTCCCAGGCCACACTGGACGAGTGGCGGATGCTGCAGTAGTCCTCATACATTTTCTGGAAATCCACAAAACGGCAGCCGTATTCCGCAGCCAGTTTCCTGCAGATTTCCACATACTCGTCCATTCTGGCGCGCATTTTGTCCTGGCGGTTGGGCTCCATGTAATAAGGGGAAAGCAGGAAAATCCCCTTCACCTGATCCTTCACCGCCAGGATCATTTTCCGGATATTTTCCTCATATTCTTCAGGCAGCACATGATGCTCCGCCATGGCCGGGCAGTCAAACTGGCGCCACACATCATTGATACCGATGCAGATGGACACCCAGTCCGGGCGCAGGTCCACCACATCCCTCTGATACCTGGCCAGGAGGTCCCTGCTGCTGTTTCCCGCCACACCGGAATTGGTAATCCGCAGGCGGATCTCCGGATAAAATGCAGACAGCAGATTCTCTACCACCCGGACATAGCCCGTTCCCAGATTATCAAACAGCCCTTCCCCCACGGGCTGTTCGCTTCCCATATCGGTGACGGAATCTCCCGCAAATACGATTCTGTCCATATCATCAAAAATCATTACAATTTCCTCCTTTTTTCTGTCTGTCATGCTTTACAGCTGTTTCTAATCCAACATGCCCCTGCCCACATCTTCCACTGTCACATCCTCATTGCTGCGGATGGTAATCCGGTACATCCTTCCCCGGAACCTTCTGGTGACTGTGGCGGGCAGCAGCTCCGGCGGCAGGCAGGGCTTCACCGACAGCCCCTCCCAACAGGGTTTTATCCCCAACAGATACTGGGTTGCCGCCAGATACATCCATGCCGCCGTCCCGGTAAGCCAGGACACGTTAGCCAAGCCGAACCTGTCACTTTCCGGGCCGAAAATGTTGGATGCATAGACATAGGGTTCCGCCCGGTACCGTTCCTGTCCTGCCTTCGCCTGTGCCACCATGGGGAGCAGCTGCCTGTAATATTTCCAGGCATACTCGCTCCTTCCCAACATGCACTCCGCGATAATGGCCCAGGTATTGGCATGGCAGAACACACTGCCGTTTTCCCCGCAGCCCTTATTGTAGTAGGTGAGAGGGTCCTCCCTGGAAGGATAATTCTCCATGGCGGGATAAATCTTGCGGATTCCCAAATCCGTGTCCAGATATTTCCGGACGCTGTCCATGGCCGCTGCCTGCTTCTCCGGCTCCCCCAGTCCGCTGATCACAGCCCAGCTCTGGGTGTTCAGCCAGATTTTCGCCTGGGGTTCCCGGGCGGAACCGATGAAAATGCCTTCGTCCGTAATGCACCGCCGGAACCACTGACCGTCCCAACCCAGGGAATTGACTTTTTCCCGCATCTGTTGATACAGTTTCTCGTACGGTTCCGCGTCTTCCCCCAGAAGCCCGGCCAGTTCCTTCATCATCCGCAGCGCCGTGCCGAACTGCATCCCTGTCCAGATACTCTCTCCCCTGCCCTTTCGGCATACCTTGTACAGCATATCGTTCCAGTCGGAGCACAGCATCAGCGGAAATCCGTTTTCTCCCATATGGGAAGCCGTGAATTCCACAGATTTTCCAATGTGCTCCCACACCGTTCCACGGCCCCCGTCGTAATAGGGAATCTCCCTGGACAGATAATCCAGGCTTCCTTCCTCCATCACCAGATGATACACATCCATAATCAGCCATAAGTGGTTGTCAGAGTGAATCCGCGTCACCGGCTCCCACCCTTCCGTGGGAAAGAAATAATGGTTGCAGTGCCCGTCCCCATATTGCTGTGTGAACAGCAGATCCAGTTTCTCCCTGGCCCGTCCCGCATCCAGGGGAATCATGGCCAGAATATCCTGGGCCGTATCCCGCATTCCCACACCCCGGAAGGTGCCTGTGGCATAGTAGCTGATGTTCCGGGAAAACTGGAAATTCCGTTCCACCTGGTAGGGATTCCAGATATTGATCATGGTCTGGGCGTCCCCGTCGGGCAGGGCGCATTGAAAACCGGACAGATACCGCTCCCACTGCGCCTGCAGGGCTTCCCCGGCACGCTCTGCAAAGTCCGCCTCCCTGCACCGGGCCGCTGTCTGCAGAATCAGATCTTCCGTCATGGCCGTTCCCAGAAAAATCCGGACTTTCCGCTCCTCTCCCGCCTTCAGTTCCAGGTCAAGCTGCAGGGCAAAGCAGGGATCCCCGCCGTACAGAACAGAACCGGACAATTCCCCCCGCTCCACCCCAAGGGGATTTTCTTCACTCCGATAGCTTCCCACAAAGCTGTCCCTGTCGCAGTCAAAGGCAGTTACGGGCACATCCGCGGCAAAAAACACCAGGGGCGTCTCTTCGGGCCTGGGTTGATTTTCCACCCCATAGCGGTAGACCAGAATGTCACCCAGGGGATAGCAGGCCAGCTGATGCTTATTATAACACTGCCACTGTACTTCCCGCAAGAATTCCATCATGCCCAATTCCACATAGGGAAAAATCCGCACCTTTCTGTCCCTGTCCGAGCGGAGGGTCATATCCCAGATCAGGGCATCCTCCTCTTTCCCCACTAGGTAGGTTGTATGTACCTCCAGGCCCCTGTGTTCCGCCTGAAACCCGGTGTAGCCCATTCCATGGAAGCCCTTCCACTTTTCGGGCTTCACCGGGCAGGGTTCGCAGGTGGGGCACCAAACCTCCTCCCCGTCCCGGATGTAGGTATAGAAACCGCTCCTGTCCATGGGCAGATGGAAAAAACGGTAATGATTGATCCTCCAAATCTGCGGTGATTTATAGAATGCCACCCCGCCCCCGGCCTGGGAAATCATGGTGTGAAAGGTTCCGTTGGACAGGTAATTCATCCAGGGCGTGGGCGTCCGGTAATCGTTAAAGATAATTTCCCGCTTCTCATTGTCAAATTGATACATATCCCGCTCCTTTCACACAGCGCAGCCACTCTCTGGCCAGCAGGCCGTTCCCCGCCAGGGTCAGATGAATGCCGTCCACAGACCAGTGTGCGGCAGGGGCTTTCTCACAGGCCCTGTCAAACAGCTCCCGGGAGGGTACCAGTAACGCACCGTATTTCTCCGCCAGTGCCCTCACCACATCCGCCCGCTCCCGAATCTGCCCGTACCAGGTATCCCAGTTCTCCACAATATCCCATCCGTAGGTCAGTTCCTCCGGCTTCAACTTCAGAAGGAAGGGTTCACACAGCACAATTTTTGCCTGGGGCCTGGCCTGTTTCACCTCATACAGCATTCTGTCATATATAAAGGAAAATTTCTCCCTGTCAGCCCCCTTGTCCATCCGGAGCTGAAATCCCACGTCGTTGACGCCGCAGAGGATACTGATCAGGTCAAACTCCTCGTTCAGGGTATCCTCAATCCATCGGGCATACAAATCCATGATACGGTTGCCGTTGACCCCATGGTTTGTCACCTGAATCCCGGGATTTTCACTGGTGAGGTATGCCGCCACCATGTTCACATATCCCTCGCCCAACCGCTTTAAGGGGTCCTTTCCTTCTTTGTCTCTGCAGGCATCTGTCAGGGAATCTCCCTGAAATAATAATTTTGTCATAGTTTCTCCTATATTTACATCGCTGCGCCGCAGCTTAAAATGGGTAATGTTTCTCACGCAGGTTGCCATACGGGGCTGTCTGCACTGCATCCTGAAAAAGATGAGGCTGTCCCTGGTATTTTCTCCACCGGAATCTCCGGGAAATCTGCAGGCGGGGAATGGAATTTCAGCGTTTCCCTGCAGAAACCTGCCTCCTCCCCGGATTTAAACAGGTAATTGACGCCGATCTTATTGTACTCATACAGGGATTCCGCGATTTCCCCCAGACAGGCATCCCTGTGAATGACCACATTATGCTCCAGAACCACGTTTGCCGGATTGATGGGAAAAGCCGGGTCCTGGGGATTCTGAAAATCTGTGGAAACCCCTGCCAGAGAAGGGTATTTTTTTCTCCAGATTTCACTGGTGTACGGAATTTCCGCAAGTTTTTTCCAATGAGGCGCATCCGGCCTGTCGCAGGCTGCATGTGCCCACCCGCCTTTCAGAAACCCCTCCCGGTTGCGGTCATCGTAATAGATGGGCGCAAGGCAATCCCCCAGAATCACATTGTCCCGAATCACATTATCCCGGCCGCCTCCTGCCAGAAACCCGCGCCCCCTGATGTCTATCAGCAGGTTCCCGTATGCCGTCTGGCCGGAAAGCCCGTCGTCCCAGTAAATGCCGTTGGCCGGAAAGCCGTCGCTTCCCACTCTTTCAATCCGGTTATACCGAATCACGGTTCCGTGGGCGGCCCAGTCAAATCCGGCATACACCGCCCCTGCATCCTCCGAGCGCAGAACTGCGTCATGGATATAATTGTACTCGATAAGGTGTTCGTTTCCCTCATAGGATACCGCCAGATGAGGGGTGTTCCAGATCTCGTTATGGGCACATATATTTCCCACTCCGGACAGATGCACCCCCGCCTGGTAAGTCCGGTAAACCTGTGAAAAATCGTGTATCCGATTATGCCGCGCCGTATTTTCCCCGGGCGTCAGCGTGTCCCGCACACCGCCTTTCAGGTAAATTCCGCCCTGGCCCGTATGGGAAATCTCACAGTTTTCAACAGTATTACGATATCCTTCAATCTGGATTCCGTGTAATGCCGTATTTCGGATATGCAGATTCAGAAACCTGCTGCCGTTTCCCTTCACGGTAACCGCAGTCTGCCTTACATTGGTAAGGGTAAAGCCTGAAAAAACCATGTTTTCTGCACCGGACAGGCAGATCAGGGGGCTGTCCGCAGCCGAGATCTCAAATACCGCCTCCTGTGTCCCCCGGGGATACACATACAGAATCCCCCTTTGCCGGTCTATCCAATACATTCCCGGAGACGCAAGCTCCTGAAGGATATTGTAAAAATAATAGCAGCCCTCCTTCCTTGCTCCGAAACGGCTCACATACCCGGGATAAACTCCACGATTTTCCGTATCAAAGGTAACGGGTGTAGAGGAATCTGCCCAATCCCAGTAAAAACAGCCTGCCATCCACACTTCCCCCGGTTCCTTCCAGGTTTTTACACGTTCGTTCGTCTCTTTATCAATGATATAAAGTCCTCCCCTGTGGTTCCGGCGTTCCTCCCAGTCTTTCCAGTAATTCTGGGGCGGAAATTCCGCCGCGTCCCCCACATCCGCAATTTCTTCAAACTGCAGAAATCCTTCCCCCGGATACCGGGCCAGGGTCATACGTTCCCCGTTTTCAAAAACTTCCAGGTTCACGCCGGAAACCACGCCGTCATATTTGCGGCCTGTGCTGTAGCGGCCGATGGCATAGAGTTTTTCGTAGGCCTCCTTCCCCACCCCGTACCGCTTCAGGTCAATGGCCCGCACGTTTTCCGCTGCCCCGGGCGACAGCCTGTCCCGCATTTCGTCGGAAGCGGACTCTGTGGCGTCATATGGTACACGCAGCCCGCCCGTTATCACGGCGCCCTCCCCTGTCCGGTAGGTATGGCCGCTGTCTCTTGCGTCAAACACAAGGTTTTCCCCATAGATTCCCGCCCTCACTTCAACAGTGGCAGGCCCTTTGAGGGTTCTCGCCCTGTCCCTTGCCGCTGTGATGGTCCGAAGGGGCAGCTCCCGGGTTCCCGGATTCAGGTCCTGCCCCCGGGGGCTAACATAGATTATATTCTGACTCATTGCGCTCCTTCCTGATATTGTATACTTCCTTCCACCGGGCCGCTTCTCCTGCGGACGTCGGAAGCCCATCTCACATCCGGACCGAATACTTCTTACATCCGGACTCCTCCTGCAGACACCGGGTGTCCGTCTTACATCCGGACTCCTCCTGCGCACACTGGATATCCATCTCACATCCGGACCGAATGCTTCTTCTATCCGGACTCCTCCTGCAGATACCGGGTGTCCGTCTTACATCCAGTCTGAACATTTCTTCCACCTACCACTTCTCCTGCAGATACCGGGTGTCCACGGCGAAGCGGATTCCCGTCAGCCGGAAAAATCCGGCCTACTCTCCCGTTTCCAGGATACAGTTTCCGTACATATGGGCTGCCGTCAGGGGCGTCACGGAATGGAACAGGGTATAGGGGTAGCGGTACTGCTGCACCTCCGGCAGTCTTGCCTCCACTTCCATCCAGAAATGCCCTGTGCCTCCGGGTATGCCCAGTTCCTTCAGGGGGATTCCCACGCATCTGCCTTCTCCTCCGCGGATTTCCCGGGTGTAAATTTTCTCCACCTTGGGCTGATTTTTGAATACCAGAGTAATCTCCAATGGGCAGCGAAGCTGCGGTGCTGCTTCCGGGCCGTGCCTTCCGTCCAAAACGGCAGGCACCTGGCCGAAATCCGTTTCTTCTACGGAAAACAGCACTTCCCCGGGTTCTCTTTCTGCAGGAAGCGCCGTATACAAAACCAGAGCGCTGTCCTCCCGCAAAAGCAGGGAGCTGTCAATTACCAGGTCTTCTCCCTCCACCCAGGCCGTGAATTTCCCCAGTCTGTCGCCCCAGTAGTTTACGAATTCCAGGGGACGCAGATTCCCTGTCCCTATTTTCCAGTCCAGGGAAATCAGCTGCCATGCGTACCGGATCTCCGGATCCTCTGACTGGATGGCTGCCACATATTTTCCGGGCTGCAGCACCACCGGACATGCCACGCGCCGTTCCGCTCCCGCCGGAAGGAAGACCTTATGTCTGCACCGCCCATAGTCCCCCAGATGCTCCGGCGATATTTTCAGCCAGACCTCTTTTTCCCTGTCAAAGGACGCAGGATTGCGGAGTACCATGGTAATCTCCCCCTCATAGAATCCGTCCTCTCTGCACAGAAAGTCCTTTGTGATCTCCACCGCCGTCTCCACCATCTGCATCTGCGGAAGCTCCGGGGCAGGCGCCATGCGGATTCCCTCCGCGTACTCCGGGCATTTCAGCCCCAGAGCCACGGCGTCTCCCGGCGTCTTTCCGCAGATGTCAATTTCCTCAAAAGCCACATTCCGGATCGTATGTGCCTCATCGTATCCCTGCAGACGGGAATCCGACAGAAGAAGCGGCAGGCCGGGGCTTCCAAGTACATGAATTTTCCGGAATACCACATCCCGGATACAGCCCATCTGCCTGTCCCGATTCCAGTAGGAAGGGGTAATGCGGATATCGAAAAGCTGTGCCCCGGGCGCGTCTTCAATCCGGATATCCTCAAACAGGATGTCCGACACCAACGCCCGGTCTCCGTGGTGAATTCCCATCAGGGGATATCCTGTGGGCGAGTGGAGTACGTCAATATCCTGGAATTTCACCCTCCGCACCCGGTCCGCCCGCAGCTCCACCCCTACCTCCATGGGCCTGGCAAAATCATTCCAGAGAATACAATGCCGGAAGGTTACGTCCTCCACATCCCCGGTATCCAGAGCCTTCACCACCAGAGAATCATCCCATACCCTGGTAAAGGCGTTCTGCACCAGTACCCGCCGGGAACCGCAGATATCAATGCCGTCGGAATTTCCCCTGCAGCCGATGATTTTCACATTGTCCACCAACACGTCCTCACAGCCGCATATCCGCAGGCTCCAGTCATTGCTGTCCAGGATGGTGATATCCCGAATGGTTACGTCACGGCACTCTATGGCGTCCACGCATCGGGCATAGACAGGCCTGGTTTCATAAGGATACTGTTCCATGCTGATGGCGCCGTATCCGCACACCGTCACATGGCTGCAGTGAGACAGCACTAACTTGCCGTGGACATAAGCGCCCTCCGCCAGGTATACCACCGTGTGGTCCTTCTCCACAGTCAGTAAATCCGCCTTATGGACACCGGCAGGAAAGCAGATCACATTTTTATATTCCGAAACAGCCTGGTCAAATGTCCCGTACCGGTCCGCCTCCGCCAGTACCAGGAGATTGTCTTCCGCGCTGCCGTTGATTTCCAGGGAAAACTTCACCGGACGTTCCAGGCGCACCGCAATCTCCCCGTCTGCAATCTCCGGGATAATCCCCAGGCTCAAAGGCCTCACAACGGCGCTGCGCACTTGCTTTTTTAAGCCAATCCGCAGAATTCCCGGTTCCTTCAGCAGAAAGGAAACATACTTCATGGCACTGTTTTTATGATAAGGACTGGGAAAAATTGACGCTGTTCTGACAGGCAGGGCTTCTTCCTGCCAGGTAACGGTATCATTCATGGGCTGATTCTCCTTCCTCTTTCAGACACACCTTCCCACATGCTGCCTTCGCCGTCAGCGCCGTTGAGAATGGTAAGTGTGCCATTTGTTTTTTACAGGCCCGCGAAAGAGCTGGGGATTCAAAAATGAGAGGGGCTTACCGCCGCCTCCCATTTTCTGCTCCCGCCTGTGTCCTTCGGGCCGTTTTCAAGTTACATCATTTTCATTCTTTTTCGCTGATCCAGGAAGTGATATTGTTCTCCTGTACATAGGCGTTAATCTGGTTCTGCAGCTCTTCGATGAGTCTGTCCACGCCTGCGGCCTGGCGCTCTGCAATCCACTTATCCAGTGTGGTTTCCCATTCATCTCCCATGTAGCCATTGTCGATCATGCTCTTATATTCGCCGTCAATGGCTTTCAGAGAAGCCACCACATCCGTTACATTGCTTTCGTCAAAAGTAAAGTTTACAAAAGAACTGATGATGGCATCTTTCTCGTTTTCCAATAATTCGTCATAGTAGCCCGGCACATCCGCCTGGGTCACCAGAGAGTTTTTACAGGTTCCAACGGTCCATTTCCACAGGCCGTAGTTGGAGTCGGAAGTACCCTGGGAGCCGTAATCGGTAGTGATGGTGCCGTCTCCGTTATCCGTATAATGTTCCCCTTCAAAACCGTAGACCAGGAGCTGATACAGCTCCGGCTCCGTGTACAGGGCGTTGAGAACCATCATGGCCCGCTCCGGCTCGTCCGCGCAATAGGGAATGGCCATGGCTGTGGCGTCGCCTCTGCTCAAATACCCTTCGTTCTCAATCTGAACCAGGGAAATGTCCACGCCTGCGGTGGCGCTGTACATGTCCGCCGTGTTGTCGGTAAGGGCGTTATGGACATCGATCACCGTAGTGTTGGGTGTATATTCCCCGCCTGTGACAAAGCTTAAGGTATTCTTCTCCAGGGAAGCAATGTCGGAACGGATGTAACCCTTTTTGTAGAACTCCGCCATATTTTCCGCATACACCCGATAATGGTCACTCTGGATGGTGTCGATCACGGTAAAACTGTTGTCCATATGGGGCACGCCGATGTTGTACATCTGGAGGCTGCTCTCGGAGGACAGGCGGTTGGGGTACAGCCATGCGCCAAAGGTGGCCTGGCTGATGCCGCTGTAGAGCTGATTATTGTCCTTCAAGGCTCCCAGGTAGATGTCCAGTTGGTCAAATACGGCCTGCAGGTCATCTGTAGACGAGTAATCGTTCCACCACTTGGTCACTGCCTTCTGTGTGTCCTCAAGCCAGGTATCCCCTGCCAGTTTTGCCAGTTCCGTTGGAATCTTAAAGGCTCGCACATTGCTGTAAAGTCCCTGCCAGCTGATCAGGTAATAGAGCTTATCGTCCGCCGGATAACGGTGCATATCCATAATCTCTTCGCCCAGTTCCTGTTTGATGCCCTGTCCGTACTGTTCTACCAAATCGTCAAGCGCCATCAGATTGCCGTCCTGAATCAGCTGATTGGAGCCGGTTACCCAACTTGCAATCCAGGTCAAATCCACCGCTTCGCCGGAAGCAAGCATCTGGGGATATTTCTCCTTATACTCCGCGTTGGGCATACAGGTAATCTCCACCGTGGTATTTGGCACATATTCCTGAAGCTTCTCGTTAAAGGCCTCCCACACCCTGTCGGAATCCTTTTGTTTTCCCGGGCCGCCAATCCAGAACTGGATGGTCACGGGTTCCAGTTCCGCCGTCTCACCGCCGGAAGCCTGGCTGTCCTCCGCGCTGTCACCCGCTTCCTGGCCGCTGCTGTTTTCCGCGCTGCCCTCCTGGGTAGATTCGGCCGCACTTCCGCCTTCTTCACTGCCGTTCCCGGCACTGCTGCCTCCGTCGTCGCTGCCGCAGCCGCCCAGGCAGGTGGAAGCCGTCAATAAGGCCGCCAGAATCAAACTCAAACTTTTTCTTTTCATGTGTAATCCTCCTTATTTTATAGTTCCCCGTCTGCCCCGCAGAACAGACACTGGTGTTTCTCGTAAAGCTCCTGTTCCTCCGCTACCCTTTCACTGCCCCAATGGTAAGTCCCTGGGAAAAATATTTCTGGAAAAAGGGAAAGATCAGCAGCATGGGTCCTGCCGCCACCACGCACATGGCATATTTCAGTGTTTCACTGGGAAGGCTTGCGGTACTCATGGTCACATTTCCCATAATGCTCTGGGACAGATTTTTCAGGAAATTCGCCTCCTCCATCATTCTCTGGAGCAGATACTGTAAGGTATACAGGTTCTCATCCCGAATATAAATCATGGATGTGGTATAGTTATTCCACTTTCCTACCAAAGTCATAAATCCAACGGATGCAAATACCGGCGTGGACAGGGGAAGTACGATTTTCCGGAAAATGGTCAGCTCGCTTGCACCGTCCAGATGGGCCGATTCAAACAGGGACTCCGGCAGACTCTTGAAAAATGTCCGGAAAACCATGGTATACCAGGCGCCTCCCGTAATCCCGGGCAGGATATAAATCCAGAAGCTGTTGCTGATTCCGTAATATTTTGCATAAATGATATAGGTAGGAATCATTCCTGCGGAAAACAGCATGGTAAAAAAGATAATAATGGTTACGGGTTTCCGAAAGCGGAAGCTGCTTCTGGACAGGGCATAGGCCGCCATTCCTGCCACAATGCACCCCGACACGGTTCCCAGTAACGCCTGGAGCATGGTCACCCCATAGGCCCGTATCATCCGCTCTCCGTTTTTGAAAACGGCAGCATAGGCATTCGTGGTAAATTCCCTGGGAAGCAGGCTTAACCCGTTCCCGGCATTGAGCCAGCTTTCACTGGTAAAGGATGCCGAGATTACCAGCAGCAGCGGAAGCACAAAGCAGGCGCTTAGCAAAATGAAAAATAGGTGTAATATCAGATTGAACCAATTTATCTTTTTCTTTTTCTTCATATAATGACTTCCTCCATACGGGCAATTCGACGCTGCTGCCTCTCCCATGCTGTATGCCCCGGGCACTTTAAAACATGGAATTTTCAGGGGATATCCGCTTTACAATCAGGTTTGTAGCCACCACCAGTACCATGCCCACCAGGGACTGTACCAGACCAACCGTAGCGCCCATGGCATAGGTTCCACTGGCCAGTGCCCGGTACACATAAGTATCCAGAATATCCGTGGTCTCGTACAGGATAGCCGAATTCCTGGGAATGATGTAAAACAAATCAAAGTTGCCGCTGATCAGGCTGCCTGCCCCCATGATTGTGAAGATGCATACCAGTGGAATCAGGTGCGGAATGGAAATGTACCGCATTTTCTGGAATCTGCCCGCCCCGTCCAGTTCCGCAGCCTCGTACAGGGCGCCGTCCACTCCCATCAGGGAGGCAAAATACATCATGGAACCCATGCCCACCCCTTTCCAGAGTGTCACAATGGTCAGAATCACCGGCCAGTATCCGGCGTTCATATATACATCCACCGATTCCATCCCCATCCCCGTAAGTATCTGGTTCAGCAGCCCTGTCCGGGGACTTAATATGGCGTAAGTCACGTATCCCACAATAACCATGGACATAAAATTGGGGAAGGTAATGATGGTCTGGTATGTTTTCAGCGCCTTCCTGTTCCTGATCTCGAACAGCAGAAGGGCAATCGCCACATTCACCACAGGCCCGATAATCATAAACCAGGCTCCGTAGGCAACCGTATTCCGCAGCACCCTGCCCATGGAAGTGGATGTGAGAATCCACCGGAAATTCTTCAGCCCGCACCAGGCACTTCCCAGAATTCCCTGGCTGAACTTGTACTCCTTAAAGGGAATCACAAGGGCCGCGCTCATGGGTATATAATTGAAAATAATGTAGCCTGCCAGAGCCGGGATGCACAGCAGCAGCAGCTCCCAACTTCCCTTGTCCTTCCATATGCTCTTCCGCCTCACCGCCGTATTTTTTCTTCCCACTGCTTTCCACCTTCCTTATGGCTTTTCAACGCTGTCCCCATTGTCCGATTTGTCTCGGCTTATTGCTTCGCTCCGTTCTCCCACCTGTACATCATCCCTGATGCAGTTCCTTCTTTCTATTATCTGACTACTATTATACTTTTCCTGAATCCGTCCCACAACAGAAGGAGATGTCACAAAGGGAGACTATGAGGACATCCGCCGCATAAAAATAAGCCTGTAACCAACATTTCCGGCTACAGGCCCGTTTTCCCGAATTCACATACACGATTTTCTTTTCAATGCCATTTTTCCATCCAAATTGCCGGAACATTACCTCCTTGTTCGCCCAGAAACCCGGAACAGAAATCGTCCTCTTTCAAATGCCGTATTTCCGGTACAGCTCGTGACGTTTTTCCCGGCTGTTGGAAATCGCTTCCAACTCCCGGTAATTTTTATCCTGCAAGAGCCGCTGCATCAGCTTTGCCAAACGGTCTTCACCAACAACCTCGCCTGCTGCCTCACCGATTTTTATTCCCCGCTCCTCGCCTCTGGCCTCCAACATATCAATATATTCACACATAATAGTCTCCTTTCCTTCTGCCTGCCGTTTCAATAAGTCTTCCACCAAATCCGTGAAACGGGTATCTCCGGTGAGTTCCGCCATCATTTCACAGAGTGCCTCCGGATGGACAATTTTCTGTTTCAGGCGGCTTTCAAAACCACCCTCGTTGAGAAAATCCGCCACAAAACCCATATCACTGACAAACCGTCTGCGAACTTCTTTTGAAAGATTGTTCATATGGTGAACTTCCAGTTTCACATCGTCCACCCGGGAAAGATTTTCAGCGGAAACACCCTCACGCAGCAACAGTTCATGAAGGCTTAAAGGAATCCGTGTCCCCCTCCGCGTCCAGTCTATCACCATGCCGATGACAGGATAGACCGGCTGCCCGGATTCCAACTGCGCGCGGTAGGCGCCTCCCTGGTAAGATGCCTTGCGCAACACCTGCCGTCCCTCCAGTCCGGTCTCGTTGCCTATGATAAACTGTATCTGAATCTGCCCGTCCTGTACCAGATAAGAACTCACATCACTGAACTGACTGTGCATGCCGTCTGTGCCCCGGTAAAAACTCTCTGTAGGAGCAGGGCACAGGTCCTCTCCCCGCAAACGTCGTTCACCACCATACGCAAAAACGTTTTCACAGTCCGCAAATACGTCCCCGTGAGACAGCAGTATTTTCTGCAGTATGTCCTTCCGAGAAATGTTTTTCCTGGCTGTCATGTCCTTCTTCTCCAGAATGTCTTTCTTCTGTGGAATGTCCTTCTTCTCCAGAATCACCTTCTTCTGTGGAATGTCCTCATTCTCCAGAATGTCCTTCTTCTGTGGAATCCCTTCCTTCTGCAGAATCTCCTCTTCCTGCGGAATCCCTTCCTTCCGTGGAATGTTCTCATTCCATGGAATGCCGTTCTTCCATGGAATGCCGTTCCTCCATGGAATGCCGTTCCTCCATGACATACGAAAGCCTCCTCTCTTTATCCGGGAGCCTTTCCGGAAACTCCCGCCTGTTTGTCCTGAAATATAAAAGCAAGAATTTTCCGATTTACTGGAAATGAACTATTGATTTTCAAAAGAATACTGCCAGAAAACTTACCTGCTCTGGTTTCATATTAGCATATCGAGAAACCGTTTTCAATCCTGCATTTCTAAAACTTTTGTAAATAGTCACGGATTTTTCCGCCAATCCGCGTTTGCCACCTGTCTCTTCTCCTCTATTTTCCTTCAAAATAATAGCTACAGAAAACATCTCTGATTTTCTCTGCCTCTTCCGCAGATGAGGCAGGTCCAAAGTATTCCTCTGCCTTTGCAGCTCCCGCTTCATGGTAATACAGCCATATCATATAAGTATCATTCTCATCATCATACAGAACATCCTCTATAATAACCCGATCAGATATCCCATACATTCCGCTCCGTAAAAAAATTGCATATGTTACATCGTTAAGCCGTTCTGTAAACCTGTCCAGGATTAGATACAGTTTACTTACTCTCTGCGTGTTCTGGTGGGCCGCATATTCCATTCCGTTAAAATACAGCTTGCCAATATACTGTCTGGGAGCAATCAGGCTGCTTTTCAGCACTGCGTCAATTGAAAACGGTACCACGTCGCCCTTTGAGGAACAGAGCACGGTTTCAAAGTTTACCGTCTGTTTTTCCACGTTAAAACATATAATACCACACGTTATAACAAGCACAGCTAACATAATACCCGAGATACACACTATCTTTCCTGTTCTACTCATCGCTTCACGCCTCACTGCATCCATATCCGCATTATGTATTCCCATAAACAACCTTGGAACATTGCAATAAATTATCTGCATCTTTTATTTTGTTTCAGACAGTATAGCATAACTTTCTGTAAAATTCAATTTTGTTCTAAAAACGCCTGAAACTGCCCAAACCACAAATACGGCTGACAACCTTTCGTTATGTTGAGTCAACGCAGAATACTGCATAAGCCCCTGTTGTTTTGTGCGCATAAGTTACCATGCACAGAGTAAACAGTCGTCAAATTTCCTCATATAATGACATGGGGTGTCATCCTGTTACCCCCTTCCGGAAAACAAGAAAAAGAGGTGATATGCATTGAATTTTTATAACAGAAACAACTCCCCCCAACCGGGCAGATGCGCAATGATGCCCGGCGGGCCATGCCCCGGGCAGTCCACAGGCCCTGTGGGACCCATGGGTCCTATGGGACCAAGAGGAGAACCCGGTCCGCCCGGCTGTCCCGGAGAACGGGGAGAGCCGGGTCCCCAGGGCGTTACGGGCCCCCAGGGACCTCAAGGCGTTACGGGTCCACAGGGTCCCAGAGGCGAGCCTGGTCCCAGAGGCCCGTCAGGACCTCCCGGATATCCCCAAAGCAGTATTTTTGCCGCCTTTTCCGCTTGCAAATTTACCCTGCCCAAAAGCGCCAGTCTTCCCCTTAAAGCAGACATTCCGGACACAACAGGGCATATTTCCGCAAACAGCGGTCACTCCGTCATCCTGATTCCCGGATTTTATGCGCTTTATTATTACATTTCCACAGAACTGAAAGCGCCTGGGACCGTAAAGCTTACCCCTGTGTTCAACAACTGTGCGCAGCCTGCTTACATGGGATATGCGGTTACAAAAAGAAGACATGAGATCGCGGAACTGTCCCGATATTTTATAATCGAAATAAAAGACTCCTCCCCGTTTTATTTCGTATGGAATTGTTCGGAAAAGGCCCTGATTGCCTCCATGAATATGACCATTCAGTATCTATAGTTCAGCATAACAGCCCGGACCCAACCTGCGGCCGATCTGCAGACAGGGTCCGGGAAAAGAAATGAGGTTTACACTATGGCAACTATCAGTCTATGTATGATCGTAAAAAACGAAGAAGAAACACTGGCCCGCTGTCTGAACAGTGTATATGACCTTGTAGATGAAATCATCATTGTGGACACCGGCTCTTCCGACAGGACTGTGGAAATTGCAGCCCGGTTCACCGAAAAAATATACCGATATCCCTGGAACGACGATTTTGCCGCCGCCAGAAACGAATCCTTTTCAAAGGCTTCCATGGATTACTGCATGTGGTTGGATGCCGACGACATTCTTGAACCGGCAGAGCGGGAAAAATTTCTTCTTTTAAAACAATCCCTGCCCCCGGATACCGATATGGTAATGATGAAATACCATACTTCCTTTGACGAAACAGGAAAACCGGCCTTCACCTATGACCGGGAGCGTTGGATCAAAAATTCACCGGAATACCGTTGGGTGGGCGAAGTCCATGAGGTAATATCCCCTGCCGGAAAAATCCTTTACTCCGATATCGCAGTCTCCCACAGAAAAACCAGGCCGGGCGATCCGGACAGAAACCTGAAAATATACCGGAAGATGCTCTCCCACGGAAAAACCCTGGAACCACGCCATTTATACTACTATGGCCGCGAACTGTACTATCACCGAAAATACGAGGAAGCCGCCTCCGTGCTGGAGCAGTTCCTGAACCTGCCTGAAGGATGGGTGGAAAATAAAATCGAAGCCTGCACAGTCTGCGCAGACTGTTACAGTAAATTAGGCAGAAACGATTCCTCTCTCATGATACTGCTCCGCAGCCTAAGTTTCGATCTTCCCCGGGCAGAAGTGTGCTGCGCTATCGGAAATCACTTTCTGCAATGCGGGAATTATCGGAATGCCGTCTACTGGTACGAGACCGCATTGACCAGAGAGCAAACGGAGCGGACAGGAGGTTTCATTCAGCCGGACTGTTATGACTATATTCCCCTATTACAGCTGTGCGTCTGCCATGACAAATTAGGGAATACGGAAAAAGCAAAAGAATATAACGAAAGGGCCGGGCTCTGCAAACCCTATTCAAAAGCTTATCTCTACAATAAGCAATATTTCGAAAGTATCTCCTGACCCGCACATCCCTGTTCCGAAAGAACCGTGAACCAAACTTACTATTCTATGTAGCAAAAAAGCCTTTTATTCATATATTATTATTGACAAAGAAAAGTTTTCGAAAAATCCTGCAGCTGATCCGGACAGATGGGGACTTTCCGCCGACAATCTTTGTCAGTAAAGAAAAAGGATGTGTGTATATGAATCAAAACAATTATTGCAACTGCAGCCCGAATTACGGCAGCAATCAGTGCTGTCATCCCTGCTGCGAGCGCGGACCTGCCGGACCCAAGGGAGATCAGGGGCCCCAGGGACCCCAAGGCATGAAAGGCGATCCCGGCTGTCCCGGCCCGAAAGGCGACAGAGGGGAACAGGGTCCCATGGGACCCCAGGGTATTCCGGGCGAACCCGGCGCAAGAGGACCCAGAGGCAACACCGGACCGGTGGGTCCTACCGGAAATACCGGACCAAGAGGTGTCCAGGGTCCCAGAGGTTATGCGGGACCCCAGGGCATCCAGGGGGTTCAGGGGGTCAGAGGCGATATCGGTCCCAAGGGCGATCCCGGCTGTGAAGGACCCAAAGGAGATGCAGGTCCCATGGGACCCACGGGAAATACCGGACCTATGGGACCTGTGGGTCCGCAGGGAGACATTGGCCCCCAGGGACCCAGGGGAATCCCCGGTATTACCGGACCTACCGGCGCCACCGGGCCGATGGGTCCCCAGGGCGTAACCGGGCCGCAGGGTATCCAGGGCGTAACCGGACCCATTGGGCCGCAGGGACCCAAGGGCTGCCCGGGTGATACGGGCGCTACCGGACCTACCGGCGCGGACGGCGCTACCGGACCCACTGGCGCTACTGGACCTACTGGGGCTGACGGTGCTACCGGACCTACCGGGGCTGACGGGGCCACCGGACCTACCGGCGCCACTGGACCTACCGGGGCTGACGGGGCCACCGGACCTACCGGCGCCACTGGACCTACCGGGGCTGACGGGGCCACCGGACCTACCGGCGCCACTGGACCTACTGGGGCTGATGGACCTACCGGACCTACTGGTGCCACTGGACCTACCGGCGCTACCGGGCCTACTGGCGCTGACGGTGCCACTGGACCTACCGGCGCGGACGGCGCTACCGGACCTACCGGCGCAGACGGCGCTACCGGACCCACTGGCGCTACTGGAGCTGACGGGCCTACCGGACCCACTGGCGCAGACGGCGCCACTGGACCTACTGGCGCGGACGGTGCCACCGGACCCATCGGCGCTACTGGACCTACCGGCGCGGACGGTGCTACCGGACCCATCGGCGCTACTGGCGCTGACGGTGCCACTGGACCTACCGGCGCGGACGGCGCTACCGGGCCTACCGGCGCGGACGGCGCTACTGGACCCACCGGAGCCACTGGTCCTACCGGCTCTGATGGCGCTACCGGACCCACTGGTGCCACTGGACCTACCGGCGCGGACGGACCTACCGGCGCGGACGGTGCTACCGGACCCACCGGCGCAGACGGCGCTACTGGCCCCACTGGCGCTACCGGGCCTACCGGACCCACCGGCGCCACTGGACCTACCGGCGCGGACGGTGCTACCGGACCCACCGGTGCTGATGGCGCTACCGGACCCACTGGCGCGGACGGGGCCACTGGACCTACCGGCGCAGACGGCGCTACCGGACCTACTGGTGCTACCGGACCCACTGGTGCCACTGGACCCACCGGCGCGGACGGCACCGGAGCCATCATTCCTTTCTCCTCCGGTCTTCCTGTGACTTTGACCACAATAGCCGGAGGCCTTGCAGGAATCCCGGCCTTTGTGGGATTCGGAAGCAGCGCCCAGGGTCTTACCGTACTGGGAGCCACAATTGACATTACCAATGCGGCCGGAACGCTTTCCAACTTTGCCTTTCAGGTTCCCCGCGCCGGGACAATAACGTCGTTCAGCGCGTTTTTCAGCACAACGGCTGCCCTTTCCCTGATCGGCTCCACCGTTACGGTGACTGCGCAGATTTACCAGTCCGTCACACCGAACAACGTATTCTCGCCGATTGCCGGCACACTGGTCAACCTGACGCCTTCCCTGACAGGAGTGATCTCCATCGGAACGCTGTTAAACGGCTCGCTTACAGGACTCAGCATCCCCGTCACCGCCCGGACCCGGCTCATGCTTGTACTTTCCGCAACTGCCAGCGGCCTGACACTGCTGAATACGGTGGCCGGATATGCCAGTGCAGGACTTGGAATCACCTGATTCTATTTGAAAAATCATAATATACAAAAACGAATAAACATTTATCAGAATGTATAATACAGCAGCAGGCGTGCGTAAGGCAATTGCTTTTTGCACGTCTGCTGCTCCGTTTAACCTCACAAACATCCACATCTACCAACATGCCAGGCTGCCCGGAAAATGCAGAATCGCATACGAATTTTCAATGATATATTTTCTGAAAAACATTCTCTTTTACAACGTCCGAAACCGCACAGTCACACAGAGTCCGCCTTCCTCCGAGGCACTCACAAAAAGCCCGTACTCCTCTCCGAACACCAGTTTCAGTCTCTGATCCACATTGCGCATGCCGATATGGCGACTGCCCGTGAGAGCGGAATCCCCCAGATGCCCCCGCAGCCTCTGCAGCACCTCTTCCGTAATCCCATCCCCGTTATCCACCACATAGATATAATTGTCCTTTCCCCGTTTCTCTCCCCGCAGCCAGATATTCCCTCCGCTCCGCTTTCCCGCAAGCCCGTGCTGAATGGAATTCTCTATCAGGGGCTGCAGGGTCAGCTTCAGAATGCGCTCGCCCTTTAAGGCTTCCGGGATCTCCTGATGCAGACAGAGACGCCCATGAAACCGAAATTCTACCAGTTTCACATACAGCTTCACATGTTCCAGTTCCTCCCTTAAGGGCACCAGATAATTTTCATTGGACAGGCTGATGCGCATCAACTGCCCCAGAGTATAGGTCATCTCCGTAATCTCGTTATCCCCCTCCATCAAAAGCGCGGAGGCATTGCCGATGGCTTCCAGGGTGTTAAAAAGGAAATGAGGATTGATCTGGGTCTGCAGGGCACAGATCTGGGCATTGTGCAGGCTGATAATACGCTCCTGAATCTGGGCGTTCAGATCATCATTTTCCTTCTTCGCAGAGAGAATACTGCGCTGAATCGCCTCGATTTCGTCCACATGCTCCTTTCTGTCCCATTCCGTCAGCATGGAAACCTCCGACAATACATGCAGCGTCCGCTTCACCGGGCGATATACCCACACGGCCAGGCAAAAAGCCAGAATCAGGCTGATGGCGCCTGTCAGCCCCATCACCTGCTGCAGCCGGGTATCCGCTTCCCGGTTCTGCTCCTCAAATTCCTGCATGGTGGACAGGTACAGATAACGAAGCACATCCTCCCCGCTCTCCAGGCCGGATACCACATACCGATTTTCCCACAGGGTACACACCCGGGAAAAACTCCCCTCCCAGTCCCCCAGAGCCTTCAGCTGCTCCAGTTCCTCCTGATCCCGGAACAGACGATATTCGTCGCTGTATACCAACGTCTCCATGGTATGGTCAAAAATCAGCAGCCTCGGAGCCTGGTCCGTGTTCCGGTATTTTCCGCTGCCGATATAATCTCCCAGTTTTTCCACATCCAGATTCACCGCCACCAGTCCCACATTGCTGTCCTTGCTGATACTAACCGGATACAGAACTGTCAGCAGATAGGGATACTGATTCCTCTTAATCCGGGACAGCAGCACATTCCGCCTGGGCATATCCCTGGAAAATAAGGCCAGGGCATCCTTGTCCCGGAATTCTCCATAATCTGACACGCCCAGATCCGTAACCACTTCATCAGAATTGGCAAAATAGACATAAATGGAGTCAATATAGGCATTTGCATTTTTGATCACAGTCAGCATGTCCGTCAGGCTTTCCAGGTTTTCCGTAAAATCCCTGCTCACGGAAGGCCTGGACGCCAGATATTTCACATTCCTGTTCACAGACAGACTGTAGGTAAGATTCTTGGTGGATAAAATTACCGAGTACACATTGCCGTAGGCCTGGCACAGGGAGGCCTCGTTTCGCTTGATAAATTCCTGATACAGCCGCTCTCTCTGCTGCCTTCCGAACCACATATTCAACACAGTCACCGGAAGTACCAGGCAGATGAACAGCAATAAAAAATACTTCAGCAGAATGCTGCTGAAGCGATAATCCTTCAGATAATCCCAGATCCGGCTGGCAGATCTGCTGATCTTTATCTTCCATCTCATAACTGCCCCCCCTGCTTCCCCCTCTGGTATTCCCTGGGCGTACACCCTGTCCGCTTTTTAAAAAGCCGTTGAAAATATTTGTCATCCCGATAGCCAACCTCCGCAGATACGTCTGCAGCATCCGTCTGGCCCTCATCCATCAGCCGAATGGCGCCCTCTATGCGCACCCGAACCAGATAATCGGTGAAGGTCTCGTTCATCTCACTGCGAAAACGCCTGATAAAATGCCTGGGACTCAAGTGTACGAATTCCGCCACATCCCGGTAAGTAAAGTCCTCCCCCAGATGATTGCTGATATAGCTGCAGGCCTTGGTGATACAGTCGTCCACAGCGGGCTTCCTGGCCGTCACCAGGCTGCCGGACACCAGTTCGTCATTAAGCCGGCTGAACAATCCCAACAGCTGCTTATGAAAATCCTCCGTGTCCGCGGGCTGCAGCTCCTTCATCCTCCTGGCAAAGACTTCCTCCAACTTCGGATCCTTCAGCACAAGCTTGCTCCTTAGCTGTTCCAGAAGCCTCTTTACCAATACTTCCCGGATCTCCGGCGGCGCGTTCAGCATCATGGGCTTCAGCCTGGCATAAGCCAACCATGCCTCTTCCCCTTCTCCCAGAACGGACCCGGCTATGGACTTGATCAGGGCCAGTACCTGATCATACTCCCCTTCCCCGAAACTGCGCAGGAGAATTTCCTCCCGGCACGCCTCGTCCAGTTCCTTTTTGATATTGGCAAAAACCTCCTTCAGTTTCCCGTAATCGATGGGCTTCAGCAAATATTCGTATACCTGGCAACGGATTGCTTCTCTTGCGTATTCAAATTCACGGTATCCCGACAGAAGGATGATTTTCATCCAGGGATATTTTTCCCGGATCAATGCCGCAGCTTCCAACCCGGATACCTGGTACATGCAGATATCCGTCAGCAGCACATCTACCCGCTCTCCTTCCAGAAACTTCAGCACATCGCTGCCGTCCTCCAACATGGCTGCCACCTCAAAGCCCATCTGCTCCCAGTCATTACGGTAATACAATCCTGCCCTGATCAAGGGTTCGTCATCCGCTATGATCACTCTGTACATGTCTTCCGCCTCCTTTCCCACCGATTCATTCCGAAGCCATTGTCCCACATCCCATCAGCCTTTTTCACCACAGATTGACGCCGTAAATGCCTGCGTCACCACCCCAACTCCTGTGAATTGTAATCTCTATTTTACCGATTTTCTTTCCTTTTATCAAGAACCGGACCTGTCTTCTGCAATTATCCCATACTTCTTGCCGAAAAATCACATTTTTTCGGGATATCCCTTCCTCCCGGAAGGTACTTTCTTCCATCCATACCGTCACATCGAAATCCCTGACCAGGCATCCCGGCAGTTCCGACAGCGGCTCTGACCTCAAATCCGTGTCAAATGTGACTGCCAGATGTTCCGCGTCCACCGGGTGCTCTGCCGTCAAGGTCAGTGTCCGGGGATATGCCCCGCTGCCAATCCATAAATTGGGCATCCCGTAGGGCCTGGTGTATGGTGTCAACGCCATCTCCGGAGCAAATACCCGCTGCGGAGGAAAAATTCCACGGAATGCCATATTTTCCCGTCTGTTATACCGATGATCCAGATACAGGTAACCACTCTCCGGATTCAGGGGCACGCTGTCGTGATTGCATTCTCCGCACGCTCCTTCCGGATACAGCCGCAGTGTCACCGCACCAGGCAGCTCTGCTGATGTCATCCCCACCCACAGGTCCGGGTTTGGCTTCAAAATCAGATATATTTTTCCGTCCTGCCCTCTGTCAGCGTTCAGATCAAGCCGCAGCCATCCACGAAAACCTGCTTCCACGGTCTGTTCCGCCGTTTTCACAAGCCGCTCCGGCAGAAAGGTCTCCCTGTGCGTCCCTTCCAAAATCTGAAATTCCAGTTTTGCGGCCTGTCCGGCCTGTTTTTTCCAGTCCACACCGCCTCCCGGCTTATGATCAGATTTCTTATCACGTTCCGTCTGTTTTTCCGATTCTGCGGCCTGTCCGCTCACATTTTCCACCCACAGCTGCAGACTGTCCAGATGTTCTGTTGCAAGCATCAGCGCCAATCCGTAGGCTCTGTCAAGTTTACGCTTTACCGTTATTAAATCATTTTCAAAACATTTCTCTCCGGAGGCGGAAGCCCGGAAGTTTTCCATCAGAGGCGACAGCTCCTTCAGGCCCGCCACAGTCTGGTCCGCCCTGGCCAGTTTCTCCCGAAGCAGGTGGGGATGGTACTCTCCCAGGGCGGCAGGCGTGATCCCCAAATCCATGCAGCACCTGGCCGCAGTCCCCACCGCCTGTCCCATGCAGGCACAGGTAGCCATCACCCTTGTGGAACCCAGTGCCACATGGGTGGCGCTGATATTCCTTCCCGCCATCATCAGGTTTTCCACATCCTTGCTGTACAGACAGCGAAAAGGAATATTGTAGATTCCCGTCACCGGTATAAATTCCGTAGCCGGTCCCGGGTCATAAATTCCCAGAGGCGCATGCACATCCATGGGCCAGCCGCCGATACACACCGCATCCGGAAAATCCCGCTTCTCCTCAATATCGTTTTCCGTCAGCACATAATCCCCCAGAAACCGTCTGGACTCCCGGGCGCCTGACCGGGCGTAAACACGTTTGAGCACATAATTTTTGGCCTCCGGGTACCTGCCGCTGTTTTTCACATAATCCCAGATGCCGAACACCAGGCGGCGCAGTTCCAGGTCAATCTCCTCGCTGTCATAGACCACATTCCTCTGGCCTCCGTACTCAAAGGACCAGTGGGCTCCTTTTTCGGAGAGAGCTCTGTGGTTTCCGGGCTTGTCAATGTTCCGGATGAAATCCATCTCCCCCACCTTCCCGGCAAAGACCGGGGGCGTGTATGTCACCTCATGGCCGCAGTCCCGGGTTTCGAAGTAAAAGGTGTTCCCCATAGTATAAGCATCTGCGGAAATCGGCGCCTTTTGCTCCCCATATTCCGCCCTTCCCTCCCGGCCCATGCGGAAGGAGGCCCCTGCCTGGTAAGCCAGTTCCCCATTCCCCGTGGCGTCGATGTAAAATTTGCTTTCCATTTCATAGACCAGATTGCTGATACTGTGCCTGCCCCGGCAGAGGGTTATGCGGTTTCCTTCTTTTTCACATTCATAGATGCCTGTATTCAGAAGCAGTGTAATACCAGCCTCCTGGTAAATCATATCAAAAAGCACCGCGTCCGTCAGTGCAGCCCGGTCATAGCCGCCGCCCCTGTTATACTGAAGCATGCGCATCCGGATTTCTTCCGCCAAGCCGCCCTCCCTGGCATAAATGGCCGGATTCAGACCCAGGTGACTGGCTCCGTTGATGCTGATGCCGATTTCACTGGAAGCGTTTCCCCCCGGAACACTCCTGTCGTTGACCAATATGACGCTTAAGCCCTCCCGGGCAGCAGCCACCGCGGCGCAGATTCCCGCCAGACCCGCACCCGCCACCGTAACATCGCTGCAAAGTCTCCTGGGACGGCTGTTCTGGCTGTCTTTCTGTGTGCTTTCTCTTGATTCCGCTGCATTTTCACTGACGAATTGGCTGCTTTTGTTATCTGTCGAACCGTTTGCGGGATCATCTGCCGGGCAATCGTCCCGGTTGTCTGTTATATTTTTATCCATAGGAAACCTTTCTTCCATTTCTGCGGAATGTTGTTGAAATTGATTCAGTATGCACATTTTATGATTTATGATACCGTATGCCCGACCGGCAGGAAACAGATTCAGAGGACAAGTCCGGAGAAAAAAGAGACAAAATCCATTTTCTCCTTGTATTCCCCGCTGAAACATGATAAAATAAAGTCAAAATTTTACTTTTGTCTTTATTTTTTAAGAAATGAGGGCGTGAGGATGCCAAAGGTAGCTTATTCGGAAGAAGAACGGGAAAAAATCAGGACGGCGCTGCTCACGGCAGGGCTTGAGCTGATGGCAAAACAGGGCATACAGCGCACCACCGTTGAGCAGATTTATAAAAAAGTAGGCATTTCAAGGACGTTTTTCTACTCCTACTTTCCCACAAAGGAGGATTTCATTGTGGAAATGCTGTACCTGCAGCAGCCCAAAATAATCGCTTACGCGCAGCAGCTGATGGCTGATCCCGAGCTGAACTGGCGCCAGGCCGTAGAACGGTTTCTTCATTCCTGCTGCTATGGAGAACAAAACGGTATTGCGGTTTTGACCATTGAAGAACAGCAGCTTCTCTTCCGGCGCCTGTCAAAGGAAAGTTACGAAATATTCCGCCAGAAGCAGGCCTGCCTGTTCGGCAGAATTCTGGAAGCCTTCGGCGTGCAGGCGGACCGGGCAAGCATCAGCCTGTTTACAAATCTAAGCCTGGCAGTGCTGGTTTTACGCAGAGCGATTCCGGATGCGCTGCCCCTGTTTGTTCCGGAAGCGGCCGACGAAACGACTGCCTTTCAGGTCAGGGCCATCGTGGATGCCCTGGAAATTCTGAAAGAAGAGAATCGCTGTCAGGACAGGCCGGATATGTGAGACATTATCCTGACTATCGATAATCCCCAAAAGAGCCCCCGCCAGGGCGGACGTCCAAAAAAGAAAAACCGTCTCTGGCGGATTTGTTTTATCTAAAATAAAGATAATTGTATTACTTTGTCTTTATTTTGCCGAATGTTACTTTTTCATTGCGCCAAAGCCCCGTGCCATGTGAGGCTGCCCGTTGCACTCTTTACTGACAGCAGAAAAAGGAACCGGCATCAAAAAGAAAAATAGAGATTAGAAACGAAAAACGGAGGATACAAAGATGGGATTTTTCAGCAAATTATTCAAGGGACCCGAAATTGATATGGAAAAGAGCAATGCCAACGCAAAGAAAATGCGGCAGTTGTTCAATCAGGCGGTGGAGCACGGGGATGATTACAGAATAATCTTCGGATACACCGAGGATGTAAGCCGCTTCAATTACGGCTTTGTCCATGGCAGCAAGACGAAAATCGGAAATCTGATTGTGGGTTGGAACGAAGCGGCACAGACCATAGCGGCAGTTCCCACAGTCCCGGATCTTTCCGGCTGCGGCGATCCCACCTGGTACCGCCGTCCGGAGATTCTGAAGGCTTATCGAAGCAAGTATCCTGCGGACGCCTTTGTCATTTATCCGGACAAAAAAGGCTACATCAGCATCCAGGCCTATGACTGGCTGGACGATGAAAGTTTGTATGTATATGTGTCCCAGGAAGAGGAACTGGCCGCTTTTACCGAATTTTTTACAAAACAGTTCGCAACGAAATAAACCCCAAAACGCCGCAGGGATCTTACCCTTCAACGCTGTCCTGCGGCGAATGAATCAGGAGGACAAAACATGTTTGATCTCAATGAAATCAGAAAGAGAGCCCAGATGGCCAACGAACAGGCTCTCGACGCCATAAAGGAAGCCCGGGAAAAAAGCGGGGAACTCGCCGCCCACGCAGAGATATCCCACGCCGAAGACGCCTGTCCCTCCGCAGCGGAAACAGAGGCGCAGGTCAATGCCAACACACAGCGCCAGGTGGAAATATTGGGCCAGGTATTCGGAGGCGACAGCATGAGCCGGATGACTGCAAATGAGGAGCTGCTGCAGAATATGGTAAAGGAACAGGTGGCCGCGGCAGCCTCGTCCAATGCGGAACAGCTGATGGCGCAGTTTTTCGGAGAGGACGCCGGCGTCCTTGCAGCCGCATTGGAAATGTTGGGAACGGAAGAGGAGGATGCAGAAGAAGAGGATATATTCGACGAACAGTTGGAGGAGAGACTGTATACCGTTCTGGAAGAAACCATAACACGAATTGATTCCCTGCCGGAACCGGAACCGATTTTCTATCAAAAACAAGACCAACGGTGGAAACAATTCGGTATCCTGCTGTCCGGCATTGTCTCCACCCTAAATGACCACAGTCTGCGCGGAATGGACGTGGAAGAACATATCCCCGTCCTGGAACAGCAGGTGGTATCCATTGTGCGGCGCTCCTGGGGCATCAACGGCCGCAGCGATCTGCTGGACAAAATCCGATATCTGGCACAGGAAGGCTATGTTCTTCGGTACCGGATTTACAGCGAAGCAGAGTCTCCGGAATCCCTGTTGGACGAAGATATGGATGAAGAGGAACGGGAATCCGTGTGCCGTGCCTGGCGCTTTGTACAACGGTATAAGCGTCGGTATACACCCGGATTTCTGACCGGCTGGGATATCGGGCGGGCGGCGATGCTGGCCCGGTGGGGCAGCTACCTGGGCTGGATTACCGAGCAGGAAGCCCTGGGGATTCTCTGGGACTTATCCCGGAAGGCAGTGGAAGAAATCCACAGCTGGCGTGAATTTGCCGCTTCCTATTTGTTCGGAGGCTTGCTGTGGAAGCTCCTCTGCGGAGACAGCTCGGCGGAAAGTTATCTGGGATACCTTGCGGACGCGGCATCCAAACTGCTGATTGGCGGAACGGATTCCGTCGGCGGTGAGTGGCGGCAGTGTCCCTGGCCGGCAGAAAGAAAAATCGGCTTTACCTGAAATACGCAGAAACCCCTGCCACAACGAACCCTCCAGGCAGCGCTTCCCTTCCCTGCGGCTGTCCGGGGGGTCGTTCTGCCATGAAACCGCCTTTCCCGCCCCGCCGCAGGACATCGATAAACTTTTTATTCGGCAAAAATGCACTGCCATGTTCGCAGTGCTGGTTTTGGGCGGGGATATCGACTGTTCGGGCGGTCCCACACTGGCAGGAACGGTGGCAGGGGCATTTTGAGAGCCGCCCACCCGTTTCTCTGAATTTTGCAGGTTTACAACTGTGAGTTGTGTTTTCTGTCAAAAAACAACCTGTCATGTATGGACTTTGCCCGATACAACAGCCATAATAATTTCATAGCATATAACCGCTATGATAAACCCAAAGGAGAAAATGAATATGTTTGATGTCAAAAAAATGGGGGAGCAAATTGCACATCTGCGCAGGGAACGAAACTACACGCAGGAACAACTCGCAGAGGAATTAAAGGTTTCGCCGCAGGCGGTCAGCAAGTGGGAGAACGGAAAAGCAATGCCCGAAATACCGATGCTTTGTGAAATATCCAGGTTTTTTAATTGTTCCGCAGATCGGATTCTCGACCCCTCGTCATGTGTTTTGCGTGATATGGGCTTTAATTATGAATTCCTTGTTAAACCACGGATTCCTGTAGCTGATTATTCAGGTTCTGAATGGCCCAAAAGCATCTCATTTGCTTCCCTTTTAACTGCTGTAAAATTATTTTTTGGCCTGGAGGAGCGCAGGGACACAAAAGGACGCCAGATAAATGATGATGAAGAATATATTTTGCAGTCGGCGCTTGCGAATATATGCTTTGGATATTCCTATTCGCCCGATCAATATATTCATGACAGCTTTTTAATATACGGTTTGGATTATGAGATATATTCGAGGGAAGATTATTCGGAAAATGAATTTATTGCTCTCGCCTGCAAACAAATTGAACACGGTTATCCTGTCATAATTATCCCTAAAGAGTATACGGATACTATTTTTGCAGTCGGCTTTTCCGACCATGGGCAAACTTTAAAAGGATTGGGATTTTTAGAGGGAGACGATCAAAAAAATGCAAAAATAAACTTTGACCAGCTGTGTCAGTATGCTGCCTGGTACAAGTTTGACTGCGATATGATGATTCTGAAACCTTCAAACGAAAAAATGCCGCCAGCAAAAGCGTGTGTGAATGCGTTTCTTAGAGGCATAACGCTGTTATCAAATACCGAACACTGCGGCGAAGATAAAATGCAGGGCTATGGTATGGTTATTTACCGAAACTGGCGTACTCTGTTAAGGGAAGAAAATCAAAGAGATGCCGCTCAAATGGAATGTGTTTTTCCGCATGCATTTATCCATTATGAGAACAAACTGAGAACGAAACAGTTTTTTGAACTATGCCTTAACATAATTCCCGGTATAGATAAGGAATTAATGACCTTAGCCCTCAATCAATACAATGACATCATAGCCTCTGCAGCAGAAATAGCAACGATTGCCCATCAGCGTGACTCATTTCCAAGAGATGCTCTGAAAGAGAAAAGAAACCATATTATTGAAATGCTGCGCAGAACCAGTGAGCAGGAGGAACTCGCCTTGCATTATATACAAAAGACAGCTGCGCTGCTTACTAACGGGGAGCTTGCCGCCGCCCCGTTCAAGCCCCATTTTGACGAACAGAAAGCATAAAAATGGTTGCTCATTTAGGGAAATGGATGTAATATAAAATAACAACAGCGCAAAGATTGGAGGAATCACAATGCAAGGTGTAAGAATTTATGAGATGCCATCCTGTAAAATGGTTTCGTCTGGAACAGGTATGTTCGGAGAGGGGAATTTCATTCTGTTTGACGAATGGTTATCTTCCCAAAAACGCAATCTGTTTCCAAAAGATTTCCTATATTGGGCAGGAGAGGGTTTTGTCTGGTTGTACATGTATGAAGATGGTATGAATGTTCCGGAAGAATTTGAAATAATTGATTTCCAGGGAGGCCTTTATGCTGTAGCAACCGACATAGATCAGAAAACAGATAAGGAACTTATGAACACAGAGGTAGAAAAGTTTCTAAGTGAAAACGGATTAGAGCGTGACACGTCTCGTTCGGAATTAGGAAATGTAATTACATCACCGCTTGCACAAAAGATATTAGGCTACGAACAGATGGATTATTATTTCCCCATAAAGGCAAAATAATCTATATATCTCCGTTGACAGCTTTGATTCCCTATAATTTTCTAATCGGAAAATACATATAATTCTTCCCTGTCTGCGGACAGGAAAAATCGTGAACTGCGCCAACTAAAGGAATATTATTATCCTTCATATACGCTATTGTCTTTGGAAATGTATCATCATCTTCACATTCTACATAGATATATTCATAACCGGGAATCATCCACTTTGTCCAACCACCGGGCGCTTCTGCATCATCAACGCACTCCACTCCTGCAAGATAAAGTCCCTTGTTAAAATTCTCCCAGGGTTGAAAGGAACGGGAAAAATCAGACATTGCTCCCCATATTCCGACGATATTCCCATTTTCATCTTTCTTTGCCCACTGCCTGACCTCTTCAAAATGAAGATTTGCATTATCCCATAACTCCTGCACAAAGCCCTCGCCATCTGATGTGGAACCTTCCTTGCCAATTACTACAAAAGATTCTTTAACACATGTATTGATTTTCACTATGATACCTCCCTGATTACAGATGAATCTTCCTATACTTTATCATACATACAAAGCCCTGTCAATATCCTGAATTTTAACTACCTTTTTTCAACACACATACATACAGATACTCGCTTTCCCACATTTGATTATCCAGAATGCTCTCCCCTTTACGTATGTCCGCAACATCTAATTTTTCTCCCCAAAACTCTTTCAGTCTTTCTTCCGTAAAAGCAGTTCCTGTCTGTTTGCTCCTGTAAAACTCATAATCATCCACTTCATCAGCGCCATCTTCCCCTGCCGCAAAACACAGCAAAATAAAATAACCGTTTTCTGCTAATATACTTGATACAATATCTCTGTATTGTAAGCGCCTATGTGGTGCCAAAT
Organism: uncultured Acetatifactor sp.; assembly: GCA_910587555.1. Taxonomy (GTDB): domain Bacteria; phylum Bacillota; class Clostridia; order Lachnospirales; family Lachnospiraceae; genus Acetatifactor. Next base: position 118,606 of record CAJULV010000003.1, read on the forward strand.
GATGAAAAATACCACTGTCTATTACCAGGTCAAACTTCTGATCCATAAAATCCAATGCAAAAATGTTCTCTGCTTTAAAGGTTACTCTTTCCGCCTGACTCTCTCTTGCATACCTTTTCGCATTTTCTATTGCAATCTCTGACAAATCATATGCTTCTGTATCGACACCATTTTTAGCAAGATAAATTGCGTTGCGGCCTTCTCCACAGCCAAATTCGCAGGCGTTTTTAATATTATGCTCTCTTATAAAATCAACAACACATTTATCTGGAAGTTTATTATATTTCAAAAATGGGGCAGGCTTATCCCGCTTAATATAAAAGGTGTTCCACTCCACTCCCTCTGCATATCTGTCCAACATATGAAATAAATCATCTATTGAATTAATAAAATTCATACCCATACCTCCAAACAATTTCTTATTTTTTCTTGACACCGTTTTGGCAGCAAAATAATTTTCTACTTATCCGTCCTTATTCCATTGTGCCAGCACCATGTCATTTATACAGCTACGGGAAATCAGATAAACACTGTATTCACATGTAAACAGAACTCTATTGAACTAATACAGACGTGTAATCATGAAAAATTACACATTTGCTTTTATATATTCAGCAAAGAAAATTTGACGCAGCCCTATTCCACTGGCTTATTATATCTTGCATTTTCTACCTCCAGATCTTCAAATTGTAAATCGGGCGTCTTCTGTTTTTGCCTCTATAAAAACAGAACCAAGGGTAGACTTGTATGAAATTGCATAAAGAATAATGTATACAAACTGCAATCACTGCTTTGTTTTGATTATACCAATCCCCTTGCGCGGCATCAAGTACTAAGAATAATTTCTCCTAAATCCGCAAAAAAGCAACAATTTTTGAATTTTCCACCACTCTAATCAACAAATAGGAATTTATATATTTAACAAATCATACGGATTAAATATGATACCTGTCCTTATTAGCCGTATCAGTATTGCTGATTCCAATACCCCATAAAGCAGACTGAATAATCGTTTTTTATTTGTTGGAATAACTGCTAATAATGAAGAAGTAAAACATAAATAAACAATACCTAACAGCAACTTATCTTTTGCCGTGCTGAAAGTCCAATACTGACCAGTAAAAGCAGTTAAATACCACTCGGTTAAAAAAATCATAAAAGGTAAGGAAGAAATGAAATTCACATAATGCTGTTTTTTATGTATCTGCCATATCATAAATCCACATAACGGCACGTTTCAGACGTATTTACTCCACCCCCAAAGCCTTAAACACAGCATCCTCCGCACTTGCATATGGTATCAACTGAAACGCACTCATCAAATCTGCCGGAACTGTCGCAAAATCCGCAAAGGAAGTTGATGGAATCAATACCTTCTTTGCACCACTGTCCAGGCAAACCTGAAGCGCATTTGCCAGTTCATCCACTTTTATCATTGTTCCGCTGATACTGATTTCTCCCATAATAGCGGTTGAGCTAAGCACCGGCTTATTCAGGGCAATCGAACACAATGCAATCAGCGTTGGGAGCGCCAGCTTCCCTGTCATTCCGATTCCCTGCAAATCCTGATAATTGATAACATAATCCTTCGCTGTCGTGCTGATAGAACCGCTAATTCTATTACCATTGGCTTTCAAATAACTAAAAGCAGTATTTGACGCCTCCTTCGCATCCCGGTCAGAACCCAGGCCTGTCCTTTCAAACTTCCCGGAACCCGGCAACATCTGGCTTTCCAGTCGAAACACCCCTATCATCCCGGATTTACCACGAGATACCGTATATACTTGTCCCGGATTACACAATCCCTCTGGAATCAGATTTCCACCCCCCTGTTCAGGCACGGAGACATAATGTTCCGACAGATCCTCTAAATCTATGTAAGAAAAATTTACATCATAAAACTCCATACCGCCCAGCTTTTTCAGTTGTTCTTTCACTCTGCGCCGCATCTCCAAAGCAAGCTGCAATATTTCTTCCAACTCCTGCCTGGTATAAGCGCCATCCGGATATATCAGCTTTGTCAGGCCACCCACCATTTTCCGCACCGCTATGGTATCTCTTTGATTTAAGTTCTTTCCAAGCCTGAAATACCTGTCCAAGGCATCTCCATACTGCTCCTTGCGCAATTCCCTTAAAAATTCAGCCAGGTAATCTGTTATAAAACCATACTCATCTGTAAAATGCTCCGGTCTGAATTTAGGAATTTCCCACCCTGGCACATAACAATGCATTCGGTCCAAAAATGCCGTATCGGTTCCCATTACCGGCGGAAACGGATCAAATAAGCTGGAAGTCTTTAGCAGCACATCCACACTTTGATTGATATTTCCCACAAACCCACAAGTCCTACCGTTTTTCGCCCCATATTGTAAAACAGATTTGCCACCGTAGTCTGTCCGCCGGATACCAATATACTGTTGGGCGATATCTCTTTGAACAAATGCGATTTCCCCGTGCTTCTGGGTCCAAGTTCACACAAATTAAAATTGTTTTCCACCAGGGGAATCATGCGTATCAGAAGCAGCCACTTTTCCCGGCAAGTCAATGTATCAGGTTCCATACCGATTGACCGCAGCATAATGTCCATCCATTCCTCTTTAGAAAACTGTCTGCGCGCGCTCTTCAACTCCTCAATATCCACATGAGGCATCTGTATCGGTGTAAGTTTAACGATTCTAATCGGAGAAACTGCCTCTTTTGTTTTTTTCTTTCTGGACTGCACAGGATTTCCATCGATATCCACAATCCCGGAAAGCATATCCTCTTCCAACTTATTCTCCGATCTATATTCAAGCTGAATAATACACCAAATTCCCCCGCATAACAGGCGATCGTATTTTTCCGGATATGTATCCTCTATTTGAATACCGCTCAATCCCAGATTTGAAAATTCTGCTTCGTGTTGGTCTTTACGTATGTTTAGGGAAACCGTAACTTTATCAATAATCGTGTAATTCCCTTTTGCCCTCAATGTAGATAAAATCTTCTGTGCCTCGTCCGGGCGCACAAAGTTATCCGCCAGAATCTTCTTGACATTTTTTACGCCCTTCCCGATTACTTCTTCATCATCCAAACTGCAGTATTGCCCCAGTAAAAATTCAAGAACATAGACGGGAACATTCGCACCCTCCTTGATTTTCTTTGTCAGGTCTTTTCGCACAATTTTACCATCAAAATATTGACGGAGCTTACCCTTTATTATTTCACGGGTATCCTCTATTCCTTCCTCAATCCGCTCCATATGGCATCCTCCTATCCAAAGAAATCAAAATCATCCACTGCCAGAGCAATGTCTATTTGAAATTCTTCCTGCGCTTTTATTTCTCCGCCTTCCTCCGCAATCACAAGATAATAAATTTCTTTGTTATCATATTTCAGGGACTTCAGATTAAAGCTGCACCGGAATGTACGCTCCTGTCCATTCTCACTGGTCTTATCCGCAATGATTTTCTGAACGTCACTGATTTGTTTTCCGTTTCCATCCGTAAAATATGCCTGATAAACAGCCCCCACTCTGTTATCTCCCACCGCCTGCTTCTGATAAAAATTCAGTGAGAAAATCAGATTGCTAATCTTATGTGTTGCGGAAAGCAAACTTACTTCCACGGGTTTTGTATCATATGCATCCTTATTGCGCTGATATTCTTTGGATTGATTCCTGATAAAATGATATTCTATCAGAGGAACACACAATTCCTGCAGGCTGATACCGCCATGTACATAATTCAATCCGCCGCCATTCATTTTGATACGGACATTCTCCCTGGGCGCATATGCCTCATAATCCGTATTCCCATCAAGGAATTTTACATACTGTAAATATTCCGGCTTTGAATCTTTCATCAGAATTGCATATCGCCTGCCATACTCCACGATACGATTTTTAAATCCTGCTTTATCTGCCTTATCCTCCTCGGTCAAAGGACTATATGTGTATAAAAATCCGTGGTCCGCCGTAATCATGATGTTTGTCCCGCCAAAGTCGCTGGTAATAATCCGCACAAGATTTTTCAACTCTTCCATGGCATCATCACAGGCCGGGAAAACAAGTGAGTCCGCAGTATGACTGGCCTCATCAATGGTATCATGATAGATATATACCACATTCTTCGACTTCACCCATGCACTCCGCTCCTGCCTTTTGGCAGTTACCAGATCTGTATATTTTAACGCAACACTGTCTTCCCTGTCAGCCTTTAACACCCTGTCCCTGTCATGACACTCTGTACTCTTACCATCCGCAAGCACCTCAACCATATTCCCCCGAAGCTCTACCGACAGCGTTTCGTGGGGAAGCAATGCTGCCATTCCAAACTTTGTAATCGTAGGGAAAATCCCCTGCATACTGCTTAATTCCACCTGGCTTTTTGTCTCTCTGCGCAATTGCTCCGCCAGGTCAGCCGCGACTTCATACCGCAGCGCATCCGAAATAATCACAAACACCCTGTTATCCGCATTCTTCACCTTGCTCCGATAGAAATCCGTCTGCTGCGGAATTTCCGGTATCTTTCCATAGCGCTCCATTTCCGCCGCGCATACTTTTGACCAGTTTTCTCCCAACTGTCCTAAAAACCAGTTTTGATACAGCCCCTCTGCCTTTTCCGTCACATGGCTGAAGAGATCGTGAAGTTTCGCATGATACGTTTTCAGGCTCCTGCCGTAACTTCTATGAAACAAACGGTAAAAAACATCCATCTTGTAATATTCCGCAGTATATTCCTTCCAGACTTTCACCGCCTGCGCGGAATGGAAACCGGCCGTATGCCCTTTGAAAAAATCCTGCATATTTGCAATCTGCAAGATGCCCTCATAAAAGTCTTTCACTTCCTCATACCACACACAAGTGCGCCGTTTTTCCACTGTCTCCCGGATTCTGTTTACCTCTATAATGCTATCTGCAATTTCCGTCATCAGCTTTATTAAAATCAACTCATGAATACAGGGAAAGATTTCTGTATTGACAAGGTCCGCCACATCCTGTTTCCCAAATTGCTCTGAAAGCTTTAATTCCTCCTCAATTCCTGTTGCAATCTCACGCAGCCGGTCTGCATCCGTACCATGCAGCCACTCCGATACAAAATCATAACAATATGCCTGATGCGCCTCCGACAGAAAACCTTTCCATTTTGCCAGAAATTCCGGCTGCATGGTGCGGGTTGCGCCGGTTAATAAAATATGCGCTGCCAAATGGCCCAAATTGGGAGTATCTGCACCATAGCCTGTGCCTTTCTGCACCATGTTCCAAAAGGCCTTATCGATTCCATAGTCTGCGAAATCACAGTATAAATGATTTGTCTCCGCATCCAGTCCGGCACAAAGCACCTTCTTTATAATGGCAGACGGCGTCACATCTACAATACCTGCCAACGCCCCCATAACAGCCATATCAAGCTGCCTCGGCACAGACGGGACATGTTTCTGCTTTGCAATCTTTTCTCTGCGAACAGATGCTTTAAAAAACTTACCATACCCTTTCACCTGCTTCCTAAGTACTGCCGTCTGCGGAAGTCCCATTTCATCCATCCAGTTTGAAATCAGATCAGCCCGGTACTCCTCGCTGTACAGCCTGATATCCAAAAGCCAGTCATCCTCTGGTTTCTCGTGGGACAAAGGACAATAAATCACATAATTGCCTGTGGTATCTTCCACTCCCAGTAATTTCTTCACGGCAAAATAATTTGTCCCTGTAAGCGCAATCAACTTCGCATCCTGCAGGACAATTTCATCCAACTGGTCTTCAAATTCCCGTTCTTCATCACACCAGAATATAATTCTGCGTTTATAAAATTCCGGTAAGGGCCTCGCAAAACGCTGGTTCAAATCCTGTATCACTTTTTCTGAATCCATTCTGTTACCTCAATCCAACGATTTTTTCTCTGTTATTTTCCAATACCCGCTTTTCGGAGAACCACAACGAATCAATATTCCGCTCTCTTTCAGCTTTTTGATATTTACTTCCACATTTCTGCTAGACACGCCAACCTGCTGTGCCAGTTTTGCGGCGGAAAGTTTTGCATCCACAGACAAAAGCTCCAAAATCTTCCTTTGTGTCTCATTGAAATCTTCTCCCATGTTTCTCCGATGTTTCTCCGATGCTTCTCCGATGCTTCTCCCATGCTTCTCCGATGTTTCTCCCATGTTTCTCCGATGCTTCTCCGATGCTTCTCCGATGCCGCTATCATCTGCTATTTCCGAAAATGGTCTGCGATAAAGATTTACCCGGAACATATCGTCAAAAACCTGGATTTCCGGGTTTGGAAGTTCATACTGTTCTGCTGCCTGCTTTATTCTCCGTATTCCACCGCAAATTTAGGCGCCAGCACAAATTTGTGAGAGAAAATTATGGGTGAATTTAGATTATCTCTTTAGAAGTTCTTATATGTCGGTATA
>CAJULV010000004.1:0-35793 GCA_910587555.1 uncultured Acetatifactor sp.
CTCCCGGTCACAAAACCCATTTCGCTGTTTTTATGTTCCGCTCATTGCTTTTGTGGCCACCGCAGGGGGAGACCAGCTGCCCCTACAGTTCCACCCGTCCCTCCAGGGCGCGCAGCAGCGTCACTTCATCTATGTATTCCAAATCGCCGCCCACAGGAACGCCGCTGGCAATCCGGGTTACCTTAATGCCTGTGGGTTTTATAAGCTTTGCTATGTACATGGCCGTTGTCTCGCCCTCCAGGCTGGAATTGGTGGCAATAATAACTTCCTCCACCTCTCCCCGAAGGCGCTCCATCAATTCTTTCAGGCGGATATCTCCGGGTCCGATACCCAGCATGGGAGAAATGGCGCCGTGAAGCACATGGTACACGCCCTCGTATTTCCCGGTTTTCTCATAGGCGGCAAGATCCCTTGTATTTTCCACCACCATGATAATCTTGTGATTGCGCTTCTGGCTTGCGCATACGGGGCAGACTTCCTGGTCCGTCAGCGTAAAGCATTCCCTGCAATACCGCACGTTTTCCTTGGCCACCGTGATAGCTTCCGTCAGACGCCGGACTTTATCCCCCGGCATATTAATCAGGTGAAACGCAAGCCTCTGGGCCGATTTGCTGCCAATACCAGGAAGTGCCGCCAACTCTTCTATCAATTTGTTAATATGTCCGCTGTATAAGTCCATCAGAAGGGCAGTCCTCCCAGGCCGCCTGTCATCTTGCCCATCAGCTCGCTGCTGGCTTCTTCTGCCTTGCGCAGCGCCTCATTGACAGCCGCCACTATCAGATCCTGAAGCATCTCGATGTCCTCCGGATCCACAACTTCCTCCGACAGCGTTATTTTCAGGATTTCCTTTTTGCCGCTCACTGTCGCTTCCACAGCTCCGCCGCCCGAGGAAGCCGTGAATTCTTTTGTTTCCAGTTCCTTCTGCCCTTCCTCCATCTGACGCTGCATCCGCTGCGCCTGTTTCATCAAATTAGCCATATTCCCGGGCATCGCACCGCCCGGAAAACCTCCTCTTTTCGCCATTGCTCCTCCTATTCGGTTCCGCCTCTGTCAATACTGTTTTTCCTGTTCCGCATCTGCCCGTCTTGTATCTTTTCCCGGCAGGGCGTTTCCAAGATGCCTTTATTCCGTTTCTTCCTCTATATCCATCTGTATCAGCCTGGATATGTCTACATAATTGTCTTCAAATTCCTGCTGTCCCTTGACTGCCTGAATGCTCACTTCTATTTCTTTTCCGGAAAAATCCGACAAGAGCGCCTCCAGGCGGACTTTGTTTTCCGCATGTTGTGTAAAATAATCCGACGCCACGCCGTCCTCCAACACCATAAGCAGCCTGTTGTCACCGCTAAGACTGAGTTTCGCAGACTTCAGGTAAATCCGCATGGGGTTTTCCGCGGTTCCCACAATGGACGGCCATCTGGCCACAATCTGCTTCACGTCCTCCGGAATCGCTTTGGGCAGCTCCGGCTTCGCTTTTTTCGGGCCTCCCTGCACCGCTCCTGTTCCGGACAGGGCACCGCCTCCCTCTGAGACCACGGTTACCACGCCGTTTTCCACCTTTTCCTCCATCTGGCGAATGCGGTCAAGGATAGCCTCCCGCCCTGTCTCCATCTCCGGTTTGCACAGCTTGATTAAAGCCACCTCCACCAGGATGCGCTTCTGCGCCGAATAGCGGATTTGCCCGGACAAGTCCGAAAAAATACGGATAAACCGGACAATCCTGTCCATATCCGCCATCTCCGCCTCTTCCTTCAGGTGTTTCAGGTTCTCCGTAGACATGTCTATGACATCCTCCAGGTTGTCGGAGGACTGCGCCAGCATCAGGTTGCGCAGATACCAGGTAAAATCCGTCACAAACTGCGTCAGCTCCCGCCCCTGCATTATAATTTCCTCCAGAAGCTGCACGCAGCCCAGTACATTCCTGTCCAGTATATGGCGAAACAGCCGGCTGAACACCTCTGTGTCCACTGCCCCAAGCACATCAAGGACCTTGTCATAGGTCAGTTCTTCCCCCAGCAGGAAAGCAATGCACTGATCCAGGAGGCTCAGCGCGTCTCTCATGGAGCCGTCCGCCAGCTTGGCAATATACCGGAGCGCCTTTTCCTCTACCCTGACATTTTCTTCCTGAATAAGCTCTTTCATTCTGTCCGTAATTGTGTCAATGGTGATACGCTTGAAATCATATCTCTGGCATCGGGACAGGATAGTGATGGGCAGACGGTGTACCTCCGTGGTTGCAAGGATAAAAATCACATAGGAGGGCGGCTCCTCAAGGGTCTTCAGCAAAGCGTTGAAGGCCCCTGTAGAAAGCATATGCACCTCGTCTATGATATAAACCTTATATTTTCCCTCCGCAGGGGAATAGGAAACTTCTTCCACAATTTCGCGGATATTGTCAACGCCGTTATTTGACGCAGCATCGATCTCAATGACATTCATGCTGGCGCCCGCGGCGATGGCGCGGCAGATACGGCATTCCCCGCATGGGCCGTCCGGGGTCGGATTTTCGCAGTTTACCGTCCGGGCCAGGATCTTCGCCACCGTTGTCTTTCCCGTTCCCCTGGTGCCGGTAAACAGATAGGCATGCCCGATACGGTTTACCTTCAGCTGGTTTTTCAGTGTGATTACGATATGATCCTGCCCTTTCACGTCCGCAAAAGTGTCCGGACGAAACTTCCGGTACAATGCCGTGTACGACATATTCTGCCTCCCTGATTATGCTTAATGATATAATGCCGAAATTTGCCCCGGTCAGTCGCCGAAGCAGATACCCAGAAGCTTGGCCTCCTGCACAATGGTAGCATCCGGGGATACTTCCTTCAGCTTGCCCGCCACATCCTCCAAAGGAACGCGGACTACTTCGCGGTTCTTATATCCTACCATAAAGCCATACTGATTGTCCAGAATCAGCTTGCCTGCTTCCGCGCCCAGGCGGCTTGCAAATACACGGTCATACGGGCAGGGACTGCCGCCGCGCTGCATATGACCGGGAACGGTGACACGTACCTCAATGCCGGTCTTTTTCTGGATGGCTTCCGCCAGCTCGTAGGATACGGAAGGATGTACTCTCTTCGCTAGTTTCTTCTTATATTCCTTCTTGGAAAGCTTCGCGTCTTCCTTGGAAATGGCGCCCTCTGCCACCGCAATAATGGTAAACCCGCTGCCCTTCCTGTTTCTGTCTTCAATCTTATCAATAACCTTTTTAATATCATAGGGAATCTCGGGGATCAGAATAATGTCAGCGCCGCTGGCCATACCGGCATTCAGTGTCAGCCATCCCACCTTGTGTCCCATAACCTCCACAATGAAGACACGGCTGTGGGACGCAGCTGTAGTGTGAATGTAATCGATGGCGTCGGTGGCAATATCCACAGCGCTCTGGAATCCGAAGGTCATGTCCGTTCCCCACAGGTCATTGTCGATGGTCTTGGGCAGCGTGATAACATTCAGCCCCTCCTGGCGCAGCAGATTGGCAGTCTTATGCGTGCCGTTGCCGCCAAGGATGACCAGGCAGTCCAACTGCAGCTTGTAATAATTCTGCTTCATTGCCTCCACCTTGTTCAGGCCGTTCTCATCCGGATTCTGAATGGTCTTGAAAGGCGTACGGGACGTTCCCAGCATAGTGCCGCCCTTTGTCAGGATGCCCGAAAAATCCTTGCCGGTCAGCATCTGGAATTTGCTGTAAATCAGCCCCCTGTAGCCGTCCAGGAACCCGTAAATCTCCACCTGCTGCCCGCTGTTGTACAAAGTCTTTACAACGCCTCTCATAGCCGCGTTCAGTGCCTGGCAGTCCCCACCGCTGGTCAACATACCAATTCTCCTCATGTTTCATTTCCTCCTGTCTTTTTATTTGTGCCTGTTTGCTGTTCGCACCTTTAATAAAATATTACCCTTTTCCGGACAATTTTGCAACCTCTTCAGAAAAAAACGTATAAAAGTCTTGCAAAATTGTCCGAGATGCTTTAAAATAAAAAAGCGTCAGTTCTCCCCCTTTTCCAGGGATATGGCGAGAACCGGTGTTGCCGATGCAACAGGGAGAGTTATCGAAGCGGTCATAACGAGCTGCACTCGAAAACGAGTGACCACTTTGGAAACACTTCTCCGACAACCCTTGATTTTTCGGGGCTTTTGCGGTATCATTTACAACTGAATTTACTTTAGTTCTCTCCATCAGTTCTCTCCTTTTTCCAAAGGTCTTTTTGGGGCTGATGTTGCAGATATGACAGGGAGAGTTATCGAAGCGGTCATAACGAGCTGCACTCGAAATGCAGTTGTCCTTTACTGGGCACGTGGGTTCGAATCCCACACTCTCCGCCAGACGCTTACGTCCACAAGCGGGTTTGCCGCTTGTGGGCTTTTTTCATTCCGGCGCTTTTTCGGGGAGTAAATCCTCAGTTCTCTCCTAAAATGGGCGAGTTCTCTCTTAAAAATGGTTCGTTTTCGTGCAAAAAATGCCTTTATTCGAACTCTGCCCTATGTATTGGCGTATCTTCTGATATGATACGCCGTTTTCTTATGAGATTACTCCCAATGCCCCACTTAAGCCTTTTGCCATTGCATCCGCAGAGGACAGCTTGGAATTATAGTCCAGATGGGCATATACATTGGCGGTTGTGGAAAAGTCGCTGTTACCGAGCCATTCCTGTATCTGCTTCATCGGTACGCCGTTTGCGAGCAGCAGCGAAGCGCAGCTGTGTCTCAGAAAATCCAAACGTTTGGATTTCTTAAGGCACTACTTTGCATCAAAAATGAGCGCATTGAATATCCCGGAAGCGGACAGGCAGCAGGCAGCCATATTAACCAATTTGGTCATTTTCAGTCAGCCAAGCTTCAGCCCGTTCAAATAAAGTATTTACAGGATTCCCCTCACCTTCTGGCCGCACATGGCGCTTTGCCGTTCATAAGGACTCTCCAGGACAACACGCCTTCCCTCACGGCTGCTCTTCTCAAAGGCAGTCATGATTTCCAGTACATGAAGCGTCTGCCCGGCGCCTGCACGCAGGGCACGTCCTTCCCGCAGTGCCTTTGCCATATCCGCTAATCCCAGTCCCCGGCTGTTTTCTTTATAGTCAAAAACCAAGGGGATTTCCCTGAAGCTGCCATCCTCCGGGCGCAGCAGCATTACAGGGCCTCCGAACCCATTGGGATCCGGTACACGTAAGGTCCCCCTTGTACCGTATATCTCCAGGCTGGCAGAATTATCATAGTAAACGTCAAAGGTGGTGGTGACGGTAGCCACCGCGTCGCCTGCAAACTCCAGGATACCGTTTACATGGGTTGGCACTTCCACCTGAATCTCCCTGCCGTACAGGGGGCTGCTTGTGATGGTTCGAGTCTCAAAGCTTTTGGACACCACGCCCGTAACGGTATCCGCTTTGCCCAGGAGGTTTACCAGCGCAGTGAGGTAGTATGGCCCCATGTCCATCATGGGGCCTCCGCCGTTTTGATAATAAAACTCCGGCGACGGATGCCAGGTTTCGTGGCCATGGCAGATCATCCGGGCGGAAGCGCCGATGGGACGCCCTATAAATCCGTCGTCGATGAGTTTGCGGCAGGTCTGGATGCCCGCGCCCATAAAGGTATCCGGCGCGCCTCCCAGCATCAGGTTCTTCTCCCTGGCTAAAGCCGTCAATTCGCAGCCTTCCTCATAGGTGGCGGCAAGCGGTTTTTCGCTGTAGACATGCTTGCCCGCCGTCAGCGCTGCCTTTGTAGTCTCATAATGTTCAAACGGCCTGGTAAGGTTCAGGACAATCTCGATTTCCGGATCCTGCAGCATTTCTTCCATGGAAGAATAACCCTTCGGGATCTGATACGCTTCTTTGGCCGCAGCCACCTTTTCCGGAACCAGGTCATAGACACCGCAAACCTCCACCTCCCGGAACAATTTTGTCAGATTCTCCAAATAAATGCCGCTGATGGCTCCAAGTCCCAGTATTCCGATTTTTACTGTTTCCATTTATGTTTTCCTTTCCATATGGCTCTGTTATGTTGTCTTTTACGGTTTATATCTTTTTACATCAGTATGTATCAACAGGAGCATTCAACCTTTCGGAATAATCCAGTGTGATTTATCCGGAGCTGTTCAGCCTTCGAACCGCTCCGTCGTAAGGCCATGGTCCAGGGCATACTGCCGGCCTTGTGCCGCCCAGAGCATTCCCCGTTCCATCAGCACCTGGGCCTGGGGAAATTTCTCAAACACATCGTCATGGTGTCCGAGAGAACTGTAAAACACCCGCCCGTTTCCCCAGAATTTGGTCCATGCCACAGGCATATCCACAGGCTTGTTGGATATATGGTAATAAGGCACCACCGGGAAACGGGTGGTAGCCAGCACCTCTACCGCAGGGTCCACATGCAGATAATATTGCTCGCTGCATACCTCAAAATCTTCCAGCCCCTCCACAATGGGACCGGACCCCCGGCAGATATTCACCTGATAGCGGATGCCGTCTCCCCCCGGATGGCTGACCCACTGGCCGCCGGTCATAAACTGCCATTCCGTATCGTTCCGGAAAGCATCGCACATGCCGCCGTGACAGCCCGCCAGGCCGCTGCCTGCAGCCACCGCCTTCATAATGTTGTTCCTGGCTTCGGGAGCAATCTCCCCCATGGTCCAGCAGGGAATGATTAAATCCATCTCCATCACATGAGCTTGGTCCAGCAGGATATCCTGATCGGCATGAATCTCGCAGAAATAGCCGTGTTTTTTCATGATTTCCGCAAATCTGCCGGCTACTCTGTCGGGTTCATGGCCGTCCCACCCGCCCTGAAAAATCAATACCTTCTTCTCTCTGTCCATTCCGTTACCTCTCTTCCCTACGGAAATACATGTGTAGTCTGTCAAAAATGTCTTTATAAATTTTACATTTCAAATCCGCCCGCTATAAGGCATGGCAGAAATTATGTCCTTCCACACAGAATCCTCCGGAAAAAATTATTTTATGTATTTACATTATAGCATTTGCCATACTATAATAATCGTCAAATGCATGGAATAACCAGCCAAAAATTGGCCAACAGAAAGGTTCCGGAACATGAAACCCTTTTATGAGAACAAAAGCAGCATTGTACAGTGCTTCGAATCGACTAACCTGGAATTTCCCCAGCACCTGCATGATCACGGCGAAATACTGCTTGTTATGGAGGGCAGCATTACCGTGCGGATCATGGACAAAAGCCGGGAGCTGAAGGCGGGGGACTGTGCCGTGGTATTTCCACAGCATATCCACAGCTACCATTCCCCCGGAGGCAGCCGGACAAGGCTGTTTATTTTCGACGTTTCTGTCACCGGAACGTATCAGCACGCCTTCCGGAAATACACCCCGGCACATCCCTTTTTGCCTGCCGGGGAACTGACTGCGGACGGCGCCCTGGCCCTGGACCGGATCTACCATCTCCACACCGGCAATGCCGCTCCCTGTGCAGACTGCAGCGATCTGTGCCCCGCCTGGTTCCATGTGTTGTTTGCCCTGGCCTGGCCCCGGCTTGCCCCCGTAAAAAAAGAGAAATCTGCCGGTATGGAACTCACTTTCCAGCTGGTGCAATACATTATGGAGCATTTTCAGGAACCCCTGAGCCTGGAACGGCTGGCCAGGGAACTCCATGTGAACAAATATTATATCTCCGATATTTTTTCACACAGGCTGCGGATGAATTTCCGCCGGTATCTGAACCATATCCGTCTGGAATATGCCATACAGCTTATAAAGACCAGTAATGCACCGCTGACCGATGTATGGGCAGAGTCCGGTTTTAACAGCCAGCGCAGCTTTAACCGTGCTTTTATGGAAATCATGGGCACAACCCCCAGGGAATACCGGAAGGTAGAGGGAGTACGGCGCAATCCGACCATACCAGGCAGCCATGGGCAATTCAATCCCCAGGGTAATTTGCCAGGGTAACTTCCCGTTCCGGAAGCCTCAACCTTATTGACGTAATATGGAAATAGTGATATGATGTGTCTGCCTGCAAATCCGGAAGAAAGCCGGAACAGCATCGGCTGCACAGGCGTGTGCATCCGCATAAGCCTGCCGGCAGCTTTTTGGAAAGGGGCTGAATAAAAAAGCGTATTCAGCCTGTCACAGCATTATAAACGCGCGCCGCAACGCGCAGACAGGAATCTAAATGAAAAGAGTACTGACAATACAGGACATTTCATGTCTGGGCAAATGTTCCCTGACAATCGCATTACCCGTTATATCCGCCCTGGGCGCCGAGACGGTCATCCTGCCCACGGCAGTTTTGTCAACCCATACCATGTTTCGGAATTTTACCTGCAAGGACCTTTCCGACCAGATTGATCCCATTGCCAATCACTGGAAAAGCGAAGGCGTGACCTTTGATGCCATCTATACCGGCTACCTGGGAACCGTCAGCCAGATTGACCAGATAAAGAAGCTCTTCGGAAGCTTCCGGGATAAGAATACCACCATTATCGTCGACCCTGTGATGGCGGACAACGGAAAGCTCTATCCCGCCTTTGACATGGCATATGTTAAGAAAAACGCCGAACTCTGCGCGGAAGCGGATATCATCGTACCCAACATCACCGAGGCCTGCCTGATGACAGGGACCGACTACAGGGAAGAATACGACGAGGCCTATATAAAGGGACTTCTTTCAAGGCTCAATGACCTGGGAGCAGGCGTCAGCGTCCTCACCGGCGTCTCGCTGGAAAAGGGAAAAACCGGGGTGGTCGGATATGAACGGGAGACCGGCGAATATTACGTTTACCAGAACCGCAGAATCGACGCCGCCTATCACGGGACCGGAGATCTGTTTTCCAGTACCTGCGTAGGCGAGATGCTGAGAGGGAAGAACTGGCGGGATGCCATGCGAATCGCAGCCGATTATACGGCCCATACCATAGAGGTGACCCTGCAGAATCCCCATAAGCCCTGGTACGGCGTTGATTTCGAGGCTACGATTCCCGATTTGATTGCCATGAACTAAAACCGGATTTGCAGATCGGAAATGCCCCGTAAGGCAGCAGAAGCAGGCACTTAACGGGGCATCCTCCTGAGATGTCAGTCAATCGGCACAGGGTTCTCCTCCACCACCCAGGGCAGGCCGTAGCGGTTCAGGGCCTCCATGTAGGGATCCGGATCGAACTCTTCCACATTGAATACCCCCGGCTTCCTCCAGGTTCCGTTCATCACCAGCATTGCGCCGATCATGGCAGGCACGCCGGTGGTGTAGGAGATGGCCTGGGATTCCACTTCCCTGTAGCATTCCTGATGGTCGCACACATTGTAGATATAGACGGATTTCTCTTTTCCGTCCTTTATCCCGGTGAAAATACAGCCAATATTGGTCTTGCCAACCGTGCGGGGTCCCAGAGATGCCGGATCTGGAAGCAGCGCCTTCAAAAACTGGATAGGCACAATCTCCCTTCCCTCAAACATCACGGGATCCGTCCGCAGCATACCTACATTCTCCAGGCATTTCATATGGGTTAAATAGCTCTGCCCGAAGGTCATGAAAAATCGGATTCTCTTGACGCCGGGAATATTTTTCGCCAGGGACTCGATTTCCTCATGGTGCAGCAGATACATATCCTTCTTCCCTACCTGGGCAAAGTCGTACTCCCGCTTGATTTCCATGGGTTTGGTCTCCACCCAGCGGCCGTTTTCCCAGTAGGAGCCATTGGCGGAAACCTCCCGCAGGTTAATCTCAGGGTTGAAATTGGTGGCAAACGGATAGCCATGGTCTCCCCCGTTGCAGTCCATGATGTCGATATAGTGAATTTCATCGAAATAGTGTTTTAAAGCATACGCAGAAAAGACACTTGTCACCCCGGGGTCAAAACCGCTGCCCAGGAGGGCGGTGATTCCCGCTTTCTCAAAACGCTCCCTGTAGGCCCACTGCCAGGAATAATCAAAATATGCGGTAAACCCCTTTTCCCTGCACCGTTTTTCGTATACAGCGCGCCAGGCAGGGTCTTCCGTGTCCTCCGCCTCATAGTTGGCCGTATCAATGTAATCTACGCAGCAGGCCAGGCAGGCGTCCATTATCGTCAAATCCTGGTAAGGAAGCGCCAGATTCAGCACTGCCTTGGGCTGCTCCCTATTCATCAGGGCAACCAGCTCCTCCACATTGTCCGCGTCCACTTCGGCGGTGGTTATTTTCGCCTTCGTCTTCCCCTCCAGCTTCTCCTTCAGCGCATTACATTTCGCCACCGTGCGGCTCGCAATGCAGATTTCCGAAAACACATCCGCCTTCTCCGCACATTTCCGAATTGCCACGGAGGCAACGCCCCCGCAGCCGATGATTAAAATTTTCGACATTTTCTTCTCTCCGTTCTATACATTTTAAGGCCGTCAAATAAAACCAACATCAAACACCCTGTATTTCAGAATACCTTGGCCGGCAGGCAAAATGCCCCTGCGTGAAGCTTTGGGGTGTAATATCCCTTATCCGTGAATCTCCACCTTCCGCAGCAGCTTCTCCACATAAGCCGGCAGGCAGAATGCCCCCGCATGAAGCTTCGGGGTGTAATACCTGGCTTCCAGCCCTCTCTCCATCCACCGGGCGGCATCCATATCTCTCACAGGATGATATTTTTTAGATGCAAATCCGAATAGCCAGTGGCCGGAAGGGTATGTGGGAATATGCGCCTGGTAAACGCGGCTGATGGGGAAGCTCTCCACAATGCGTTTGTGTGCGCGCATGCAGGCTGTGGCATCCGCCTCGTAGAAGGGGCTTTCATGCTGGTTCACCATGATGCCGTCCTCCCGCAGGGCCTTGTAGCAGTTTCCGTAAAATTCTTTGGTAAAAAGGCCTTCCCCGGGGCCAAAGGGATCCGTGGAATCCACAATGATCAGGTCGTATTCGTCTTCCCGTGAACGGACAAACTTCAGGCCGTCTTCATAATGGATATACACCCTCTCGTCGTCCAGCTTGCAGGCAGTCTGCGGCAGATAGTCCCTGCACACCTGAATCACCTGCCGGTCAATCTCCACCAGGTCAATGTACTCGATCTCCGGGTACTTTACCAACTCACGCACCACGCCTCCGTCGCCGGCTCCGATGACCAGCACCCGCCCCACATGGGGATGCACGGCCATAGGCACATGAACAATCATCTCATGGTAAATAAATTCATCCTTTTCCGTGAGCATAATGTAGCCGTCCAGTGCCAGGAACCGCCCGAACTCCGGGGATTCGAACACGTCTATCCGCTGCAGCTCACTCTCACCGCTGTACAATTGCCTGTCCACCCGGATGGACAGCTTTACATTCGGTGTATGAAGTTCCGAAAACCATAAATCCATATACACGTCCTCCTATCATTAAAATCATTCCAGCCAGACCGTTTCGATACCGCTGCCTTCCTAAACCGCCCATTGCTCCCTCAGCACATTCAGCCGCCGAATCTCAGGGTCCTCCGGACCGGTCATGGAACAGCCTTTCTCCTTTGCATAAACGATATACGCCAAAATCTCCTCCGTGATTTCCTCCCCGGGGGCCAGGATGGGGATTCCCGGGGGATAACACATGACAAACTCGCTGCAGATGCGCCCTTTCGTCTCCTGCAGCGGCAGGGACTCCTTCTCCGCATAGAAAGCACTCTGAGGAGAAACCGCCACTTTGGGTTCAATATATTCCTGGGTAAACATCCCTGCATTATCCTGTCTGTATTTCCGTTTGATTTCTGTCATGGCGCCGATTAGCCGCTCTATATCCCGCTCCCTGTCACCGATGGAGATATAAGCAAGCACATTGGCAATATCCCCCAGTTCCATCTGGATATCGTACTCGTCCCGCAGCAAATCGTAAACTTCGATTCCCGCCAGGCCGATTCCAAGGGTATTCACGGTCAGCTTGGTCCTGTCAAAATCAAAGATACTGTCCCCGTTGATCAATTCCGAGGTATAGGCATAATAGCCCTGGATACGGTTAATTTCCTCCCTGGCATACTCCGCCAGCGCTGTCACCCTGGCAAATTCCTTCTTCCCCCGCAGGGCAAGGTTCCGCCTGGAAATGTCCAGGCTGGCAAGCAAGAGGTAAGACGCGCTTGTAGTCTGTGTCAGGTTGATAATCTGCCGCACATATCCCGGATTCATGGACGTCCCCGTCAGCAAAAAGGAACTCTGGGTCAGGCTTCCCCCCGATTTATGCATGCTCACCGCTGCCATATCCGCCCCTGCCGCCATGGCGGAAACGGGCATCTTATCCCCGAAATAAAAATGGGTTCCATGGGCCTCATCCACCAATACCTTCATCTTACGGGCGTGCGCCATACGGACAATGCTTCTCAAATCAGAGCAAATTCCGTAATAAGTGGGGTTATTGACCAGAACCGCCGCCGCGTCGGGGTGTTCCTGCATCGCCCGCTCCACCTGGGATACTTTCATCCCCAGGGCAATCCCCAGCTTGACGTCCACATCCGGATTCACATAGATGGGTATGGCGCCGTTTAAGACCAGCGCATTGATTACACTCCTGTGAACATTTCTGGGCAGAATAATTTTATCGCCCTTTTTGCAGACGCTTAAGACCATGCTCTGCACCGAAGAGGTGGTCCCTCCCACCATCAGAAAGGCGTAGGCAGCACCGAAAGCTTCCGCCGCCATCTCCTCCGCCTCCCGGATAACGGATACCGGATGGCAGAGATTGTCCAGGGATTTCATGGAATTTACGTCGATTCCCACGCTCTGCTGCCCCAGAAGCCCCACCAGCTCCGGATTGCCCCTGCCTCTTTTATGCCCCGGCACGTCAAACGGCACAATCCGCTCCTGCCGGAATTCCTCCAACGCCTCATAAATCGGCGCTCTTGCCTGGTTGAAACGTCCCATTCCCGGTGCCTCCTTTTCACGCCCCCTCTGCCGTCTCCAGCCGCCGGAACGGTCCCGGACGGAAACGGCACCGGACGGTTTGTCAGTAAATATTCCTCCCGCTGAATATCTCTATCATTTCCCGCCTGAGATTATCCATAATCTCCAGCCGCAGCTTGGGCGGCAGCTCATACACATCGCTGTTAAACAGGTAATTCTGCAGGTCAATCTCTTTTATCAGCATCTTCGTATGAAAAATATTCGCCTGGTACACGTTGATATCCACCACATCATATCTTTTCAATGTATCCGCGTTGATATAATCCTGTATGGAAGTCATCCTGTGATCCATGAAAAGCTTCTCCCCGCTGACTGCCCTGGTAAAGCCCCTTACACGGTAGTCCATGGTAATGATATCGGAATCAAAGGACCCGATCAGATGGTCCAGGGTGGACAGCGGCGTAATCTCTCCGCAGGTCGCCACATCGATATCCACCCGGAAGGTTGCCAGGCAGGTGTCCGGATGGTATTCCGGGTAAGTGTGAACGGTAATATGGCTTTTATCCAGATGTGCCACGGTGGTATCTCCCATGGGCACCTTGCTCTCGTCCGCAATCAGAATCGTCACCGAGCTTCCCTGGGGTTCATAATCCTGGCTGGAGATGTTCAGCACCCTGGCGCCGATCATATCCGTCACATCCACCAGGAGCTTGGTCAGACGTTCCGAATTGTACTGCTGATCAATATAGGCAATGTAATCCTTCTGCTCCCGCTGCGTCTTGGCATAGCACACATCATAAATATTAAAGCTCAGGGATTTTGTCAGATTGTTAAAGCCATATAAGGCAAGTTTTTCACTCATGATTTCTCCTTTATCCATGTTGGCTGCCGACCCGGACACGGCCCTGCTGCCCCTGTCTTCGTCCATATGCTCCGGCCGCAGCGCTTCTCCCCGGCACCGTTTTTCCATTGGGCTGCCCCATTCGGAAATTCTACACAAGATGCAGGATGTCCGGCAATCAGGCATATCTGTATCCGGTTACCCTTAATGCGACAACACCACACATCGTATCAACAGCACCTTTTCTCCCCATATACCGCGCATACAAAAAAAGCAAGCGACACTACCATCACTTGCTTTCTAATCTCTGTTCTCCTTCTGCGCCCCCGCCGTCTCCCGGCAGTGCGGTAGGAATACTGCAGATATATGGTTTTAGAGTCTATATAGCAAATATTTTACTTTTACTACTCTTATTGACCGTTTCACAAGTTAGATGTGCCTAAGCACCGGTTTATAGTCACCAACTTATAAAATTTGAGCTTTTAACTCAATCAATAAGGCAACACAGTTGCCAAAATATTTACATGGAAGACTCTGTCCCTCTGTTTTCCATACGCTTGTACTATACCATATCTGCCGCATGTTCGTCAATCGCAATTTATCCGAAATTTCCGGCCGTTTGGATTTTGTGTAACAGTTCAGACAGCCCCTCTCGCGAAGTCAAAATTGCGCCCTGTCTGAACTGTTACGATTTTGTTCGTGCCGCTCCGTCAAATAAGCTTGACTTCCCCTGTTTATACATTATAAAATAAATGTGTCGAAACAGCCGCGCGTCCTTTATCCCGCGCCTGTTTTCTGCGGACGGCAGGCTGTGCCCTGTCCCCCGCGGCACCGTTTATCGGTATATTATCATTCGGAAAGGAAGTTATCTACATGAAAAAGAAAGTTTCACGATACCTGCTCTGCTGCCTCCTTCTCCTTATGCTGACGCCCTTCGCATTTCGGGCATCTGCCGCCGAAACCGCCGGCAGGCAAATGGATATTCTCTTCCTGCACGACACGCACTCACACCTGAACAGCTTCCTCACGGTGGAAGACGGCCAGGATGTTACCCTGGGCGGCTTTGCCGGAATTCAGACCCTGATCAACCAGGCAAAAGCGGAGAACCCGGATACGCTGCTGCTGGATGCCGGAGATTTCTCCATGGGAACACTGGTACAGACCATTTTCCACACGGACGCCGCAGAACTCAGGATGCTGGGCGCCATGGGTTTTGACGCCGCCACCCTGGGAAATCACGAATTCGATTACCGCTCCTCCGGCCTGGCCGGCGCCCTGAATGCTGCTGTCGAAAGCAAAGACCCGCTGCCTGCCCTGGTTCTGTGCAATATTGACTGGGAATCCATGGAAGCCGACGGACTCACCCCGGACCAGCAGCTTTTGAAGGATGCCTTCGAAGCTTACGGCATGAAAGACTATGTCGTGCTGACAAAGGGAGAGGTAAAAGTCGCTGTACTGGGCGTCTTCGGAGAAGATTCCCTTGCCTGCGCGCCTACCTGCGTGTTGAAATTCCGGGATATCTCCAGCGCTGCCGCCGATACGGTCCGGCATATCCGGGAAAACGAAGACGTGGACATGATCGTCTGCGTCTCCCACAGCGGTACCAGCGCCGATGAACGCAATTCCGAAGATGAAATTCTGGCAAAAGCCGTACCGGATATCGACCTGATCATCAGCGGCCACACCCATACCACCCTTCCCCAGCCCATTCAGCACGGCGATACTTACATTGTGTCCTGCGGCTCATACGGCAGGAACCTGGGTTCCCTGTCCATGTCCCAAAAACCGGACGGGCGGTGGCGCATGGACACTTATGAACTCCTCCCCGTTACAGAGGCAATTCCGGCGGACAGCGCCGCCCAGGCAAAAATCGACAGCCTGATGGAAAAAGTGGATGCCGCCTATCTCTCCCGGTTCGGTTACACCAGCGGTCAGATACTGGTACAAAATACCGTGGAATTTGCCACCTCTGACGACCTGTATGAGACGCATACGGAGCATAATCTTGGAAATCTCCTGGCGGATGCCTTTTACCATGCGGCGAATCAAGCAGGGGATTCCGACTCCCATCCCGTGGATGTGGCCATTGTCCCCTCCGGATGTGTCCGTGACACCTTTGCCGCAGGCGATATCACCGTGGAAGATGTATTCAATGCCTACTCACTTGGTATCGGCGCGGACGGCATACCCGGTTACCCCTTAATCAGCATGTATCTCACCGGGGCCGAACTGAAGACCGGCGCTGAAATCGACGCTTCCGTCTCGGATTTCATGCCCTCCGCACGTCTTTATTTAAGCGGATGCAATTTTTCCTATAACCCTCACCGACTGATTCTGAACAAGGTCACCGACTGTTACCTGACGGACGAAAACGGCGGACGCAGAGAAATCGAAGACGACAGGCTTTACCGCATCGTATGCGACCTCTACAGCGGCCAGATGCTGGGGGCAGTGACGGATGTATCATACGGCATCCTGTCCGTACAGCCCAAGTTCGCCGACGGCACCCCCATCGTAAACATCGAAGATGCCATTATCACTGCAGACGGGAAGGAACTGAAGGCCTGGGCCGCCATCGCGGGGTACCTGGATTCCATGGAAGATACGGACGGTGACGGCATTTCAAATATGCCGGAATACTACGCCTCCGCCCAGGGACGCAAAGTGACGGAAGACAGCCGGGCAATGGGCGATCTGATAAAAAATCCCAATAAATATGCCTTTCTTATTGTAGGCATCATACTGCTGGCAATTGTGCTGGTGATTCTGTTGGTGATAATGATTGTCAAATTAATCAGAAGGCTGCGCAGACGCAGGCGTTAAGCCGCCTATCCCCTCCCGGTCCGCATGCCTTTCCTTCCATGCACCCCGCTATCCACCGCGGCAAATATCACCGCCACCGGCGAAAATTTAGCCTGATGAAACCTTTGGTTATTCGGTACGGGTTATACCGATACTTCGTTGCATTCATTCCCGCCTAAGCAGCACCCGGTGTCTGCTCCGGGACAAGGCAGAAGCGGAATACGATGCAGCAGAAACCACTGCCGGCGGCAGCGCAGTACCGGGAGGCGATGCAGCAGAAACCACTGCCGGCGGCAGCGCAGTACCGGGAGGACAGAAAGTGCTGACCGCCGAAAGATGAATGCAATGGTGTACCGGCCAAAGAACAGAACTGCGTAACAGATTGCCTCCAAAATCGCCGGATACTGTAAGGCAAATTAATCCACTCCGTGAAATCCCGTACGCTGCAAGAGAGCGTATCGATTATCATTCAATCAATACGCTCTCTCAAAGTTCCTCATCCAATGGACCTTACCTCCTTTATTCAGTTTTCTCTATATCGATCCAATTATCTTCCATTTCATCCAGCATGCTTTCCACGTTTTTCATTGTACTCATGTACTGTAGCGCCCTGATGTCATTGCTTTCAGTGTTTCGTTACCATTTTGTGTGCCGCACTCTTTTGTCTGCTTCAAGCCTCCTGTCATTTCATGTTGTGTTTTCTGTCAAACATTGTTTGAACTAATATTCAGTTGTCTTTAAAATGGAAGATATTGTTTTCCTTTGTTGTAACCAAATTATATCCCATATTTTCTTACTTGTCAACATCTTTTTTCAAATTTTCTTTAAATATTTTTGGAGACGATATTTTGCCAGAATATTCTGTCTTTTCCGAAAGCACTTACACAAGCCGATGCCAACGATGCCAATACTACTTCCGGCACGGCCTTTCAACTCCTGCTTCTATAAAAGGATTACCGTTCATTGTCTGCTTCTATAAAAAGGATTACCGTTCATTGTTTCCTGAACACAAATTGCTCCGAACATGAGTAGAAAAACGTATCCAACCACTTACATTTTCGGCCGCAGTGACATATCAGTCCCCCTGTCCGGCCCGAAAGACGGATTCCGCCGATTCCTACCGCAGGAACATCCTGATTAACCGGTCCTTCTTCCCGCTGTAAGGCCGGTATCGAAGCGGCATATCAATCCACCCATACTTTTTCAGGATATTCTTCTCATGAGAAAAAGTCTCAAAGCTTCTGTATCCGTGATAGGAACCCATTCCGCTGTTGCCCACACCGCCGAACCCCATCCGCGACGTTGCCAGATGCATGATTGTATCGTTAATGCAGCCCCCGCCAAAGGAAACATTTTCCAGAAAACGTTTTTCCGCACCTTTATCATTGGTAAACAGATACCCTGCCAGAGACTTTTCCCCTTCCAGCACAAAGTCAAAAGCTTCCCCAATCTCGTCAAAGGAAATCACAGGCAGTATGGGACCGAATATCTCCTCCTGCATCACGGCGTCCGCCCGTGACACATTATCCATTACCGCAGGCGCAATCCGCAGCGCATCCGAATCCGCTTCCCCGCCGTACACCAGCTTCTCCGAATCCATCAAAGCCCGAATTCTGTCAAAATGCTTCCGGTTGATAATCTTCCCGTAATCGGGATTTTCCAGGGGCTTCTCCCCGTACATCCGCTTCACTGCCCTGATAAACTGCTCCAGAAACGTGTCCTTCACGCGCCTGTCAATCAGCAGATAGTCCGGCGCTACACAGGTCTGCCCGCAATTCAGGTATTTTCCGAAGGCAATCCTTGATGCCGCCAGCTTTAAGTCGGCTGTCCTGTCCACAATGCAGGGACTCTTTCCGCCCAATTCCAGAGTAACCGGAGTCAGATGTGCAGCCGCCTTTTCCATCACCAGTTTCCCCACGGACACACCTCCCGTAAAGAAAATGTAGTCAAAACGCTCCTCCAAAAGGACGCTGTTCTCTGCCCGTCCGCCTTCTACTACAGCCACGTATTCCTCCGGAAAAACCTCCTGCACCAGTTCCCTGACGGCAGCCGATGTGGCCGGAGAATAGGCAGATGGCTTGAGTACACAGCAGTTCCCCGCCGCAATTGCCCCAATCATGGGTTCCACGCACAGCAGAAAAGGATAATTCCAGGGAGCCATCACCAGCACGCAGCCATAAGGCTCCCGCACGGAAAAGCTCCTTCCGTGAAAATTGGCCAGATCCGTACCCCGGCGCCTGGGTTTCGCCCACCTCTTCAGATGGCGAATCTGATAGGACAGTTCGCTCAGAGTAAGCCCCACTTCACACATGTAGGACTCGCTGGTGCTTTTCCCCAAATCTTTCTTCATAGCCTCGCAAAGCTGCGTTTCGTGATTACGGATTGCCTGCCGCAGCCGACTCAATTCTAAAATCCGTCTGTCCACGTCCCGCGTAGCTCCTGTGGCGAAGTACACCCTCTGCTTTTCCACGATACGATTGATTTCCATTTTATACCCCCTTGTGCCCTTCGGCTAACGGTAACTGCTCCGCGCTGCTGCGGATTCCGTTTTGTACATTTTAGACGTTCGGCAATAAACTTATGCGCGTTATAGCATTTTTGTTCCGACCTGCCGGATTCGCATGTGTTTGAAAAGGGCTTTCTGCCGGCCAGACGTTACGATTTGTGGGAGTTTTGGCCCAAATGAGAGAGTCCCATAGCGTAGTCAAGTGAATTTGGGACAAGAATCGTGCAAAGCGAAACTTGCAGACAGCAAGCGCGATTTTTCATGCCATAGAATAGCATACGGAAAAAACGTTGTCAACATCACCGCCCCAACATATTTGAATTCAAATTGACTTTTACTCCCATATGTGATACCTTTAATGATGTAATGCTTTACAGCGCTACATTACCACCCGCAAAATAGAGGGGGCTGTGCCCAGAGGATTTGCAGACGCTGCTCTTGCGGCCGGAAATTCTCTGCCTTATTCGGCACTGAACGAAGCTGTTACGGAACTTTAATCAGGAGGAAACCAAAATGCCAGTTACAGATTTTCTGGACAGAAATGCACGGATGTACCCCAATGAAGTAGCATTGGTGGAGCTGAATCCGGATGAAAAGGACACCCGGCGGACTACATGGAAAGAATACGATTTGATTCAGCCTGACCTGTTTGAACCCTACCGGAGGGAGATTACCTGGGGCGTATTCAATGAAAAGGCCAATCGCTTTGCCAATATGCTGATTGGGCGAGGCGTGAAAAAAGGAGAAAAGGTAGCCATCCTGATGTATAACTGCCTGGAATGGCTTCCCATTTATTTTGGTGTCCTTAAATGCGGCGCTATTGCCGTACCGTTCAATTTCCGTTATGATGCGGGTGAAATCCTGTACTGCGCAGAACTGGCGGAAGTGGATATCATCGTATTCGGTCCGGCTTTTATCGGACGTATTGAGTCCAATGCGGAACGTCTGGCAAAGGGACGCCTTCTCATCTATGTGGGGGACAGCTGCCCTACCTTCGCCGAAAGCTATCATGAACTGGTGGCTGACTGTTCCAGCCAGGATCCGCATGTGGAAATCTCGGAGGATGACTATGGCGCCATCTACTTTTCATCGGGAACCACCGGCTTCCCAAAAGCCATTTTACATAAACACCAAAGCCTGACCCAGGCAGCTGAGATGGAACAGAAGCACCACGCCACAGGCAGGGAAGACACTTTCCTCTGCATCCCGCCGCTGTACCACACCGGTGCGAAATTCCACTGGATGGGCAGCCTGGTGGCAGGCAGCAAGGCGGTACTCCTGAAGGGAACCCGGCCGGAAACCATCCTGTCCGCCGTCTCCAGCGAACATTGTACCATTGTATGGCTGTTGGTACCCTGGGCCCAGGATATTCTTGACTCACTGGATGCGGGCGAATTGCACCTGGAAAATTATCAGCTGGAGCAGTGGCGCCTGATGCACATCGGGGCACAGCCGGTACCGTCTTCCCTGATAAAGCGTTGGAAATCCTATTTCCCGAAGCATGATTACGATACGAACTACGGCCTGTCCGAGTCCACAGGGCCTGGGTGCGTACACCTCGGTATGGAAAATATCCGCAAAGTAGGCGCCATCGGCATCCCCGGCTACCGTTGGGAATGCCGTATTGTAGATGAAAACGGAACTGAAGTAAAACAGGGCGATGTGGGCGAGTTATGCGTCAAGGGTCCCGGCTTAATGACCTGTTATTACCGTGATGAAAAGGCTACCGCCGATACGCTGAAAAACGGCTGGCTGTTCACCGGTGATATGGCCATGCAGGATGAAGAGGGATTTTATTTTCTGGTGGACCGAAAAAAAGACGTCATTGTCAGCGGCGGCGAAAATATTTATCCTGTCCAGATTGAAGATTTCATCCGGCAGTATGACAAGATCAAGGATGTAGCCGTCATCGGCCTTCCCGACAGGCGCCTGGGCGAGAAGACAGCCGCTATCGTTGAAGTAAAGGACGGCATGGAATGCACTTGGGAAGAACTGGAAAGCTTCTGCCGGGAACTGCCCAGATATAAGCGTCCCAAGGAGATTATTTTCCATGAAATACCGAGAAATGCCACCGGCAAGATCGAAAAACCCAAACTCCGGAAGATGTACGGGGCCGAGCAGCTGGTTGCCCAGGAAAATCGAAGTTAAGCGCTGCTTATTCGGAAGCATCGGCGCTGAACTCACGCTTATCCGGGCACATCAGTGCTGAAATTCCGCTTATCCTGGCGTTTCAGTGCTGAAATTCCGCTTATCTGGAAGCATCAGCACTGAACTCACGCTTATTTCGGAAGTATCAGCGTTGAACTCACGCTTATTTCAGAAGTATCAGCGCTGCTCTCCCGCTTATCCTGGCGTATCAGCGCTGCGTCTCCGAAATCCCGGGATATGCCGTTTTGTCACTGTCAGCATTTGGGAGGCACCGGGCGAATGTCCAGCAGCCCGGCTGCGTTCTCTCCCAGGATGGCATCCTGTTCTGTCCGACTCAATCCGCTTTCCCTTATGACGGTAAGCATTTCCTTCTGCCCGCTCCAGGGACTGTCGGTGCCGAACAGGATTCTCTCCGCCCCCATCTTACGGACCATCCGGCAGAATTGCGCCTTCGAAAGCGGCGGATCCTCCTCCGCGCTACGCTGCGTACCCGGGGCAGGTTCAATCTCCAGCAGAGAAAAAGCCGTATCCAGCCACACCTTGCGCCCGGCGATAGATTCCTCCACTTCCTCCCAGCATTCCCATCCGCCCATGTGTGCCAGTACAAATTTCTCCGGCTTTACCATATCCAACATTTTGACGATTCTGGAAACGGAAGCCTGATCCGCCCCCGGAAAGCCGATATCATATCCCGCATGCGTAATGACAATCATGTCATTTTCAGAAGCACATGCGATTATCCTCTGAAAACGGATATCGTCAATGGGAACCTGCTGGAAAACAGGATGTATCTTGATGCCCTTTACCCCGTTTTCTGCCAGATTTCTCAAAATTTCTCTGTAATTTTCATTTTCAGGGTGTATGCCCCCAAAGGAGAGCAGCCCCGTCTCCGCCGCCCGGGCATTCGTCTCCACCGCAATCCGGTTGATGTCCTCCTGCTGCCCTGCTCTGGTCACCACTGGCAGAAGCAGCGAATAATCCACTCCCGCCTCCCGCATGGAGTCCTGCAGTCCCTCCGCAGTTCCGTCCGCATAATTCAAGGCCCGGGCGCTCTTCGCCAACTTCTCCACAGCCCGCTCCGCCAGACTCTTTGGAAATACATGGGTATGAAAATCAATGATCATTTTTAACTCCTATTCCGATGGCTGCACGGCGGCTCGCCGGATAACGTCACTTTGCTCCACCCTTCGGCCGGGTATCGTTCCGTCGACTTTGCTTCCCGGATCGCCTCACTTTGCTCCACCCTTCGGCCGGAAATCGTTCCGCCGGCGCTGCTTCCCGTTCTGATGCTTCATTGCCTCTCGTCAGAAGACACCTGTGCCCGCCCGAAAACAAAGAAACGATTAGCCGAATACTTTCATGTGAAAAAGGTAAAAAAGCTTCCCCGCGGCCGGCCGCGGGGAAGAAAGTGATTAATAATTAACCATAATCGTCTTAATCTCGAATGCTCTGAAATCCAGTTCCAGCTGCTGTGCTGCCGGGTATTCTGCCTGAACCTCTTCCAGCATATTGGTCTCCGCCAGTCCCTTTACCGGGAAGCCGAAGGTGAGTACCGTCTTCTCCGCCGCACCTTCCGCCTCATAGAGCCTCAGGATAAAGCCCCTGCCGTTCTTCTCCATGGGCTTCACGGTCTCCACGATTACATGGTCACAGCCAACGGTGAGCAGGCTGTCCATGGAAAGGCTTCCTGCCACTGCCAGCGGCTTCTCGTTCAGTCGGTAAGCCGGCTGAATAACGCTGTCTGCGGACATGCTGTCCATGTGGGGCAGGAACGCATAGGTACATTCATGAATCCCCTTGTCTCCACGCTCGTCCGGCATGCAGCCGCCCTTGTGCAGCGAGAGCCGCATCTGGGAATCCTTGACGCTGATGCCATACTTGCAGTCATTCAGGACCGCAGCCCCGTACCGTGTCTCGGAAAGATCCGTATACTTGTGGTTAGATACTTCAAACTTCGACTTCTCAACGGACGTGTTCCGGTTGGTAACACGGCGGATATAGCCGAACTGAATCTCCTGGCTGGCGTAATCCGTGTGGATGGTGGTATCAAAAGCCGCTTTCAGGAATCTGTGATCATCCTGCCAGTCCATCCTCGTCTCGAAAACCACCTCCGGAGAATCGGCATAGAATATCATATCCTGCTCCAGAGTCGATTTCGCACTCAGGCGGTAACGGCTGCGGATTCGGAATTCCACTGCGCCGTCTGCCACTACGCTGCGCTCCAGAAGTTCCGCGCTGTCCCGCAGCTTGCTCTCATAATCCGCGTCTACATCCCAGTTGTCCCAGCCGAGAGAGACTTCCTCCGCCATGAGCAGAGTATTCAGCGCATATCCCTCGCCCTTCAGCTGGCGCCCGTTGCGCTTGTCCACAAAGGATTCTATATAGCCCTTCTCGTTAAAGACTGCTTTTACCATGGGTGTCTCCAGAATCTCTCCCTTTTCTCCGCTTACGGCAAATACGGACGCACTCTGGGGAACCGCCTCTGTCATGGGAAGTACCGTGCTGCCGAATGCCGGAATCTTTACTCCCATCACGGCCAGCTTACGGTTTCCGTCTCTGTCTTCCACTACCTGCTGCCTGTAATCGCCGTCTACATACCAGCCTTCAAAAGGAAGGTATACAACATCGCTCCGCTGGAAGGACAGCGTATTTACCACCGTAACCGTTTTTGCGGCCGACGTCTCCGCCCAGTTCTCCAGGATTCCGCTGCTCAGGCGCTTTGACTCCTCAATAATATGCCCCACAGCCTCTTTTGCCTCGTCATGGGCACGGGGAATACAGGTACCGGGCAGGATATCGTGGAACTGGTTCACCAGCATCTCGTTGGTCAGCGGGTCGATCTGCTCTGAAGAAGCATCCGTTTCTTTCCGCACGGCGTCCCGCACCGTGAGGTATTCCAAGTCCCGAAGGGCAAATTCCGCTTTCCGGTTATTCCGCTTGATATCATGCTGATTGGTCAGGGTGCCTCTGTGCAGTTCCAGATAAAGCTCGCCATTGTAAGTGGAAGGCTCCACCAGGCTCTGCTCCAGCTCCTGCATGAAACGGCTCACCGTGGTGTGGGAGGTCCTGGGCATCCCCTCCATGTCCTTCATCCGCTCCGCCATCTCAATCATGCCGAACTCCGGACCGCCGCCTCCGTCCCCGAAGCCGTAGGAAATCAGGCGCATATTGGAAACGGACCGCTCCTTGATGGTATTTTCTCCGTCAGCCAGCAGATTCTCCGTCAGCGCTTCGGGGTCAGGCCATACATGGGTACGGTTAAAGTGTACCAATACCTGGGAACCGTCAATTCCTTTCCAATAAAACGTATCATAAGGGAAGACATTTGTATCATTCCATGCCATCTTGGTGGTAAGGAAATATTTCACCCGGCAGCCCTGCATAATCTGGGGCAGGGACGCACTGTAGCCGAAGGTATCCGGAAGCCAGAAAGCATCTGACGTATAGTCGAAATTCTCCCTGGTGAACCTCTGGCCCCATACAAACTGCCTTACCATATATTCGCCGGAGGGAATGTTGCAGTCACATTCTATCCAGACACCGCCGTTGGGTTCATAGCGGCCCTCCGCCACTCTCTTTTTGATATCCTCAAACAGCGCCGGATACATCCGCTTGATGATATCCCCGTGATAAGCGGAACTCTGTACGAAGGTATAATCCGGATACTGGTCCATCAGGTTCATCTGGTTGGCATACGTTCTGGCACACTTCTTCTCCGTCTCCCCGCGGTGCCACAGCCATGCCGTATCCATATGGGAGTGCCCGATTAGCCCGGCATAAGGCGCAGAGGAGGCATTCTTCTCCTGCATCACCTTCTTCAGGATGACATCCGCCCGCCTGATCTGCTCCCGGAACACCTCCGGAACCTCATTCTCGAAATCATAGGAAATCAGATTATGGATTTCCAGCATTGCCCGTACAAAGGCCGCCCTGCGGAAGTCCTTCTTCTCCAGCACCTTAACCATCTGGTTTGCCGTCCTCAGATCGAAATAAAATTCCGCCAGTTCCTCATCCTTCAGGCAGATATCCACTGAGTGATATTCAATGCGGTATTCCTTCTGCGCCTCCACCAGGAACGGCTGGGTTCCCTTAATATAATGGTTGGCATAGTACTCGAAAGCCAGCTCCACGGTCTCCCCGGCCTTTGCCTCCTTGCACAGCATGTCACAGTAATGATTTCCGTGGCTGTGTACGATCATTTTGGACGCGTAATTGCCGTAGGGCTTGCCGTTCACCCACATCATGCCTTCGTATCCCTTGATTTTCGGATAGACGAACAGGCGCTTTCCGTCCAGCTCTTCCGGAACCGTGTAACTGCCCTTGAACCAGCAATAGATTCCCCGCCCTTCGAAGACAGCCCCGTCTTCACATTCACTGAAGCAGGAATCCTCCGGTACGTCATGATGGCTTCCGTCCGTCTGGAACGCCTTCACCGGCACGTTTCCCACGGTGTAAAACAGTTTGGGTTCCAGCATTCTCTCCAGCCTGTACAGCTTGCCCAGCATCCTTTCCAGTTGTTTTTCCGTATACATTTTCCATTTCTCCTTTACTATAGTTCTACATGCGCCCGTAAATCCGATGGTTCATTGTACGAATGCATGCCACTTTCCATTTGTTATTGAGACTGCATTCCCCGTTCAGTCATAGTCCACAGACATAAGGCACAGGCCCTGCGCGGGCGCCGTAGGACCGGCTTTCCGGCGCTCCGGGTCATTGAATGCCGCCAGCAGGTCTTCCGCGGTTATTCTGCCGCAGCCAACCTCCAGCAGGGTACCCGTCATGATGCGCACCATATTCTGCAGAAAACCCGTTCCGTGAAAAGTGAACCGCAGGTATTCTCCCTGCCGCTCTATATCGATCCTGTCCACCCTGCGCACAGTGGATTTCTTCATACGGGGGTTTACGCAGAAATTCCGGAAATCATGTTCCCCCTTCAGGAGTTCTGCGGCCTGCTCCATCCGTTCCAAATCCGGCTTTTCCTCCAGCCTGGTGCAGTATTTCCTGTCAAAGACAGACTTGACCTCCCCCTCATGGCAGGTATAGAGATAAGTCTTCCCCACCGCATTGTAGCGGGCATGGAATCTGGGAGACGCCTCCCGTACCTCCTTCACCGCAATGTCGTCGGGAAGGCAGCGGTTCATGTATGCCCTGATTTCCTCACAGGAAAAATCCGTCTCCAGGAAAGCGTTGGCAGCCATTCCCCTGGCATGGACACCGGCATCCGTGCGGCCGGCGCCGATTACCTCCGTTTCCCTCCCGCACATCAGGCTCAGCACATTTTCCAGCTTTCCCTGGATCGTGTTCTTCCCCGGCTGGCGCTGCCATCCGTAATAGCGGCTTCCGTCGTATTCCAGGATAAATTTGTAGTTTTTCATATATAGCCCTTCAACATTCCCGGCAGATTTTTCCGTCCGTTTTCATTGCGTCCCTGCCGCTTTCCATCCCTGGCATCAAGACTTCAGGAATGCCCGCCTCACCGCATGAATCGCCGGCAGCGCAACCACGCCGCCAAGCAGCGCCGTAATCAGCTGCGGAACGGAAAACATCCCCGAAACCACCGATGCCTGCGGCTCCGGCAGGCGCAGCAGAAGCGGAACCGCTACCCTTGTAATGCCCACATACAGCGTCAGGAACTTGGCCAGTGCCGCTGCCGCCAGCGCCGCCGTCCCTGATGCATACCAGGTTCCCATATGCCTGTTCCCCAGAAAGTGCCACACCAGCACCAGGACGATATTCCCCAGGGCAATAAACGGAATCAGTCCCCACAGCGGCCCGATCCCCACCATTTTAGCCATGATGGGCGAGACAACCGCCACCGTAGCCCCCGACATGGCACCGCAGGTCATGACCGAAACAATCAGCAGCGCGTTTACCAGGGTTCCTGTAACCAAAGTATTCCCCAGGGGCGCAGTCACCGCCTGCACTACGATTAACAGCGCAATAAAGACGGCCGTGCGTGTAATCCATAACGTTTTTTCCCTGTTGTTCATGATGATGCTCCCTTTCTTTTAAAACAGCCTGCCATCCCAAAACATTTGTTCTTCCGACTCTCTTCGTGGTTATTGTATCATGCCCCGTTTCTTTCCGCAACCACTTTTTCCGAGGCCGCCGCGGGCTGCTTCCCCCACCGTTGCTTTTCATGTGTTTCATGGATTGGGATTACGCCGGCAGATGGCCGTTGTTTCTGTGAGGACATACGGGAAAGCCTGCCCGCATGCCGCGTTTGCTTTACGACAGCCGCAGATTTTTTTGACCATGGGTATAAAATATGGTAAACTAAGCAGAAGAAATAAACCGCCATGATACCGCTTAGGGCGGATACGAAGCAGGAGAACAAGCTTATGATAACCGAAACTACTTACACCGTTCCTTTTCTGTATGATACCCTGCAGAACAAAAAAACCGCTGTCACCGCTCCGGTTTCCCCGGACGTCCCCGGCTCCAAGAGCATCACCAACCGCGCCCTGCTTCTGGCTACGCTGGCAAACGGGACCTCCTGCCTCCGGGGCGTACTGTTTTCCGACGATTCCAGGCATTTTCTGAAATGCATACAGGACCTGGGCTTTGAGACGCAGGTGGATGAGGCACACGAAACCGTTTTCGTTAGGGGCCTGGGCGGAAGGGTGCCCCTGGCCGAGGCTTCCCAGTACGTGGGCAGCGCGGGAACCGCCGCCCGTTTCCTTACCGCTTACCTTGGGCTTTCCCACGGCGTCTACCATATGGACGCCTCGGAGCAGATGCGCAGGCGACCCATGCTCCCTCTGCTGAATTCCTTGAAAGAGCTGGGCTGTGAGGTCATTTATGGTTCCGAAGGCGCGGAAGGCCGCTTTCCCTTTACCCTGAAATCACATGGCTTCCGAAAGGATGCGATTTCCGTCAATATCGACGACAGCAGCCAGTTCCTAAGCGCCCTGCTCATCGTCTCCTGCCTGTGCGGCAGCGATTTTACCACCCGGATAGAGGGTACCCACGGAATGTCTTATATCGAAATGACCCTGAAAATGATGGAGCGGTTCGGCGTGCATGTACAGCGCCCGGAAGAACGCGCTTTCCTGACCCGCAGCGGCCAGCATTATCAGGCAGCGGATTATCGCATCGAGCCGGATGTGTCCGCCGCATGTTACTTTTACGCCATGAGCCCGCTCTTAAATATCCCCGTGTCCGTCAACCATGTGCATTTCGATTCCATGCAGGGTGATTTGGCCTTTATCGGAATTCTGGAAAGAATGGGCTGTCACGCCGCAGATACCCCCTGGGGTATCCTGGTAGAGCCTCCTGAAAGCGGGATTTTTCACGGTGTCACCGCGGATATGTCCGGCTGCTCCGACCAGGCCATTACCCTGGCGGCCATAGCCCCCTTTGGGGACAGCCCAACCACCATCACCGGCATAGGCCACATCCGTTTCCAGGAAAGCAACCGTATCGCCGCCATCTGCACGGAGCTGGGGAAGATGGGCATCAGATGCGAGGAACGGGAGAGCAGCATCACGGTCTATCCCGGCGCCCCGAAGCCTTCCATCGTGGAAACCTATGACGACCACCGCATGGCAATGGGATTTTCCCTCATGGGCCTGCGCAGCCCCGGGATCGTCATCTCCAATCCCGGCTGCTGCCGGAAGACTTTTGAGAATTATTTTGAGGTGCTTACGGAGCTTGCGGATTCGCTATTGCGTGTATAATACCGCAGCGCCTAATGCCGGCAGCGTCAGCTCTCCTCTTACCTCTGTATCCGTCACCAGGTCCCTGCCTGTCACCCCGGATATGACGGCCTGCTCCGAGGTACTGTTAATGTAAAAAGCATAGCTTCCGGCCCCGCCGCTTCTCACATGGCATTCCACGCCTTCCGGAAGCTTCCTGACAGGGATGCCTGCGTCCGCCAGCATCCTTTCAAATAACGGCGTCATCTGCTCCGCCGCCGTCCTGGCCGCCATGTAGTAAGCCTTCCCCTGTCCGTATTCCCTGCAGGTCAGGGCTGCGGTGCCCATGTAGAAATCATCCGTATAGCGCCCAAGCACCCGGGCGCCCCGCACCCGCAGGACCTCCGCATAATCCCTGACCTCCCAGCGGCTGCCATCCTCCAGCGCAATCCCGTTCCTGTCCGAGGGATAGAGGGAGTCAATCTCCTCGCTGACCACACCGAAGACCTCTTTCAGCCCGTCCCCCGGAAACCCGCCCAGGAAACAGAGCTGCTCCCGGTCCACATAGCCGGTGCAGTAGGTGGCAAGCAGCTGCCCGCCCCGCCCTACAAACCGTTTCAAATTCTCCGCCGTCCCCGGCTGCAGCATGTACAGCATGGGCGCCGCCACCACATCATAACCATCCAGGTCCTCGTCCGACCCGACCACATCCATATCCACGCCCAACCGTAAAAAAGCTTTCCAGATATCGATACAGGTCTCTTCATACTTCTTGGAATCCTGTGAAAAAGCCTTCACATCCGCAATGGCCCAGCGGTTGTCCCAGTCAAACAGAAGCGCCGCTTTGGACTTCACGATGGTGCCTGCCGCCGGGGCAATTTTTCTCAGCAGTTCTCCCACCTCCGCCACTTCCCGGAATACCCTGGTGTCATCGGTGCCGAGATGGTCCACCACCGCCCCGTGGAACTGCTCATAGGAGCCGCGCCCTTTTCTCCATTGAAAATACTGCACGGAATCGGAGCCGCAGGCAATGGCCTGAAGGCATGCCAACAAGTGTACGCCGGGGCGCTTCATCTTGTTTACCGCCTGCCAGCTCACCAGCCCCGGCGCGCTCTCCATCATCATAAACGGCTTGCCGCGTTTTAAAGAACGCATCACCGCATGCTGAAACGCCGTCTCGCCAAAGGTCTCCCCCAGCGTCTCCCGGTCATTGTGGAAGGCTGGATAATTGTCCCAGGAAACCACATCCATGTCAGGCGCCATCTTCCGGTAGTCCAGCCCTTCGAACAGCCGCATCAGGTTCGCGGTCACGGGAATATCAGGGTTCACGCCGCGCAGCACTTCTATCTCCGCCTTCATAAAATCATTGGTGTTCCAGGTAGTGAAACGCTTCCACTCCATGTTCAGCCCCATGACGCTGTTTTCACCGTTGGAAAAAGGCGGCTCAATCTGCCGGAAATTGTTGTATCTGTGGCTCCAGAAGGCAGTCCACCAGGCAGCATTCAGTTTTTCGATATCATTGTCATACCTGCATGCCAGATAAGCCCTGAACCTTTCGATACAATGGGGGCAGAAGCATTCCCCGCTGAATTCATTGGATATATGGTACATGATGACACCGGGATGAAAGCCGAACCGCTCCGCAAGCTTCCGGTCTATGACCGCCACCTTTTCCCGATAAACGGGAGAACTCATGCAGTGGTTGTGCCGCCCGCCGTGACGTGCCCGCATACCTGTACGGTCCACACGCATAGCTTCCGGGTACGCCTCGTCCAGCCAGGCCGGGCGGGCGCCGGAGGGCGTGGACAGCACCGTATAGATGCCGTTCTCATATAATCTGTCAATAACGGTTTCCAGCCACGCAAAATGAAATTCCCCCTCTGCCGGCTCCAGGGCGGACCAGGAAAACACGCCAAGCGTGGCGCTGTTCATGCCGGCTTTCTTCATCAGCCGCACATCCTCCTCCAGAATGTCCGGCCTGTCCAGCCATTGTTCCGGGTTGTAATCCCCGCCGTGGAGAAAGCCTCCCACCCGGGGAAACAGTATCTTTTTTTCCATATGCATATGTCTCCTTTGCCTTACTGTGTCTGCTGTCTGTTCTCGGTACCGTTATATGAAATGTTTTTTCGTAAAACAACCCTGCCCAGGCCCTTGTATAATTCCCCTTTATCAGGTAAACTGTAAATCAGATTACACGAGTGTACTGACACGTTTCCCTTTCCCCAGGCGGCCCGCCTGGCTTTTGTGCCTGCCGCGTTGTCATCGGCAGGGTTACAAGCCGCCTCGCCTCCCGCCTTTGCCTTACACTGCATTCCGCGTCGTTTGGCTGAAAATAAACAGGCCGGCACACCGAATTTACCGGGAGACGGGCGGGTCAGAATACGGGAAACTCACGCACTGAACCGGACTTGAAACAGGAGGTCAAAATCATGATATTATGCTGTATTCTGATAATTGCCGGAATTTTCTTCGGAGATTTGAAAATCAAGAACCTGATAGAACGAAACGAAACGCCGGCGGACAGCAATTTTCAAACACGCTCCGGCGTCCTGCCGGCGTCGATCTGGAAGAACCGCATCCTGATCAAAAAATACCACAACAAAGGCGCCATGCTGAACCTGGGCCGGAGTAAAAGCGCCGTCGTGGCGGCACTGTCCGCAGTACTCTGCATCCTTATCACCGCCGCCTTCCTCCTCAGCCTGGGCACCAGGGGAAACAATCTGCTGCGCATGGGCCTGTCCGTCCTGTTGGGCGGCTCCTTCAGCAACACCTATGACCGCCTGAAGAGAAAGTACGTGGTGGATTATTTTTCATTCAATGTAAAGTGCTGCGGTATACGCAGAATCGTTTTTAATATATCGGATTTCTGTATTATGATCGGAGCGGCAATGGCGGTGCTGGGAACATCCTGAGTCCCTGCCGTCCGTCAGGCCATGGGCCGCACGCTTTCCGGATGCTCCCTGACGTTTCGGGCTGCGGGGCGATGCGGCGGACACACCTGCCGACGGCAACACAGCATCCGGGTGGACACTGAATGCTGATTGCCGAAGGATCAATGTGCCGGGGTACTGGTAATCACGGTTCCCGCCTTCCCCTTGACGGCATCCTTCCCTTTTTCAATAGAAGTGATCAGCACCCTGCCGTCCTCCACCTTCTCCAGATAAGCGATGGCCGCCTCTATCTTCGGCAGCATGGTACCCGCCTCAAACTCTCCCCGGCGGATGGCTTCCCTTGCTTCCGCCACCGTCATGGATGCTATCGGCGTCTGGTTTTCCTTGCCGAAATTCCGGTACACGCAGTCCACGCTTGTCAGAATAATCAGCACGTCACTGCGCAGCTCCGCCGCCAGCTTCCCGGCAATGGAATCCTTCTCAATCACGGCGGAAGCCCCCTTCAGGATATGCTGCTGTTCAATCACGGGAATCCCCCCGCCCCCGCAGGCAATGACAACCTGTTCCGCGTCAGCCAACGCCCGTATGGACTCGATTTCCACAATGTCAATGGGCTTCGGCGCCGCAACCACACGGCGGAACTTATTATCCGGGTATTCCCTGACGTAATTTCCTTTTTTAATTTCCGCTTCCGCGTCTTCCTTTTCCATGTAGCGGCCGATCACCTTATCAGGCTCATAAAACGCCTCATCATAAGGATCCACTGTCACCTGGGTCAGAATCGTGCTGACCGGTTTGGAAATTCCTCTGCTCAGAAGCTCGGACCGCAGCGCGTTCTGAATGTCATATCCCACATACCCCTGGCTCATGGCCGAACACACACACATGGGCGCAGGCGTGTAATCGCTGTAGACGCGCCTAAGCTCAGACATTGCCTTGTGAATCATGCTGACCTGCGGCCCGTTGCTGTGCGTAATCGTCAGCTGGTAATCCGCTTCCACCAGATCCGCCAGCGCCCGCGCAGTCACCCTCACCGCATCCTTCTGGGCACCTGTGGTATAGCCCAGGGACTCATGTCCCAGAGATACTACTGCTCTTTTTCTGCTCATTTCCGTTCCCTCTCTATCAACAAATAATAGACTACATTTCCGTCTTCAGGGGCCATTCCGCTTCCTCCGTGCCCTCCTCGCTATCGCTGACCGTCTCCAGCGCGCCGGCCATCAGCTTGACCATCTCCCAGACTGACCGGAAGGAAACCGTCTGCTCTTTTTCTACCCATGTAATGCGCCCCTGCCAGCTGCTGTTCTGCCGATGCTGCACATGCACCACAAATGTCCCCAAGTCGCCATGTCTGCCTGTCTGTTCTCCGTCTTTCATCATCCCTGTCCTCTCTCCCTGAAAACCATCTGCAATTCCTGTCCCCGGCGGTATCGTCCGCCCCGCGCTGTCTTCGGTATCTATCCGCCCCCGCAGGACATGCGGAACCCTGTTCCTTCTACCGCAGCGGACACCCTCCCGCGCTGTCTTCGGTATTCCGCAGCCGCCGATACCCCAGGCCTTCCCACGCTTCCGCGGCGTGCTTACACCTGGGCGTCTTCGGTATCTATCCGCCCCCACAGAACATACGGAACCACGTTCCTTCTACCGCAGCGGACGCCCTCCCGCGCTGTCCGCCGGCACCAGCTTGCCGTGAAGGACATAGCGCGCATTGTCAAATACATACGCACAGGTGGAAAGCAGCACATAACGCGCATCCCCCTCCAGTTCCACCTCTGCGTCGAAATCCGACTGCCCTTTGCATTTGGCCAGATAATCGTCCAGCTCGCCACAGGCTCCGTCAAAAATCATATAGGTATCGGAGTTTGCCGATGTTGTATACCCGGAAAATAAGACAATTTTGTAATCCTGTTCCGGCGTCAGCAGCCACATAACGGAATGCCCTTCATAATATTCCTGTTCCGCCCATTTGTCCAGCGTGGCAAACATGGAGCCGTTCTTCATATGATGCCCGTATATAATCGTGTTGGAATCCGCAAAGCCGGGCCTGTTGTCCGCTTCCATAAAAATGGAGCCGGACGCACTGTCAGTCCCGTCATAATTATGCATCAGATAGAAATCATTGTCTTCCCCATGCACCACAGGGTAATTAATGGGCGTGTCTTCACAGTAAATCCAGCCGCAGACGTCTCCGTTTACAGCCTGCAGTCCTGCAAAATCCACGCTGATGGGGGCAATCTCCGCCGTATCCTGCGCAGGCGCCTCCCCCTCCGTGCCCGTGCCTTCTCCCTCCGCCGAAGCATGCGTCACCGTAAACTGTGATGCCGTACTTTCATACAGCTCGTCGCTGACCTTGTATTGGTACATAATGATGGCGATGGTTGTGACGGAATAGAGAAATATCCCCAGAAGCACCACCACCACAAAACGCCTGATCCACTTTCCCATCTGCTTACCTCCCTGAAATCCCATAGCCGGCCCCCTGTGCCGTATGAAGATTATTATATCTGAAACACCCTGCTTTGACAATCCTTTTCTGCCCAATCGATTTAACGGATGAGACACTTTGCAACAGTTCAACGCCCTGTCTGAACTGTTACGACGTTTTTTGTAACGGTTCGGCGGCCAGTCAAAACTGCCGCAGCTTTTTCGGTAGACAAATATAAAAATGTATTATACTATAAAAATAAGGAACACTAAACCACAGGTAAAAAAGTTGTTTCAGAAAATGAGGTAAGCGATTATGAAGATATTATTTTATGACACCAAAAGCTATGACCGGGAAAGCTTTGAAGCGGTTGTGAAAAACTTTCCGGAAATCTCCATTGAGTACACCAAATCCGACCTGGATCCCCGGACCGCCGCCCTGGCGGAAGGCTTCGATGCCGTGTGCGCCTTTGTCAGCTCCGATATCGGCACGCGGACCATGGAAATCCTGCACGCCAGAAATGTGCGGCTGATCCTGATGCGCTGCGCCGGCTTCAACAACGTGGATCTGGACACTGCCGAAAAATATGACATTCGTGTCATGCGTGTCCCGGGCTACTCCCCGGAAGCGGTGGCGGAGCATGCCATGGCCCTGGCGCTGGCCAGCAACCGCCGTCTGTACAAGGCTTACAATAAGGTACGGGAAAATGATTTCAGCCTGAGCGGGCTGATGGGTTTCAATTTCTATCAGAAGACTGCCGGCATCATCGGAACCGGCAAAATCGGCGCTGCCATGTGCCGCATCTGTCATGGCTTCGGAATGAAGGTCATGGCCTACGATGTGTACCAAAACGATTCCCTGAAAGATTTTGTGGAGTATGTCTCCCTGGAGCGTTTACTTTCCGACAGTGATGTCATATCTCTTCACTGCCCCCTGATGGACTCCACCTACCACCTGATCAACATTGAAACCATCAAAAAGATGAAAGACGGCGTTATCCTTGTGAACACCTCCCGGGGCGCCCTGGTAAAGACCAATGACCTGATCGAGGGAATCCGTATGCACAAGTTCGCCGGCGTGGGTCTGGATGTGTATGAGGAAGAGACCAACAATGTCTTCGAAGACCGCTCCGACGAAATCCTGGAGCATTCCACCACGGCAAGGCTTCTCTCCTTCCCCAATGTAATGATTACCTCCCACCAGGGATTTTTCACCAGAGAGGCCCTTGGCGCCATCGCTTCCACCACGCTGCAGAATGCGTCGGATTTCGCGGCTGGAAAAGATAGCCCGAATGATGTGCCCTTCGTACACGGCGGCACGGCCTGATACGGCGATATGCCCTCTGACCCGGACTGGGCAGTCCCCCCGCGGCTTTCGGCATGCAGCCGCCGTATCGCCCGCGGGGAGGCCTGTCCCCGAACTTATCCCTGCCGGCTCACTCACAGGGACCTCTTTCCGGTTTTATCCCATCCCGGCTCGCTCACAGGGACCTCTCTCCGGATTTATCTCATCCCGGCTCACTCACAGGGACCTCTCTCCGGATTTATCCCATCCCGGCTCGCTCACAGGGACCTCTCTCCGGTTTTATCTCATCCCTGCTCGCTCACAGGGACCTCTCTCCGGTTTTATCCCATCCCGGCTCGCTCACAGGGACCTCTCTCCGGTTTTATCTCATCCCGGCTCGCTCACAGAGACCTCTCTCCGGTTTTGTCCCCTGCCGGCTCACTCACAGGGACCTCTTTCCGGTTTTATCCCATCCCGGCTCGC